>NZ_JBCNHI010000007.1:0-1595 GCF_050482105.1 Paenibacillus jamilae | reverse complement strand
TTGAACATCGACATTTTCTTTCTGTGAAAGAAAAGTCTAGGTTAAGCTACAAAGAGCACACGGAGGATGCCTAGGCGCCAGGAGCCGACGAAGGACGTGGCGAACAACGATAAGGCCTCGGGGAGCTGTAAGCAAGCTTTGATCCGGGGATGTCCGAATGGGGAAACCCGGCTGTCTTCATCGACAGTCACTTCTCACTGAATACATAGGTGAGAGAGAGGCAGACCAGGGGAACTGAAACATCTAAGTACCCTGAGGAAGAGAAAACAATAGTGATTCCGTCAGTAGCGGCGAGCGAACGCGGATTAGCCCAAACCAAGGAGCTTGCTCCTTGGGGTTGTGGGACGTCTCACATGGAGTTACAAAGGAACCGGTTAGATGAAGAGGTCTGGAAAGGCCCGCCAGAGAAGGTAAAAGCCCTGTAGTTCAAAACCTGTTCCCTCCGAGACGGATCCCGAGTAGTGCGGGGCACGTGAAACCCCGTATGAATCCGGCAGGACCATCTGCCAAGGCTAAATACTCCCTGGCGACCGATAGTGAAGCAGTACCGTGAGGGAAAGGTGAAAAGCACCCCGGAAGGGGAGTGAAATAGATCCTGAAACCGTGTGCTTACAAGAAGTCAGAGCCCGATCTATGGGTGATGGCGTGCCTTTTGTAGAATGAACCGGCGAGTTACGTTCCCGTGCAAGGTTAAGGTGAAGAGCTGAAGCCGCAGCGAAAGCGAGTCTGAATAGGGCGAATGAGTACGTGGACGTAGACCCGAAACCGGGTGATCTACCCCTGTCCAGGGTGAAGGTGCGGTAACACGCACTGGAGGCCCGAACCCACGCATGTTGAAAAATGCGGGGATGAGGTGGGGGTAGCGGAGAAATTCCAATCGAACCCGGAGATAGCTGGTTCTCCCCGAAATAGCTTTAGGGCTAGCCTCGGAAAAAAGAATCGTGGAGGTAGAGCACTGATTGGGTGCGGGGCCCGCAAGGGTTACCAAGCTCAGTCAAACTCCGAATGCCATAGATTTAGTTCCGGGAGTCAGACAGTGAGTGCTAAGATCCATTGTCGAAAGGGAAACAGCCCAGACCATCAGCTAAGGTCCCCAAGTGTGTGTTAAGTGGGAAAGGATGTGGAGTTGCACAGACAACCAGGATGTTGGCTTAGAAGCAGCCACCATTGAAAGAGTGCGTAATAGCTCACTGGTCGAGTGACTCTGCGCCGAAAATGTAACGGGGCTAAACACACCACCGAAGCTATGGCTTGATGCTTTGCATCAGGGGTAGGGGAGCGTTGAATGCGGGTTGAAGGTGTACCGGAAGGAGCGCTGGACTGCATTCAAGTGAGAATGCCGGTATGAGTAACGAAAAGATCTGTGAGAATCAGATCCGCCGAAAGCCTAAGGGTTCCTGAGGAAGGTTCGTCCGCTCAGGGTAAGTCGGGACCTAAGGCGAGGCCGATAGGCGTAGTCGAAGGACAACAGGTGGAAATTCCTGTACCACCGTAATCCGTTATGAGCGATGGGGTGACGCAGTAGGGTAGTGACGCGGACTGATGGATGTCCGTCTAAGCAGTGAGGCTGATGTGTAGGCAAATCCGCACATCGT
>NZ_JBCNHI010000006.1:0-1315 GCF_050482105.1 Paenibacillus jamilae | reverse complement strand
AAACCGACACAGGTAGGCGAGAAGAGAATTCTAAGGCGCGCGGAAGAACTCTCGTTAAGGAACTCGGCAAAATGACCCCGTAACTTCGGGAGAAGGGGTGCCTCGGTAGGGTGAATAGCCCGAGGGGGCCGCAGTGAAAAGGCCCAAGCGACTGTTTAGCAAAAACACAGGTCTGTGCGAAGCCGCAAGGCGAAGTATACGGGCTGACGCCTGCCCGGTGCTGGAAGGTTAAGGGGAGTGGTAAGCCTTCGGGCGAAGCTATGAACCGAAGCCCCAGTAAACGGCGGCCGTAACTATAACGGTCCTAAGGTAGCGAAATTCCTTGTCAGGTAAATTCTGACCCGCACGAATGGCGTAACGACTTGGGCGCTGTCTCAACGAGAGATCCGGTGAAATTTTAATACCTGTGAAGATGCAGGTTACCCGCGACAAGACGGAAAGACCCCATGGAGCTTTACTGCAGCTTGATATTGAATTTGGGTACGATCTGTACAGGATAGGTGGGAGCCGTAGAATCTTGAGCGCCAGCTTGAGAGGAGGCATCCTTGGGATACCACCCTGATCGTATCTAGGTTCTAACTTGGTACCGTGATCCGGTGCGAGGACAGTGTCAGGTGGGCAGTTTGACTGGGGCGGTCGCCTCCTAAAGAGTAACGGAGGCGCCCCAAGGTTCCCTCAGAATGGTTGGAAATCATTCGAAGAGTGCAAAGGCAGAAGGGAGCTTGACTGCGAGACCTACAAGTCGAGCAGGGACGAAAGTCGGGCTTAGTGATCCGGTGGTACCGCATGGAAGGGCCATCGCTCAACGGATAAAAGCTACCCTGGGGATAACAGGCTTATCTCCCCCAAGAGTCCACATCGACGGGGAGGTTTGGCACCTCGATGTCGGCTCATCGCATCCTGGGGCTGAAGTAGGTCCCAAGGGTTGGGCTGTTCGCCCATTAAAGCGGTACGCGAGCTGGGTTCAGAACGTCGTGAGACAGTTCGGTCCCTATCTGTCGTGGGCGTAGGAAATTTGAGAGGAGCTGTCCTTAGTACGAGAGGACCGGGATGGACGTACCGCTGGTGTACCAGTTGTTCCGCCAGGAGCACCGCTGGGTAGCTATGTACGGAAGGGATAAGCGCTGAAAGCATCTAAGCGTGAAGCCCCCCTCAAGATGAGATTTCCCAGTATGTAAGACCCCTTGAAGACGACGAGGTAGATAGGTTGGGGGTGGAAGTGCAGTAATGCATGGAGCTGACCAATACTAATCGGTCGAGGGCTTATCCTAAGATAAGACGCAATGAAGTTTCGGATCCAGTTTTCAGGGTGTAA
>NZ_JBCNHI010000005.1:0-289615 GCF_050482105.1 Paenibacillus jamilae | reverse complement strand
GCCACCGTCTCTCCATGGCAACTTCTCTTCTGCCCGAGACGGCTCGTACCTGCTCCAGCAAGCGGTTTTCCGTTGACCGCGTTCATAGCGAATCCATCCGTCTACCGGACTGCGGCTGTTTTCCTCTAGCTTCGCCTGTAGGCTTTCCGCAGATTCTCCCTGCTCCACTTCGATCAATTGCCCGATGAGTTTCGGATTTTCCAGTCGGGCGGTCTTCAGCAGACCCGAAAGTCCCGAAAAGAGTTGCCCTTCTCCAGCCGCCGTCACAACAAGCTGAACCAGTACCCTTCCCGCAGGCTTGTCTTTAAGTACGCTTTGGATGCTCTCAAACGCCTGAACTGCGTAGGCCTGAAACCGTTCATCCACCCGTCTCTTCCCGGATGAGAAGGCCAAGACCTGCGCCGACCCGTTCACTTGTGCTTCAAGCTGTTCAGACAAAGCCTCATCCGGCTCACACAGCAAGATAATACGGCGGTCATAGGCAGGGACTTCGACCTCCGGCGGTACGTTCTGCTCCTTCCAGACTGGCTCCAGCAGCAGGGTATGGCTAGCTGCAACAGCAGGTGCTTCCGCCGCCGCTCTGACATTTGCTGCTCCAGCCTCAACCTCAGGAGCCCAGCAGCGTTGCTTAGCAAAAGGGTACGTAGGGAGACTGATTCTTTTCGGTCGCACGTCTTGGTATAATAATTTCCAATCGAAATGAAAGTCTTTGGCCCATAGCTCTGCCAGCTTGTTCATTTCACGATTTGAAATCCATTTGCTCACTAATTCCTTGAACACTTCTTCCTCTTCAAACCATTGCACTGAATCTTGCTGATTATGTCCTCCCCGCCAGCAATTCTCGATATGTTCTTGTCCGTTCGCGAACGATTCCAGTTTTTGCACTAGTTCGCTTGTATTCTTGACGATAAACGCCACCCGACTTCTCATTGCCGTGCGGCCTGTTTGAAGCGTAAAAGATACATCCGTCAAATTCACTTCCTGAGAAGCTATCAAGAAAGCCGAGAGCTCCTCAGCATATACCTTAAGGCGCTGATCATTTTTGGCAGACAAAGGAATAAGATAATCAGCAGCATCGTTCACCGAACTGGATTTAGAGCGTTCGGGTTCATCATTAGCTACATATTGTTCGAAAATAGCATGAGCATTCGTTCCGCCTATGCCAAAGGAGCTCAGCGCCGCCCGATGGGGAACTGACGCATGTTCCCATTTCCGCAGTGTATCAACAACATAAAAAGGCGAATCAGACATATGCATATCGGTATTGGGTGTATCGTAATTAAGTGTAGGAGGAATCTCATTATGGTATAAGCTTAAAGCGACTTTAATACACCCCGCCAAACCTGCCGCGGTATCCAGATGTCCGATGTTGGTTTTGACCGATCCAATACCACAAAATTGTTTTTTGTCTGTGTACTGACTGAATGTATCATTTAAAGCCGCAAACTCAACAGGATCGCCCAATTTGGTTCCTGTTCCATGTGTCTCAATATAACTGATCGTTTCGGGATGAATTCCGGTTGATTCGATCGTCTTCTGAATAACTTCAGACTGACCTTTAACACTTGGGGCATAAAACCCTAGTTTGTCGGTTCCGTCGTTGTTTACACTAACTCCCCGTAATATCGCATAGATATGGTCACCGTCTCTAACCGCATCCAGCGTTTTTTTCAGTAGAACAACTCCAACCCCTTCTCCGCCAATCATTCCATCTGCCGAATCATCAAAGGCTCTAATATGACCATCACTAGAAAAGTTCAAGCCAGGCTGATATACATAACCTAAACTGTTGAAAGGAAAGATCGTTGACGCTCCAACCAACGCGTATTTTGCTTCACCAGATAATAGGCTTTGCGAAGCTAGACGCAGTCCGACTAATGAGGAAGAACAGTTCGAGTGCACAAATAGACTAGGACCCTTGAGTCCCAATTTATGGGATATCATAGTAGGAATTGTCCCGCCCTGTGCCAAAATCCAGGTTACATATTCATCCGCATTCCTCAGAACATTAGGCGACTGCGAAGCCAAATTAGGAATAAAGGCTTGATAAAAACTGCTGCTCGCCGACATATACACACTGGTCTCAGGAATTTCCTTGGAGACATAACCAGCATCTTCGACAGCCTTCCATGCATGCTGTAGCAGTAATTTCATCTGAGGATCCATAAATTCAGCATTTTTCTGGGACAAATTAAAAAACTCAGGGTCGAAATACTCTTTCCCCTCAATCGTGCATTGTCCAGGCACATAGTGTGGATGCTCGACAATCTCTCTCTCCAGCCCTAACTGGGCGAGCTCTTCTTGGGAAAAGTACCGGACACTTTCCACCCCTGCCCTCAAATTGCTCCAAAACTCAACGTGGTTTTTCGCACCCGGAAAATGGGATGAAATCCCTATGATTGCGACACTATCCTCATAATAATCAGGGGAGGATGGCTTACGTTCATCTTCCTTCGAGTCTATCCCTGATGAAATGGTATCTTCAGCGGGATCTGTTTGCTCTGGTGAAGAAGGAGGACTATCCTCGCCTTTTATTTTCGTAATGTAAGCACTGAGCTCCCGAACTGTTGGGTACTTGAACAGCGCTGTCACCGAAATATCGCACTCCAGCTTGTCCTTGATCCTTCTAACCATCTCTGCGGCTGAAAAAGAATTTCCACCCACGTCAAAGAAGGCATCATCTGTACTTAGATGATCGACATCCAAGAGCTTTTTCCATATTGTTAACACTTGGTGTTCCACATCCGATTGTGGGAAATGGATTTTTCTGGTTGTCGTGGTTAGCTCGACTCTCCGGCTCATTAATTCCTTCCGGTCTATTTTTCCATTCGGGGTCAATGGCAGCTTGTCCAGTTCGATAAAGAATGCTGGAATCATATAGTAAGGCAAGGAAGCTTTTAAATAATTTCGTACTTCTTTCGGGTCAAGTGAGTATTCCTCGAGCTGAGAGTTGTTGCGTAAATAGTAGGCAACAAGCTGCTTATCCCCTCCTTGTTCCTTGGCGATCACGACACATTCATCAATTCCCGGATAAGTTCTAATCTGGCTTTCAACTTCACTCAGCTCAATTCGAAACCCGCGGATTTTCACTTGATAATCCATCCGTCCTAAGTATTCAATAGAGCCATCAGAAAGCCATCTGCATAAATCCCCAGTTCTATAGAGCTTCGTTCCAGGCTTGAATGGGTTGTCAATAAACTTTTCATCCGTAAGCGCTGGCTGATTCAAATAACCTCTGGCCAAGCCATTGCCCGAAATGAAAAGCTCACCCGGAAATCCGATAGGTACAGGTCTAAGCTGCTGATCCAAAATATAAATCTGGGTATTGGCAATAGGCTTGCCGATCGAAATCGGCTTGTCGGCAGTAATCGTTTGAATTGTAGACCAAATCGTCGTTTCAGTCGGACCGAACATATTCCAAGCATCACCGTTGTTATGCACAAAATAAGATTTCAATGTTTCCGAAAGTGCTTCTCCGCCACAGAGCATTTTCATATTTTCTTCATTCTTCCAGCCAGCTTGAAAAAGCATGGTCCAAGTCACAGGGGTTGCCTGCATCATTGTCGGTTTTATTTTTTGAATCTCCTGCTTGAGTCTTTCGGCATCCTTGGCTTTTTCAGAACTGCACACATAGCATTGAGCGCCTTTAATCAAAGGCAGATATAATTCCAGTCCCGCAATGTCAAAGCAATACGTTGTCACTGCAAGCAGTTTGTCCTGCTCTGTTATGCCTGGCTTTTCTCCCATAGAAAGAAGAAAGTTGGTCAACGCTTTGTGCGGGATCATAACCCCTTTGGGCTTCCCTGTACTTCCAGAGGTGTATATCACATATGCCAAATGGGTAGGCTGTATTTCCCGTTTGAGTGTCTTTCTTCCCTTCACACTACTTGTCAGATGGTCCCAATCGTTATCAAGAACAATGCAGTTCACATTATTACCTACCAACTGAGCTACTTTTTCCAGTAATCCCGATTGCGTAATGACAAGAGAAGCATTGGAATCCTGAAGCATATATTCCAATCTGTCCTCTGGATAGCCTGGATCAAGTGGCACATAGGCTCCCCCCGCCAGAAGGATTCCCAACAGCCCAATAACCATTTCTAAAGACCGTTCCATGCAAATCCCTACCAGCGTATCAGGCGTAACGCCCTGATTTTGCAAATATAGCGCGAGTAAAGTGCTCTTTTCTTTTAATTCACGATAGGTAAGCGATTGCTCTTCATATACAACTGCAACAGCCTCAGGCGTTTTCCTTGCCTGTTTTATAAATAATTCAGGGAAGCATTTATCTGGATAACTTGCTTCGGTCGCATTCCAGTCATATAGGATGCTGTTCTTTTCCTCTTGCAAAAGTAATGAATAATCCTGCAGCGCAGCCGTAGGATTGCTCATAAGCGCTTCCGCCAATGCGATGTAACGCTCAGCCATCTGTACGATGGTAGATTCATCAAACAAACCAGAACGGTATTTGAGATTTAATGTCATCTCTTCTTCCTGCTCCAGCAGCTCCATTACCAGCTCATATTCACCTTCCTGGTGAATTTCTTCTACCAATTCAACGACAAAGCTATCACGATACGGCGCACAAAGCTGCTGCAAGCTTGAAGTTTGGAGAAAATTTTGGTAAGAAAAGACTGCTTGAAAAACAGGCGAGCTTGCCAGCAAGCGCGGCACATTTAATGCTCGAACCAGAGTCGGAAAAGGATAAGAAGCATGATCCATCCCATTGACTACGATCATTTGTAATTTTTTTATGAAATCCAGAAATGTCTCTGTTTCCGACACTTGGCTGCGTATTGGAAGCATATTGACAAAATACCCGATTAACGGGTCAAAACGTTCCTCCGGTCGTACCATTACTGGCATTCCAACGGTGATATCTTCCTGCCTCGAATACTGGTTAAGCAATATCACATACATACCTAGCAAGACGGTAGACAAGCTTATATACTGCGTGTGGGCAAAAGTTTTTACCCGTTTGACCCAATCAGCAGGAAGCCGCTTGGTATATGTTTGTCCTTCCATGCTTGGAGTCAGAAAACCTGAGCGGTTATATGGAAGCTCTAGAGTCGGTAAAGCACCCGACAGCTGTTGTTTCCAATAGGAAAAATGCTTTTCCCCTTCTGCACTCGCCAGCATCGCTTGTTCCCATTCCACAAAATCGCTGTAGCTCGCGTCAGGTGGCAAAACGACTGGTCTCTTTCCTTGCACCAAGTCCTTATATGCATCTAAAAAGCTTTGAACAAAAAGGACGAAAGAACTACCATCGAAAATAATATGATGGATGACCACCAGTATGAAATGTTCTTGTTCGGACCTGGACATCAGATGAACACGCATTAGAGGTTCCTGTTCCAGTGCAAATGGCTGCTTTGCCTTGCTCCGAATAAAAGGAATGATTTCATCCACTTTCAAGCTTGAAATATCCTCTGTTTGCATATTAAACGGCTGGGCAGACCCCAGCTTTTGATAAGGTATCCCATTTTCCTCTTCAATGACGCTTTGTAAAATGGGGTATTGTTCTAAAACGGTGTAAAAAGCCTGCTTTAGGTTCTCTTTCTCGATCTTTGTGTTGAACCGGAGACATATCGGTATATTGTAAGCATTTATTTCAGGAGACATTTTATGTAATAGCCACAATCCCTTTTGAACTTCAGAAAGTGGGTTCCTTTGCACACTGTGCAGGATTGTCTCGGTCTTGGCCTCTACAACCGGTTTATTTTCTTCAATCTTTTTGGCTAAATAAGCCGAAAGTAATTGAATCGTCGGATATTCTAGAATCTCTCTTGCCTTAACCTTGACCGGATAAGATTTTTCAATGCCGCGTATGAGCTTCATGACAAGGATGGAATCAAGGCCATAGCCGTAAATATTTTTATTCAAATCCATTGCCACGGACTCCAGATTTAGCTCCCGCTGCAAAAATTGCACCATATACTCTTGAATCTTCAACTGTAACAACGAAATAGCGTCTATAGTAGCATCCGGCTCTCCAATACCTGAATGCGCTGTTGAGATTGCGTGCCGATATTGATAGAGCGCTCTAAGCTCTTGTTTGATGTAAGCATTACGGCAGACCTTTCTTTGAATTTTCCCACTCCCCGTTTTGGGAATACTACCTTTTGGCAGCAAATATATATCATAGATTTCAAGTTGATGTGTCCCAGATACGGCGTTCAGCATATTTTCAACCAGTCGTTTATATTCCTGCTCATGAAGTGGTGCTTCAATCTCCTGTACGACGATTACCTTTTCCTGGCCATTAATTTCGGCGGAAAATACAGCGATAGGCAAGGTCAACTCCGGCATATTTTTTTGGATGGTCCATTCAATATCGACAGCATGATGATTTTTGCCGCGAATGATTATGACTTCCTTTTCTCTGCCGATGACATAGATATGATTGTCTGCAATAAAGCCAAGATCTCCTGTACGGAAAAAACCACCTTCCTGTGTATTGGAAAGCATAGCCTCAAAAGTACTGTCCGTTTCTTCCTTTCTATTTAAATAGCCCTCTGCCATTCGATTGGATTTAATCCAAATTTCGCCGATTTCCTCTGGCAGGCATTGCATATGACTTTCAGGATGAACAATTCGTATTTCTGTCGGAGCTTCAATTTCCCCGCAGCTGACAACGGTCTTTGATGGGTTCTTCTCATCTGTGTACTGGACCCTTCTTTGCTCCAGACTAGGAATATCTAAATTAAGAAATCTCATCGACTGGCCCGGTTTTACACTAGTAACAGGACACAGCTCAGATAAGCCAAGAAGAGGACTAAATATATCTTCTCTAAGCCCTAATACCCGCAATTTATGGACGAAATTTTCGTAACTTTCCTTGCGGATGGGCTCACCTGCACATATGATCGCTTGGAGATGGTGAAGAGAATATGCTCGTAGTGAAGCTACGTCCAATGTGGAACAGCAGTAATCGAATGCAAAATTTGGCGCAGCGGTATGGGTAGCCTGATACTTGTCAATCATCTGAATCCAATACTCCGGATTTTTAGCGAAGCTTTCTGGCGGAAGAATAATGCTTGAGGCGCCATTGAATAGCGGTACCAAAATATTGTTTTGCAGCCCAAAAGCATGAAATTGCGGCATCCAGGAAACGACACGGCTATTCGAGTCAATTCTCCATTGCTCGGCCTTAACCTGATTCATCAAACATCTATGGCTGAGGATTACTCCTTTAGGCAGGGATGTGGAGCCCGATGTGTAAAGTAAAAGGGCCATATCTTCAGGCGCTGGCATTCTCATCTTCATATCAATGTCGGCAGCGCTCTCCTGAAAAATTTCATCAATATTTAGGATACGAAATGTTCTAAACTCCGGTTGTGTTTGAAGAAAGTCTTTGAATACGGTATTTGTTATGATACATACAGCCCCGGAATCCGTTTGAATAGGCTTTATTTTCTCAATCATTTTTTCATCTGGCTCTGCTGCTGTAATGGGTGTAGGGATGGCTACGATGTTTGCATAAAAACATGCCAGCATGCTGCTGATATATCCCAGACCCTGAGGAAATACAAGGAGTGCTCTTTCCTGCGCGGCCAGTTTTTCCATTAGAATGCTGCCTAAAGCTTGCACTTGCTGCAAAAGCGTGGTTCCCGTAAGAACTTGAGGATGCTCTCCTTCATTCTCAAAAGTAAACAACTCTGTTTCAGGAAATTGCCGGCAAGTTTCCATAAAAGAAACGATCGGGATATTAAGGTCTGATCTTTGATCATGTTTACGTGTCATTCATCCACCAACTCCTCAAAACACAAAATTTAGATACAACATGAGCCAAATGCTTATCACGATGTCTATTTTGAGCTGCTGTTTCACGTTTGAAGCGTTGCTTAATCGAAAGTAGCAAAGAAAAAACGAGTGATGAGAAAGGCTATATGCCTCTTTCACACTCGTTTTCATATTCCCATGAACAACCGTAAGAGCATTCAACAAATTCAATAAATCAAGCTATAGGAAATTGTTTATTTTCCAAACAACTTGATAATTCGTTCTTTAACCTCGGCCTGATGAAAGGTCTTCTCATGCATAATCAGCTCTTGTTCTACGATTTTGGGAAGCTCAGCCCGGAGAGGAGCAACCAAATGATCCTTTAACGTAATTAATGAAAATCTGGGCTTCTCGGCAAGCTGTCTAGCAAGGTCCAATCCATAGCTCATCACTTCTCTGCGAGGCAACACTGGAAACGGGACTCCCCGCTTTTCCAGTTCTGCGCCTCGGTAATTCCCCCCATTTAACAGTAATTCTTCTCCCAGGCTGAACCCTAGTTTTTGGGGAATAATGAACGTCGCACCCATTCCTGGTGTGAATCCATATCTCATAAAATTAGTCGTGTACATACTTTCCTTGCTTAGGATTACGAAATCGGAAAACAGCCCCATGACAAAGCCCCCACCAACCGCATGGCCCTGCATAGCAGCTATCACTGGAACTTTGCAGTTCAATGCCAGAGAGTAAATATTTTCATCAGTAAACTTCGAAGTTCCTTCATGTATGGCTAATAATCCCTCTTGCGTCCCGCCAGTGGCAAAGTAGTTGTCATAGCCTGTTAGAATTACCACTTTGCAGGTCGAGTCATTCTGGATCGTATGAAACGCTTCTCTAAGTCCACGCGTCATTTCAAGGGTAAATGTATTTTTATGAACCCTATCTTGCATTGTTACTTGAATAATCCCTCGCTCGATCTCAAGTAACTCAACCACAGATTGTGTCATGATGATCTACTTCCCCCTAAGCATCCCGTCTTGTGGCAAACGCCCATTAGTCCATCCACGGAAATTGACCTGTTTCGACATATCGGAAAATACCCTTCAGGTTTTGAGCGTCTGAAAACACCTCTTGATTGGACGCCAATGCCAGTGATTTGCACTGACGCAAATCGCTGAGTTCATCCATAAAGCGTTTATAGCGTAAAATCCCCGTTTTGTTCAATCGTCTAAGGCGTAATAAATGCTTACGCAGCACCGTATCGCTCTGCGCATCATATGCATCGATCAATCCCCATGAAAGGGCCTGTTGAACCATAACTGGCTGTGTCATTAATGTCAAATAATTCGCTTTCTGGAATCCGATTCTGCGCACTAAAAAAGGCAGAACACAAGCAGGAAAAAGCCCAAATAGCAATTCCGACAGACTAAACTGTGCTGTCTGATCTGCTATCACTATGTCGCTGGCAGCAATAAATCCGATGCCGCCAGCGTTTGCCTTTCCTCGCACATGAGAAATCGTGATATAAGGACCTGTCGCCAGCTTTAACCACAGATCATATAGAGGCTCTGGATTTTGTGCATGCTCATGTTCATCTGCCATTTTTTCGTACATTTCTTGGAAATCCGCTCCAAGACAGAACACCTCCGGCAGGCCTTCCAAAACAACGATCGTAACCGACTCCTCACACAGCGCAAGCACATGCATGCATTCCTCAATGAGGGTGTTATTAATCGTGTTATTCGCCTCTGGTCGGTAAAACCGTAAATAACAAATCGATTCTTGGAACCGAACCTGAATCGTTTGATAATTCATGATTCCCACCGATATTTGCGATGGAATTCATAGATTTCCTCCAGATATAACCGCTGTCTCCCTTTCCCGGAATCGATTACCCCTGGAACCAATTGAAAATCCAGCTTGGTGTTGCGGGTCCCAAAGCGTACAGCGCCACTGCCTTTCAGCAAGGATTCATATTCATCCATGGATAACTGATAGCGATTATCTAAATTACGCTCGATCTCATACCGACGCAGATACTCCTGGCTTTGCGGCATGACCACTCCGCTGTAAAATTCCGAGCAGCAGCCTGAACCGTACGAAAAGCAGCCAATTCGCTTTGGAGAATCAAATGTGCCCTTATCAATCGTACCTGCCAAAGACAGATACAAGGTCGCCCCCATAATATTTCCGACTCGTTGGCAATACTCCAAGCCGGGCTGGACACGTTGTACATAATCTACCTCAATCTCATTCGGTTTGGCTTGAGTCATCCTTCGCATCATCGTGCGATGAGCTCCTTTTACCATTCCACCGAATGGAGTGTGGAAGGAAAGATACTGGAAGGTATCTTTATAGTCCACTCCTTGTACCCGTTTCTGGTATTCCAAAAACGCTTGCTCGCAGCAGTCCAGATAGGACATTAAAGACAAGTCTGCATCTCCGGCTTCGCTATCTGGTATCGGCCGGCAAGTATCCATCACCTCATAGCCATAATATCCATTAGCGCCCGCATCGACTTGAAATATATGAGGGTTTTCACTAATAAGCATGGCCACTGCTCCTGCCCCTCCGCTTGGCTCAGCATAAGACCAATCCTCACTCAAAACGTCCCCGCCTTCAGCGGCAATAAATCGTGAGATATCACTGGCAATGACAAGTGCTTTGGCCCCTGGCGAGACCTGGGACAAAATAAAATTCACCGCCATTTGGAGTCCGGCAGTACCCGAATAGCAGGCTTGCTTGAGTTCAAATAGCCTGCAATTCCGATTCAACCCCAAATAATGGTGAATATATGTACTGATTGATTTTCCAAAATCAATTCCTGATTCTGTACAGGTGATAAGCATTTCAATTCGGTTTTTTTCCGCTTCTGAGAGGGCGTCCACCAGCGGTTTTGCCGCATTGACTCCGAAGGTAACCGGATCTTCATAGGGCAGGGCAACAGCCTTTTCTTTCATTAATAAATTTTCAAATCTCGCAGGGTCCAACTGCCTGTGCTGCGCTAATTGCATGACATCCAGATAGGCTGAGCCCCCAAAAACGTTCATTGCTTCTATTCCTACCAATACCATAATGCTCCCCCTTTCTTAAATGCCCGACTCATACTTTTGCATACAGATGGCCGTATTGATCCCGCCAAATCCCATGCTCAAATTCATAGTATTGTGAATAACCGCCGGGATGGACTCATTTTTCACCCAGTTGCAATCCACTCTGATCGGCTCCTCCAAATTGCGGGTAGGATGAAGTTTCGACTCTTTCATTTGGAGAAGAGTAGCAATAATTTCAACCGTCCCGGCTGCACTCAGGCCATGCCCGATAATGGATTTGGTTGCATTGATGTAAGCATGTGATAATTGACAATCCTGTATTGCCTTTATTTCGATCTCGTCCCCAATTACTGAGCCTGTCCCATGGGGATTAATATAATCGATTTTTTGCGGCGACAGTTTCGCTTTCTCCAAGGCCCTTTTAATCACTCGAACCTCGCCTTCATAAGAAGGATTGGGGTTCCGGTTCCGATCCATCCCCATATCCCAGCCTGTAAGCTTTGCATAGGGTTTCCCCTGCCGCTTCCTTGCAAAATCCGACCGTTCTATGACGATAACTCCGCAAGATTCCCCGTATATGAATCCATCGTGCATCTTATCAAAAGGGCGACACGCCATGGCTGGTTGGTCGGCATATCGGTCGCTTCCCATGGCTCCCAGGGACCGCAATGCTTGGCATTCCAAATACGAAATATCCATCAACGCCCCCATCGCAATACATACATCAACCCGGTTCGCTTGAATCGCCTCAATCGCCTGAATGATGGCGACTTGTCCACTCGCGGAAGCCCCCCCGACAGTATATGCTAAGCCTTGAATGCCAAATTGCTCGGTACATAGCCCGCACAGATCAGTATCCATAAAGGAAAGCCCATAGGTCGGAAGTACAAAGCACATTTTTTCCCGATAATTCTCATAGGTTTGAAATAATTCCCGTTGCTGAACATTAGAGCCTCCAATCACAAGTCCAACGCGGCTAGGATCGACATGATCCAATTGAGCATCATCCCAAGCTTCTTGAAGGGTAACCATTGCCACCTGCCCTGTAAATGATGCGGTTCGTAGCATTCGCTTGGATATAGTCTCCGGATAAGACAGGGATAGCAGTTCCGCACCTATAAATGAAGCCTCCCCCCTTCTGCCGGGACGTTGCATGACTCCGAATGCATGTTGCCCTTTGAACAATGCCGAAGCAAAGGCAGTCTTCCCCTGTCCAATCGCCGAAGTGACACCAATTCCCGTAATAACTAACTCAGGCTGTTTATAATTTGGCGTAGAGTGCATCAGTCAATTCTCCTATATTTTTCACACCAGATAACTCAACGCGCGGAATATTAAGAGATAATGCTTCCATTGTCTTCATTACAATATCGGCTCGATCTACCGAATCTGCACCTAAATCCACCAAACGATCTTCATACTGAAACTGATGGTCATTTAATTCTGGGAGTATTTCACAAATACAACGTTTAACGATTTCAAACACTTCTTCTTTACGCATTGTTTAACCTCCTAAAATTGGAATATCTACAAACAGCTTTGATGAAAAAGCGAATTGAATGGCTCATACAATCGAGACATGTTCATACTCCATTCCGTCTTCCTCGGCGCTGCAATAGTAAAGATATAGTTACCCAACCGATACGACTGGGCAGCATATTGTGGAAAATGTGAAAACGTACTCCGAAAGCATCCAGCATGAAAACTGGTCTCGTTAATTTCAAGCACTTGCAATGATGCTGTAAAGCCGGTGCGTAATATTTTCGAAATCGCCTCCTTTACTGTCCAAGAAACCGCCAATAAAATAGCGTACTCCTCTAATCCTCGAACAGCTTCGAGCCTTTCTCTTTCTGACGTCGTCAACTGGCTTTCCATGGTCTTGTTTCGGTCAGGACTTATCCTCTCAATATCAATGCCCATCGGATGCGCTTCTGGAAAAACAACAGCGGTCCCAATATCGTCACAGTGGGCGATACTCACTTGGTAGCCGGAAACAGCGGCAGTTCGAAGCAAGGGCTGGCCGAAAACACCCGTTTCTACCCTTATGCTGTACAGATTCGGTTCGCTTAACAGTACCGATGCTGCTTGTTTTGCACTTAGTCTGCCGAGCAGAAAGTTGGATTTTCGCCGCTGAAATAGCAGACTCTCGAAGTAACTGCATTCATCTGAATGAAAAATCTTCGGATCGAGAGCAGCACCGTCACGGCAAACTGCATGTACAAAACTGACGGCCGCCTTCATTACGGTATCTTCCCGCTTCAACATAAGCTGTTCCGTATACAAGACCACGTGCATATCCCCCTATGAATAGTAGACAGCTTCTCACCAGTAAGCGTTCAAATGTTCAAACCAAAAAAAACCTTCAAATGCCTTAAGGGCTCTGAAAGCTTCCAACTGAAGAAGATATCCTTATGATTGTTCTATTTAAACTTTACTAATAATTTCTAAAGCTACGTTCACCAGTCTGATATCACCCATAAATTCTAGCTGAATAACCGCCTGTCTTTTATGTCTGTCTATCTTCTTAACTATGCTGCTTCTCCCTTTAAGTGGTCCTTCTATGATACGTATATTGTCTCCTTCAATAATTCCAGTTGAGCATTCTATACAATATCTATCATTGCATAAACTTTCTATAACTTGTCTCTCGCAATCTCGCATGGAAGCTTCTAATTTCGAATATCTCAATAAACGAATGATATCACTGGAAGTATAAATCATTGAATTTGTACTTGTTACGAACTGCAAGTCAGGTAAGTTAGACTCAATAAATACATAACTGGGGAACAAAGGTGCTATTTCTTTCTTGACTGTTCCTGCTGCTTTAAAAAGTCTCTCTTGGAGTGGTATAAATGGTTTGTAAACTTCAGCATCAAACCACTTATTAAAAAGTTGTTTAACTCTTTCTTCCCTACCCGTTCGCACAAAAAGTACGTACCAATTCACTCCGCTCATCTCCTAACAAAACATACTGCCAAAATCAACCCCTATAATGTCTACGGCCAGTGTATGCATAGCTTCGCCCTTTCACTTATCGCGCTTGATAAGCTACAATCTCTCACGATATATCCCTCATTAGTGGCTAACGTGACCCGCCAGCGATTAACCACAAAAAAAGTTCCTTTATTTTTCATATAATCATATAATTGGAATAGTATATTTCCATTATAATCCTCTGCTCAAACAGTGTCAATTGCCGTTTTGGCAACAACCCGGTCTATCTTTAGTGTGAGGTCCTATTCCCCTAGAACTGCTCTCTTTATACTACTCATTTGAAATTAAATAAACCTTTTTGGTTGGGGCGCATTCTGAAATTAACAAACGGTTTTATACTCGTAAATTGAAAATAAATATTTTCATCCATAAGATGACTGAGTGGGAAACCAGGTGCTTTCCCATATGAATGAGCAGGGTATATTTGAACGGAGCTATCAACCTCTCGCTTTATTTTTTGAATACTATGATATAAGTCTTTCGGATCTCCTCCATTCGGGTCACAAAAGCCGCATCCTTCAATAAAAACGGTATCTCCAGTAAATAAGTGATTTGATAAAAGATAGCATACACTTCCCACTGTATGTCCAGGGGTAAGAAGACTTGTAATTTCTGTGTCTCCAAGCTGTATACATTCCCCATCTTTAATGGGATGTAAGTTTTTACATCTAAAATGGTAGAAATCAATTTCCTGTATTGACATGAATACGTGCGGTCTATACTTTTCCAAGAGTGGATTTACCAAATTAACATGATCTAGATGTGAATGGGTCAATAGTATGGCTTTGAGATTACCATTCAACTGTCGAAGATATGACTCTATTCTCAATAAATCCCATGACGGATCGACAATAGCAATGTCTCCTGTTCTCTTATCCATCACGATATATACATAGTTAATGAAATTCATAAAATGGACTCTTAACTGTTCCATATGGTATGTCAGACTCATATCAGCTTCACTGAACCCACCTTCCCCTAGCCAAATCCCAATTTGTGTGTAAAATTCTCTGTTCAAATGCGGCTGAATTGATCTACATTACTACGCGTTTGCTATGCTACAGTCTTTGCTAAGAGTTCCTGAAACACAAGCATTTCTATACTTTGGGAAATACTTCTTACCTTCGATATTTTTCTGTCGAAAGTTGCTGTACCAATGATTATAGCAACTTATGCAATAGAAAGGCCTAGACTCTCTGTTACAAGATTTTACTTTTTCAAGTCGTCTGAATGTTATCTTCAAAATTTCCAATAAAAAAACACCGTACTTCTTATACATAAAAGAAGTATGGTGCTTCCCTCTCTTCTCTTTTACCTGCTTCTAATGTCAATCACTAGAAACAGAGCAAAGGCATCGAGATGATTGATACTTTTTAACACAAATAGATAATTATTCTTTCAAGTCAAAAGTAAAATTCTCCAACTCTTCTTCGGCTTCACGCATTAAATTCAACAAACGATCGGCGTATTCTCCAAGAAATTTCCTGCTTGTGTGAAAATCAAGCCATTGAATTGTCAGTGGCATCGGAATGGAGCCTGTTAAGCAGTCCCATAATGCATCCAAATTTCGACCATAAGTTTGGTCTAATCCAAGCTGGGCTTGAAGTATATCATGTAATTCTTCTTTTCCGTGAATGTTAATTCCATTTATAATTACAATCACTATAAAATCCCCTTCATTCTTTTAGTTGTTCAAACGTACGGTAATGATCCGTTGTTTTATAGATTAAGCCATCATTGGAGTAGAGAATCCGGTCGCTTCCCCTAACTCCGCCTGAGTAATTAATGTCCGCCTCGTACCAAATCCTCCCTTTTTTCTTGGGTAACAACCCCTCTCGATTACGGAATACATCACCGCCTATGCTTTTACCTGGGGCTACTTTTTCCAGATTTCCTTCACTAGGCTCCCAGCCTAATTTCCTGGCCTCTATCTTGGTTATATAATTCCCTGGAAGATCATTATGCTCTGAAATATATTTAGCGACTTCATCAAATTGCGTTAGAACAGAATTGCTGTGTGTTGAGTCCTTTAATGAAACCGTTTGGAGCGAACAACCTGTAAACAGAATAGTCACTAAAATAAAAAGCAAGACACTTAAATATTTTTTAACATACATTACATTTAATCTCCTTTTGACAGTTGCACCCTATCATTGTAAACGTCTTCGTTCTTTGTTCATAACTTACCAATCTTCATTCAATTCTTTTATTCATTATTTTTTCTTTTGGTTTATAAAACTCACCTGTGAAAGTAAATCCAAATTGTTTATATAATTGAATTGCATGTGTATTATTTTCATAAACACTTAAATAAATATGGTGGCCAGGGTACTCATTTTCTAAAAATGAAATAAGCTTTTCCATAAAATATTTGCCTAAGCCCTTTCCCTGAAATCGCTCATCGATTAGAAACCGATCGAACCAGACTTCACATTCAAATTTACCGTACATCGCAAAACCCACTGGTATACCATTTTTATATAGGCCTACTGCTACAAAACGAGTATCCTCCCTAGCCTCTTGTAAACATTGTGAAATGGATTCTACAAACTTCCGCTGGTCCTTAGCTATGCTTAAGGAAAGTACTTCTTTTTCATTCGAGCTCGATACAACCCGAATTTCGCTAAACATAATAACAAAACCTTTCTATTTAGTTTATTTACAAAATAATCATATGGTATATAGTAACTATATAGTCAAGGAGGCACTCAAAAATGAATGAAAAGCACTTTACCCCGAGGGAATTTTCCGATCTATGTAAAGTTAACAAGCAAACATTACTCTATTACGATCAAATTGGTCTTTTTTCTCCTATTTATAAAAATGATAAAGGATATCGTTTTTATTCTATTCGTCAATTAGAATGGTTTAACGTTATTGAATTGTTAAAAGATCTTGGGATGTCACTCAAAGAAATCCAACAGTATATGAAACACAAATCACCTGCCAGCTTCTTATCTTTAATGCACCAACAGAAAGAGAACATTGTTAAAAAAAGAAAAGAAATTGAAATGACGGAAAGGATCATCGACGCAAAAATAGAACTCATGGAAGAGGCATCACGGTTAGATTTTCATCAGATTTCTCTTGAACAACATACAGAAGCAACACTTTATCTTAGTAAAAATATAAAAAATATTTTGGAAGAAGATTTTGTAAGATTGGTTTCAGAATTTGTTGACGAATTATATGTATCATTTCTCGATACAGGATATCCTATTGGGGGGATTACAAAAAAAGAGCAAGTATTAAAGGGAGAATATACGAACTACAGTTATCTATACATGGAGCAACCTAATCCCCGGGAGGACTATCCTCATTTGAAAACAAGGAAAGGATATTTTCTAACGGGCTACCATATTGGTGAAGAAAAGAGCATCCATGAAACCTATAATCGACTTTTTTCGGAAATGGAACGACTAAACTTATCTTTAGGAGATTATGTTTATGAAGAATATATCTATGATGCCGTGGTAAAATACCAGGAAAAGGATTATATCACCAAAATTATGATGGAAGTCATATTAGAATAAAAGTAGGCTGCGAAAAGAACGAAAAAACTATTTTAAGGAAGAAGCAACCGAGGTTACTGATGCGTTAATCAAGAGCGACTCCGTCTGGAGACTTTACTTTCAGGGGACTATAGCCAGGGCGTTTAGACATGTGAAATTGATTGCTTTGGACGAAGATGATTGTGACTTTATACATAATCGGTTGCGTATCAACGAAAACATTTCGCACACTGAAAATGGGTAGGCAGGCATAGTCGACATAAAAAATGAGGGCTACGTGGATATGCAATATAGCATATAGAGGAACTATGCGTACATGTCAAAGCCATGCGTAAATTCAAAAGTTCGTCCCCAATCCGTCCCCAAAAGCCAAGAAGGCACCGCTCCCTGCGCTATGGGTGTTACGATATCGATCCCTGAAAAAGCAAAAAAACCTTGAATATCAAGGTTTTTCTGCAATAATCTAATATGCCGAGGACCGGGATCGAACCGGTACGGTAGTCACCTACCGCAGGATTTTAAGTCCCTTACGAATAGTAAGCGTGTTAAAACCGCGCTATATCAACGTTTTAGACCGATTATATACGTTAAATTGACGACAAGTACCCGAGGACCTCACCGTTCATTTATGCGTGATGTGATTTCGTAGGCTCCCGCTCCTGTGCGGTTGCTACCGTTATATTATACGGTAAATATTTCCGGTATACAAGCGCTATGTGCGGGATATAATAAGAACACACGTTCTTAACTCGGAGGCTCGCAACATGACTACGCAGATAACCGCAGAGGACCACGCACTCGTTCGTACATACTTATTATTACCGATGGTACTTACCGCATTTGAACGCGATAAACGAATACTCTCAGAGTCAGCCGGATTACGCACGCCCGGCCCCTACGTAGAGGTCGTCGAGCGCGCGATGAACGCAGTAAGCGCGGAACTAAAGGACATACGAGCCACTATGCGCAAACGCGGCGTTAAGGTATACGAAGAAACGCGGGATTCCGTTCAAGTCGTCGCGCTATATCAATGCCGAGGCTATCACGGCCGCTTTATGATGCTCAACTCGTTCGTGGCGGCGGAAGCCGGGTTATTGATGCGTAAATATCTCGGACTGAATACGCGTAAAATAGATGCTGCCCGGACTACGCCGCGGCCTTGAACGTACATAGAGTGTATAACGAAGAAAAAGCGCCTGCCTCCGAAGAGACAAGCGCTTAGTTTATCGTTATGTTAAATACGAGGCCGTAACGTAATAATCCGTACAAAAACCACAGGATGATTCCTCCGATTATGAAACCGGAAATTAGTCTTGCGTATAGCTTATCAAACGGAAACATGTCCCAAAAACTAGGGTCATCGTCTTCCTCTTCGGTCGCCTTGGCCGCTACTGCGGATTCTTGATCTTTCACACCAAATCTCCCCCGCCATCTCACGTTTACCTAAATAATACCATCGGACTAGGCCACTGTCACTACAGTTACACGAAAAAATAACAACAAACTCCCTGTTACATAAATTTCTCCATATTATATAGTCAAAACATTGATACTATTGTTTATAGTCAATGCTTAGTGTATAATAAAATAAAGAATGTAACGCATTACAAAAAGAAAAGACCGCTGATATTGCAAGACATAGCGCGGCCCTAATCTAATTTAATTGTATTTCACGAAAAATAGCCCACATCCCGGCAAAGATAGCGGCTATTTTTTGCGGTTTATAACAATGACAAGTGCAGCGAACATTATCATGAGTGACAAAGATTCATACACGGTCATAGGCGGTCACCCCCTCCCTAAAGGAGAGGACCGCTTTTTGCTATGCCTTGCTTTCTAATTGTACAACAAATCTTTATACATTCATAGGCCAGATACCCACTACCTCGATGAAATAGAGATGCTATTACACAAAAGAAAAACGGACCCACCCACGCAATCTCTCGCGCAAATGAGTCCGTTAAAGTCCGTTACTTCGTATCTTCTGCCTTCTGTTCCGCTTTAAACGTAGAGTACACGCCAGTCCCGATTAACGCATACGAAACGATGTCTACTCCGATCTGCCACGTTCCAAAGTCGGGCGCCACTCCGTATTTTTCGAGGATTTGGTACGCAAGACCGACGACTGCTGCGATGAATAACGGATTAGTTAAACGTTGTTTCATGTTACGCCGCACCTCCCTTCGTTTTAAACACGCCAGCTCGGTCGAGAACGGTAATCATCCGGTAAAAATCGTACGAGCCGTCATTCGCGGTATCTAAGACCCCCGCCGCCTTCGCGTTAATACACGCCTGCTCCGCCCATGTCGGCACCTTCGCGAGCTTATTCGTAGATTCCAGCGCAACTACACGATCCTGCAACGCTCTAAAAGCGGCTTTCTCCTCCGTTGTCATCCCGTCGTCATCCTCCGTTTTATTCGATTTAAGTGTGTCAATCTTCGTCATCGCAGTATTAAGTTGCGTCTGGCTCGGGCGTTTGCCGGCGCGATAGTCTGCGGTTGATAGTCCGAACGTCATTTCGAAATGCGGATAATCCTTAAACGAGCGCCAATCTCCGCCCCAATTCCAACCGATCCGTTTTGCTTCCGCAACGACCTCGTCCCAATCCGCAATGCCATCCCCGTCGCCGTCGCGCCGCATATCCCACGATACGTTTTTCCCGTCCGGCAACAACAACGCAAAGTCGATCGCAACACCGAAGTTGTGGTAACTATAACCACCGCGAGCATTCGTTACGATTTGACCTGACTTGGTGCGGCCCTGTGCGTAAAGTCCGTTTTGCTCGTCTATTGTGCGGAGCCCTTGCGTGATAACTATCGGAACTCCGCACGCATAGGCAAAGTCGATAAGCAACCCGGCCGCTTTACGTTGGACGTCCGATAGGCCCGCGATTCGATTCGCGGACTTTGCGCGTACTTGCTCTAACGTGAGTTTGTTCGCCATATTTAAGTTAACCCTCCCGTTTAATTGCGGACTTGATATCGTTGACGTCAATACGTAAGGTCTCGTACTGGCCCGCGAGCGTTTCGAATTGCTGCGTGATACCCTCCGCGAGTTTGAGTAGGCGGTCCTCCCGCTCACGTGCTTCCGAGTTAATTCGGAGTTCCCGCTCGGCGGCCTCGTCTTGGATGCGGGATTCGCGCGCCTTACCATCGTCCTGAATGCGGCGGGATTCGCGTAATTGATATAAAAACAGCGCAACAAAAAGGACGGCAAAGATACCGTCCTTGAGTGCTGCGCTTATTAACGTTTGTTCCATGCGTTAGGCCTCCTTTTGCGGAGATGCTACAATGGATTTACGCTCATCTTCCGTTATAAATTTCGGCGTATACGAGGAGAGACGGGCTTCGTCTACCTTCCGCATCATCCACATATTAAGCAAAAATGCGTACATAATATCGCTCCTTTATGCGTGAGTGGTTACGTCCATGAGCGTTAGTAGTGCGGCCTCCGTGCTTTCCTGGCGAGTCTTGAGTTCGGTCAACTGGTCTGAGAGCGGAGTTTGCGGCGTAGGAGTGTCGCCACCATTGCCGTCAATATAGATAAACTCCATCTCGCCAGTGTCCGGGTTAACGATATAGGACTTTGCGCGCTGGAAGTCTTCATAATACTGGCGATAGGTCAGTTTCAATACCTCAACCTGCGCCGGGTCATATCCCTTGAGTTGCGGATAAAACCCCATATCATCATCTTTTGTTGTTTCGCGAGCAAAGCCGCTTTCGATTTCCGGCGTGATGTAAATTACCTCGCCACTCGATTTCCTCCAGTAAACTTTTGAGCCTATTTTCATGATGACCTTCCTTTCTGATTATTCATAAGCAAACCAACCGAAAGCCTCAATGACCGCCAGTGACTTTCCTCCTGCATAATCGCGTACATCAGTGCTATTTATTGTTGCTGAAAAACCACCGGGCGATTGAGAGATGCTGTATATACTAATACGATTTTGAAACCTACCGTATAATGATGTATCGACATCTGACGGTATGCCTGCGGCTGCATAACCCTCAATATACAGGTTGCCGTATTCATCTTTCATTCTCAGACGGATGAATACTCTTGTTGGCGAGAAGGTCATGTTATTGACACCTACGTTCATACTTGCGCCCGAAGCTGTGTTGGGGGCTGTCGCTGACTGACCATTGAATGTACCGCTCGCCCATCTTTTGACGGGAAGATTCGTTATAGCAGCCGCCAGTTCCGCGAATGAGTTGCTTGCATTCGCACTTCCACCCTTGCCGTTAATTGCGCCAGCAACAACGCCCTTCCCATTAACGACAGATTGCTTTAGCTCAGCTACCGTGATACTGCCAGACTGATCAACGAATCTTATGTTTCCGCCAAATTCATTGTTAATAACAAAATCGGTACCGCTCGGATTGTCAAATCCTAAATAACCTTTTCTTCCTCCTGCCTCCCCTTTCGGGTGGAATGTCATGTATACATGATCTGTTCCGACATAGCTCAGTACCCCGGCATTACCAACAACTGTACCACCGCCGTTTAGGACCGTTCGACCAGACAGCGTGATTGTAGCCGCAAGGTACTCAATAAATCCCCTTCCACTACTCGCGTTGCCACCTGTGGCAATAATGCGGCTATCATAGTCATTTCCAGTACCGCTGGAATGAAAATCTATAAACGCAGGACCTGCCGTATTAGCCGTTTGCCTCAACTCGATAGAGTCAGGATACGGAGCCATTTTACTAGCTGCCACATCGTACACCGTTTTCAGCGCCTTAGCTGTCGGAGCTAAAGTTTCGGATGTGCTGTTTGTGGAGTTGGTGAGCTGCACAACACCCTTTTGCGTCGTACTCGCGTCAACCGGGTCCTTTACGTTTAGTTGATCCGCAGGTACCTTTCCGTCCGCACCGAGTACCGCCAGCCCCCCCGCTACGCCTACCTTCGCGTCTACCGCTTCAGCCAGCGCGTTCATGTCACGAGGTACGTCCGCCGTCATATTCGACTCAATCAGCGGCAAGTCGAGTTTTTCCGTAGTTGCCATTCGTTAAAACCTCCGATTATAAATGTCGTCGTACGTCTTACCCGTTGCTGCAATCTCACCGTACGTTTTTCCGGTATCAAGCAATTCCGCATACGTAAAGAACCGGAACACGTAATCGATTGCGAGGTGAGCCGGGATAATCTCGCGTAGCGTTTCTTTTAGTAGGTCAATTTGCGCGGGCACGCCAAAAACGCCCACGAAGGTAATCGTAAGCGTGTAACTAGCGATATTCGGCGTTACGTCTACCTCTCCGTTTGCGTACGCAGCCGCTACGTTCTCAATGAGCTCCGCGTTTACCCGTCCGACGCCGCGGAGCTTACCGCGCAAGACCTCACGCCGCTGCTCATATGTCTTCGTTGGGTCCGTGGTGATTCCGAATATCTTCTCCCACCGCGTAAGCCCCCACGTAGCCGAACCGATGTAAAACTGATCTAGTACGTCGTTAGCGGATGCACCGACTCGCGCTAGTTCCTCGGCCTCGCGGTCGACTACATTGCCGGCGATACGGGATTCGTTATAGTAATCCGGAAGCGAATCACGCATAAACTGGCGCATTTGTTCCGCTGTTCTTGTCACGATATCGTCACCGTCCCAAGCACCGCCACCTGACCGTCAGCCACGATAATATTACCAGTCGTACCGTTAAGAGTAAGTGACGCGTAGTCCCTGACAGGTGGGATGTCGATAATGACGTTGCCGATCTGATTGATACGAACGATTGGATCGGAGAAAGCCAACGTTTCGAGGTACTTACGCGCTCCCGCCTCGACAAGCGCTTTTACTTCGTCCAACGTAGCACCCGGCGCCAAGTCCACGTCAGCTACAATATTAATCGGAACCTCTTCCGCTCCCACAACCGTAGCCACCGCACCGAGCGGAGCCTGACCCTCGCCGCGTCCGTCTTGTGTTGGGTCAATGTACGTTTGAGCTGCGGTGATTACAGCGGCGTCCGGCGCGGTCTTGTCGTCACCGAGTAGCACGACCTTGACCGTGCCCGCCCCCTTCCAGACCGGATAAACACGTGCGTCCGTCACGCCAGGAACTTCGCGCGCCCATTGCCGATAGTGATTCGCGTTGCCGGATGTAACTGGCCGCCGCGCCCGTTCGTAATAACGGTCCCTGAACGCATCGTCCGACTCTCTATCAACACCGCCCTCGAAGTTAACTGCGTTAGTAACCGATACGATCCCGACTAGATCGCCCACCATCGTATTAATTGCGCCGATACTTACGTTGCCGGGTGCGCCAGCTTCCTCCGCTGCGGCCGCAACTGTGACGCTAGTGTTTGCGATTGTTGCTGCGGCAGTTGTTACGAAATAGATCGGAGATGTAGCGCCCGTCGACGTAATGGTCCCCGCAGGTATTACCGTCCCGTCCCGTCCTGTAAACGTCAGCGTACCGGTCGACCTAACGGCAGGTTTCCGCGTAAGTCCGTAATCAGCCGCACGCCGATCGAGGTAATCACCGCTTGTTGTATCGGTAAAACCCAACGTAAGTACCGTGTCCAGCTCCGTGTAAAGTCCTGTCATTTCGATAGCGGCTGGCGAGAGTAAATCGTTAGTCACAGAGCCTTGCCGTTTGTCGATATCCTCCGGAGATGCGTCGAGCATTCGTTGTAGTATCGCGGCCTTCGTTTGATCCTCGTACATCTATAGCGTCACCTCCATCGGTATCGTCTCGTTATCTGTATCCACGTAAAAAGAGACGAACAAATCGCTCGCCTCTTGCGTAATTTCGAACCCATATACGTCGTCAATCCGGTCGTCGTAAATAAGTGCTTCGGTTATGACCCGAGGTATTTCCGTTTCAAGCAGCTCCATCGGAACGTCCTGACCGATCAAATCTTCGAGTTCGCACCCGTAGTCCTCGTCGTAGATCGTAAAATGAAAACGCGAGGTTAGAATCGCTTTGAGAATAAACTGGCGAATCGCCTCGCGTCCGTCGATAATTCCGCCGACTACCCCGCTACCCAAATCTAGCGCATACGTCCGGCTCGGTTCTACGTCTGATTCGGTGACTACGTCTAAATCTTCGTCGAGATTGACGTCAACCTCCGGCAATGGACTAAGCGCCATCAGCCGCACCTCCTATTCGATCCAACACGATATAACGCTGACCTGCGCCAAACGACGCAACGGCCACGCGATCGCCCGCCTTCAGCGTGTCGTGAAACGTAATCTCGAACTCGCCCGACGTGAAGCCTCCGAAGTTGAACACGTCGCTGTACGCCTTCGAATTAACAGGCGCAGAAGATTCGGTCTCCTTTGTTACGCGCGTATATCGGTTGAGTTCAATCGTAGTCGGAGTCGTAGCTTTAACGGATATCTTCCGCGTATGTTCACGCAAATGCTCCGGAATAATTACGTCATCTCCGTCGAGTTCAATCTTCATATTATCGACCTGTACACGGAGAGCTGGCGGAGGAGCGAGGATTGTTGCGTATTCGATATCGACTTCAACGTTGTGTCCGAGTTGCTTAATGACGTCGCGGAATTGTGATACGCCGCCTCCGTCTATTCGTTCGATCATTTCTTCGCTCCTCCCCGTATTGATTCCATTTCGGATACTACGTCTAAAACTTTCATTGTGCTGCCGCTACCGCTGTTATTTGCCTTTGAGGATTTTTTCTTCGCTTTCTTTTTCTTCTTC
Organism: Paenibacillus jamilae; assembly: GCF_050482105.1. Classification (GTDB taxonomy): domain Bacteria; phylum Bacillota; class Bacilli; order Paenibacillales; family Paenibacillaceae; genus Paenibacillus; species Paenibacillus jamilae_B. The sequence continues at coordinate 264,683 of NZ_JBCNHI010000005.1, read as the reverse complement.
TTCGCTGCTTCTTTCTTCGGCTCTGATTCTTCATACTCCAATTTCGGCAGGTCATCGGTTTTGCTCAACGTAAGTGACATCATGTGCGTACCGTTCTGGAACGTATGAGTATCCGCATTTACGTAATAACCGCCAACAATATCCGTCATGCTCTCGAAGGCATAAACAGCAGTTCCCGCGACAACTTGCGCAATACCTAACGCATCTACGGATACGTCTTCGCCGACTTTGCCGAGTTCCTTCAGCTTGGCCTTCGCGAGCTGCTGTATCTGCGAAGCTGTTGCGTCACTGTCCGCAGACTCTACGTGCTGCATCATTCCGTATTTTTTAATCAACGCGGCATCCTTAGCCGTAGACGTTATCGGCTTCTCATCCGTGCCGCCCTGCGCCTTAACCGCTGTCCGCATCTCCTCGATAGACTGGCTACGCCGCGCTGACGTAATGTTAACGCCATCCTCCAACATCCAGCGGACAATTTCGTCCTTTTTCTCACGCAAAAAAAGCTTACCCTCACGCGAGTAAACGATGAATTTACGGTTATTTTGCTTACGTGTTTCCGTCAGTGCGGTCGTAATCATGTCCCACAGCGACATATCACGGAGGATGAGCTTTGGAATAACGTAGCCTGTGTTTGCGACGGTACCAACCGGGATTCCGAACGACTTACAGAGCGAGGAAACGATAGCGCCTGCGGTTTTACCTACGAACTTCTGCGTATCTACGTTTTTCGTGAGATACACGTTTTCATCATACGCTGTAATCGTCGTGTCGCCTTTGTCGTCGATGTCGTACGTAAAAATAACGCCGCGAAATAGTCCGACATCATCTACGTAAAAGCGCAGTTCCTTCCCGAGCTCAAACGCGATCCGTTTGTCGTCCGCGTTCAACGTGTTCGAGTATGAGATAGTCAACGTACGATGAGGCTGCGCGACGTCTCCGGACCATGTTGCGGACTTGACGAGCGGTTCGATCCAATACTTGCTGTCGTAGAGCAGCTTAATTTGCGTACTCATTACGGAATCACCAGCTTTTGCCCCGGCTTAAGTACGTTTGGATTCGGCCCAATCGCGGACTTATTTTTAGCGTAAAGCTCGCGCCACCTGTCACCGTTGCCGAGTACGTCTGCCCGTTGCGCGATCTTCCAGAGCGAGTCTCCCGCCTTGACCGTGTAGGACTTTGCCTTAACGGTTGCGTTCGGACGCTTTGCCGCCGATGTAAGCTTCGGCATTGTTTTCGACGCGGAGCCCGTAAGCTTTTTATTGTCCGATTTCTTTGCGATGTCGATAAAAACGTGTTCTTTCAGCGACAACGTATAATAGATATCGCCCGGCTCGCCGCCGCGCTCCTCATACTCGAATGAGCGGATTGTAACCGCGAAATTAACGGATGTCCCAGTAATAATAAACCGCGCAGGCTTACCGCTACGCATCCAACGTTCGATTATCGCTACGTACTCACGCGGTTCCTTGAGATTCGTATACGAACAATAGCCCGCATTGTAATCACGCGGAAAGAACGAAGAAAACGAGAACTCTCGGAGGCGCTGATTGCCGATTATCGTGTACTCGCCGAGATTCGATATTTCTACGTCCTCATACCCGTGGGTCATCGTTGTTTTGATACTCTCGGGATTAACGGGAAGCCATAGGACTTCCGCGCCGTTATTGTACTTGAGCCAAAACTGCAAATCATCGCCTCCTATCTCGCAAGTTGTACCGCCAGTTGACGGGCTAGTTTATCGATATCCGCATCCTCGCGTATTGTGGTACCGTACATATTAATTACGACACCGCCATGTCCGCTCTTACCACGTTGTTGGTCGCGCCATTCGGACGCCTCGTGCTTCGTTAAGACTGCTTCGTCTTTGTGGAGACGGGCAGGATAACCGTTCGTAGGTACTCGATCGAGCCCAGCAGCGTGTCCGCTCCAACCGCTATTTCCGGTAGTCTCATTCCACCACTGCTTGACACTGCTCGTAAATCCTGACTCTTTAGTGGGAACCATCTCGGTCTTTCCTGAAAGCGCAGGCGTTCCTTTGGGCAGGCTGTTCAGATGTGCGTTATATTCCAACAATCGCTCACCTTTTGCGGAGCCGCTGACTTCCTTTAGACCACCGCTCAGAAAGTCGATCGTCTTCTTAACCCACGGAGATGCTGTAATAGCGAGAGCTACTGTGAGCCCGATCGGATTCGGCGCCTTCCCCGCAATAAACAAACCGAGAATAAACGCAAATTCCGGATTATTAATGATCGTACTCGCGAAGTTTTTACCGATAGCCATTGCGGATTCCTTACCGAACTGCGCAAACTTATCGGAAGCACCACCGCTCCACCAATCGGATAATGTCTTCTTCACGTCGTCGAATACGAACGCTATTTTACTCTTAATATCCGGAAGTTTGTTAAACTCCGGGTTGTTAATGAAATGCGTCTTTAAGTACGTTTTCGACGTATCGACTGCGCGCTGCATAGCCGCCGTAATTCGCGGAGTATACTTAACGACGAAGTCTGCGGCAGCTTGCGCAAGTTTCTTCAGGATCGGCATCGTCGGAAGCAATGCGGAAACCTGCAACGTCTCAATTGCGCCCTGAAATTGCTCGACGGCACCCGCTGCGTTATCCATCTTCTTGGTTGCGACTTGTAACGCGGTGACATTCGCCATCTCCTGTTGAAACTTCTTAACGCCCGCTGCGCCCTCTTTGAAGAGAATATTTGCGCCGCGAATCGCATCGGACCCGAACATTTGATACAAGTAGTATTGACGCTGCTCATTCGTAAGCTTGCCGAATCGGTTCTTCAACAGGTCCGCTACTTGCGCCAAGTCTTTAATCTCGCCCTTGTTATCGTAAAATGACGAATGGATCAAGTTACTCGCTGTCAGGAATTTCTTCGTTTCCTTCGCAGCCTTAGACGTTCCGACCTTGAGTCCCGCCTGCGCTGCAACGTACTTCTCGATGTCCTTCGTAACCGCCTGGACGGACGTGCCGGTCGACTTTATTCCCTTCTTGGACATAAACGCGAGTGCGTCAGTAGTATTTACGGTCAAGAGGTTGAAGTCTTCGAACATTCCGTAAGCCTTGTCCGTCATCGGTACGAGATTCGATAGCATCGTTTTCAGCGACGTACCTGCGTCTGAACCTTTTAATCCGTTATTCGCAAACAATCCCAACGCAGTATTCGTATCCTTAAACGATTGTCCAACGCCGTCCGCAACGGAACCAACCGCGGCCAGTGAGTAGCGTAAATCGTGGACATCCGTAGCTGACGCATTAGCCGTGCCCGCCAAGATGTCCGCAGCTTGTGCCGCAGTTAAGCCGTCTTTTTTAAACGAGTTAAGCGCGGTCGACATAATTTCCGCAGATTCCGCTAGACCGAGTCCGCCCGCCGTCGCGAGGTTGAGCGCTGCGTTAAGACCGCCCGCTTGGACTTGCGCGGTGGACATGCCCGCTTTCAACAGTTCCTCGATCCCTTGCGCGGCTTCGAGCGCACTATATTTCGTTAATGCGCCTTGTTGGAGCGCGAGTTGTTGCATGGCCTTCGTCTGCTCGTCTGTCGCTCCGGTTAACGCCTGTATCGTCGACATCTGTGACTCGAAACTCATCGCTTTCTTTACGGAGTCAGCCGCAAAGGATACCCCGGTTACCGCTACCCCAAGTCCCGTTGCAGCCGCTCCGAACTTGAGCATTCCGCCCATAGCTCTACGGAGAGGGCGGGACATGTCGTCGATAAGGCGCAAGTGTCCGATCAAATCGAATGAAATCGAAATTACCTCCCTTCTGCGTTAGTTCTGCCGACCTTTCGCTTCCTTTTCGAGTTGAAGCATCATGGACGCGTACATAAACATCCGGTGTCTCCGGTTTTTCGCATAAACTTCGTCGGGCGGAATCCCGTGGTGCTGGAAAATCTCGTGCAGCATATACGCCTCCGGATCGCCCGACTTAATTAGTTTTTTGCGTCTTGGATAAGCTCCGCGTCTCCCACGAAGCCGGACAACGCCAATACCGCTTGAATCAATCGTGCCTGTTCGCCAGGAAGTAGCGCCTTTTTGACGCAATCCGCCGCGTCAAAAGCTTCGTAATGATCTTTAAGCGCCTTATCGTTAAAATCCGGATCGACTGCGCTCTTTACGATTAACAAGCGGTTTAATAGCGCATCATCTACGGAGCCGTCTTTGCCTGTGGTTGCCTGCGCGCGAGCCCGTTCGATTGCGTCCTCGTCCAACGCCTTAATCGTGAAATGCGTTTTCAGCCGCGGGATATAAACCTCTTCCTGTAAATCCCTCGTTGCACCGAGTAACGCCTCAAGTCCTTTAGCCATCTATGCCAACCTCCGTTATTTTCGTAATTAAAAAGAGGTCCCGAAGGACCCCGTATGTTAAGCCGCGCGAATTTTATCCATAACCTCGTATCCGGAGAACAAGAACGTTAACTCCTGTTCAACGATCGAGCCGACCTCGTAGTGTATAATCGGAATTTTATCGAATGTGACGTTTTTAAGCCGCACACGATACGCACCGAACGATTCGGGGTCGTCCAATTTGACAACGAGTTCCGTAGTAAATGCCGGACTCTTGTCGTCCGTAACCTGCGCCATTTTTTCGATCCATTCCGACGTCACCATGTAACTACCGATTGAACCGGAGCCTTTGAGCGACACTACTTTATTTCCGGTCCAACGTGTACCGGCGAGCTTGACGTCCTCGAAGCCGATCTCGATATTCGCCTCGCAAGAGTAAACGTTGGACATCCAGTTACCGTCCGCATCGTTTACCGCACCGTACGCGCCAGAAATGACGCGTGTAGCATCTAGTACCATTTATTCTCACCGTCCTTAAACGTTTACTGTAATGAAGATGCGTTCCATACTGTCGACCTCAACATAGCTGATCGCGAGAAATACCTGATCACCAACGGATGGGAAATTCGGATCAAGTCCGACCGCAGGTCCCGACAGTACGCCCGAAATCTCCAGCCGCTCCAGGTACGCCTTAATCGCAACCATCAACGTAGCCTGACCGTCCGCATTGTTGTTAAGCTTGCCGATGTAGTTGTCCTCGGCGGTCTTCGTAATGTCCGTGCTGATCGCTTGCCGCGCCCGCATATTACGGACTTTTTTCCCCGACGTTACGAGCCCTTGCTTAACTTTGACTTTCGTACCGTCGTTAACGAAAACGAACGAACCTGCCGTAAGCGCTGCGTCAAACTCCGTCTTGGTCAAACGCCGAGTAACGTCATCCGCCGGTACTTGCGCGTAAGTAGTCGAGCGGTTAATCGCAGTTCCCGCAATCAAGCCGGCCACCCACGGAGCAAATGCAGACGAGTGGTACGTTTTACTACCGACGACCACACCGCTAATCAGGTTGACGATGTAGTTGTCCGCATTAAGTACGGACCGCGCATTACCAAGCGCAGGATCGGCATCCGTAGCCGCATCACCGCCGATTACGGAGATAAAGTGCTTGCCCTCCGTGCGGTTGCGAATCGTCCACGTTTTGGTTAACGCCTGCTCGTCCGCATTAAATTCGCCGTCGAAGACAAACACGTTAAATTCGCGAGCGTCGTACGCATCCCGCATGGCGATGTAGTCCTCCGGCGCAGGTGTCTTCGGCATCGTATAGACGAGCACGTTTTTCGCACCGCCCTGCAACGCAAATAAGATCGACTGAATATTCGACGCTCCGAACAAATCGGATGCGGTTTTCTCCGTTTCGACCGTGTAGAACGTCTTAGCTGTCGCCTTTGCACCGTAATTTAACAGCGGAATTGCGACCGTGCCACGTGCGCCTCCGTTAATCTGCGCTGCGGCCGCTTCGACGTAGTTGAAATAAAGACCCGGTTGAATAGGTAACGCAGTAGGGTCCCATGAACCTCCGGCCATCTAAAAACCTCCTTTTGAAATGAAAAAGAGCGCCCATTTGGACGCCCTACACGTAACGCGGATGTATGTGATTGATCTTGTCGTACTGTCGTTGCGGCTTCATTTTGCGGACCGTCGTCTGTAAAACACCGACCGTCGCGTATATCTTGTTCTCCGTGAGAACCGGTTGCGCGAAGCCAAAGCCTTCGAATCGCATATGCACGTCAGGCAGTCCGCCCTCTGCGTAAATAGCCGCACTCAGCTCGGACATGATCGGCATCGTCTCCTCCGGATACTTCGCGAAATGGATGATCTGGTAATCGCGGTCAATCCGGTAATGCATCCCGGTTTCAAGCGTCCGGCCATCACGCAAAAAGCGAACAACAAAAAGCCCCGGCATAGGTTGCTCCGGGACTGTCTGCTTCTCGTACGTTGCATCGGGGTATTTCCGCTTTATGAACGTCTCAATTGCTTCAATCTCGCTAATCAGCGCCATGTTACAGCCCCTTTCGCTTAATCTCGGCTTTGATCTCCGCCTCAATCTTACGCTGCCACTCGCGTTCGTTTTCCTCCGCGGGCTTATCCAAAAATCCCGGAACAGTGCCCGGCGTTGTTGGATTACGGAAGGAATCGCCGTGCTTTTTCGGATACACGTCATTCAGGTACGTCGCGTAATCGAATTTTCGTTTTCCTTTAACCTCGATTGCGGACGCGCTGATCTCGCCGACCCACTTGTCGCCTTGTTTCGTAACGTCCGTAGATATAGACCGCCGCAACGTACCAGTCTTCAACGGAGCAATGTCCGTAGACTCACGCCGCCACTCGTCCATTACGTCTTGTATTCCGGTCTTTGAACCGGATGAGACTGCGTCCTCAAGACGTGTGCGATAGCCCTTGAAGAACCGTCCGATAACGCGCTTAATAAACGGAGCCCCGCGTGTGGCGTCAAAATCAAGTCTGTTTACCGCCATCTATACGTTCACCTCCGTTATTAACGCCCTACCGGACAAGCCTCGTTTAGGTTGAATCGCGATAGGCTTACGCTTAATCGTTACGCCTAGCTCGTTTGTATACATAATCTCGTCGTCGTACGATACGTCCGCAAGCTTGTCGATTAGTATCGTGCAGGACGACACTACCTCGTCTCCGAACTGGTTAGCGACCGTCCGCGTCTGCTCAGAAACACGTGCAGATACCGTTATTTCCGTGCCAGGTGATGAGTGACCCCATCCGCTACCTTTCGCAGCCTTCGTTATCGTTATTGTTTGCCGCATGGATATGAGTGGCACGTCACATCACCGTCCATTTCGCGGACCGTTTCGATAGCTTCACGCCGTTTTCCGCGCCGATTAGGTCAAGCGCCGTCTGCGGTATAAACTTACGCAGGTCATCGTAAGGCATCGTTGTACTTCCGTCTTTAAATGTGACGTTGAATACGCCAGTTAAGCCGAATGACGCTGTACCCTGCCGCTGAAGCCGCCCGGTATCGTTGTACAAAATCGAAAGTACATTCGCAAATTCGTAGGTCGCGGCGTCTGGAATGACGTATTTCGGATAAGCAATCGTGAGCGTTCGTCCTGCGACATTTAACATCCGTTGTTTTCTCGCGGCATCGCTCGCTTGCCAATCCTCTACGTCAAGACAGGACGCGTTAATGTACGCATCTGCCGCTAATATCGTAGTTGCCACGGTAACACCCCCGTTTATTCCTCGGAGGCTTCCGTCGTCTGCGCCTTCTTCGCGCGGGGCTTCTTCGGTTCCTCCGGTTCTTTCACGTCAATACGGCTAATCCACGTAGGCACTAACGCGTCCAAACGTGCAATCTCTCCGGCATCTTCGGTTACGTAAACGCCGCTTACGTCAAATTCAATACCATCAAGTGAGTACCGAGGACTTGCGTGATACTCCGCCATTATTTCGCCTCCAATGCTGCAATTCTAGCCGCAAGCTCTGCGAGGATACCCTGTACGTTTGTTGCGGTGCCGGGTGCGATTGCCGTAGCTGTTACGGCACTGGCCGCATGTGCGTGGTTGCCTGCCGCTGCGTTTGATGCGGTAGCTCCAAGAGCTAGATTAGACGTTCCCGCCCCGATTGCCATCCGAGCTGCAGCCGCATCTGCCGCGGTCATAACGGATTTACCTACTGTACTCGCGTCCGAGATTTGTCCCGCAGTATGCGTGTGCGTTGCCGGTGCGAAAGTCGATGGCTTTCCGGTAATATCCGCCCATGCTACGGACGACGGTCCGCCACTACTTCCGGATTGAATAGATTGAATGATATCGCCCAATCCGATGTCATGCGCGGCTGGGCTAGTTAGATTTAGACGTTCTTTGTCGCGATCTGAAATCGCCATTTACGCAGTCACCTCCGTTAAAATTAAAGAGGAGCCGAAGCCCCTCCGATTAAGATACCGATGTGCTGATGTTATCCAAGATAGCGATCTTCTCGCCTGCATTCTTAACGGTTACACCGTACTCGCCACGGATCTGACGGGCCACAAAGTCAGCGCCGGCTACGGTAGCGTCCATGTCATGCAGCGCGCGTCCATTCAGAGCGTCGATTGACAAGATATTACGGTCAAACAATGCGATCTTATTTTTCGGAAAGTTCGGATCGACGATGACGGTTGCTACGGAACCGCCTACGATATCAGAAACGAACGTCTGAATCTTGTGGCCGGTCTCCGTATCTGTGCGTTCTGTTCTGATCGTATCTTTTGCGAACTTCGTGATTTGACGTGCGCCAGCAGTGTTAGTAAGGATAGTGTTTACTGAGCCGCCTCGCAGGTAGATTTGTTCAGACAGGTCATTCAGAAACTCTGGAGTAACCTCCTTGCCCTCAGCATTCTTTTTCGCTGCGCCTTTCTTATCAGCAAAGTAAAGCAAACCGCCAGTTGTGCGCGGCATGCCGGGAGCACCATCAATACGACGACCGTAAATCAACCAGTCATTCATCTCGCGTTGCATCTCTTTTAGTCGCAACTGTACTTGGTAGTTCAGCTCGTCCGTAACGTTGTATGTCCGTACGTTTTGCTGCGTACCGGATACTTGCGCATAACGTTCGATGATCTGCGTTACATTGTAATCAACATAGCGGTCGTGGCCTTCATCTACGCCAGGCAGTGCGCCTTCCAACTGCGGACGTGCTACGATTCTAATCTCGCCACCAGCGGTGATTGCCGCCGCATTCGTGCCGTCATAGCCACGGACAACAGTAATAACATCACCAGCCACAGCAGTTACGCGCATATACTCTTCGCCAGAAACTACGATTGCGTTGACGCGGAATTTGAGCCCGTCACCCTCGGCTACCGTGATCGATGTGGCGTCGGCTGCGGCAGCAGAAGCGGCAGTTGCGCGGTTAGAATTCAGGTTATCGGACATCCATTCGAACTTTGTCTGATACAGAGAATTGGAGCCTAGCCCGATAAGACCGAGCAGATTCGGCGCGTCCTCGATAATTAGTGAAATACCCGCTTCAAGCTGGCGTACTTGGTCCTGAAAATCGTAAGTTCTCAACATGTATAAATTTCCTCCTTAAATTTAGGGAAAATAAAAAGCCTCGGATTTTCCGAAGCTTTAGCGTGTAAGTTTGTTAGATAATTCAATGACCTTTGCGAAGTCTCTAGCTCGTCTTGCCTCCGCGAGTTGTTGTTCAAGTGTGCGTGTTTCCTTATCGTAGGGATTTCCACCGGAAGGGCCTCCGATCGGCGACGGTTCTTTTTTCGGTTGCTCAACGAGGAACGGTTTATTTTCGATTAGCGCTTTTACTACATCCTCAACACCGTTGATACTTCCGTCATCTCCAACGGACGCAGAACTCAAGTCCGCTAAAACATACGCATCTTCGAGCGCATCAGGTCGGATGTTTAGCTCGCGAGCCATCGTACGAAATTCAGCCTTGATAAGACGTTGATTAGCGGCTGTTAGCGCTTTGTCACGCTCAACTCTCGCGTCTTCGGCGGCTTTTAGCGCTGCCGCTTTCTCGGCTTCGAGCCGTTCTGTAACGGACATTTTCTCCTTCTCCCGTTCTTCTTTCTCACGTTCGAAGTCAGACAGTTTCGTTTTTAGTTCATCGTAATCTGCGTACTTTTTGCGCTCACGAGCGATTCGATCCGCAATAACTTGGTCAAGCTCCTCCTGTGTAAAGGTCTTCGAAGGCGTCGGATCAATCGGCGGGTCCGGCGTTGGGTCTGGATCACCCTCCGCGAACAGCTGTAGATTTAGCGGATACTTAACGTTAGTGAATTTATTCATAATTCCTCCCGCGTTTAAGCGCCGCGTAGCGCATAGTATCCGTCAGTTTAAGGACGTATCGTAGGTCCGTTATTATTTCGGAATTCGTACGGGCATCAAGACGTGGCGACAACGCGGATGAAATATCTCGCGCCGTGGCAAATCGCCGTAATACGGGTAATCGCCGGGGGCGTCCGGCGTAAGTTTTACAATCCGCCCCTCCCACTTACTGCAAGCGTCCTTTGCTCCGTGACTTGATATCTGCGCATAATAAACACCGCGGCCGAGCGCTTCGTTTATCGTAGCCTGGCGCTGTGTTTCCGCCATTTTCGTACGGACGAGCATATCGACATAGGCTTCCGGTTTCCAACGGCGACCTTTTGCGTCAATAATCCCGGTGTCTACCGCATCGCCGAGTACCTTACGCATCCGGTCGAGCACGTCCCGCTGAAGCGTCGTGTTTCCGTTTATTCCTTGCGATAGGTTCGCGCGAAGCGACTCCGCAAGAGCCTGACGTATGGCCGCTTTCGTTTTACGGTCCATATTCGCGGTCACAGCGAGAACATCTGCGTGAGTATCGAGGATCGCAGCCGCCAACATATCGCGATTAGCTCGGTTCAGCTTCGCTTTTTCCGCAGCTTCAAGCAGCGTTTTAGCAGCACCAATATCAATTAGCGCGCGCTTCACGCCATCCTGCGCAGCTTTCGTGAGGTTGTCCTTTACCCATTCCTTTGACTCTGCGTTCAGTTTCGCGAGAGCTTCGGTAGCTTCTTTTGCGACTGCGTCCGCCATCTTACGGTTAGCTCCTCGCGTAAATAAGCGACTGACCGCGGAACCGATAGCTGAACGAGCACGGCGAAAAGCCCCGAGTAGCTTAGACACGGGGCCATCGTAATTCGGATCGTCCATTAGGCGTCACCGCCTGGGTCGTTAAAGATCGAAGCGTCTACCGTGCCGGAAACGCGCTGCTCATCTTCGTCAATTCGACGAACAAGCTCGGCTGCCTGTGCGTCATCGACCCCATCGAGGTCTTTAATTGCGTCAGTAACCGACCACGTAGGCTTACCGCCAGTGCGTATGTTTGCGACCTCTGCCGCTTCCTTTTCGTCGCGTGGAATGCCGTCACGCCAGGTAATCGTAGGGTACATTGCTTCATACGCTGTGAAGTCGTCGATCCCGTCGTTGGCGTGGTTCTCCAGTTTCATCGCCTTCCACAACGCATTACGTAGACCTCGGTCAACGTGCGCTCTAATGCGTTTTACCTTGGACAAGATCGGCATAAACCGGGCTTTAATCGCGCCAGCGTCCGTATGCGACGTTCCTGTTCCGCCTTTATCTGAAGCGAGCGTCGTACCAAACAGCCATTGCGGCGTCTCGCTTATTTGGTAAACGAGACCAAGAAGGATATCGAGTTCTTTAAACGCGCCCTCTAATTGCGAATCCCACACCATGTAGCCGGGCGTTGCATCGTCTTTCGTTACTGGAATGTATCGCCCACCGCTGCGTACCGTCGCGTCGTCGTCCTCCTGAAAATCGGGTCCGTACGCAGTTGGATCGCTGTGCTTCCAGAGGATATAGTCAATTTGGACGAGTCGATCGTTAATCGCGGCCAGTACACTCTCTAGCTTTTCCGTACCGCTCTCCCCGCGCCAATCTGCGTCCGTCGTCTTGTATGGAATGTGCTCGACGAGCAGTTCCGGCATTCCGGTCGGTACAATGTCCTGTTCCCGTCCGGTCGGAACTTGCTCACCTATGTTATACGTTGGAATAGGCGCCCCCCATCGGTCATCCACGCCTCGTTCCGTAAGCTCATACCTCTCGTACACGATATAGCCCGGTATATGGCGCTCCACGTTTAGGTACGGCGTCTCTGTAGTCGGAATTCCGGATAAGAACGACATAATCCGGCTGCTATTTTCGATCTCCCACTCTACCCACGCGATATTCATCGCCTTAAACCGTTTTTTAGAGCCGCGCGAGAGCTCCGGAAATACAATCGAAGCGTCAACGGGTTCAATAATCGGCTCCAGCGGTGCGTCTGGCGCATCTAAACCGAGTTGAAGCGTCTCAGATACGTCCGCACGTTCTCCGTAGTACGTCTTTAGAAACGAGTCGCCCCGAAAGCCTGCTCCGATTACAATCTCGTGAATCATCTGCGTTAAATCGTTCTCCTCAACGATACGACTTAGCGCTGTTTGTTCGGGGGATGCCGGATCTTGTCCGGTCTCAAACGTAGGGGCCTCGCCGACCATCAAATCCGCAGGCTTCGTCAGTAACACGTCCATAAGGTTGACCGCAATAAATAACGTTTTGAGCTGCGGCGCAAACGGCGTATCTTTTAGGAGTCCGGAAGCGCGATCGTATATCTCAACGTGGCGACCTTGGTAAATAGCCCGTCCGCGTTCGTACTTTGCCAAGCGAGGAATCTCATAAACCGGCGGGTATTGAGCTCCGGTGTAAAATAGTTTCGTTTCTTTTACGTCGTAAAACTCAGACATTGCGTTCCTCCTTTCCGTTACATCCATTTCGGCTTATTCCGAAGCTTCTTCCGTCCGGTCTTCGCAATACTTACGGCCATTTCGAGCGCATCCGGTAAGTCATCGTGACTACCGGACCCATACAACTCGAATTGCTCCAGTAATAACGAATGTTTTCGCGTAAACTGAATAGCGCCACTCTCGATATCCGGGAGTAGCGCCTCTATACGGAGGTCCTTACGGGACCGTTGATGTATTTCCTTAACGCGAGTCTGTGCGGGATAGCCCGCAGCCCTTAACGCTTCCTTTAGCTTCATGACGAAAAATTCTTGCGCAGCTTGCGCTTCTGCCGCGATTGCTGTCGGCTGATACTTCAGCGTCTTATCGACAATTACACGCATAAACTCGTCCGGCTTAACTCGTTCCCCGTACGCATCAACTACGTACTTCGTTCCGCTCTGCTTATGCCGCGCAATCGTAACAACCGCAGAATAGTCACCGCGCGTTTTACCCATCGCAAAGTCAATACCGAGGTAAACATCATATTCGGAAACCGGACGCGGATATTGCGAGAATACTTCGTCGAGTTTTCCGTCCCAGTACGTGAACGATTCCGGGTTGAATATCATGGACTCCTCGTCGACCGGATTGTTCATGTACTCCGTATTAAACGCCTTCGTCCCGTTATCCCATTTCCACGTCATTAACTTCCAGAGCGGCTGCGCTTCCGACCAAAGTACGATAGCTCCGCGATCCATTTCTTCGCGATTCATTTCGTACAGCGCTTTTGCGTCCGCAGCTCGATTCGGATTATCTCGGTCGGTATAAACGAGCCGGCACGCTTCCCATAAATCCATACGTTCCGGCCATTCAATAACTGCCCGATAAACTCGGCTCTTAAAGTCCGAACGCTTGTACAGTACGTTAACAAGTAACGCCTCGTGATGGACCGTTGTTCCCATGTAAACGAAGGCTGTGCGCTTGCCTTTCGGATCACCGAGCGGTACGACGGTTTGCGCAAACCAGTCACGCATCTTCTGGCGTAGTTCCGGCGTGGCTGCGTTAGACTTGATGTCCTCCAAGTCGTCACATACGATCAAATCCGGACGGACACCGTTCCAGTTACGTCCACGGAGCGCCTGGCCGGTAGATGCCGCTTCAACCTTCGTTAACATTTTCGGTATTCCGCTGTCTGTCGGCTCCCACGCGATAAACTCCGAGCTGTTGTCCTTCGGGTTCTCCTGCTGTTTCGGAGACAACAAAGGACCGAAGTCCCTCCGCAACTTCTCGTTATGCTTGAGCTGCATCGAAATCCAGTCCAGGTTGCCGCTCGATACTGCCGGCGTCTCCGATATGATAATTTCGTACTTACGTTTCCGGTACACTATCTCGCGTAGGGGAAACGCCTTTGATAAATACGTTGATTTGGCGTGAGAACGGGGCGCCGCAACTGCGACCTTGTCGTTTGTATTAACGTTAGATACATCGTCCATTATCACGCTAATTTCACGATGAAAATCAGGCGCTTCGTTTACGTCTACGATATCGAATCCGTCCCAGTTGCCCGCGTTACCCGGATTTTTAGCCTCCGAGAAGTATTCGAGAGCGAATGCAATAAGATCCGTTTCAGCTTCGTTAATTACACTCAACCGCTCGTACTCCGAAAGCTGCGTCTCTATCTCGCGTTGATCCTCGTCACCCAAGGCGGCGATATCTACGCCATCAAGTGCGTCAATTAAGTCGGTCAGCTCGTTAATTTGCGCTTCTCGCTCTTCCCGACCGATCCACTTCCCGTTAACCCATGCGATAGATATCGCCTCCTTCCTTTGTTTTGACGTGGATTTACCGTGATATTAGCCCGTTTCGTATCTTCCGAATAGTCTCGTTAGGGTCAACGTGTTTAAACGCTAATTTCACGTCAATTTATAAGCAAGCGCTGCGAACATGAGCGCGTCGTTAGGATCGGCGGCGTATCCGTAGGAAAAATGAAACGGCTCCGACTTACCAACTCTCGCGCAGTACTCCTGCCAACCCTTATCGTAAGTAACGTAGGATTCCGGGTATAGCGTAAGCACCTCCGCCATGCCTGCGAAGTGTTCAGCGAATAATTTAGCGCGATCTTGCGAAGACATTTCGTTAAGTTCGAACCAATCCATACGTTGCACCTCTGTAAAAGTCAAAAGTTAAATTTGATACGCCGAAATTTCGTACACCAGATTCCGGGCCGCGTGAGGGGGCGCTTGGGGGTACGGTGATCCTGCGTTGTATTAAAGCGTTAATCAAACGCAATTGAAGCGCAGACTCCCTTCTTCGTTCCCTAATCGTAAAGGTACCGATATACACCGGTATGCACGTACATGTGCACAAAATACACGTTTGGCATAAATGTCTGCGCCCGGAACCCGCGCCGTTACTGCGTTCATTCACGTTGCATAAATCCGCGTTATACATTGCATATACATTTCCAGCGCATAATACGGATAACCCGCATAACAGAACGGATTAGCCCCGTTACATACTGGAAGATTATACGTGTATTTCCCGTATCCCCTATCGCGTTTATGCACCGCTTATTCAACGAACGAACGTTCGAGATGCGGGGGTGTATTCGTAATGTAACGCGTTGTTACGGTGAAGCTTGCGGGTGTGAATCGGAAAATTTCGGAGGGGGCTTGCGCCAGGAGCTTCGTGTAGGTAAAACGCAGCCCTAGTCGCAACCAATCGGATTCCCCTCCGCGTATTCCTTCATCTATATACACGCTAATTAATCCGCATCCGACGGTCTCTCTTTCAGCGAAGCAATACGGGCTTTCAACGCCTCAATATCCGTACTTCCCGTATCCTTCGTTTCCACTTCGACTTTGTCCGTAAGTAACCCGTTAATCTGTAGCGCAAGTTTCGCCATAGCTGCGTTACCATCACGCATAGCAATATCCGCTAATGACTCGATCAACTCCGGCAACTTATCCTGGCTATTGCGTACCATCTGGCGTTTTAGTTCCGCTTCAAATACGGGATTCTTCTTCCATTCGAATAGCGTAGACCGATGTACTCCGATAATCTCCGCAAGCTCATCGTACGTCTTACCACCGCGTTTAGGTTGCGCCATCCACGCAATAGCATCGTACTGTTCTTGCGTTAATTGTCTCGCCATATTTACGCCCTCCTTCCGTGTAAATAGCTCAAATAACCGCATACCCTACGCTCAGGCAAGGCGCAGAGTAAAGCGGCTAATTTCACGTCAATTTAACGCTTAAATCCATCCGCCTAATCCTCCGCGGTTAAAGTAGAATAGCGCCCACAACGCCCAGAATAGGCCGGGAAATACGATAATAAACGCGGATATTCCTACGACACTCCGTACGCTAACCTGCGAATCACTCCGTACTATATCGGTAATCGTGACGATTAATCCCGCTAAAACTAACGCAGTATGGACGCATAGCCATACGAATAATACCGTAACCACATACGCCCTCCTTCCGCTCAC
The DNA here is from genome assembly GCF_050482105.1 of Paenibacillus jamilae. Lineage (GTDB taxonomy): Bacteria > Bacillota > Bacilli > Paenibacillales > Paenibacillaceae > Paenibacillus > Paenibacillus jamilae_B. The sequence continues at coordinate 248,626 of NZ_JBCNHI010000005.1, read as the reverse complement.
TATACGTTCGCTTACCGTTTATAAAAGATACTGCGCGTCGCTTCGCTCCTTGCCGTCGCCTATCGGCTCCGAACGCGTATAGAGACTATTTATCAATAATCAATATACTTTTCTGCGTGATACACAAGGAACGGAGTGACGCAGTGTCGGACGAAGTCCGGTGTCAAAGACTAAGAATAAATTTGACCCCCTAAAACGCCAAAACCCGCGCCGCTCTAAGACGGAAGCCACTTTTTTAGTGTTCGCGTTTTTACCGATAAGAGACCGTTTTTGTTCGCGTTTTTACCGATATGCTTTATTTATCACGCCGATTAAAATTATTTTTCATAGCAAACATCTCCCGCAATGTCGCGTCAGGCTGTCCACTCTTCCGGTAAAATACGAACGGATTAATCTTGTAATAGCGCGATGTCCCGTAAATCACTTCGGCAAATACGTACTGGTCTCCGAATTTGAGATTACGCAATTTTGTATAAACGGATTTAGCGGAGACTCCCGTAACCGATGCGATATCCTCTTTCGTAAGCGGTAACGTATTTTCAACGTCTCGCTCATAAGGATTCGCGCATATCGTATTCGTTTCGAGGTGTATGTAGCGGAGTAATTTGTATACGAAGCCGAGGTCTTTCGCGTTAACCTCCGTATACAACTCCTTTACCTTCGCAACGAACGTTTTAACTACCGCGAGGTTGTCCGTTTTACCTTGGAAGTGATAGCGCGGGTTTAACCGATATCGGTCGCCACACTCGTAAATGACGTTGTGATCGGTCATTTCACGTAGAAACTGGTGCAGCGCTGTCCGTCCGAGCTTGAGCGTACGCATGATGTCCGCGCGGCTCATTGCGGTCTTGTCCGGATTCTCAAGGATTGCGTCATAATTAACGAAGCATTGCAAATAAAGAAGGTACCCGCAATTCTTATCGGATACCTTCTCGATTACCTCGTCGATATTATGCATATTTGTAACGGTAAACTCCGGAGCACGTCCGTTTGTCTGTATTTTTGCGTAAGACTCACGTTGTTTAGCGGTAGTAATGCGGTCGCCCTCCGCGAGGACTGCGGTGTGTTCGTGTATCTCGCCCGTTTCCGGGTCAATTAGCGTTTTAAATTCGGCCATTTTCGTAGCTCCTTTACGTGGAATTAACGTAAGGGCGCGTGGAGTGTACCCGCAACGTTCTACTTCCTCATAACGTATAGCCGCAAAATCACGAAAAATGTAGGGTAAAACGTTAAAATAACGCAAAAAGGAGCAGGAAATCTGCACCAATTTGTCGAATTATTAGATTAAATCACTACGAAAGGACTACGTTTGATGTGTATACTTACTGTCAATATTCATTCTTATACTGTTGAAATGCCTAGATTATAGTAAAGAACTGCATGTAGCCCGTCCGACGAAAGAGATTACGATAAGTTAGATAAGACCGAGACAGGAAACTTCATGTGTGCAATTTGTATATTAAACTAGATAATGGAGGCCGACAATGAGTGAACAAAATGAGACTGATAACCTATTGAATATATCGGTTCTACCACCCGAGGTAGTCAAAGAGGCATATAAGGACTTAGCCCAACCGGCTGCGCGAAATATAGGAAGCTTTCTAGGGACTCTAACTGGAGTTTTAAACTCTGTAACAACTCGATTAAACCATTGGAATCACAAACAAAAATTAATTTTTGAACATAACATTAGAAAACTTGAAATCGAGTTAGGTAAAATTGACGAAGAAAAGAGAATAGAAATTCCTCTAGAGCTCTTTGTCCCTATAATAGAAAAAATGTCGTACACTTCTAATAGTGAGATTAATGAGATGTACGTCAACCTTCTAGCAAAAGGAGCCTCGAAAGAAACAGTTGCACTTGCCCATCCTGGATTTATTCACTCTATTAGTTGCTTATCTTATGATGAAGCTTTAATTTTGAATTACCTATATAAAAATAATAAATTTGTTATTCCTGCTGTTAACATAATTGTTGATTCAATAAGAAGTTTAAATGGTAGATTTATTTCCGATCTAACATACACCGCATTATCTGACATGTGTGAACTGAATTTCCCGGAGAATGTTAATCTTTATATTCATAATCTCACGGGACTCGGCATTTTAGAGAAAATTGAAGGACGTATGGAAACTAATGAAGAAAAAGCTTATGTCGAGCTTGAGGCATCTCTTGAAAGTGAAAAGGATTTCTTTTTCGAATCCATGACTAAAGAAAATAACCTCGACCCAACACTTTACGAAACCGGCTTCGTGCGGGGTCTTTATTTTATAACCGATTTCGGGCAGAAATTTCTTAGAGCTTGTAATGAAGTCGGAGACTAATCAATAAACTCGAAAAATAATCGTCTTATTAGTTTTAAAACGCCTATTCAACGGACATTCTCCGCGAAATAGGCGTTTTATATTGCACTGTTCTTACGTACATAATGCAGGAATCTACGCCAATCCGTCGAATTATTTCCGTATGAAAACGCTAATTACTGACGTAGATTTACTAGCCGCAGCACTTACCCAAGCACGTGTTACAGTTTACGAAAAAGACGGTCATATCGTAGATTACGGAGGTGTGATCGAAAGGTACACGCCTGAAAGCGTAAAGATAGCGGGAACGTATTTTATGCGCGAAGTATACGTATTTAAGACCGAGGACGCACGAAAAAAGCCGGAATAACTCCGGCCTAGTGCGATTTATAGTTATAATCGGCGTCTAGCACCGGTCTATGGTACTTCTCTTCGCCGCGCTTTCTTGCAGTTATCGCGTCTTCCTTACTGTCAAAGTAACCTAGATTAATCTGTTTTCCTTGAAACCCAATATGCGCCGTCCATTTCTTTCGTTGCTCATTATACCGAACGCCCTTTATTCCGCTCTTGTTGCCTTTGTGTAGACTGGCTATAAGAGCCGATTTTCGTGTGCCGTCAACGGTATCCGCTTTTATATGGTTGGCAACGCCTATGTCTCGTTTTTCGACGCGTTTGCAGCCACAGCTTTTGTAGTATCCGGCTCTCAAAGCTACTCCGGATACGTACGCCTTATTTCCACAGATGCATATACACTCCCATAGTCGGGTTCCGTTTTCAAGTTTCTTGTCACTCAATCGGATAACGGTAAGCTCTCCGAATTTTTTCCCGACCAGGTCTATACGTTTAGGCATACTAGGTTACCATTTCCATCTTCCCATCCGTTCACGTCATCCCCTGCGTCCAATGATTCGATAATAGCGTCCATATTATCCAAGTCGGCGGGTGTTATTGTTGCGATTATCTCCCCGGACTGTACTACGTTAAATTCGTGCAAATCGTGATCAAACTCAACCTCTTCGACCGTATATCCTACTCGTTCCCATGTTCTCATCTTTAGATCCTCCATATGCCCGATACCTTTTAATATCCGCGGCGTTAAACCTCCGTTATTTGTTCCGAATCACTATAATCAATACTATAACCGAAGCGACCAGGGCTGCAATACTTATGACCCACGATACTAACTCCATACGATTACCTCCAATTCTTAATACGAGTTCGTGAGATTTATTTTATTTCACTCTTGTGTTATGATTGGGGATAGAAGGCGCTGTGTAAGCCGCCCTCTACCAAGGAATCGTTAACGTCTGCGCCGACCGCGTCGTTTATTGGTTCCTTTTTTCTTTTTGTTACGGCGATGTGTTTTCCAGATAGCAAGTGCTGTAGCCAGTTGTATGATTGCCGTAATCAGGTTTACCCAATCTTTCATAGTGCGTTTCTCCTTTCCGATGACTCTTTTAACGTGTCATCCTTATATACCTATAATACCATGACTCGTTTAAGGTGTCAATAACTATTTGACACTTTTTTCGAGTCAATTTATACTGAAGACAAGATTTCATTTTATTTCTCTCTAAGGAGGCGGGAATATTGCTCATTCACTCGAATTTAAAGGCTATCGCAGACGCACGCGGCATAAAGGTACGCCAAATAGCGCGTGATATCGACTACCGCTTCGAAAGTGTACGTACGATGTACAATGACGAAATGGAGCGTTATCCGCGCGATCTGCTCGCGAAATTATGCAGCTATTTGGACGTCGGCATCGACGAATTGCTCACGCTCCGGTAGACGGTCAATAATACAGACACATTGCGTAAACTCTTCCGTAAGCTCTCCGCCAGTCTCGTTAAGATTATACGTAACTACCGGCCCCGGCGCCGTATCCCTGCGGTATCTGGCTGCGCGTAACTTGTTACGTATTTTAGCGTGCTCGTCTACGAAAATAAGCTCCTTGATGCTTCGTTTTCTGCGTTTAGGTAAGCGGTAGTTACGTCCGTCTGCCCCGTATTCTTCCGCTACTTCTAACGGTACCTCGCGCTCACGTCTCCGCTCAAACTGTCGCTCAGATAAAAACGGATATTCGTCATTGCGTGCTTTCATCCGGTCGGTATTCGTTAGTTCCTCGTGTAAAATATAATCGGTCAGGCGCTCAAGCTGTATTGTGTCGGGGTACTCTCCGTATCTTATAACGTAGTCCTCGGTGAGTGCGCTAACAGCCGCCATCCTCGCGTCCCGGTCCGCGATATCTTCCGCAATCAGTTCCGTAACATCCTCCGCAAATTTCACTTTGTAGTCGATAATCATGCGCATTCCTCCGTATATTCATCTTCGATCTCGATACCCTTATGAATGCGCAAGAACTCTGCGCTTTCCTGTTCGTTTAGTAGTGGGATGAGTGCGGACGCGTCGTATTCCACTTCGATATCTCCGTAATCCCAACGCCGATAAACTTCCGCAATCTTTTCCTCCGCCGTTTCGATATGTTCGATTAGCGTCGGGCGGGCGATCCCCATAATAGCCGCCGCTTTCTCTTGCGTAAGGTCAACGCCATAGACCCACGCAATAGCTTCCGTCTGCCTCTCCGTTAAGTCTGCCGAATTAATAGCGCTATGCAAGTCGATTAGGATATCGCTGGCCGCCGTATCGCCTCTAAATCGTGCGGAGCTGATCCGGTGACGGTCACGGAGGAGGGAACGTACCCCCGCCGCGTCGTTGAGTGCGTATTTTACCGCGTAGCTGCGGTCAGATTTTGCGATGTCTATCTTTACGTGTCCGATAATTAACGCCTCCCTTTTTCCGTAATGAGCGCGGCATCAACGTACAAGTACGTCGAAACCGCCGCTAATCTATTGTGAATTATTCATAAGTTGAGTTTTGCGAATACTAAGCCGCAGTTTCACTGTCGGTGACGAAGCACCCACACCCTCCGATATCCATAACGTCAATCTCCGCTCCTTCTTCGATTCTCTTACGTAGCTCTGCTAAAGTTAAACTATAGGTGGTCCTCCCACGTACCTGCTTGAGCATGGACACGTTCTTACCGATAAACTCACGCATTTCTTGCTCTTTTCGCTCTTGATATGCGTATTGAGCGGGGAGTTTATCGAGCACTCTCGCCCAGTGTCCTTGTCCTGCGCGAACACACAGTCCTGAACAGTTGTTATGCGAAAACCCCATCTCATAGAGGCGCGGACGTTGTATACCTACTTGATCCAGTACTTTGAGCATGTCCTCCTTATCTAGGTAAGGCTCATCACACATTGGGAACTCTACTCGGTACGGGGACCAGTTTTTTATAGGTGCCTCGGTTCGATGCACCTCCGTCCAGTCAATGCCGAGATAAATGACTGCTCCCCTTTCATTATCAAACACCGAGCGAACCCACCGGTCAGCTGGCTCCTGTTTTAGAACGTGCGAGCACTGTGCCCTACGCGAGTTACCGATGTACTTCTTGTGTCTGAAAACATCCCAGGGAGCTCGCCCATCTGCAATCCACTTTACGCCAGGTATTCTGTACATCGTTTCCGCCGCAATCTGTGGCAGGAGTATCTTACGAAGACGTATGTCTTCCTCCGTACTTATATCGGGGATACCATCGCACCTTGCAACCAATTCTCTCGGTATATCTATTCCGAAAATATCTGCCGACGTCTCAATTAAAAAACGATACAAATCACGGTCCTCTATGCTGGTATCCGTAAATAATAAAATTAGATTTCCTGTACCGTGCTGCTCTGCCACGCGCCGAGCTGTTGCCCAACTACCGATACCACCTGAGTACATTACGATATGCTTAACGTCCATAAAATCCCTCCTTTAACTACGAGCTTCTCCGTTCTCGCCCGCAACGCCGCGCTCGTGTACTACGTTAGTCTCGATCCAAGCATGTTCGCACGCAGCGTGTACGAGGATAGGCTCCGGGTCATATACACCGGTTACCTCATCGCCTACGTAAATCTCACCGCCACACCGAGCGCAGTAAGCGGAGATGCGCGGTTCATCGCGTAGGCCTGGCGGCTGGAAACGGTCGAAGGCGCTCATATCACGCCACCTCCTGCAAATCCTGCGCCAAGGCTGCGTTAAGTTGCTCCGCCAGCGCGACTCCGATTAGGTAGGAGACGCGCGATGCGACTCCGTTACCAACGATGCGATACTGTGCGGATAACGAAATATCGTCCGGTAACACGTACCGGTCGGGTACGGATTGGATTCGCAGGCACTCACGGACGGTAAAGCGGCGTGGTTTTGATCTTGGATAATCAAGCGGACGCAAACAGTTCATTCCGCCGCCGACACTATTCCCACCAGATGTGATAGTCTTTGCCGCTTCCTCAATTGTCGTCCCTGTATGGCCTGGATAAATATTAGTAGGAACACCTCCTTCGTGGTTATCCGGATAGAATGCGTTCTTTCCACCCGTAGTTGATGCAACTACCGTTTTAGCTGGCTCGTCCCACGAACTAGGATTGTCATGCTTCGATGGGCTTACCGATGTGTATTTTGGTTCATTATGGTTTTCCGGAAAAAATAGCCCATAGGGTACTCCCTTATGCAATACTGCCGGAAGCGTAGGGGCAGGCTTATTGTACTCAGCAGGCTTGTGCTTCTGGTAATGGCGTGAGTCTCTCTCCATGTAATCCAGCGCCTTTTCCGATAGCTGTTTACCATGTGGCTCTGGTAAATCTCCGATCACATCGCGCAGCACCTGCGTCCGGTACTCTTCCGCAGTCGGCTCCGGAAACTCGAACGTAAATCCCAAGTCCTTACGAATACCCACGATAAACACACGCTCTCGTTTCTGCGCTACGCCGTAGTCCCATGCGTTAATTAACTTCCAAGACACGCTATAGCCGATCTCGTCAAACCGCTGAAGTAACACGTCAAGCGTGTGACGGTGCTTCTTGTAACTCAGACCCTTTACATTCTCAAATACGAATGCTTTCGGTTGCTTACGTTCGATAATCGAGAGGTACGTCCATACGAGCTTACCGCGCTCTCCCTCTTCGCCAGCTCCAGACCCAGCAACGCTATAATCCTGGCATGGCGGTCCGCCTGCGATAATGTCAGCGTCAGGTATCTGCGCCTGTACTTCGTCACTCGTTATGTCTCCACACACAACGTGGTCGCCGATGTTATGCGCATACGCCTGCGCTGCCCGTTTATCGAAGTCGTTCGCGAAGGTTAACGTATAGCCTGCCGATTTGAGTCCGACTGCCATGAGGCCGCCACCGCAGAATAGCTCGGCGACCGTTAAGCCGTTCGGCGGCAATTGCGGAGTTACGTCATAGTTTCGTATGGATACCGTCTCCTTTCGTTCTCCTGGATGTAACGATGCATCTCTCGCACTCGCTAATACGGTATAGGCAGCCTCGTCCCAATTGACGACACGCTTACGAGATAAGTAGCGTGACGAATACCTACCGTCCTGTGGGTTAGGCGTGTGATTCGCTATCGTCATCATCCCCGTCCTCCTTCCCGTAAACACTCCGCAGGGCGGCCGCATAACCGACCGCATACCCTGCGTCATATCCACGTGTATAACCGTTGTTAGCCGCTTCCTCTACGGCTTCGCGTATCATTCCGGCCAGTCTCCGCTAAGGTAGTGCATAATCTCGTCTATTTGCGCGTGAAGCTTGCCGAGCGTTCCGTCGTTCGTCACGGTGAAGTCGGCAACGTACCCGTCAAGCGCTGTTTCCGTATCGTGCACGAGGTCAGCGTAGTTAAACACGTCGCCGGATTTGATAGCGCGGTCGATGCGTACGGCATCCGGAGCTTCTACGCGGATGAGTACGTAACCGGCCGACTGGAGTGCGGCGTACTCGTTTGGCTGGCGGACGTCGGAGATTACGGTCTGGAATGGACGAGGTACCTCGCGGAAGTACCGGGCTAGGCTCCGTTTCTCTACCGTATATCGCTCGATCGCTTCGAAACACTTACGTACCCAAATGTCCGGATCGCGTTCACGCATCGTTTGTCCGAACCATTGGTAGAGTTCGCGCGGCTTCTCATTGGGCGCGGGTTCACCGAATAACTCGTGAGCGTAACGCTTGAGTTCGTTACCGAACGCGAATTGCATGTATCCGTAGTTATCCGCAAGATAGCGAGCTACTTCGTCTTTTCCACTTCGGAGGCGTCCGAGAAGTCCGATGTTAGGGAGCGTAGTCATTCGGCGGTCACCTCGCTTTCAGGACGTAACTCGAACGCGCTAATTACGTTATTCATGTTCGTCTGTGTCCGTGTAGTCGATGTCCCCTGCGTCAGATTGTCGACCCAGTACATTGACGCGTAAACTCCACCTCCAGACGCACCCGCCATCGCCTTCATAACGGTACTAAACCGAATTCGATCACCTACGCGCCAATCCCTAAACGTCTCTGCGCTTGTTTTACGGTTGATTGCGGTTATGACGAGTACTTCGCTGTACAGTCGGATCATTACGCCGCCACCTCCTCGCTTGTATCGTCGATGACTTCGTAGTCCGCGTCGTGTACGCCTTGCTCATATCCGTATTGACTCCGGCTAGGTTGTCTAGTCCGCAAACCATATATACCCGCCCATCCTTCACTTTGATTGCGATCCACCACGCGCCCAACGTCACCTATATCGTAATAATGCCCGAGCCCACCTGAACCATTCCCACATACCCGTACGACATCACCCACGCGAACCTCCGTAGGCTGCGGAACGTTCAAATACTCCGCAGGCACTTCGAGACCAAGCGCGCGCCGTAGGCTTATTGCCTTACCGATGTGTGCGTTAAATACGTCGCCCGGTGCGCACTTTGCGATCCCACGTAAGATAACGTTTTTCTTGCCAGTTTCGAGTTCACGAATTAACGCGACAACCGTTCTCTTCTTGCGATTAACGGTGAACTCGCACTCATCCGTAACCGTAATCCAATCGCGTTCTGATAGCCATACGCCGGCTACAGCAGCACCGGGGTAATTGTGCGATAGCAAGTCCGCAACGTCAGCCTTCGCACGCTCAACGATTTCGTCCCTGCGTTGTTGTCTCGCAGCCTTTATGTTCTGCTGCGCAGTTCTGTGACGTGCGAGCGACGCGATAACATCCGTAGGCGTCGCGGGTTGCGTCTTTAAATACGTTGTCGCCGCATCCTTCAGCGTAGCAACTTCCGCTTCGAGTTTTCGGACATCATACGCAATGCTTTCGTCCATGATATCGATATCCTCTTTCGCTACGCGTACGTCCGTGTCTATGCGTTGAACCGTTTCCTCTAACGCGTCCAATCGTAAGGCTAACGCGCTGATCGTAGCTGCCGCTTGGTCTTGCGCAGACTGTTCGGATAAGAGTGGCGCGGCGGTTAGCGATTCGAGTACGTGATATTCTCGGTGGTAGAACAACTTTTCGCTGGTACTAATCGCCAAATCCGCGCCATCATTTATCCGCGCAATTTCGAAAATGTCTCCGTTATTATAATCGGGAACAGAGCGCCCGCCTTCGATCCTCGTCCCGGTTGCCGCCGTCATGATTACACGCTCGCCCACCGCTGCCTTACGATCGACCATACGTAGTCGTTCCGTACCACTAACACGCCCATTAACCGGAAGGTGAACGATATCCGTCAGTTCGAGGACTACGTACTCGTCGTCGCCAATGAAAATGTGACCACCGCCGTCCCAACCTTCGGCAGTCTCGACCGTGTGTACTCCGCCACTACCTGTGCTATAAACCGTCATTACGTCGCCCCTTTCGTAATCACCGAAAGATGCGATCGGATTTACGATTTTAATCCGTTCACCCGTGACCGCTTTCCGATTGACTTCGCGATATTCGCGTTCGATTCCGCCGAGGGATTCGTCAGGAAGTACAGTGATATTTGATAACATAAGATCACTCGCTTTCGCTAGATGTAATAGTTATTTGGAAGTTATCCGAAATAGTAAGAGGAATAAAAATATAATTTTCGGAGGTAACCATGAAGCCTGAAAAGGAACGATTTGCATTAGAAAAACTAAAGGAATCAAAGAGGTACTATGCTAGATTCAAAACAAAAGAGCTTGAATTAATGAGGGCAGGCTACGAGGCTGATGAAGAAGATAATAAACAGATTGGTGTCATCATTGCCCTAATTACGATTGGTGCATCCTTCATGAGTCTCTCAGCTAACCTCATGATGAAGGTCAATACGTATCTTCTGCCCCTTGCTCTACTGCTCATTTACATAATCGGAATATCGGGAGTTACTTATATGGGGTGGATCACGTCAGTTCGAAACGTTAAGACAACGCGGACGCGCAAGATAATCGACATTGTTCTCGCGGAGAGGGCCGCCGCCAAAGCCAAGCAGAACCCGCCTACTCCAACACCTTAACGCTAACCCGTTGCCGCCCGAATTTACGCGCTTTCCTTTCGGACGACACGAGCACGTCAATCCTACGCCCTTTAATCGCGCCGCCCGTATCTTCCGCAATCGCCTCGAAAGTTCGACCGTCAGCCGTACGGATTGTCAGCCGAGAACCTAACGGAACAACCCGTGGGTCAACCGCTACAATACGCCTTCCCCGGTGCTTAACTGTGCGGCTGACGTCGAGCCCTGTCGCGGTTACTCCGATGCATCCCTCGGAGCAAAACGCCGTATATGCGGTCGCCTCATACGTTGTCCACTCCGCTTCCACCTTCGTAGACTTGCCTGTTGCCTGCGAAGGTGGTTGCTTTACGTCATCCGACAGGTTAGGCGGTACGCCGTTTATTCCGCTCAACAACGTAACTACTGCGATGATTACACTTAGCGAGACTACGCCACCTCCTTGAATTGCGCCTCCACTTGCGCGAGGATTGCGGCTTTAGCTTCGGCTGGTGTGAGCTTAACGAGCTGTGATTCGGTACACCGATCACCAAAGTCCGAATCGTCGGAGTCTAGCGCGGGTACGACTCTATACGGTAAGCTGCTTCGATCATCTGCTGTGAGTCTAACGACTCGGCCCGTTGCTACCTGACACGCATAATCACCGACCTTCAGCGTCTTCTCGTCCGCTAGTTTCGTCTCCAACTCGGCGATTGTTGCGGTGATCTTGGCGAGTTCCTCGCGTTGGGCTGCGAGGAGGGTTTCGGTAGAGACGCCGCCCCGGAACACCGTTAACCCAGCGTAGTTTCGCTCGCTGAAATAAAAGAAATCCTCGTCCGCGTCCAGCACGTACTCGTCCCCGTCCTCGTCAGCATTGACTCCGTAAAACTCGTGAATACGAAGGTAGCTCGATATATCTCCGCTCACAAGTACGATATCGCCCTTACGAGCCCGCTCGTCTACTTTTACGTAGCTCTTTCCTTCGTAGCAAATTACGGTGCCGGCACTACCTACGCGTACTACTCCACTTAATTCCGCCATTCTCCCACGCTCCTATTCGAATAAATTTACGTCAACTGTTTCGATAATCCGCGAATCGTTCAAATCGTTAACAAGTACGCCGTATTCGCGTGAGTTAACGCCAACTGACGCCGTTAACGTATCGCCATCGAGTCGGTCCGAGTCTAGCCCTGCGATGATGACGCCGGTTATCTCACCGCGCCGAGCTGCGGCCGCCCAAGCTTCGAGTACGTCGGCGATTGCGTTCGGGAACGGAATGACTTCGGCTAATCGCGTTTCTTTTTCTGCCATGTTACGCCTCCTTTACATCATAGGAAAAATATGCTACGATTTAATAGCAAGGGAGAGGAGGTCGACTATGTTAGTAAAAATGTTGAATCCGCTTCTAGTGATCTTTTCCCTGTGATTTTAACGGGGTGCCCACTAGACTCCATTGCTCTCTATACAACTACTACACCGCCATTAGGCGGTTTTTATTTTGCCTTAAAATACGGAGCCAGCCACGGGTCAACCTTTATGATCTCGTCACGGATGCTAACCGCTAATTCCGCAATCTCCCATTGGGCTCCGTTGCCTGGTCGTCTCTTTGCGTAGAAATCGAGTAGTGTTCGCAGGTTCCCCGTCATTACGAGGTTACACGCCGCAGCATTCGGTAGGACCATACGTGCGTCTTCAGCCGGGACGCCTGCGGCTCGTAACGCATCGTACGCTTGTTGAGATGCGGTCATGTACGTTTCGAAGGCGCCTCGCGCTGTGTCGCTCCACCCTTCCATCTCGAACGCCTTATTATCGTCAACTGATGGAGGCGTCACGTAGTCGAACCCGCCTATCTTATCCCCGCTACCCATTCGTACATAACGTTGACTCTGCACGCTAAACGATAGGTGACGGTGGCGCGTTAATTGCGCAAGTAGCGCACGGCTTACGCCCTCGATTGCGAATGTGTATGTGATGTGCTCCAGAGTTGACGTATGACCGCTCCGTGTTATATGACGGAACAAGCGATCTGCCTCCGTGCCTCCTTCTCCGTCTGACGCCGCGTTACCGAAGTATTTAGCGCCCTCTTGCGGGATAATCTCCGCAGGCTTCAGCGGTGAGTAACACGTACGGATTGCGGTGAGGGCTACGACCTGTCCGTCAGCGGCGTCTAGTCGATTAAGCTCGTTCCATTCGTATTCTCCAAAAGCGCCATATACGTCAAAGCTATCGTAAAATTCGTCCGACAACCGCGTATGTGCGATTAATTTAACGTTCACTCTTCGTCCTCCTTTCCGTGGTAGTGCTTGTGTATCGTAATAAATCCGAAGTTAAATCCGTGAAAAATTAATGCGATCCCCGCAAGAAGAGCGAATATAATTAACGCGACTTCCATAACGCACCTCCTATCGTATAGCCTCGTGAATTACGAACGCCCAAAACAACGCGCAGCCTGCGAGAACTGCTGTACGGATGAATCCGATTGATGCTCGTTTCAATTAGCGGGCACCTCCCGCCAAGTTTCGGAAACAGCTTCTTCCGTCGTGACTCCCGTATGTCCGAAGCCGCCCGTTCCTCGCTCCGTCTCCGAAAGCTCCTCGTCCGTCTCGATGAAGTTGACGCGAGGAATCGGAAGGATAAACGCCTGAGCTACACGGTCGCCTTTACGGATGACGCGAGAGTTATCGTCGAGGATACCAGCAACGAAGGTATTCGTTCGATGTCCGCTAATATCTCTCGGAGTCGTTGTTGCCCACTGTGAGACGTCGGCGATATTGTCGAACATCATCGCAACCTCACCACGATAATCCGAATCAATCACGCCGATTCCGTTCGGTTGCCGCAGCTTCGTTTTCAGCGCAACACCCGACCGCATAGCTACGATCATTACGTAGCCTTCCGGAATTTCGAACGCGAGGCCGAGCGGAACTTTCTTTGTCTCGCCTGGCGCGATGATTACGTCCTCTACCGCTACGAGGTCAAAGGCGGCCGCGCCAGGCGTTGCGTATTGTGGAATAACTGCGTCTGGATGTAGACGCTTGATTTTAACGTTCATTTACTCGTCCCCCTCGATCCCAACTGCTGCGAAAAATAAGATAACGATAAACAACGTCAGCACCGTACTAACCCGGTCCAACACGTAAGTCCCTGCGATGACTCTAACGAGGACACTCGTCCAATACCCCGCACACAACCAACCGAATGTACGTAAAATCACTAGGCCGCAGCTCCTTCCGTAATAACATCGTAATCAACGTCGGTGTCGTCGATGACGGTTCCGTTACGTCCGTTCCACGAGTTGATCATCGAGCAATTTCTTACGCTGAAACCTACGGTGCTATCCGTAAGCTTACGTGTTTCACCGGACACGCATCTGATAAGCATGTTTGCTAGCTTCTCCGTCGGCTTTGGCGCGTCCGTAAATTCGCTCGGCACCGTCAGTCCCAACGCGCGGCGGAGTGCAATCGCCTTGCCAATCTCTGCGTGGAAAACGTCATCAGGCGCAGCTTTTGCGATGCCTTTTTCGAGGATTGCATTGCCGTAGATACTTCGCACCAGTACGGTAACAGCACGCTTGTTCCGGTTAATGTAGAACTCCGGCTTTGAGGTGAGCGTATTAAACGTACGGTTACCGTCTGAATTAGCGATCGGACTACGCATCTTGCGAGTCAACTCCGCAACGTCGGCGCGTGCCTTTTCGATAACGGCTGCGCGTGTTAGTGCGGCTGGCTCCGTTTTATTTACATCACCGAGAATAGCGCGGATCGTATCGGCGTTGTCGCGGATGAACTGCGTAAAGGCGTCTGATATGTCCGGTGTGTTTGCGGAAGTTACTGGCTCAAGTACAACGTATTCTCGGTGAAAGACGCCGCGCTCGCTCCCGTTAAGCATCGCGTATACTCCTACGTCCTTTCTCGCCGTTGTCGTGCCTTCGTCGCCCTCTCCGTACCCGAGCGCGAACTGCGGATTTACGATCCTAATCCGTTCACCTACGTTAGCCTCACGTTTAACCTCACGATAAGTTTGTTTCGTCATATTCCGAATCGCCCCCGTTTTAGTTTTGCGTTACTCGGCGGTTGTTTCCGCCTTACACTACGTTTGTTTCCAGCGGAATGAGTTTCGCACAGTTGAGCGTATGTTTTTTCCGCCTTATGTTGTATTATCTACAGCGAAAATTCCCCTCGCACATTTTTATGAAAATAAAAAAAAAACGGAGAAGCCCGAAGGCCCTCCGCTATGTACCCGTATGTCTAACGCGATCCCTTACCTCCGCTTGTTTTGCGCTGTTAAATCGCTGAGTATACGAACCCGTTAAATAACCCGTTACGCGCCGAATACGCGACATCGGTACGTCCGTTTCAGGCACGCCACATGACGGACACGTACTACCGATAATCCCTTCGTAGCCGCACGCAGGACAGCGATCAATCGGATGGTTCACGCTAAAGTAACCGACGTCCTTAGCAAGCGCGTATTGTACGATACGCATAAATGCCGCCGGGTTGTTCCGTGCATTCCCGTCGAGCTCTACGTAGGAGATCGCCCCTGCGTTACAAAGCTCGTGGAATGGTGCCTCAAGTTCGATTTTACGTGCAGCAGTGATCGGAAAGTAAACGGGAATGTGGAATGAGTTCGTATAGTAATCGCGATCGGTTACGCCAAGGATTTCGCCGAAGTCCCTACGATCCATCTTCGTGAACTTACCGGCGAGCCCTTCCGCTGGCGTTGCGAATAGCGAAATGTTAAGGTCGTGCTTCTCTGCAGCCTCTTCGCAGAAATAGCGCATATGCTGAATAAGCGAGACAGCGCCGAGATGTACGCCACCATCCTCTCCGTGATGCTTTCCGTAGAGAGCCGTCAGACACTCCGCAAGTCCGATAAATCCGATTGAAAGCGTACCGTGCTTGATAAGTTCGCGGACAGACTCGTCGGGACTCAACCCTTTTCCGCCTTCCCATACGCCCTCGCGCATCATGAAATCGGAAGCCTTCGCAGGTTGCTGTGCCTGGATATCGAAACGGTGAAGAAGGCCGCGTAATGCAACGCCCATATAACGGTCAAGAGCGTCCATAAAGCCGTCGAGGTCTGGCTCCGCGCGTTTTCCCGTAGCTATACCGTACTCAAGTCCGAGTCGTACGAGGTTGATCGTATTAAACGAGAGGTTACCCTTTCCACTCTGATGATTGCGTCCGAACCGGTCAGCAATCGTACGCGTCCGACAACCCATCGTTGCAATAATCGTATTGGGATCGCCGGCCTGATAATATTGCAGATTATACGGAGCGTCTACGTTGACGAAATTCGGATACATACGTTTGCTGGAACACTCGACCGCTTTGAAGAATACGTCGTAATTCGGGTCGCCTGGCGCTTGGTTTACTCCGCGCTTACACTGGAATATTTGCTGCGGGAATATTGGCGTTTCGCCTGCGCCTAGCCCGTTAATCGCCGCTTCCAACAACGCGAATGATACGAGGCGGCCCTCGGTTGACGTACACATTCCGTAATTTAGCGACGTGAACGGAATCTGACCGCCAGCACGTGAGCTCATCGTATTGAGGTTGTGTATCAGCGACTCCGCCGCTTGATGCGTTTCGGCTTCCGTCTCGCGGCGAGCATACGTATAAGAGGACGGAAACATTTCAGATAGAGCCGTATTATCCAGGTACAGCTCGGACTCCTCTACGTGCGCTTGTTCCCCGAAATAGTGTTGACCCTTTCGGAAATGTTTCGCGAAAGACTTACGCACATACGGCGCGAGGTCCCAATCGATTTTATTACCGGACACGCCGCCGTATTGCGAGTTCTGTTGCGATTGGAAAATGATCGCCACGAGCGCCATTGCGGACATAATCGAGTTAGGCGTACGTACTGATCCGTTGCCCGTATTAAAACCATTCGCTAGTAGTTGGTCAAACGGAATAAAGACACAGTTTGTCGTACCTAACGCATATTGATCGAGGTCATGGACGTAGACATAGCCGCCATCTATTGCATCAACAAGTTCGCGCGGCATGACGTACTCACGCGCATACCATTTCGAATACTCCGAGCCGAACTTCGACATCTTTCCGCTGAAGGATTCACCATTTAAATTCGCATTCTCGCGCAGCAAATCCGTGTCCGCTGCGGATAGTATCGTATCGCCTATCGTTCTGAGTTCGCTCAATTAATCGCCTCCCCTACGCAAAAGTCCGCATCAGTAAGCGGTACGATATTGACCGCCTTTTGATATCCGTTCCCTTTTTTCGAAAAGAAATCGTGTATCTTCGTAGACGTATCGATTCCGTTGAGTACAACAGGATTAATCTCCTCGTCAGGAAAATGTGTAGGCCGTCCGAGGTTCATAAGCGCACGGTTGAAGTTGTAACGCAGGAACCGCAATACGTCTTCTTCTAGTCCGATCGGTGCGTACAAATCGACCGTATAACCCGCCTCATTATCGTATAGACGGCGTAGCAACGCCTCGACTTCGCGGTCGAGCGCAGCCTGTGATTCTGGCGGAAGCTCTCCGTAAACTTCACGCGCTAACGTGCCGATGTACTGACCGTGCACCGCCTCATCACGCATAATCAAGTCGATAATCTCGCCTGAAGCCGTCATCTTCCCGTGACCTGCGAGCAAGAGCGGATAATAAAAGCCGGAATAGAACAACGCAGACTCAAGGAACACGGAAGCCACCATCGCCATGTACAACGATTCGGGCGACTGGATGTTACGGTAATAGCCGCTAATAATCGTACCTTTCCGCTGAATAAATGGATTAGCGTCTGCCCACTCGAAGACTTTATCGGACTCCTCCGCAGACACTAGCGTTGCGAAGATGGAGCTATACGACTTGGCGTGAATATGTTCCATCGCGCCCATGATGCCGAGGACCGCTTTACGCTGCGGACTCTCTACGCGCTGCATAATAAGGGGCATTCCCTCCGCACCTTGTTCCGTGTCCAAAAACGTGAGCCCGCCGAGCACCTTTTTATATACGTCTTGCTCCGTGGGTGATAACGTAATCCAACGCATCTTATCGTCATCGAGCGGTATTTCGTGCTCACGCCATATCTGCATAAAATTCTGATTCAAGAAGTCTTCCGTATATTCATCGTCCGGGCGATTCCAGTTTACCGCTTTAAGATTCGTCAAATTATCGTCTCCCTTCGATTAGACCGCGCAAGCCGTACATTCGGCAACGGACAGCAGTTTATTACGTGTATAGTACAGCGATTTAAGGCCGCGTTTATGTGCGTACAGATAGTAGCGGACAAGCTCGTTAGTTGGCGTTTTGGAGTCCACGTAAAGTATCGTAGAAATGCCCTGGTCTACGTGTCGTTGGATCGTCGCAACCATGTCGATAATCCGGTACTGATCCGTGTTAAACGCCGACGTGTACGAAATCATATTCTCCCGTGTCAAGAATGGAGCCGGATAATACGTAGTCGAATTTGCGTACGTACGTGTCTCCATCACGTCGGATATCGGCAATACGCTAGATGTCGCATTTTGGACGTATGAGATAGACTGCGTTGGTGCGATCGCCAATCTGTACGCGTGCCATAAACCGTACTGTTTTACGTCAGCAGCCAGGCGTTCCCAATCGTCAGGGCTCGGTAACTCAATACCAGCACTAACGAACAGTCCCGCAACCTTATCGAATTTCGGACGGAAGTCCTCTTCGATATATTGCGTAAAGTACGAACCATTTGCATAGTCAGAGCGTTCGAATCCGTAGAACGTCTCACCGCGTTCCTTCGCGATCTGCATTGAACGTTCCAGCGAATAGAAATTGACGGCAGCGAAGAAAGCATCCGCAAAGTCACGCCCAACCTCCGATTGGTACGATATACGGTTCTTAACGAGGAATCCGTGTAAGTTCATCGCGCCGAGCCCGACGCTATGCATACGGTCATTCGCCTTTACGATGCCCGGCGCGTTAGCAATCGAAGTCATATCGGAAACGGCTGTCAGCGAGTCCATCGCGGAATGGACGACGCGGCGTAAATCTCCGGAAGCCATTGCGGTTACGATGTTGAGTGATGCGAGATTACAAGAGATGTCGAGGCCGATTTCGTCAGGTTGCCCGTAGTCATTAATGACCGACGTCTCCTGTAGCTGAAAAATCTCCGTACACAGGTTTGACATCTTAATCTGGCCGAGTTCGCGTAACGGATGCGCCTGGTTCGCGTTATCCTTAAACATGAGATACGGATAGCCCGACTCAAGCTGCGTCGTAGCAATCTTCGTAAGCATATCGCGGGCACTCAGCTCGCGCTTTTTAACGGCCGGATTCGCGACAAGTTCGTCGTAGATTTCCGCGATATCCATGTCGTCCAAATGCGTACCGTATGCTTTGAAAACGGTATGCGGCGCGAATACGTAATACGGTTCGTTTTTCTCCGCAAGCTCGATAAACTTGGACGGAACGATAAGCCCGATAGATAGCGTTTTAAGCCGTGACCGTTCATCCGCGTTAATCTTTTTCGCGTCCAGTAACTCCAGCACGTCCCATCCGAAAATGCTATAGTACACGGCACCGGAGCCTTTACGTTGACCCATCTGGTCCGCGTAAGAGAACGCCATTTCGAGTTGCTTTGCGACCGGCACTACGCCCTTTGCAACACCTTCCTCTTCCTTAATCGTCTCGCCTCGTCCGCGCAGCTTCGAGAGATTTAACGCAACGCCTCCGCCAATCTTCGAAAGCTGCATCGAAAGGTTATGCGCAAACCCGATTGCGTTGAGGCTGTCGTCAACCTCCGTAAGAAAGCACGATACCATTTCGCCCCGTCTCGCCTTACCCGCGTTAAGAAACGTAGGTGTTGCCGGTTGGACTCCGTTAATGTAGCCCCACAAGAGCTCACGCGTCTTTTCGTAATCACCTTGCGCCAAGTACAACGCAACAATCGCCAGGCGTTGCGGATACGTTTCGAGGTACGTCTGTTTATCGCGGGATTTAAGCGCATAGTCACGATAAAATTTCGTAGCTGCCATATATGATGCGTACGTAAGCCCGGCCGCGTCCGCTTGGCGGTGAATTTCCGTAATCTGCTCCGACGTATACTGCGTGAGAACTTCCGGGTAGTAATAACCCTCCGCAACCATATATCGGACACGCTCAATCGCGGAATCAAAGCGCATGGACTTATCCGCTACCTCTCGAAGATATTCCGCCACAGCTTCGCGGTCCTTTTCGAGTTGGTAAAATCCGTCCTTCATTACTGTTACCTCGTTGTTCAGCTCAACGTGTCTATACAAGCGCGTCAACTCCTTCGATGAATTTCGTAATGTCTGACGGCGTACCCGCGAGCTCGAATTTGCACACGATAGGCACGCCGTATTGTTCCGATATGATATCCGCTGCGGCTCCGTAATACGGACCAAAATTCCGGTTACCAGACGCAGCCACACCGCGTATAAGTCCGTTGTTATCCGCTAAGAACTGGCGTGTCTTCTCGGGAACCTCCCCGATCTTATCCGTATAAGTGACGAGGACAAACGGCTCAGACAGCCGTAAGCCCTCCGTAATTTTCACGCTACGATACGGCAGGCGATCAACGAATAGTTTAACGTTGCCCGTCCTGGATGCGTACGCTATTAGCATCGGTCAACCTCCGTTCTACTACTGCCAGCGCTGCCCGTGCCTCCGCGAGCCGACGTCCGTAATCTTCGATATCGCGTTGTTTGTAAGCAAGAGCGTGCTCTAATGACGCGACCTGCTGACGTAAGTGTTCGGCTAGGTGTGCATTAAAGTCCTCCGTCATACTAGAGCCACATCCGCATATTTGCGGATCAATGGGCATATAACTCGTGCAATTTCCTCGTCCGTCATTGCGTTTAACTCAGGTGTGTCCGTTAATTCCTCGAACTTTGCGACTTCAGCTTCGGTAAGAACTTCCGACGGATCGCCTCCGAACTCTTGAAGCGCTAAGGTCAATGCGCCGCAGATAATAAATGCGTGTAATTTTTCGCCAGTTAGTACGCTACTCATGCCGCAACCTCCTCCGTATCTATTAAGCCCTCACGTATCAAATACGCCAGCGCCACCGCACATGCGTCCGAGTCGTCATAGCCGGTTTTAAACACGTAACCCTCGCCTAACCGTAGCAATCTCCGCACAGCCGCCGCTACTTCCGCCTTTTCTGCCTTTCCATTGCCCGTTACCAACCGCTTAACTGACGTTGGAGCCAGCGCAGGCTTCAGGTCCGCGGCTTGATATCCGTAGGAATAAAGTGCACGATCCGCCGCAGCCCATGAGCTGAATATCGTTTGTGTAGCGCGTTTATTTCGGCCCGCCGTAAAGTCCTCACGGACAACGTGGTCAAACGGACGGTGCTCACGGACAAAGTGGGAAACGAATGATTCTACGGTATAATTGCGGACTGCGTCCGGATCGTCTGTAGACGTCGCAACGGAGGAACAAGCGACGAGGTACGGTTTCCTGTTTCGTACCTCAATCGCAGCGATTCCGGGACTTAGCGATAGGTCGAGCCCGAGCACGCGTAACGGCTTAGGCCGCGTCGTCTTTTTTGTCATCGTAAGCACCTCCGTCCACGAATCCCACTACGAAAGCCCAAATCGCAAGCAATGCGAAGAAGATACGCATCCACCAATCTGAATCTTCCCCGAAGATTAGCATCAAAGCGAATATACCTCCGAGCAATACCGAGAACACCACACCTACGTACATAACTCCGTTGCTGATTCTTCGTCCGTAATTCATCTACGCAGCCTCCTTCGTTTGGCTTTCCGCAGCTTCCGTACGAATTCGCATAATATCCGCAAGCGCTTCGCTCGGTCCGCGCTTCTTCCAGTCCGGTAATGATGAATGGTTCAAAGCGATTACTTTGCGTTCCAGTTTCGCGACTTCCGCCTCCGATAAGGACAACGCGATCGTGCGCTTGAAATCGTTAAAAAGCCACTTATCGAGGTCGAGAGCTGGCGCGTTGCCCGTCTCGGCTGCGTGAACAATGCCCGCAAAATGGTCGAGTACGTCGTTACGCATTTCGTCCGTAATGTATAAGCCGAACGCCAAGATATCCGGGTTCTTCGCGAACTCATCTTCCGTCATATTCCACGACTTCTTCGAACCGTTGACGTAGAGGATCACGTAGTAGTCAACGTCGTACATAACGGAGTAACAGATGCATTGCTTAACGTGGTCCTCCTTCGGACCTTTCCGTGCAGAGAAGCCGGACGTCATCGAATACGTTGTCTGTTTCGATTTGATTTCGAGGCCGACACGCATTACTTCGCCATCTTCGGAAACGTAGAGCATAATACCGTCGCAAGTACCGTAGAGTGCGAACGTCTTCCCTCCGTGTTCGATTACGCGGCTAACCTTTGCGAAGTCTTCGAACATCGGCTCGCCCCGGTCGTTAAGTTCGAAAGCAAAACGCATGTTGCCGTGTTTCGCTGCGAAAAGAATATCGCGTTGGATTGTGTCTCCGATAGCCGTCCCGATGCGCGTCCATCGCCCTTGGTGCGCAGGCTGGCCCGTCTTCTCTTTCTTAGCCCCACGCATCTTTTCGTAGAGACCACGTGCATCCGCATTCGCCGACGATGGAGAGAAATACGGAATATCTCGCGGCGGCCATATCTTACGAGACTTGTCCGTTAGGAAATCCGCATACCAACGATGAATCTGCGCGTCGAGAGCGTCGTCGTACACTTCGGGACTCTTGTGCCAAGCGTTAAGGTGGAGCGTGAAGTCTTGCGCGATCTTATTTGCGAGTTGTTGCGACAGTTAAACCGCCTCCTTCGTTATTACCTTCCAGCCGTAAGCGGAGCCCTTCTTCGTTTCCTCTAGCGTACGACTCGTCAATTGAGACCCGTTTATAAAATCAAATACATCGGACATATAAAGCGGATAACGCTGGCCGGATCGCGTGTCCTCGACAATAAGTCCCGCGCTTGACCGCGAACTGAACCAGTCAACAATCGTGAAGTCACCGAAGACTTGGCGTTTGTCTCTTGTAGTCTTGTGACAGCGGCAACGGCAATCGTAGCAATATCCGCGTTCATACTCTTTGCCGCATGTCGGACACATGTAAACATTGATTTTTCCGTTAGCCACCTACGCAGCCTCCTCGTACTTATTCGCAAATTCCGGTAGCGGGCGACAATTCTCGTAATCCCACTCGTCCGGCCCGTACTCCTGCATCCAGCGCGGTTCGATAACGATATCCGTCACGAGTGGTACGCTGAACGTAACTGTCTGCGTCATAATCTTGTCGATAAGCGCGATCGTCTCTCGCGTTAGCTGCTCGTTCGGTATCGAGTTTTTAATTTCATCGTGAATGGATGCGTTAAATTCCCAGCCCCGCGCTCGACACTCCTGGGCGTTACGGATACCGATACGCTTCAGTACATCGGCTCCCGTGCCCTGAATTACTGCGTTAAATGAAGCACGTTCCCAATATCCGATTAGTCCGCGTTTCTCAGACAATACGTCGATTTCGTCTTGAATACGTTGTAACTTCGCCGAGTCTAACGCACTGAGTTTCGTCTTATTCCGCAGCGCCTTCCGTTCCGTATATAACCGAATTAACCGCTGTTCGTTCTTGGCTGCCGCAGCCGCAACGCTCTTGTAATCCGGAAACCTACGCTTACGTCCGTCCAGCGTTTCGACGTAACCGTGTTTACGCATAAACTCACGGATGTCCGCAACCATCGTTTTAAACGACGGAAAGGTACGGTCGAAGTTCTCGAAGAACATCGCGGCTACGTCATCACTAACGCCCATCTTCTTCGCAAAAGACTTCGGCGACTGGTCGTACGATACCGCAAGTTGGCCCGTCTTCATCATCCTGCGTGGTTGGAACGTATGTGTCGGATCGTACGCCTTATCTACGCAATATTCCTGCGGCAAATCGAACGTCATCATCGCCATCGTCGTATAAAGGTCAACGCCGTCAACGAAGATTTGACGCATGGAGTTATCGCCATACCTCGTGTACATGATGTGCGACATGATGCGCGGTTCTATTTGACCGAGGTCGGCGCCGACGAACGTAGAGCCAAGGTAGGGGACGATGCAGTTGCGGACGCGGCTGCCTGCGCCCTTTGACGGAAGGTTCTGCGCATTCAATCCACGCTGCACCTTCCGTTCGTCAGCGATGAGCTTACGTACAATTGCGTGATAATTAGCGTCTGTTATCGTTAACGACATCACTCAACCTCCGAAAATGTACTGCGCAGGAATTGACGCAACTACGGCGAGGAAAAGAGTAAATAAGAATGCCTTTGCGCCCTCTTCGCTATTACCCTGTCTGTACGTCTGAATACATTCACAGACAACGCAAAAAGTTACTAAGATAAGAGAGATAAAAATAGTCCACGCAGTTATCACTTAAACTCCTCCGTTTCAAATTCGCGTAATATATCAATCGGACGTCCGCTATAACCTGACGAACTGTAACGCCCTGTTGCAGTCCCACCCGACTTAAACTCGGAATGTACTCGGCCATCAACTTCGATAATTGACGACTTGCCTGCGCTGCCTAGCATCGGCTGAATATACGTCGTCAGCAGCTTCTCATAAGCAGCCACGATCGCGAGCGGCTTTAACGCTTCCTCTTCCTCGTAATACGCCTCCATAACGTCGGCCGCAGTACTCCGTGTTTTGCCGCGCTTGAACTGTCCGGTTCGATCGCGTATACCGAGATAGTCATAAATGAGATACGCCAGATGATTCCCGTTCGTAATCGAAAATTCCGTTACAAACAAAGGCGCGTGCTCTTCGTCTGCTGGCGCTAGCTCTTCCGCTTCTAACTCCGCCAGACGTGTGACTGCGTTCGTGTACTTCTTCAGCGATGTTTTCCCGGCCGCTTTACATTCCGCGATAATTGCACGTTGTTTCTCGGTCGCTTCCTTATTTCGTGCGATCCGTCGGCGTTGCTTCTCGATCCAGTCTGTAATCTTACTGGCGTTTAGCGTACGATCCATCTTTCGTACAAACTCAGGTCCGATATCGTACGCAGTAATTACGTCCTGACGCGCTTGTTCAAGTAACGGCGTGAACTCCGCTTCCAGCTTTGCGAGCCCTTCGAGGTCGACAACGAAACCGGACCGCGCTAAGAATACGTCTGTTTCCGGTAGCTTCGAGTCAATTAACGCGTAACAGTCGAGTAGCTTGCCGGCACCATCTGCGGAGGCTGCGTTTTTCATCTGCTCGTATTGCCATTCGGAGAGTTTCCACCCGTATAAAACGTCCTTTATCGCGTAAATCCCGACGAGCTCAATACTAAACGGAGCCGGCGAGCGATTTCCGAACATGTCCTCGAACGTGTAAACGGGACCGATGATACCGAAGAATCGTCCGTACTTCGCAGTTAACGGCTTGAGACCGAATGACTCTTCGTGTTCGTTAAGCATACGCATCGCATCTAGCGAGTCCCATACGCAGCCGTGAATCTCGTAGCCGTCCTTAATAGCAACGTGTAAATCGTAACGCGCCGATCCCATGTGAAACGACTTGCCGTGATCAGGTTGTGAAAGATACGGAGAGATGGCCGCAAGCACTTTGGAGCGTGTCAACTGCTTATCCGTAGACTTGTGCGCACTCATATCGTCAAGAAACTCGAATCCTTCAACACCGCGCATATCTACGTGACCATACGGAAGGTAATAGCCTTCGTTGAGTAACGGAAGCCACACGCTATAGCCGATTGAAACGTCAATATACGTATCAACGCCGGTACCCTCGAAGTCATTCGCGGTCATGGACTTTACGCCAAGTTTCGTCCATCTGTCCGGCCACTCACGCATCTGACGGCGGCATTCTTCACGTAGCCGCTCAACGAACGCCGGCAAATCCGCATCATCCGTAATGATGTGGAAGTTATCCGGCTTCGTCCGTAACGTCTCCGCAATCCTTTCCGCCCTCTCCCGCCGTTGCGCATCCGCCAAGATACGCTCGCCCACTGCAACTACGTCAGCCTTCGTAATAGAACCCCTGCCAGTACGGAGTGTAATAGCGGACGAGGGATTGCCTGTTTCCCTCGTCAACGCTACTCTTACCGCTTCGACTGCCTTACGTTCGCGCTCCGTCAACGACATTGCGCTAATACGCTGTACCGCTTCGGCCGGCGTTTCCTCTGCGGCTTTCTTACGTTTGGCTGCGTCGGCTACACGTTCGGCTACGTCAGGGTCTGCGGTTGGCTGGCGGAGATTTAGCGTTAATTTAACGTCAGCCATAATTGCGGCACCTCCTTACGCTGCGGCTTTCGCTTCTACCTCCGTAAGTTCCATCCGGTCAAAGCGCTGTTCGACCGGAGTTACGAGTTTGACCGTCGCGAAATATGTTGTTCCGCCGTCGACATAAACGGAGGGAGCACCCGTACCGTCACCTTCGAAGACCTCTACGATTTGACCTACGCGTGTCTTCCCACCTAACGTATCCACAACCACCGCAAGGTCGCCCGCTTTAAACTCGTTTACTTTTCGTCCAATCAACGCCCACTTCGCTGTTTCCGTGTCAATACGTTCGAGTTCATTCTGACGGTAAAAGTCGAAGTTGCTTCCGTCCAGTAATACAGCGCGGAACGGTCTGCTGTCGCGGTCATCTCTCGTAATCTTGACGTGCGAACCCTTCGGCAAGTCTTTATCAACGAGAGTACGCGCATATTCGCCGACTTTGAAGCGTACGGGCTCCGGTTGCGGTTGCGTCTTCTCCCCGTCAGTAACGAGAGTCAACTCGGACAGTAACGCGTGCCAGTGCGACTGAGCGGGAAAATCTACACGAGCGGAGTCACCGCTTATACTCGTCACCTTTCCGATAGCACCATTACGTGCGCTTCCCCACGTATAGCGCGGAGTCTTGCCCTCTTCAATCGTAAGGCGAACGGTAGAGCCGACTTCGATCGTGAGTTTTGCGAGTTGTTCTGGTTTTGCGTAGCCTTGAGGGATATCACCGCCTACAAGTTGAATGACAGCCCCGTGATCGTGCGGTTCGTAAAGTGGCGTATCAACTTCATAAATCTCCCCGTTAGCATAACCGTTCAACGGATACTTACCGCCTCCGCTAATCAAACGCACCTTTTCGCCTTTTGCGAACTGGCTCCGCGGGTCCGCAGTAGTCGTTTCAGCCGTAAGTTTACGTTTAGCATCTGCGACCTCTTCGTCGGTGGCGCGGACTAGCTCGGACTCCGTAAACCATCCGGCAAACTTATCTTCGATACCATTCGCTTTGAACGGACGACTGGAGGTATCATCTTTTGTAATCTTGACTACGTCACCGGCCGAGACGTGAGCCTCTATAAACACTCGGTTCTTCGCGACTACCTTCGCAAATTCGCCGACCTTCAAGCGTTTTTGCGCAAGGAACTCCGCTTCTGTTGCGAGTTCAACGTCCTTCTCCGCTAAGTAATTCCCCTCGTTTCCGTCCGCTTTTTCTGCGCGGTACGGTTGGTGATCCTCATCGTCATGTACGATTTTTACGAAGGAGCCGATCGTATAGTTGTGGATCGCACTATTAGCGATGACCTTAGCGTAATCTCCGACGGTCAAGCGTCTAGGTGCGGATTTCTCGGTGGTTACGGGTTCTAGCACGGTGTACTCACGCAGCTCCACAAGCACGTTATCTCTCGTTCCAACCGTTACGCGTACGTCGCCGTCTCCATCCGCGGAATTCACTACGAACTCGGCTCCGTTGTCGTAGCGCTCCTCTCCGGAAGCCTTACGCACAATACGGATACGCTCACCGCGCGCGGCCCAACGTTTAACCTCTCGATATTCTCGGGCCACCTCGGACACTACCGCATACACTTCGAACTCTTCGCCGCAAAGGTCGTGCTCGTCTCCGTCATTGTCTACGATTTGCGGGTCTCCGAATTCATCAATCCGTGTAACTTCGTAAAACGCGCCCGTCGTTACGTAGCTGGACTCGTCGTCCATATACCGAATGATGTCGCCAACTTGCGCGTCACGGTCGACAACTTTACGATACTTAACGCCGTTTACCTCTACGTCTACAGCCGGTACAGTTACGTTCAATTTCGCCATTTAATCGGTCTCCTTTAGGGGCTCGTCGGCCCGCGATTTATTGGACTTACGTGAGATTCCGTTCTTACGCGACTAAGGCCAACGTTGCTACTTCCGGTTCGGGTTCGTCGAGGTTGCGGTTCAGCGCGATGGACAACTCGACCCAACGTTCGGACGCACGCGCCTCGCTGCACCAATACTCGGATAAGCATCGATTTTCGAACATAAACACCCGTGGGATTTCGCCATCGACCGCCCATACGCCAACGATATAGTCAGCCTCGGATAAGTCGTATGTCGTTCCGTTGCCTTTCTTCGCGTAGACTACGAGATCAGCCACGCCGTCACCGCGCTCACGATCCGAACGTCGTCGTACCGTTTTGACCTGAATCTTAACGTGGCGACCCGTAAGTGGCTCCGTCGCTAAGACGTCGTAAGCCTCTGCTGTTTCCGAAGTGTGTACGGTCCATCCGTTAGCCAACAGCGCAAGACGCGCCGCCAGCTCGGAGTATTTGCCGGTGATTTCCGTTTGATGTGCGATATTACTCACCTCCTTCCGGATAATTTACCGTGCCTGCTACGTCGTCAATTTCTAACGTTGGGCGAGCTACGGTGACTCTTACGTAGCCACTGCCGCGAAGTGCATTGGTGTAACCCTCTGCGTCCTGCTCCGCTACTCGGAATGCGACCGGTTGTTTGCCGTTGTTTTTGTCCGCGATTAACCAAACATTACGCATAGAAGCACCTCCTTTCGGGATTAAAACGGTAATTCCTCTTCGCTGATATCGATAGGCGCGTCCGTTTGCTGCGGCTCGGTTGGCGGGGTTTGTGCGGCTACTCCGAGTACGGATTTATCGACGTGATCTGGGTCAGCTTCGCTCAATAGCGTGATGATATCGTCCTCTTCGCGGAAGTTTGCGAGTTCTTCGTACGGAAATGTAAAACCGAGGAACTGCGCAGCTTCTTCCGGCACCTCTGCGTCACCTGAACCGAGCGAAAAAGACTTTCCATCTGTCGTTTTAGTGAGCGTAAAGACATCGCTAACAAGCGTGTAGTCTTTGCTGAACTTCTTCGCAGCCTTTTCGAGCTTGTCGTAGTCACCAATCAAGTTCATGGCATGGAACTCTTTGATATCAAGAACGCGCCAAGTCTTGTATTCAAGATCAAATACCGGAATCATGAAGTATAGCTTGCGCTTGGCTTTAGCTTTGCACGAGATACATACGTTCCCGTTCGGCTTGCTGTACGACTTGATCTCCGAACCTACGCCCCGCGGCGAATGTAAGCAAGTGTGCTTTTTGACGTAAGTCACGAAGGGACTAAACGTGCTATCCTCGTGGCAAAAGTAAAAATACCACTGGTCAGGGTCCGCAAGCATTACGAACTGGCGACCCTCGCCGAGTTCCGACGCTTTCCCACCCAAACGAACATACCTCGTTACGCCTTCCGGAAGCCCCTCGTTCAAGCCGCCACCTTTCGGAGTGTTGCGGTCTTCCTCACGTTGCTTCAGTTGATCGCGAATACTCATTCAATCACGTTCCCCTCGTTTAATTTTCGGATTTCGGATTTGCGTTGTTACACGCTTTATTCCTACGTCCGCTACACGGCATCATCGGTACACTCTCACGTTGACGCCGCGTAGCCGGCGTAAGAAATTCCGGCTTATATAAAGGAAGCGATTTTTCAAACGTAAGCAACAACGGACTTCATAAGGTTCGTTTTCTCGCGTTTAATCTCGAAAAGTTCACGCTCAAGATTTCGTAATTCCACGTCAATCTCGTTTACACGGGCGTTCATTTCTGCGATAACTCGGTTGGACTCGGATTTAATGCAACGCAATTCTGCTTCCGCACGTTCGACCGCTAGTTCCGCTTTGCGGACGTTTATGCGTTTCGCTTCGCGTTTTTCCTTGCGTTCAGCCGCCTTGACTGCGCGTTGGATTAGGCGCTCGATCGGGTTGCGGATGACTTCATTTGCCTTGTGCTGCGGATAGAGCGTGTAAACGGTGGATTCCGAAGGATGGACGATAAACACCGTACGCCGATACGCAAACATGCGACCAGGCTTGCCGTCTTCGTCGATTACGTGCTCCGAGATTAACGAAGATTTACGCAGCAAATCCATTACGTACATCGGAGCCTTAGCGCGTTCCACTCCGAAATGCTCGACGGCGCGGTCGCAAGCGTGCGGCGATACGAATATTTTTCCGATAAAATGCGTGCCGGCGCGCGGGTCAATTGCGATACTCATGCGATGCGAACCCCCTTTAACGTGGGTAGGCGAACATAGTCCGCAGGGTCTTCGTATGGAGCGGTCGATCCTTCGTAGTAAACGTGAGCATAACGCTCAGATATCGTATATTCGTTGTTATACGCATTATTTTTATGCGATTTTTTACGTGTCATCGTAAGCACCTCCGTGTGTGATTGCGTCATTTTCGTTGACAAGCGTTATCATCACTGGTAAAATGCTCATTGTGAGGTAAGCGAATTTCCAGTAAAAATACATAGCGCATATACAACGATCTTGTATAGTGAATGTTTCATTGTGTTATAATGCATTTAAGGAAGGTCGGGCCTCGTGCCTGAAGCTCCGACTCCTTTTGTTAAACCGCTAAATAATCGCGCACTTCTCCGAAACGATTGGCGTCGTATCGGCGAGACAATTTGCGTAGTTTGCGGCTAACAGTTTCGTGGTGTATTCCTAGCGCTTTGGCGAGCGCCGTGATGGAATCATACTGCGAAAACATCGTTACAATCGAATTTGTGACGGTGTCGACCTGAGCAGGGTCCGAGAGATAGGCGATCAGTTGGCGCTGGTCGTCTTCTCTTTTATTTACGACACTATTTTCAAGATCAAAGCTATCTGCGATTTCTGACGTTGGCGCGTCATCATCCGCATCTGGTGGTTCAAAATTAGTAACACGGCTATAATAATCATACTCTTTTCGACTGGCTACCCTTTTAGCGCAATCCCTCAGTCGAGTGTTAAGCCAAGTATCTAGCGAACTTTGGTTAGGGTCGTGCTTTTGGTAGGCAACCCATAATGCCTCGTTAAGCTGGCTGATAAATTCAGTAACTGGTACCCCTGAGCGACGGCTGAAGCTTTTGGCGATCATCACTATCTTTGGGGAGTAGTTTAAGAATACTTTATTAAATTGTTGGGCTGCGTTCATTTGCTGCCTCCTTTGTCTCTTTCGCGTTATATTGTATTATCTACACCGTTTCTCTAGGTCGCACACTTTTTGATAATTTTTTTTTGCGGAGGCATTTATGGCTTATATAGCTACTAAATGCCTGCTCGGACATTTGCTTAAAAACTCCGGATTAACTCAAGCGGAACTCTCAAGAAGAACCGGAATACACAAAAGCCAAATTAGCGCGTATGTTAACATGAGGTACGGTAAGACTATGGAAATAGCACATGCTCGTACTATTTCAATGGTTCTTGAACTGCCTACGCCTTATTGTTTGTATGAATGGACT
The DNA here is from genome assembly GCF_050482105.1 of Paenibacillus jamilae. Taxonomy (GTDB): domain Bacteria; phylum Bacillota; class Bacilli; order Paenibacillales; family Paenibacillaceae; genus Paenibacillus; species Paenibacillus jamilae_B. The sequence goes on along the minus strand of NZ_JBCNHI010000005.1, from coordinate 217,562 downwards.
GAGGAACAACCGAGCGGGCGCACGGACGATTAAATCGTTACGTGTGGCCTATACGGACGTGATTCACGTCGATTCTAATTATTACATTATTCGACGCAGTTTGCCAACGGGAAGTTGCATTCCTACGCAAAAACTCTCGCGCACAGCCCCGTCACATATCGCTCGCACCGTTTCCGCGTCGGGGATATCGTTAATATCCTTGTACTCATCCGGTATTTTCACGTCATATAGCGCACAGCTTGACGCCAGCCTTTCCCGTATCTGTGCCCGTAGAGCACGGCCAGCACGGTCGTTATCTCCGCCGAGTAGCAATTCCTCAATCGGACTCTTCCGTATAATATCCGCCTTTTCCGCTGTAAACGACGAACCTCCAACCGCAATCGCAGGCACTCCGCAGCTCCACGCATATAAACAATCCGTTTCACTCTCGACAAGTAGTACGCGCTTAATCCCCCGTCGATTAACGATATGGATACCGTAGACTAACGATCGAATGGGCGCACCACCTTTACGATACCAGAACGTCTTATCTCTGACTTTTCTGTGCTTCAAATTCATTAAGCGTCCAGCAGCGTCGAACCAGGGAAACGTTACCGTTCGTGCACGTGGGTCATACCCCGTTTGAAACAGCGTTTGGATATCGTTCGTTATACGTCTATCTGATAGATACGTAGATGTTACTCGCTGATAATCGGCAAGTATTCCGCTATCGAGCGGTTTTGAACGTTTATTTACCGTTGGACCTTGAAGTCGCAGCGTTATGTAATCGGCCGGAGCGTCCCGACCGTCTTGGTGTAATAATTCGCGTGCTTCCTCCTCGGTTATGTTACGTAAAAATGCGACTAACTTAGCGGGCCCGCCCGATCGCCATTCCGGGTCTTCCGCGCCTGGGTCGAACCAGCATCCGTAATAAGGACCATCACGTAGATCGACGAAAAACGACGGGGTGTCGTCCGAGTCACGGAACGGTGAACATGCGATAAACTTGTCCGAGTCTATGCGACACACTGCCCATACGTGCTCTTCTAGCACATCAAGTAAAAAGCGCGAGTTAATCATCCACTAATTTCCCTCCTTCCAAATTAAAACTTTCTTTTGTTTCTAATTTTTCGAACGAGTATCTGATAAGCGGCGTACGTTTCCTTAACTAGTTCCTCTATTTCTGACTCGTCGAAGTCATCTTCCGAATGCTCGGAGTATTGTTTGATAGCTTCTTTTAAGTCAAGGTTAGTCATAGCTTCTCCAGCTGTAGAAATATTAAAGGATAACTCGGTATTCCCGAACTTGATTGGTTTACTCGTTGCCTCTATGATACTCTCGACAATCTCTTTTTCCATGTCGGGGTACACTTTACCCGCATAGAAAAAAAGCTCGTATCTATCAACATTCAATGCGTAGGCCAACTTATTTAATGTATCGTCAGAAGGGTTCTTTACAAGACCTCTTTCTATTTTACTAAGCTGTGATGGACTAATCCCTGTCTTGTCATACACATCCCTCAGTGACAGTTTCATGATCTCCCGCATTCTCTTAACAAAACTCCCGAGTTCTTTTGGGCCTACCAAGTTAACCATTCCCCTTTCGTCTTCCACAAGGCAATGATAAACCTATGTGTTTCCCAAGTCAACACATTTTGTTTCTCAAAAGGAAACAGGCTAAAATCCAGCCGCAAACTTCCCCGCATCCTCCACCGATTGAATCTCGCGTACGATCCCGTAATTCGGCAGGTATACGATTTCGACACGTGCATCCTCGCCACCATTACGCCCCTTACCGAGCTCTATCACGCCTCGCCCCTCATGTGCCAACGTATCGATACCGAACGTATTTGCGGCGTCTTCCAATACGGCTTTCGTCTTCTTGATCTCCGCGCGCTTCGGTGGTTTCAACTCACGTACGCCATCGTCGCCTTTTTCGGACGGATTCTCGTCGGCTTGCGTAATTACGAGGATTACGCTCTTGGTGCGCCCAGCTAATAGACGTAACTTCTTGGATGTAGCTGCTGCATCGCCGCCCGCGGTTTTAGACGTGTTAGCCTCGTAATCCATATAGTAAATCGGATCGACGACTACCACACCCGCACCAGTTTCGAGAATATCCGTTTCCAGTTGGCGTACGGACTTATCGCGAAAATCCTCATCGTCCGTTGCTCGTAAGAGGATGCGCCCGGCTACTGATTCGTTTAGTTCACGGAGCCACTCGACAAGCCTTGCTTCGGACTCCTCAGGAAGTTTACCCATCAATAGCGCTTTGTTGTCAAAGCCCGCCGCGTAATCAGCCCCATCAAAATTAGCATTGAACACGCCAGCCCTAGCGCTAAGGTACGAGTAGGCTCTCGCAAGCCATTCATAACGGGACATCTCTAGCGCCCATACGAGTACCGTTGCGCCTTGAATCGCAGCCTCTAACGCTTCAACCATGACGATAACGGACTTGCCCCGACCCGATCGAGCATAAAAAGTATAAAGATTTGACGAAAAATACCCGCCAATTTGCGTATTAATGTAAGGAAACGCGGATTTCCATATGCGAAAAGACTCACCGGATTTACGCGCTTGATACTCCGTTAGGAACTTCTCGAAGTCTAGTTTCACGTCCGTTGCCTTTTGGTTACGAACGCTTGTTCTCATTGTAATGCCATCTGCCATTTTCCGCAAGTAATTCCCGAAATCTTCAGCCGATAATTCGCCAAATTTCTGTGCAAACTCCGACTCGTACTTACGTCCCGTTTCTACGTCTACATAGCCGTTAACTTTTTCGAGTATCATACGCCGTGCGGCCGCTTCCTTTATGCCTCGCGTAAGGTACTCGAAGCTATCTGTCACGCCCGGTATATACGTTATATCGGGACACTCTGCGGTTAGAGTTGCGTAGGACGGGACCTTACCTTCGTTTGAGTCGGCATACGCGAGTACAAAGTCATACGCTTGACGCCCTCCCGCTGTCGAGAAATCTGTGCGGGCAATGCCGAAGCGAGTTAACGCTTTAACGTCACCTGTATCGACAATCTTTGACAGCAGTTGCTCCTCATACACACTCATACCTACACCTCCTGTTTTACATCTAAATAACAAAGCGCGTCAAACACCAAATAGGACGATTTTACCATAATGCACTTTCGACATAACCGGAAAAGAGTACCACTTATTGGACGTATTTAGGAAATAAGTAGTTAAAATGCGAACGAATTTATGTCTATATTTGTCGAACAAAAGTGACATTTATGTGTCTATATTCTTAGCGCTCACCAATGCTCGTTTTTACGCCGTTTTACTCCGATTTCCGTTCCTTATTCCCCGTTTACTCCCGCCAACAAACGGAACCACTGCGCACATATCCCGAACACGATCCGCCAATCTTGCGTCAAACACCGTATTCAAGTCATCGATCGCTACGTTAGACGTATACGCCGTCGGTAATCCGTTCGCCGTGCGGTAATTGACGATACTGTGTAAATCTGCACGAAACGCATCGGTTGCCGACCGTACGCCTATATCGTCCAAGACTACGAATGGCGTCACTTTGGCGCGTGATTCCATTGCGTAATACTCGGCGGCATGGCGTTCGGCTGTCTCGGCTGGTACATGCGATCGATTGAACCCGAGGAATAACGTTTGCCAAGCGTTAACATCGAGAAAGTATGCGCACCTTTCCAGCGGCTGCCTGTCCCGCTGGAGCGATCCGATATAATGTCGCACGATGTACTCGTGTAATATTGCGCTCGCCGACGTAGTTTTTCCGGTGCCGGGAGATTCCGAATAGAGATATAGCGATTTTATACGCTCTTCCGCAATATTGAATTGACGCTTGAACGTGTTAACGTACGCGTCGATAAGTTTATAAGCCTCCGCCTGATCCTCTCTTGCCGGAGAGTTTTGGAGCGTCACGCCTGCGTACTCTTTCGGTACGTTTGCCGCTGCAATCCGTCCACCCGCGCCATTGAATCCGTGGACTGCGATCCAGGACGAACAGAGATTATTGCATCTTGGTCCGCCGGCTTGCGAGCAGTGGGACGCTAGTTTGCACTTGTCTGCGTTAGACATTGCGTTCCTCCTTACATATTTAGTCTAGCAGATTTTTGAAAATATGAAACAAAAATAGACATGGTGTGTAAATTTCTTGACATAGTCGTCAGGATGTGTTAAAGCCAACTCGCAATTTCCTCCGCAGCCATCCCGCCATTAACTACGGTCTTCTCCGCTTTTTCCTTGCGCTGCCTGTCCGCAAGGATACGGGGAATTACCGTGTTTAAACGGTAGCTGATTGCGAATCCTGCCGTTAGTATCGGATAGTCCGGCGTAGGCTTATATTCACGGAAGATTAACGTGAAAGCCTCGTGTAAAACGTCTGCTCCGTGTTCCGCCAAAGCACGTTTAATTACGCCTTGCTCGAAACCCCAGTTACGCATCGGTAGGTACGTTTCGACTCCGAAGTGCTCTCGATTTAATTCGGCGAACATTGCGTGAACGGTTCGTACGTTCCATTGTGAGTGAGGCAATGAGCGCCAGTCTGTGCGGTCAATTTTCGGCTTCTTTGCTTTAGTAACCACCATAGCACCTCCTTTGCTATTTTGTATAATTAGGAAAACTGAGAGAAGTGTAGAATACGCGATTTTAAAGAAGAACTCGCCAGGGGACTGCCTCTATATCAGGGGGCTGCCTCTATAAATGAACTAATTTCGCATTTTCCTCCACATGGCTCCTACATTATAACTTGAGGATGTAAGTCAGACACAAACCGCAAAATTGGCGATTCTTTATTTTCAAGGCTGAATAAGTTAGATTAAGGGATTTAGTAGAATAATATCAACATGTGAATATAATATTTCAACATTTACTAGAACGAGGTTTGATTTACTCTAGTGATAAAAACAATCAGACCTCGTTATCTCTCCAATTTCCTTCCGTTTTCTTACGTTTTCATTTCATGAAGATTTCGACGTTTTTTACCCACTAACATCACTGCGCCTGGTACCTCCTATTCTATAGGGACTAGTGTAATTTGAAAAACCGCAAATTCGACGATTTGCCGGATAGTACTAGATCGGCATTGATGTAAACATTCGGGGAATTAAATCACTCAGGTTCATCCAAGTTCACTCAGGTTCATCCGAGTTCATAAAAGGTTTTCCCCTACTAGTACAGATTTCCACAACCTATTCGATTTCCAATCTCTCTTATTCTCCGTCCTTTTCTAGTTTCCTTACGATATCATTTTTTCGTAAATATCGATCACTTTTCGTCCTATCCGTATACACTCATTCTCGTTAACCTCTCGCATCAAATCCCGCCTATTCCGCCGTATCTGATCCACGGATGGGAACACGCCTAGCTCCGTTAAAATCGTGGGCAAATAGCGGTTTTCCGTACGTAGAGTACGACAGCATTCCGGAACGTCAACGTCGTCTATTATCACGGTAAAGTGACGGTAGAAATCGGTCTTCATACGGACAAGTCCGAGAGGACACATCCCACGAATAATGCGCCTACTGATACGAGTACGCTATTTCCGCTCCCTACAACTGCGCACACGAATACCGAGAGCATAGATGCCGTTGTTAGCGTCCTTCCTACGGTGTGTAACCAGATCACTCGGCGTTCACCCCGCTAACAGCTACACCGAGGGTGGTCAACGCGTAGTTAATTCCCGACGCAAATTCGGTTCCGAGGAGGTCGAAGTACACCTCCCTAAGAGCATCGTGTTTACGTTGTTCCTCCGTCAACTCACGTTCATAACCGTTGATCAAAGCGGCCATCAACGTATCATAAGAAATCGAAACCAATGCCGTGTAGTACGGATTACCGATCTGCTCGCTACGCAATAGAATGCCGCGATTACCCACGCCCTCCCCACGCAGCTCCTCAATCGCATCCGCAACCTCCGCAAGTATTACCGGTTTATTAACGTTTGACATTTACGTTGACTCCCTCCGTGTTTTTATTGTCGCGATACCATTCGAGGATATCGTCGACCGTTTCTAGCTTTCCGTTGTTCATGCTTCGTTCAACCTCGCCTTTCTTAGTCCCACCACGGTAACTGCCGCTGTACACGGATAATTGCGTCCGGGCTTAGCTTGAGATAATTAGTTACGTATCCATCTGCATCAGTTCGGTCATTAAAAACACGCAATCTCCGTTCCTTTGTGCGACCGAACAATCCTTTGCGCATCTCGTAAACAACATACTCCCACCTCCAACTCACGCCGTCACCCCCTACGTAATATCAAGCGCATGGACGTTCTCAAACACGTACGCCTGCGAACCGTATTTACGTTGCGCCCACTCGCCTGCCTGTCCACGAGACTTAGCGTAAACAACCTCCTTGATCTCGGTCCCTACGTAAACTACGAATGTATTTTGTGCCATCGGTTTTCCTACGCGTATCATTTGCCCGTCTCCTTTACGTTAAATTAGCGCCTTTACTCGTTACCCTACCGAACACCCTCGCCTAACCGTTACGCGCCTAATTTGACGGTAAAATCAAGCGATCCCGCTGCGTTTATAGCCGCAACCAACTCGGCCGTCTCCGCGGACAAGATTGCCATAAAATCCGCTAAAGTTTCCGCAGAATTCGCAGCGGCCACCGCCGATCTAACTCGGACCGAATCGAGCGCCACATGGAGACCGACCGCGTTGAGCGGATAATAAGCCACGTCGTCCCAACGATCGCGGAGTTCCGGAGCTGGCGCACCCTCGACCGCTTTATAACCGGGCGCTTTCGTAGGGTCGACAATCTTGCGTTGACTAACGATAAACTGCGTACCGTCTGAGCGTAGTGCGTAATTAGCGGTTAGTTGTACGTTCATTTAGCGAAACACCTCCGATCGATTTGTGAGGAAACGTATACGCGTCGATTACACACGCGACGAGACCGAAGAAAGATAACGTTACGGATGCGAGTAATACTGCGGTTATTTTCATACGCGATTACCTCCGTTTATAGATGCGTAGTGATATAAGCTCGCGATTCACTTCGTTCATCCTCGCCGTCGACTGTCGTCTCCGACTTATTTTCATACGCGTATAGATATTAGTAAGGTCTAATACGTCGCTAGGAATGAGGAACGAATGACGACGCGTAATGTTTAATCTAGTTATAAAGATGGTTCTAGTTAATAACTGGTTCTACTTAGTGTGATGTCTAATCCGTGTTAGCTCAGACCCATGTGGGCTTAGCGTCACCTGGCTCACTTATCGAAAATGCGCAGACCGCTGATCGGCAGTATCTTGTACGTTGTGTTCTCCCATATCTTGCTTTCCGGATGCCGTTTTCGCTCGCGCAGAATTAGCGGTTGCCCCTTCCAGCGGTACTCCGCGAGTGCTGCAACGCGTCTGCCCGCAGTCTCCCGCTTAATCCCGAGGCTGTTCGCAATCTGCCATTGCGTAGGGTAGCAGGTACCATCCGCGCCCATATACGATGCAAGTACGATTAGCGTCTGAAGACGTTCTGGTCCCAAGTCCGCAATCATTCCAGAACGTACTGCCTCAACGTAAAATTTAACGAAGATACGCGTTTCGGTTGCGCCAGATGTGACGGAATATTCCGTTTGTGATTCGACGCTGACAAGACGTTGTGTATCGGTCATGCTGCGTCCTCCTCCGCAATTGATTTTACGTTGTTAGACGATGTTTCCGAAGAGTCCTGCGCAATGACTCCGTTTAGGCGCTTGCCTGTTACGCCTAATTCCGCAAGTCGTTGCGTGAGTATTTCTTCGATGCGATCGAACTCCGTATAGTCGATACGAATGAGTGGGATGCCGTTAGCGAGACAGTAGTCCGTTTTGATGCGGTCATTTCTCTTCACCTCTCCAAACTTCTGTCGTGCCCATTCTTCTCCCCTACCTGCGAAATCTACAGGCATCGAGTGGTGTTCGCCATCATATTCAATTGCTACATCACCCTTATTTGTATAGACAATGAAGTCAAATGGTAGCACTCTCTTGTGCCGGCAGCCTTCATATGTTCCTTGCTCTTTAAATAGCAGGCCGGTTTCAAAAAGATAGTTACGTATAGCACGTTCTCCATGTGATTCCTCACATCGTGGACAACGTTTACCCCTTAGGAACATATTTGGCGTAACTAAATACGCATGATTACAGAGGGTGTGTTGTATTAGTAGGCGTGTTTTTGAGTTTACGTAATTGCCCAACACACAGTACTCGTCCCCTACTGCTTTGTGCACTTCCTCCTTAAATTGATCAGTACTCTTACGGCTGTTCCCGTAACAATGGGGGCAGCGTTGGCCACCACTAATAAAGCTGTTTGGGCGTGAAAGCCAAGTCCTCCCACAGGCCGTATGTAACATCTCTACCCCCTTTTTACTACCGCAGTAGCTCCCGACTACCATATACTCCCCTTCTGTAAGGGCATTAACCTCTTTTTTGTAAGACTCAGCGGTACGCTTGGTAAGTACTCTGGCGATTTTACCCGAGCTCCTAGCACTTTGCTCGGTCCTCTCACGGGCCACTCTCTTTTGGCACTCTCGACAATAAGGTTGACTACCGTCTGGACACGCTGCGTGTTTATTAAAGCATGTCAACGCTTTAACCTCGCAGCACTTCGTACACGCCTTAGCGTCAACCTCCGCACCGTCTACGATTATCTTTACGATCTCTACGCGCTTTCCTCTCGCCATGTTTTCGTCTCCTTTCCCTTTGCCTTATACTGTTTTATCTACAGTCAATTCTCAATCCGCACACTTTTACGCAAAAAAAAAAAATAACGCCCACCTCCGAAGAGATGAGCGTTACGCACATACGTTTTATATTTTCGTATTTCGTTTTGCCTTCGTACTTTTAACTAACCGATCGACCGGACTGGCCTTCTCGTGTTCCGCTTTTAAATCACTGTTTACAAGCGCCACGTAGCGCCGTGTCATTTCCATTGTAGCGTGACCTAAAGCTCGCTGCGTAGCGAAGGCGTTCGCCCCGTTACGAAGGAACTCCAACGCGAATACATGCCGTAAATCATACGGTCGGATATGTGTTCCGATCTTTTTGCAGTATATCTCTATCCGGTCTCCCCACGTATGGCGGTTGAGCGGCCGCCCCTCATACGAGCAGAATATGGGAATATCATCGCCCCATTCAGGCGCACGCACTGATATTAGTTTCCGCAGTGCCTTCGTTGTAGTCTCCGATATAGGAAGCGTCCGCGCAACACGGCCTTTCGCAACCTTCGCCGGCACGTAAATTTCCCGCAAAGATGCGTTAAAATCCTGCGGTATTAGCTTCGTACCCTCCGATGGACGGATGCCTGTATCTAGCGTTAAAAGAATGAGCGTATAGTCGCGTAGACCGACAAATGTGTTCTGGTTAGGCGCGGCCAACAACGCATTAAGTACGTCTACCTCGACAGAGACCGCTCGGTCTTCTGTCTTGCGTTTCTTCATAGTTGCGAGTGGGTTCGTAGATAATTCGCCCTCACTTATACAATAGTTAAAGAACGTGCGCAAGTAAACGAGTCTATTGTTAAACGTTGGTGGTGCGATGTCTTGCGCTAGATGCTCCATTACCGCATCTCTCAACGCTTGCTCCGAGTCCCATGCGTTGGGAAACCGCTTGAATAATAGATTAACGGTTCGATCGTAGTCGTCCAGCGTATACTGACCGACTCCGTCCTCTAGCTTCTTATACGCTAGGAACTCCGTGAGAAGCTGACGCCAATCCGTTCGGTTGCCAGCCGTAGGTTTTATACTTCGTAATCTTGCCAAAACAAAAACGCCTCCTCCGCATGTTAACGGTGAGGCGCTTCGTTGGTCCTGTGTACCTGCGGATTGCTCCGTTACAGATACACAGGACCTCGCGTTATTTTCGTTCATTTAACGCTGATGTGATCGGGGTAAAACGTTGATATGCCGAGGACCGGGATCGAACCGGTACGGTAGTCACCTACCGCAGGATTTTAAGTCCTGTGCGTCTGCCAATTCCGCCACCCCGGCAAGCATTTAGGAACGCTATTTTACACTAACTTGTTCTTTCTTACAAGTATCTGAGAAGCTTGCTTATTAAGAAGTGTTCTCGCTATGTAAATGTCGTTCAACCGGGCACCAACTTATAATACGATATTTTCATCAAATTGTAAAGTGTTTTTTTAAAAAATAATAAAAATTCTCTTTTTGTATAACTTGCGCACATTTGAACTACACTAATAAACGTCTTTCCAAACCACCAGAAGGGGTGTTACGAATGCGTGAAGGTATGATTCCAACTGTTCTTGGGACGGTAGTATCGGCTTCAGGCGCTGTGTTGCTGAGCAGTAAGTACAAACTTGCCGCTACAGGCATTCTCGGTTTCGGACTGGCTCATGTTGTTCTGGGAGCGATTGATTTAATTGAGCATCGCTAGTTGTTTGGAGAGTACCGGGCGGGATTTATCCTTCCCGGTTTTATTTTATAAGCGTTTAATATGGAACATAAACGTTTATGTAAAGTGTAGAACTGATCATGCCTAAGAAGGAGCGTGTTATGCGCAATGAAAAAACATAACTCCGAAAAAAAGAGTCCTACTGACGATCAAATCGAATATAAACAATCTCTGGATAAGCGTGAGCCAGGATTTGATCGAATTCCTGACAGTGATGCCGATTCACCCGCAGCTACTGATATGATTGATGAAGCCATAGACCGTGGAATAAACAAACTACGTAATGATTTTACAAAATAAAGCATGAATGATAGGTCACGGATCGTTAAGTATCACTTGAAGATAAGCATGATCCAACCAATAATTGAGATCCACAGTACAATGCTGATGAAGAGTCCACACAAGAGACCAAAAGAGAAATTACCTTCACTCTTCGGCATAGCACTGCCAAATTTCAATCTAAGCTTCATTTGATTCCAGTTCATAGAACCCCCTCCTTAAGTTCTATTTCGGAATATGAAGCTTGTTTTTGTAGACCTATAGTCATGTTTTTAAAAATAAAAAAGGGTTTTTTGTCCTATCATCCGGAGCGTGGTAATAGAATTACAATTATCCCTACCAAACAAATCAATCCACCAATGAAATCGTACAAGTCAGGTGTCTTTTTATCAATCCACCAGCCCCATGCAATGGAAAGAACAATAAAGACACCTCCGTATGCTGCATATACACGCCCAAAGGAGGAGAAAACTTGAAAGGTAGCAATGACTCCGTAGATAGCTAAAATCACGCCACCGCAAAGTCCGACATACCATGTCTTGCCTTCTCGCAGCCATTGCCATATTAAATATCCACCTCCGATTTCAGCAATGCCAGCCAAAATAAAAAGTAAAGCTGCCTTTAGCACCATCTCACATCCTAAACTTTTGACTTTTCGGTCATCTCATTAAAGTAATCGACCTATAATAATAATTAATGCAATTACACCAACCAGAATAAGCAGATTACTGACCTGACGCCAAAGGCTGGGAGCTCCCTCGGAGTGAAGCTTTCGCTGATTGGCATCAAAGTTGGCTTTGGTTCCCTCAGCATCTGCTGGACTAGAAAACGGTCTATTTTCTTCATTCATATGAAGGCCTCCTTTGCAATCCACTTTAATCATACCAAACTTTTCCTTCGATTTCGCGTTGGTCTATACTTATATTTTACCGAAATTCCGAATGGAGCTTCGTATGTATGTAGTGTATAAATCAACATGTCGATATTCCACTGAATATAAAGTATGATGACGAATCAAGGAAGAGTGGGTATTTAGACGCCTTCCATTGCAGGACGGTAGTTATGGTATAATTTAGTCAACTTGTTTAGGATCGCACCAGAGTACAACTGGTTACTTAATTTGTAATGAAACTTACATCCAAGAATCCACATCCCACTTACAACCTGCATATTCTGTTTGTAGATCTAGGAGGAGGATACGGATGTCCCCTATTTTTATAGCTAGTTTAATGATAATGGGTATATTTTTATTTCAGGCAGCCATTATTCTAGGCATCATACATTGGGTTTCTAAACGTACCACACGTCCAGCACAGACCAAAATGTACCTTACAATGGGTTTGCTTGTTTTACTAGCTGGCTTCCTTGTATGGAACAATTGGATATATCCGCAGGAGTTTAATGGGTGGTCCCTGATGACTCTGATACTGATCATGATTAGCGCCTACATACAACTTAGAAAACAAAAAGAAAAATACTAACCCACTACCAGCATCAAAGGAGGAGCGCCATGAAATCTCACTCAACACGCTTTTGGTTACAGAGGGTGCTACTGCTAATGCTTGTTTTAATCTTCAGCGGCTCTCAACAATCGTTCATTGTTGCCGATGCTGCCCCGCCAATTAATGCTCATGCCTCTGCCAAAGCCAGGCAATTACTTGCCTACCTGACCAATGTACCGGATGGTATGCTAATTTCCGGACAACATGATTATTTAGAGGCACCGGATGAACAAAATAACAAGCTGCAACAAATCAGCGGACAATACGCAGGACTTCACGGCTATGAGTTTGGAGGGTTGGCTAATCAGTCCCGTACTGCCTTACGAGAGCAACGTCAGCGTGTTGTAAATAGTGCTATTCAATGGAGCCAGGACGGCGGAATCGTAGCTATCACCTTTCATCAGGCGTTGCCAGGCAAACCAAAAACGTGGAAAAACGTTCAAGCCAAAATTACTCAAGCTGAATTTAATCGCTATATCACGCCAGGTACCCCGCAATATACACAACTCATCGCTGACTTGGACGAGGTGGCTCTGTCCCTTAAGAACTTGCGAGACGCGGATGTGCCCGTTTTATGGAGACCCTATCATGAAATGAACGGTAACTGGTTTTGGTGGGGGAATAAACAAAATTACGCTAAGCTATGGGATCTAATGTATGATCGATTCGTACATGTCCATCATTTAGATAACCTGTTGTGGGTTTGGAGTCCCAATGCCCCTAACGCATACAGCACGCCCTATAATCTGTCCTTTCCAGGTATTAACCGGGTAGATGTGCTTGCAGCCGATATCTATAATAATGATTACAAACCCTCCTACTACACTGAATTACTAAAGCTTGCACAGGGCAAGCCTATGGGAATTGGAGAAAGTGATATCCTGCCAAGCGCAAGAGTGCTAAAGAATCAGCCAGCCTGGGCCTATGCCATGACATGGGGTAAGGAACTGTCGGCAACCAACTCGCAGGCAACCATCAGACATTTTATGAACCAAAATAATATTATCACACGCGACCTTCTCCATGAGTCCCTCCGCTGAAAGAAAAAAGCTTGCATTTTGCTTCTAGGAGCAAAGTGCAAGCTTTTTCAAACCCAATTCAAATGAAGCTCTCTAACTATTTCTGATTACCTCTTCAAGATCAAGATCTGCATATGCCTCTTCACCAAGATGTACAGATACAATGGTGTAGATCCGCTTGGTTAATCTAGACATCAGCCGATCACCTGGTGCTACGGAATACTCTTCCCGAAAATCCCCAATCTTGTGAAAACCGCTGGACATATGGATGTACAAGTTGCCCCTACGTGTTTTACCATGTACCAACATCAAATCTCCTCCTGCTGTGTGACCAACCTAATTTCCCTGTTACATCTATATCGGTCAGAACAAGATAGGATATAAGTCCCTGGTATCCTTCTTTTGTTTCACAGGATAGTGCACGTAAACGAAACGGGTCTGTCAGTGATATGACAGGCCCGTTTTTGTAAACTCATTTTTGTGGTTAGAAAGAAACTATTCTTGATAGGATTCTGCAATCGCATTAGCTGCAATGATTGCATTATACACATCATCAGGGCTTACCGGGAACGGCATGTTGACCATTGTATCATTTGCCGCACAAGCAGATTCAGCCACCTGACGCCATTCAGCCTCAACAAATTCCTCTACACCCAGGTCACGAAGTGTTAATGGAAGGCCTACATCCTTAACCAGCTTAATCACGGTCTCTAGCTCTTCTTTTGGTGCATTTTCCAGCACCAGCTGAGTTAACAAGCCAAAAGTAACTTTCTCACCGTGCTGTGCTTTGTGAAGTGAAGGAACAGCCGTCATGCCATTATGAATAGCATGTGCTGCTGCCAATCCACCTGATTCTGCTCCGACACCACTCAGATAAATGGTTGCTTCAATCGTATCCTCAACCGCACGAGTATATACTTTACGATCCACTGCACGTTTGGCCTTCACAGCATTTTCCAGCAATGTATCATAACAAAGGCGAGCAAGTCCCAGGCCTGTAGTGGAAGGCTTGTTCAGCACTAGATTGTCCCCATTGGCCTGATAGCAGGCACGAGCTTCAAAATAAGTGGCCAATGCATCGCCGATTCCAGCTGCAAAGAAACGTGCAGGCGCCGCTGCCAAAATACCTGTATCCGCAAGTACTACATCTGGATTCGTAGGCAAGAACAAATATTCATCAAAGGAGCCATCCTTCTTGTAAATTACCGCAAGCGCGGTACAAGGAGCATCTGTAGAAGCAATCGTTGGGAAAATAACGACAGGCAGTTTTTCATAATAGGCTGTTGCCTTGGCTGTATCCAGCGTTTTTCCCCCGCCAATCCCTATAATGATGTTCGAACCATGTTTACGTACTAATTCACGGTTACGATCAATCTCTTCTTTTGTACATTCATATTGGAATTTTTCGAAGACCACCTGGTTACCAGCTGCTTCAATCGAAGCACCTGCCTCCTTTTGGGCCCTTTCAAGTATAAACTCATCGCAAATAACATAGGCTTTATCACCATAATCCTTGATATAGTCATTTAACGACGAGAGCAGATTTTGTCCAGAAATAAATTTCTTGGGTGAAGTAACGGACCTTACAACGTTTGCCATGTAAATTCCTCCTCAACTTTGACTCATACTCAAATTAATAATGATTTGGGCATGTGACCCCTTAACTATAAACCTCTTTCCATATTATTAAAAGGCTTATTATGGAATATATTATGAACAAATTGTGTATCTATTACACTTGAAGAGTCGAAATCCATTCAGAGTACAGGATGCCCATCATGATGCGATCATAGCTATTGCCATCACGAAGAACAGCGGAACGAACTCTACCCTCCAGCTGGAACCCTGCCTGCTCATAGGTACGGATCGCTTGTGTATTGTACTCAATCACATCCAAACCGATCCGATTTAGGTTTAGCTCATAAAACGCATAACGAAGAATAAGACGTAGAGCTTCTGCTCCATAACCCTTGCCACGGTAATCCGTATTACCTATACCTATTGCCAGCTGCCCGCAGCGGTTATTCCACTCAATCCCATGAATAGCAACAAAACCGATCAAGACATCATCTGCCAACGTTCTTAATCGAAAATAGACCTCGTTAGAGCTAGGAGATCCTTCTGACTCCATCTGTTTCAACGTGTAAGGAATTGCCAAATCCGTATCTACATTGCGCAAATACTTGGCATCCTCACCCCATTTGAACATCACTTCCGCATCTTCTTCCCTGACTGCCGCCAGTTTTATTCGTTCCCCATAAAATAAATTTTCGATTTTAATGACCCTTCAGCTCCTAGTATGAATTGTGCACCCTATAAGCTCTCCCTTAAGATTCAATGTTTAAATTTTACAAAATAAACCTACCTAACACAACCAAATCATTACAATTGTTATAGTGTGATACACAAAAAGACCTTGCAGTTGCAAGGTCTCGTATTTTTAATATTTAAATAACATAGCAACCAGTTGGTAGCCAGCTCCAATCGTCCAGAACAGCACATAATCGCCACGCCGAATACGCCCCGATTCGATTCCTTCAGATAGCGCAATGAATGGGCTGCTAGTACCTGTATAGCCATAACGATCACCGACATAAATCATTTGATTATCTTCTAGCTCCAAATGATCCTGGATCTTCAACACATTAGCCAATGAAAATTGAGACAGACAATATGCACGTACATCCTGAGGCGCCAACCCATTCTTTTTTAAAATGCGCTCAAGCAGCTCAAATGTTGGAGGCAAGGCCATATTGGCGTCGAACGGAAGCCATTGAATAAATTTGCCGGGTGCATTCCTTTGGAGTGTCGCCGCTAAACCCTGGGCTGGGTACAATATTTTATCTATATTGATGGGGTCCGTATAATACTGTGAATCTATAAATCCGGTATCCTCTTCTGTACGCTCTAAAATAGCTGCACATGCAGCATCCCCATAGTTCGCATAAGTAATCTCATCCGCAGGATCGGAAATAAGTGAATTATAATCTGAGCCGATAATGAGCGCTGTCTGCACATCGGGATTAGATAACATCGACCGACTGGCTTGATCGACGGCTACAGTCATCCCTGCACAATTTGCATTGGAATCCATCACTACCACATCATGTCTCGCTCCAATCGCCTGGTGAACAAACAAGGCATTCATCGGAAACAGGGACTCAGGAACTTGAGTAGAGAACACGATCATATCCACATCACGGCCTGTCATACCGGCTTGCTCCAAAGCTTTTTGTGCAGCTGCTATCCCCATAGTTAGACCGTTTTCGTTGGGGTCATCAATGATATAGCGGTGTTTTCTTCCCATATGCTCCATGAAGCGCCGAATATCTTTTCCCCGCTCGTCAAAATGACGAATATAATATTCGTTATCCAACGAATGGGGCGGATGATACACTCCCAGTGCCTTTATTCTGATATGGCTCATCAGATTTCCCCCTCACACATGCGTCAGCGCATTATTGCACTACAATATCTACGTTGTTTAATCCTGCTTCACGTGCTACGCGACCAAGCTGCATTTTAATAATCGTTTGCTGGAGGCTGATAACAAAAATTATTTTGGCAAATCCAGTTTCTTTATAACGTACAAAAGAGCCCTTCAGTTTCTCTACTTCACCCGGTCCCAAAAGTGCCATTTGGGTGCAGTCTACCTTGAGTGTAAAGCTCGATGCCTGAATAGATGAAGTTTTGGCGATATAATCCTTTACAAAGCTGTCGTACTCCTCTTGGCTAAAAACTCCATTCACTGCCATATGTACCGTTTTAATGACTTGATCCACTTCGATGGTATAAGGATGTTGACTCATTTTAGAAAGACTCCTTTGATTTCATTTTTTGTCTATTAAGAGTATCGGAATAATAGGTAGAATTTTTAATATAAAACGAGATACATCACCCCTAATATATTACAAATTTGTGAATACACAAAAAGCCGTCACCGCTTCTCTAAGAAGCTTCTGACGGCCAAAAAAAAATGTAAACGCTTATATGTGATTAATTCGTAAATGTATGACGTCCAAGTGAGATGACAGCCGGACGACTTTTACTCCATTTGGCTGTGGCAATGGCCGGATTGTAATAAAACAAGGACCCATTGGTCGGGTCAGCCCCATTAAGTGCCTGTCTGGCTGCTCGGTACGCCGTCTTGTTGGGTTTCAGGCGGTATTGACCATCCTGTACAGCGGTGAATTGACCCGGCTGTAAAATAACGTCCGGAATCGAGCTCGGAAATTCGCTAGACTGTACACGGTTTAATACGACAGCGCCGACAGCTACTTGTCCTTCAAACGATTCTCCGCGCGCCTCGGAATAAATGATTCGTGCCAGTTGATCCAACGCAGTTACGCGCACCTTTCCGAATGAATCCAGCTTGGCCTGTGTTGCCGCTCCTGCTATACCATCAGGCGTCAGACCGTGATCACGCTGAAAACGAGCCACCGCTTTGCTGGTCAAAGAGCCGTAGTATCCTGTAAAGCCGGCTTTGAAATAACCGAGTGAATGAAGCTGTTGTTGTAGCTCCAGCACCTGTTCGCTTTGAATCCCTTTCTTTAAAGCTGACGATTGTGCCTGTGCTTGTCCTGGTGCGACTGATAATACGGTACCTAACAAGCATGCGCAGGACAGCATTACAATAGATAATTTTTTCATGTTCCAGACAACCTCCTCTTTCATGTTCTGTCCGGTGCAACCATTCCGGCCTGTACAACTCAGGGACGTTTATCCGATGATGTTTCTTGTGCCATAACTTATGACTAGCTGCAGAAATGACGCGTGGCTACATAGCGAATCGGACATCGATGCGTTCACACGTCCGTTGCAGTATACCACAAGCCGCATTTACGTATCATCCGGCTCTGGTCCTAAGAATGCCCAGGGCAATAAAACGCTATTCATAAAGGAATAACGTGTATTAGAAGCGATAGACCACATTTTGACTACACTTGAATACGTGACCTTTTTCGCTATTTTTCGATTCGATCTACCCAGGACCTGAACCTGACATCTGCTTTTTAAATCACATTTCGTGCACATCTATATAGGCGAATGCATAGGGTAGCGTACGATCATTCATTTTGAGTAACAGAAAGGCAGGAAAGGACACGTGAATTCATATATGGATTACACCTCTCCCACTGTACAGTTCACCTATGATTTAAGCGACAATATTTTGTTTCAGAAAGATGCTCAGAACTCAATCAACGAGCTATCGATCCAGCAGCTGAATACATTAGCAAATGTATCGCTACTAGATATTCGTCTCAGCACTGCTAATGTAGTAGAGCCCCACTATCATCAAAACGCTACAGAACTAATATACTGTATCTCTGGAGCAGTGACCGTGTCACTGATTAATCCCTTTACTCGCGATTTACGACATTTTCCGATTACACCTGGACAGGTGGCTAACGTCCCTCAGGGATGGTGGCATTATTTAGTCGCCACGGTGGATAACACTCACTTGTTGGCGATTTTTAACGCTCCAATCCCTGAATTCATTTTGGGCTCCGATATTTTGCGACTAACGCCAAGCAACATTATGGCTCATACTTACTGCCTGGATGAGAAGAAGGTTCAGGAAGCGCTCGCCCCTATTAAAAAGCCTGTCATCATCGGCCCTCCCAATGACTGCAAGCAGCAGCCACCCCGTAAACCAGGGATTCATGTAAGGCTTGCCGATAATTCATCACACCATCAGGTCCCTCCGCAAAGAAGAAACGCCTATACCCATGAATATCCCGGCTTCTCCTTTAATCCCTATCAAGAATAGCGTAGCCCTAGTCAGACCTTAAGCGCGTGGAATCCCCCTTCACTGTACGTTCGCCGTTACCCTAAGAGCTTTCCCCTCATAAAATGCCAATGTACAAGAGGGGGTGATGGAATGGACGCTTACTACAACTGTTTGCACTGCATGAACAAAAGAGTACGTATTCTCACCGTTGATGGAAAACAGTACGAAGGAACTATAACGGATGTGGATCGTAATAATGTGTACTTAAAAACCGAACGAAATGGACGTGTACAAACGTCTGCCTTTTATCCTTACGGGTATGGTAATCAAATCCTAACGTTGAGCCTGTTTACCCTACTAGCGATTGCTTTAATCTAATTTCCAATCCATTGTCCGCCCCTGTCTATAGACGTCAAAGCAGCACCTCATATGACAGCTGCCCAGCCCGGCACAGTTTGTGTAGGGCTTGAAGGCTGTTATTTGGGGTGTTTTATCATACAACCATCCTCTAAAATACTTAACCCCCCATCGGTTATGTACCGATGAGGGGTTAAGCAACTCAATTCAATTTAGATCCAAAAAGACTTTGTAATGATAACGAGCAGAATGAACAGCACCAGAATAGCTCCTGTCGACGTCCAAACTCCTGGATATCCTCCTACTGAACCGCCACCGCAACCTCTTTCACATTCACTCATGGATCATTGCCTCCTTTAATTCAAGGTACAACATAGCTTATGTGTGGAGCTTTCCTGTGGACCGGGCTTTTTGGCAATATTATGAATGTTTTCGCTGGTAGGGCATTAGCCTACACCTTTCCTAGGCAGGAGCATAGGATATCACAACTAATCCTGAAGGAGTGAAGCAATTGAATTCAAATCAAATGTTCAATTACAACGCTAATCAACCTTTCCCTCACCATCCTGTCTCCCACCATGTGGTGGTAAACCCCGTAGATCCGTACGTCGTAGAAACATTAAAATCAGTGATCGGTAAGTACGTTGTACTCGAAACAACACGTGGCAGAATTGATGGATGTGTAGTGGATTGTAAGCCTGACCATGTCATCTTGGATGTATACGGAAAAAAATTCTTTGTTCGAATCAGCGAAATCGTATGGATCATGCCTGGCTAAACAAAGCAGACATTAAAAATCCTCGCAGATCCTATCCGGATTCGCGAGGATTTAATCCCCTATAAACACCCTACTAATCAAGCCCTCCTACAGTCCCAGTGAAGCACGAAGTTCATCTATCGTTCCATTGTACTCATCTAGATCGACTTGGCCACGAATGCCTGGAACACTGCCAGTGCTGCTGTACTGCCAAGCCCACCAGCTATTCCAAGCTGGAACTGCAGTCGGCTTTTGTGTAGTGCTGTATCGTGCTACCCATAGTTTATACATAGAAAACGTAGGATCAAACTTGGAAGCAAAGACGTTGCCCGTGTATACGATCGGCTCACGTCCGGTAAGCTTCTCCATTTCATCCAAAAATGCATGAGCCACTTCGCTGATTTGTACTGGAGTAAGGCCCTTAGGGTTATTTTCATAATCCATCACAGGGGGCAGATCTAGCCTTCCTCCTGCTGAATCTAAAGCTCTGGCAAAATTAGCTGCTTCCTGACGGGCTCCATCCACGGTAGTTGCGTTCAAGAAGTGATAAGCGCCAACCAGGATGTTAGCATCTCTGGCCCCCTGCACATTTGCTAAAAATTGATTATCTAGAAATTTGGTGCCCTCTGTAGCTTTAATAAAAGCAAATGTCTTGCCAGCCGCCGCCACCTGCTGCCAATCAATATCACCGTTATAATGGGAGACGTCAATCCCCTGCGCATGTCCGTCAGAAGAAATCGTAGATGCAACATTATCAGTAGGTGTAACAGTACCGGTAGATGTAACAGTATTGGTAGATGTTGACTCCTCCGTAGCCTGATCCAGCGCTATGACAACTTTACCATCATCTGCATTGATTAGATGAAAGGGCGTGCTGTGATTAAGATCAACCACAATGCGTACCAAGGCTGGGTTTGCACTAAACATGGAGTATCTTACTTTGGAGGCATCCGGATCTTCTGCAATCGACAAACTTCCTTGCCCACCATTGTTAATAGATTGCGATGCTGGAAATTCCTCGCCAAACTTCGAATCAGGTATATCTACAACAATACGATCTGGTTGAGTCAATGTACTTACTTTGGGACTTACCTTTCCATCTACGGTTATCGCCAATTGGTGATTATTGAAGCTAATTTGATTTATAGCCGTACGCTGACTGGCTGTAGCATCACTTGTAGCTTGAGTAGCAGAATGATCATTGGTGGTTACGTTGTTTCCGCTTGAAGCGGGCGGAGTCGTCAGAAATACAGTTTTAAGTTCGTTGTTCCATGACACTTCCATTCCTGTCTGTTCAGATACAAAGCGAAGCGGAACATAAGTCGTCCCCCCGCTAAGCAAAGGAGCTACAGCCAACCCCATCGGTTGATCATTGACTAAGGCTATGGGATTGTTGACCTGAAGACTCAGGTTAAGATTTTGCTTATGTATAGTTACGGTCCCTGTCTTGGACTCCCAATTCACGCTATAACCCAATTCCTCTACAATAAGCCGGAGTGGAACCAGCACATTGCCCTTTACTTCTTGAATCTGCACTCCCTTACCGACACTTATATCCTTACCATCCAATTGAATATGTGAATTTGAAGATGCCGCATAACTTTCTCCAGAAAATACTAGTAGAAACAGAAACAAACAAGCAAATAAATAAATTTTCTTCATATGTACCCTACCATTCTTTAATTTTTCACTATGAAAATCTTACATTCTATGGCCCTCAAAACCCTCTATTTTGATAGACGCGACTCCTATGTAAAAAGTTACGATTCATTCATTATATATTTCAGCCTTGTAATACGAAAGCACTAAAAAGCTCTGCCAGCTATACGCAAGCAGAGCCATTTCCAGTTTTGCCCATCCCATTTACTAGATTGCCAGCTATCTCATCATAAATACATAATTCCTATTTATACAGTTACAAATGTTAGCCCTACAAGAATGATCGAAGTAACAGACAGTACCAGTAAGGGCAGCATTGCTTTCTCTCGCAAGGTCTTAAAGCTCACATTCAGCCCCATGCCTACCATAGCCATCGTTAACATAAAGGTGGTAAGCTGCGAAAGTTCGTTCATAAGACTAGGTGGAATGACAATATATTTTCCAAAAACATAACTTCCCAAAATACTTGCTGCAATAAAGCCGATGAGGAACCAGGGGAACTCCACTTTAGTACCTGTACGCATCTTACCAGTTCGCTTCATCCAATACATTAAAATAAAACTAAGTGGTATGAGTAGGAAGACACGGCCCAGTTTGGCTAATAGACCCATGGCAAGGGCATCCTGTCCGGCAGGTGCTGCTGCTAAGGCCACATGTGCAATTTCATGTAAGCTGATACCCGACCAGATTGCATATTGCATATCCGTCAGAGGAAGCCAAGGTCGAAGCACGGTAAACAAAATGGCAAATACCGTTCCGACCAAGGCAATGAGCCCAACTCCTATGGCTGTATCCTCATCGTCAGACTTTAGCAAGGGAGAAACAGCCGCAATTGCTGCTGCACCGCACACTCCTGTTCCAATCCCAAGAAGCAGCGAAAGCGAAGCATCTGCCTTGAATCGTTTGGCCAGCCAAACCGTAAAAAAAATGGCGAACACCACAGTGAATACATCACGCAAAAGCAACCCCAGCCCCTGATGAATAACAACATCCATATTCAGCTTCAGTCCATACAACACAATAGCTCCGCGCAGTATTTTCTTGGCTGAAAATTCGATCCCTGAGCGTATAGCTTCAGGGTATCCCCATAACTGGCGGTATAGTATAGCGAGAAACATCGCACATGCCAATGGACCTACATAATGAAAGCCTGGTACTTCATTCAGGACGTATCCCGCCAGTGCAAAGATCATCGTTAGCACAATGCCGAATAAAAACCGAAACAATCGACCTTTGTTCAATAAAAGTTTGTTGTGTTGAATATGACTTTTCATGCTGGTTTCCCTCCAATTTTCACATGCATACAGCTTAATATGTATTTTGTCATAAGAAAAATAAATCATTATAATAATGATCATAAGTAAACAGGCATGATTAAATTGGAGGAATAAGCTTTGGACCAGTCTTTAATTGTATTTGTTAAGGTTGCGGAAAAACAAAACTTCACACGAGCTGCTGAGGTATTACATATGACCCAGCCTGCGGTAAGTCAATATATCCAAACGCTGGAACGTAATCTAGGAACCCGACTCCTGGAGCGAAGCAATAAATATGTGCGCTTAACTAAAGCAGGTGAAATTGTATACCATCATGCCCAGGAGATTATCCGACTCCATACACGTATGCAGTACTTGGTGGATGAGCTAATGCATACAGCAAAAGGTAACCTGTCCATTGGTGCAAGCTACACGTATGGTGAATATGTACTACCACATGTAATTGCGCAGATGAGAATTCAGTACCCACTCATTCAGCCCTCCATTACCATCGGCAATACATTGGAAATTGAAAAGCTCGTGATCCATAATCAACTGGATGTGGGCATTATTGAAGGAGAATTTCAGCATGACCATTTGCACATTGAATCCTTCGCCGATGATGAAATGGTTATTGTCGTTCCGCAAAATCATCGTTTGGCCGGTAAATCTCATGTGGATATAAGTGAGCTGCAAGAGGATATTTGGATTCTACGGGAAGAAGGCTCCGGAACCCGTGAGGCGGCTGAAAAAATGTTTGCACAGCATCGATTTTATCCTGCTCATATGATGAATTTTGGCAGTACCCAGATCATCAAGGAGTCTGTAGAAGCAGGCTTGGGGATTTCTTTGCTGTCCCAGTGGGTGATTCAAAAGGAGCTTGCTTTGGGAACATTAAAAGTATTGGACATTCTTAATCTCCCATTCATTCGGAAATTTTCCTTCCTCACTCCATCCGCGATTTATGAGACGAAAGCAACCACCGCTTTTTTGGAGATCTTGCGAGATTATAATGTGAAAATGTAATGTGCAGAAAAAAAGCACCTATTAAGGTGCTTGCAATAAAATCAGTATTATATTTTTTTATGAGAAGAGATGATCCTTACCATGGTATAGGAAATGGGAAAAATCAGCGTAGCTTCCTTGAAATTGCTGCATATCATGAGCAGCAATACCTACAAAATTCCCCGTAAATCCGCCAGACAAAAAGCTGATATCCTGTATTTCAAAAAGTCGGGTCCAGGAAGGCTCATCTCCGACCCCATAATAAAATTGTGCATGGGATGCATGAACCTCTACAGCCAACCGAACAGGAAAATCATTCTGAAGCGCAATCACTTGCGGAACTAACGTAAATGAGTTAGCCTCACATCGCATCATGCGTAGCACTTTCCCCGCCCCGTCTTCATAGGTAACATACGCATACAAATAGTCCTCTTCATTGAGATACAGCAAAAGTCCTGCCATCTGCAAATAGCTGTTGGGCTGATACTCCAGGGCGGTTTCTACCCGGAAATGATGATCCGTTTGCCGAATGGCAAGCACGTGATGCTGGAACAGACTTTGTATGGATTCTCCGGCATGGATTCGAAGATAGCCTGGGCGCTGACTTAATGAACACCAGCTATCGTCCGCTAGGATACGCAATGTGTTCCATGTCTTGTCAAGTGTGGGGCCTTCGAATAAGTCTTCGAAAATATACTGCTGCTCTTGCTTAGCCGAGCTAGACTCCTGAGGTGCAGGCACCTCCAATTGAGGCGTATGGCCCCCGGCGGTTAAACGTAGCCAGCCTTCATCATTCCAATATACTTGCTGCAACGCTGTCTCACGCCCTAAGATGGCATATTTCCCCTCCACTGGACGTGTGCATAAATGAGCCATATACCACTCTCCGTCTGGTGTTTGCACAAGACTGCCATGTCCTGCGCATTGTAACGGGAAATTCAGCTGATCACGAGACGTGAGCATCGGGTTATGCGGGTCCACTTCATACGGGCCGGATAACTGCTTAGAGCGTGCTACGGTAACTGCATGGCCCGTACCCGTTCCACCTTCCGCTGTAACAAGATAATAATAACCGTTTTGCTTGTAGATGTGGGGCGCTTCTGTCTTCTTTAATGGGGTGCAATCGAAAATTTTAACAGGCTCGCCAATAAGTCGCTGTTGCCTGCTGTCATACTCCTGCATGACGATCCCAGATGACTTATTGCTCTCCAACATGCGGTAATCCCACAACGCGTTCAAGAGCCATTTACGTCCATCCTCATCATGAAATAAAGACGGGTCAAATCCACTGCTGTTCAGATAAACGGGTTCCGACCACGGTCCGTGGATCGTAGGCGCCGTTATTACAAAGTTATGAACATCTTTAAACGGACGCTTGGTGCTTTTTACATCCGTATAGAGCAGATAAAAAAGGTTATCCGCATAGCTTAGCTGCGGCGCCCAAATGCTGCAATTTTTAGGGTTTCCTCTCAAATCAACCTGGTCAGTCAAAATATCCGTACAGTGCTCCCAGTGAGCCAAATCTTTCGATTGATACACCCGTACTCCAGGCAGCCACTCAAATGATGACACTACAATATAGTAAGTATCCTCGACTCGCGTAATACACGGATCGGGATTAAAGCCTTTTAATATAGGGTTTTGGATCATCATAAGACATCACTTCTCCCTGCTTTCCAAAATGCGACTCCCTCAAAAACCTGCTCCTTGCTCCATGCTTCTGTTCTCGCGTCAAAACAATCCGCCCACGGAACACGCTGCTTACGTAACGAAGCTATTTCATCAGATCCGCCAAATTCCTGATAGCAGACCGTTTTCTCATTTGCGGTATTACCCCAATTATCCCAGCCGCGTGGGTCAATATGGTCTCCCATTTTACAATCGACAAATATGGTTTTGGCAAATTCCCGCCACGGACGACCCAAAAAAACAGGGGTAATATCTGGCTCTGCGGTTAAATAGCAATGATCAAATACATAGCCGTACGTTTGCCCTTGCGGCGTAGAGGCGGCTGTAACGTAGCTTGTATGGTTCTTATGATGACGCAAACTACGAATCTCGCAATCTTCAAAGTAAGCGGTAGCCCCGCCAAAAATGAAATCTATCGTTCCCTCAATGTAACAATGCTGATAGAGCTGGCGATAGTGTGCATGATGTTCTTTTAAAGGAACTCCACCAAACTTTAATCGCTCTTTCGGTGCAGGAGGCAGAGGACCTGTAAATAACGTATCCTGATATCCTTTAAAAGTGCAGTTTCTAAAAACGGTTTGATCACAATGAGCATATACCGCAACGGCCTGCCCAATATGTTCTCCCTGTCCAGCCGTGTTGGAAATGATGAGATTTTCCAGGATCAGATGGCTGCCGCCTACAAATAAAGTCGGTGTCGCAAAGGTGCCTATTTCCTCACCTGCTTCATTCCGCTCCCTTGCATACCGGTCCATACGAATCTCTACCTGCCCGATGCCTATGATATGTAGATTTGAACGGTAAATCCGCACTTCTTCCTCATAGGTACCCGATAAAATAGCTAACGTTTCCATTTCGCTGGAAGGCGATTGCTCCAATACATTAATTGCCTCCTGAATGGAGTGGAAGTCACAAAAGGATTCTTTTCCGACTAGCATGGTTACCCCAATCCTTTCATTTGATTTACAAGTGTTCAGCTAAAAATGACTGCCAAGCTGTTCGCATTTCCAATGTCTCCATATGTCCACCGCCCGCAATCACAGGCTGCCAATGCTCAGGGTGACCTGCATTCTGATAGGCTTCCAACAATCCCTTGGCCAAATGCTCGACTCCTTCTATAGGACACATCCGATCATTTTGACCTGTTATACTCATCCGTGGACGAGGTACGATCCGCTTTTGAATATCCAAAGTGGTGAAATGCTTCAACAAGCCGGGGACATAGGAATAGAAGCCATGATGATCCAATCCCCTTTTAGCGATCAGCGTATGGGCATCTACCTGTCCACAAATATCCACCGTGACCTGTATCCGTTCATCTAAAGCAGCCATCCACCATGCCATAAGTCCACCCATCGACATGCCGATCGTTGCGATACGGGAAGCGTCAATGTCCTCACGTTGGCACATGTAATCTACCAAACGACGGTTATCGTACAGCATCATGCCCCACAGCACCTTCCCCTGCCAGAGCATTTCCTTTACCAGTTCGCTCTCGGTTTTGCCTCCACGTTCATTGAAGCCCCACATGTCAATACAGCATACGCAATACCCCATGTCTGTCAGAGTTGTAGCAAACGAGGGGTGCTGTAGGTAAGAACTGCTATGAAGCAGTTCCTTACGTCCATTCGTATAATTGCCCCCATGCGAATGGTTAAAAACGACCAATGGGAACGGGCCGTTCCCTTGTAAGGGTGTAGCTACATAAGCGGGCACAGACTCGATTCCGTTCAAGTCCAGCAGGAGACACTCCAGTCGATACCCCTCCCGCTCTTCTTGATTCAGCAGAGTTGCCGTTATAGGGCGATCTGTCGGAAGATCCCCCAACAATGCTTGCAACTTATCCACGTTTTATGCTCCTTTCATCCCTCCTATTTCATCACATTTTGTTCAGAAGGTTGTATCGTTACTTGTTCTATTAGCTTTTCAGGCTGAGCTGTATTCTTCGAGTGGCAACGATTGATTTCAACGTCTTCGCCATTTTCAATATAAAAGGCAGGACCTTCATGATTCTCAATCGTAACCTGTTGAAAACGAATATCCCTCACGTTACCTAAATAAAAACCACGGTTATTCATATCCTCAATCCCTGACATCATGGCCGGACGACCGGGAATCGCATTTTTAGCCATAGAAATATCAATATTGGAAAATGTAATTTCAGCAATATATTGCTCTGCAAGTCCGTATAAGAAGCCAGCCGCCGCATGAACCTCACGTGCCGTGATATCGGAAAAATGAATTCGTCTAAAGCACGGAGTTTCCTCAGTAATTGGGTAGGGGTTTTTATCCCACACATATTTGTCTTTGCCCCGAGGTCCGCAGAAATAATACAGGTTCAGAATAAATGGACAAATGACCTCCTCCATCACAATGTTGCTGACGCGAATATCCTCGATGATTCCGCCGCGTCCCCGTCTGGATTTCAGACGTATGCCCCGATCTGTTTGCTTGAACACACAATTGCTGATCGTAACATTACGAATATCTCCGCTCATTTCACTGCCCAATACGACAGCACCATGGCCATGCACCATTGTACAGTTGGTGATCGTAATATTTTCACAAGGAACCCGCTCTTGGGTATCTTCAGTCCCTGCTTTAATCGCAATACAGTCATCGCCTACATCGATATTGCAGTTGCTAATACGAACATTGGAACAGGATTCGGGATTAATACCATCTGTATTGGGAGAGTCGGCCGGGTTAAGAATGGACAAATTATCAATCGTAACGTTATAGCAAGCAATGGGGTTGACAGTCCAACTGGGGGAATTTTTCAACATGAGATCTTTAATAGTGATCCGCTGACAGCGGTCAAAGCTGATTAATTTGGGTCTTGGATACTGCAGCTCTTCAGGGTGATTCCGATGCTTTTCCCACCACGGCTGACCATTTCCGTCCAGCGTTCCGCTGCCTGTAATCGAAATATTCTCAAGGTTTTCTCCATAAATGCACGATGCATGTACTTCCCGCTGAACGCCTTCCCATCTGGATTCTACTACAGGGTAATCCGCCAGTTCCGTACTGAAAGAAAGAATTGCGCCAGGGCTTAAATTCAGCTCAATGTTACTTTTAAGAAAAATAGCGCCCGTCAGGTACGTTCCAGCCGGGACAAAAACGGTGCCTCCACCAGCATTACTTGCTGCTTCAATGGCAGCCGCAATCGCCTTTGTTGCCATCGTCGTACCATCCTGAACTGCTCCATAATCTACAATATTATACAATTGCATTTCGTTCTCTCCTGTCTCTATATTTTGTGAATACAAAAATGATTTATAGACTGGGCTTGAAAAATAGACCGGAAAAGGGAGTGGGCGGAATGATGCTGGACAAGAGTCAGCAATGGCAAGCACCATCCCGCCTGCATAATGGCAATTCATTTACACTAATGTTTAACCTATATTTTTATTTTTTCGTTTTCTTATACGCTTCTTCATACTCAGCAGTAATCCGTGCTCCGCCTGATTTTTTCCAGTTTTCTACAGCTGCTTTAAATCCGGCTTCATCAATTTCACCCATAATAAACTTGAAGGAGGCGTCGGTAATAATTTTCTCCAGCTCTGTTCCTTGTTCATTAGCGGTGGCTGAATCCAGTGGCACTGTCGGGTCCAGAACAGCAAATTTATTATTTTCTCGCACTAATTCATTAGCCATTTCCTTTTCTGGATTGGCATCCTTTAAGTTATAAGTCACTTCACTTGGTCTGGAGCTTGAAAACGGCTGAACATCTGCTTGCCATAAATCAGTATTCGTAATTTTGAAAGAACCATCTTTTTCGATTTTATAATGAGTACCTTCAATACCACCGGTCATGTACATATATACATCTTTGTCAATTAAATCATCTACAAATTGCAGCAGTCTCTTCAACTCAGCTTCCGTCTTTACTTCAGATTTCGGAAATGCCAGCAAGCCTCCTACCCCGCTTCCCTCAGACCATACATGATATTGGCCATCTCCATTCGAAATCTTGTTAACAGGTACGAGCTTCAGTCCTTTTTGTAAGCCCTGGGACAGGGTTCTGAGGTTAGAGATATCGATCATGCCTGTATAAATCCCTGCTTTACCTTGTGCAAATTGTTGTTGCTGGTCCGTTTTAGCGGTTACGGCAAAGTCTTTGGAGAGATACCCGTTTTTGTATAATTTATTGGAATACTTTAAGGTCTCCATATATTGAGGAGTATCAAATTCCGGCGTAAACTTGCCGTTTTCATCTACTTTCCAGCCATTAGGTGTCCCAAAGTAGGAACTTAAAGTTTTGAAGCTGCTATAACGCAGATCCGATCTGTCAACAAACCCAGTCGTATCATTTTTTCCATTGCCATCCGGATCATCTTCTGTAAACGCTCTCGCAACTTCATACAACTCATCCAGTGTGGTCGGCACCTTCAGTCCTAAGCGATCGAGCCAATCCTGACGAATGACCAGACCCGCCCGAGCCAGATTCTTCTGGAACGGAACACCATACAGCACCCCTTCAATAGAAGCGGCTTCGCGCACTTCAGGCGGGATCTTCTTCAGATTTTCATAATCATCCAAGTATTTGCCCACATCCCAGAATAGTCCTGATTTCAATGAACTACGCACTGATGAATTTGTCATCATCGTCAAAGTCACTATGTCTGCTAATTCACCAGAAGCCAGTGCGGTGGTAATTCTCTCTTCCTTGGAAGCATCCGGCACCCAGTTGAACGTAATTTTGGAATTGGTGTATTCTTCGATTTTGCTTTTAATCGTTTCTGTAGGTGGAGAGGCTGTATGCAATACGTTTAGCCAGGTAAATTCCAGTTTGGATTTGGGATCATAGGTTTGGCTGGCTTGGCCCTCAGCCCCCTTGTCACCACAAGCAGTTAGAAAAACACTCATGACCATAAGTCCGGCAAGAAGACCCGATACTCCCTTTTTCATCGCGGTTCTTTTCTTCATCGTGTTTGCTCCTTTTTGGTTTGTATATTCATGCCATATCTTCCTCTTTCACCAGAACCTCTCGCTCTATTTTGCTGAATACCTGGTGCGTCATCCACATCACGAGATAACCGATGATACTCGCTCCGGCAAAAGTTAGAATTCCTGGGTATAAGCCTAGAATCAATGCATAAAGCACGACAATGGCTACAAAAAGAACAAGTGTATATTGTAAATACGAAAATCCAATGACGATCGACATCTTGATCTTCAGCTTGATGCCTTTCCAATCATAGTGAGCCAGCAACGGAAAAATGTAGACCAAAGAGATTAGATACAAAAAGGCACCCATCAGTGTCACCACACGAACATACCAAGATGAGACGTTGACGATGTCCACGTAGAGCACGTAACCCACAAGGCTGTAAAGCCCGCCAATGATGGCTGCTTCCTTAAAGCTTTCTTTAAAGTGACGTACAAACGTCGAGAAAATGGCGACTTCCTCATTGCCCCGAATCCACTGCCTTAAAATACTAAGCATAGCAACGGTTGCTGGCCCTACACCTATAAAACCCAAGCCCAGGATTGTCGCAATCGTCCACAGCAAGTTAAGGTAGACCAGGCGTAGCAGGCGCATGCACCATTTGTTCATGTTTTCTACAAACCGTACCATTTTGCATCCTTCCCGTCGTCATTAGTAAACGCCGTCTTCACCAAATTTCTTAGCGAGTCGATTGGAGAACATAATCAGAATTAAGCCTACTACACCTTTAAAAAGTCCTACTGTCGTACTGAAACTTAATTGTCCATTCTTTAAGCCCGCAGTATAAATATAGGTGTCAAAGATTTCGGCAACCTCGCGGTTTAATGAGTTCAATAGTAGATACATATGCTCAAAGCCCAAATCCAGCGTGCTACCGATTTTCAAAATTAACAAAGTAATAATAACCGGGCGGATCGCTGGCAACGTAACGTGCCATGTCTTTCGCAAGCGTCCAGCGCCGTCCATCTCTGCTGCCTCATACAATTGTGTGTCCACCACTGTAATTGCAGATAAATAAATGATGGTAGACCAGCCGAGTTCCTTCCAGATCACCTGCCCGATATAGACCGTTCGCAGCCACTGCGGTGATGTTAAGAAGCTGATCTTCTCACCGCCTAGTGCGGCAATCATTTCATTCAGCACACCGCCGTCCACCGTCAGGAATACATAAGAAATCGAAACGATGATAACCCATGACATAAAATGCGGAATGTAGATAATGGTTTGAATAATGTTTTTGAAAAACATCTTCCTAACCTCGTTCAGCATAAGCGCCAATATGATGGGCAATGGAAAAAAGATTACAATATTCAGTGCAAATAAAACCAGCGTATTGCGAAGCAACATAAAAAATGTAGGCTCAGTAAACAAACGAATAAAATGCTTCATTCCTACCCATGGACTGCCTGTGATTCCCTGAAAAGCTTGATAATCCTGAAATGCAATTACCAATCCTCCCATTGGGAAGTACTTGAAAATAATGAAGTACACCAACCCGGGTAAAACCATCAGATAGAGCAGCTTGTGTTTTTGCATTCGTAAAAGGCTTTCCGTCGTTCTTTTGTTCTTTTTCATTTTCATCTTCATGTTTGGTGCGGGGACACTTGAAACTTTCATTAGTAGTTCGACCTCCTTCAAACGTTCCTGTATACGCTTTCAAGAGTACGTTATTTTCAGCATTCCGCATATAATCATCAAATGATAGCGTTTACAAAAATAGGCGAACAGCCTGCTTTACAGCCTTTTCACCTTAGCTAATGATTACTACACAACTTAATGATCATCCTCTTTTTTCTACGCTTAGAGAACACCTCAAGATTTGATTATATACGGAATTCATTGCTCTTGATAAGGTTTAAATGTAAACGATTACAAGGAGGTCACCCACATTGGAACAACCATTAATCAAACCAAAATTACGAAAAAAAGAATCACTGGGCAGTCGTATTTTCAACATTGTAAACAGTACACTTTTGATTCTCATTGCCCTCACTTGTCTCTTACCTTTTTTGAATATCATCGCCAGCTCATTTGCTTCAACTGAGGAAGTAGTGGCCAAGAAGTTCATTTTATTCCCTGTAACTTTTTCCCTGGATGCTTATCGCTATATCCTATCCACTCCAACCATTTTTAGAGGACTTGGGGTTTCGGTCGGAGTAACGATCGTGGGTACAGTTGTAAGTATGATTTTTACCGCTTTTATGGCTTATGGATTATCCCGAAAATATCTACTTGGCCGTAATACGATTAACTTCATTGTTGTGTTTTCTATGTTGTTTAGTGGGGGGATGATTCCGACATTCCTCGTGGTCAAAAGCATGGGGCTGATCAATTCGTATTGGTCCTTGATTCTGCCCGTGGCTATTAATGCATTTAACCTGATTATCATGCGTAACTTTTTTCAGGCATTGCCGGATGATTTGGAGGAATCGGCCAAGATGGACGGGTGCAACGATTTTGGTATCTTCTTTAAAATTATGTTGCCATTAGCCCTGCCTTCTATTGCAACCATTTCTTTATTCTACGCTGTTGCCTATTGGAATACTTATATGCACGCCATTCTCTATATCAATGACTCAGCCAAATGGCCAATTCAAGTGTTACTTCGCCAAATTGTTATCGTCTCCAGTGGTATGCAGGCAGAAGGAACTGCGGTAGATGTCATCCCGCCTGCGCAGACGATTAAGATGGCGGTCATTGTTATAGCGACCGTTCCGATGTTAATCGTGTATCCATTTGTGCAAAAGCACTTTGTCAAAGGAGCCTTGTTGGGGGCCGTTAAAGGTTAATTGGCTTGCTTCATCTTTCGATAAGCCCCTGGTGTAACCTGTTCTTTTTTCCGAAAAGAGCGGATAAAGTTTTGTGAATTATGATATTGCAGCCGCTCGGCGATTTCTTTAATCGTCATATCCGTCTCAACGAGCCATTTCTTGCTCATTTGCAGGCGATAGCCCATCAGATATTCACTAAACGTCGTTCCGTATTCTTTTTTGAAAATACTGCTTAAATAATTGGGATTGTAATGCAGTCGATCTCCAATAAGTTCTAATGATAATTCCTGGTCATATTCAGCTCGGATAATTGTGGCAATTTTCTCAGAGAGACAGCGGAATTGCTGGTTGGTCTTCTCCTTCATGCTTTTTACCATGGGGAAAATAACCTGCTCTAGCAGCATGCGTTCTATCTCCTCCGGGTTACGGATATCCAGCAAACGGTGATACAAGGCATGATTGTCTTGCGTTAGCAGCACTTCAATCCCTAATAGCTGCTCTAATTGGATAAGGTTATTCACAAACCGTACCAGCAGCACTTCAAAGTTCATGGAATGGTTGTTCTTTGTCATCATTTCCGCCAATAAGGAGTGTACGGTATGATAGACCTGCTCTTCATCTCCTATGCGGATGGCATCAAACAGTTTGGATTCCAATTCCGCAGGATAGTGAAGCAGCACCGGACCTGAAATGACCATGGAAATATCTTCATAAAAAATAATCGACTCTTTACCTAGGTTTAAACGGTGATGCAATGCTTGCTTGCTCATCTCACAAGCTTCTTTGCTTTCTAACAAGTTATCATACGCTGTGCTAATACCGATGCTGATGGATACATGCAAATACTCTTTTACATTCTGAATCAAAAGGGTCGCATGATCCAGCACTTGCTTTCTCATTTCCTGTGCACTCTTACCTGCCAAAATTAATATGGTAGCCTGGGTGTTGTCGTTCAAAATGATGGGAAGCATACGTTGCTGCTCTGGAATCGTTTCTTCTACAATTTTGTTAATAGCCAGCAGTAAAACATCCTTATCCGAAGGTTCTCGATCTCCCAGATTATCCAGTTGAACCAACAAGGTAATGTACATTTGATTCTCGATCTGCTGCGGGTACCCCAAACGTGGCATTTTTCGTGCCAATTCCTCTGCGGAAATACGTTTACGAAACAGGTTGAGAATCAATTGCGTTTCCAACTGTGGCATTTCGGACTGAATGAGACTTTCCAAGCTTTCCTTCTCCGTTACAATGTTGTCGATGGAATTAATAATCCACTCTATTTCATTTTTAGAAGGTTCATTTTTGAAAGCTAAATTAGGATTTTTTGGTAAGCTGCGTTTTATTTGCTGGAATGGCTTGGTAAAGTAAATGGCAATGATGTATGCCACCACGACAATTAAAAGCGTTAATACAAGGCCCATCATGATAATCCCAAATTTGGTCGTTTGAAACGCGTTTGCAATCTCTTTTTTATCTAATACCGTTAAGTAAGTCCAATTGTTGTAAGCAGATTTAGCATAAATGATTTGCCGCGCAGGCTGTTGCTTCGTTTTCTCCAATGTAAGCATGCCTGTATTGTCTGATTTAGCTGTAACTTGTGAAATGTGCTGAAGCTGCTGAGCTGACAATAAGGGAGTCGCAGGCTCCGTTTCGTACATTAAGTCGCCTTTGTTATTCAAAATAAACACAGGCATATGATCCTCTGTTTGAATGGTATGACTTAACGTCTGTGACGAAATATCAGATAACGCAATGGCCTGCTTCTTTTTGGAAAACACAGGCAAGGTATTCACAAAACGGATTCCTTTATCTGTTTTAATCCAGAAAAGCCCCTTATCCTGGTTGTCGATATAGGTACTAATCAGCTGTTCTCGTTCCGTTTTCGTCAAATAAGACAGGCTTCCATTGGAGATTCTCCAATTCTGATTTAGGCTGATCAGTGAATACTCCGTTCCTTCTAATCCCATCGTAGCAATATAATTGAGCTGGGTATTCACATTCCGGTACGCTACAAAATCTTTTTCTGTAATGGGATTTTTGACAACTTCATTAAAGGAAGAGGTCGTGCTATACGTATTGAAAGCGTACTCTATCGTTTGGATTTTCTGTTCCAGGCTATTTCTGATCTGCGCCATGTAGCTTTGCTTGGTATTGGAAACTCTCTCCACAACGGAGCTAATTGTTGTAAAATAGATGTAGCTGCCGAAGCTGGCCACTAATCCTATTCCCAAAACCAGAATCGTAATAAAAATAGTGTAGAACATTCTTCCTTTTTTCATTGCGCTCCCCCTTTGGTTCTTGGTATCACACCAAATTATAGCGCTTTCATAACAAGGTTTAAATCATTTTTTTCACGTGTGCATAGTTTTTTACATCCGTATCATTCCAATTTAAGTTGATTTAGTTTGGTTTGCGGCAGTTAAAAAGAAATTTGGAGGTCTCTTATGTTACATGTCGTTAGTTCTCAAGAACAGATTGTAAAAGAAGAATTTCCGTTAGACACTTCCTTTCTCTCCCTCTATCCCGTAGCAGCCCGTGAAGCCCGTCCTTT
The DNA here is from genome assembly GCF_050482105.1 of Paenibacillus jamilae. Classification (GTDB taxonomy): domain Bacteria; phylum Bacillota; class Bacilli; order Paenibacillales; family Paenibacillaceae; genus Paenibacillus; species Paenibacillus jamilae_B. The sequence goes on along the minus strand of NZ_JBCNHI010000005.1, from coordinate 181,672 downwards.
TGTATTGGTGTTACCTGGCGGTGGCTACGAGCACTTGGCCTCACATGAAGGAGAGCCGATCGCCCGGTGGTTAAATGAGTTAGGTATTCATGCGGGTGTGCTGGAGTATCAGGTTGGCGATTTCGAGATTACCTCCTTGTTGGAGGATGTAGAGCATGCCCTGCAATGGATTCGCCAAGCACCACATGACTGGCAAGTGATCCCTGATCAAGTGGGTCTCATCGGTTTTTCAGCTGGCGGTCACCTGGCCTCCATTGTCTCCACAATTGGAGTGGAAAAACCAAATCTTCTGATGCTGGGATACCCTGTCATTTCATTTCATGAACCTTATACACATCTTGGAAGCCGTACGCACTTTTTAGGGGGACAGCCGACCCCGGAGCAGCTTCAAGCCTTTTCATCCGATCGGCAAGTGACTACACAGACACCTCCGACTTTTATGTGGACAACGGCCAATGATGGCGCTGTACCAGTAGAAAATAGCCTGTTGTTCGCTTTCTCATTATCCAGAGAGCGTATTCCGTTTGAACTGCATGTATTTGAGGAAGGACGACACGGATTGGGACTGTCTGAGGACAACCTTGAATGCCGACAATGGCTCGACCTGGCGGAAACATGGCTACAAAAACATGGATATGCGCAGGCAAGACAGCAGATGACAACTCGACTGTTTATCGCAGGGGACTCTACTGCAGCTCAAAAAGGAGCAACCGAAAAACCGATGACAGGCTGGGGCGAACATTTGCAAGCTCATTTGGACTCTACTGTTCATGTGGATAATCGTGCCGTCAACGGACGAAGCACCAAATCTTTTATAGCAGAAGGGCGATTAGCTGATATTGAAAAAGATATTCAAGCTGGCGATTATTTGTTTATTCAATTTGGACATAATGACGAGAAAAAAGAAGACCCCACGCGCTACACCGATCCTGATGGAGAGTACCGATTAAACTTAATTCAATACATTCAGTCCGCTCGGGAACGTGGCGGAATTCCAGTGCTGTTAACCTCTGTAAGCCGCCGCCGCTTTACCGCAAACGGTGAACCTGATCCGCTGGCCGTAGGAGCCTATCCCGCTGCCATGAGACAAGTAGCCAAGGAAACCCAGACACCGTTGCTCGATATTTTCGAAGCATCACAGCAGCTTTATCGTTCCATGGGCGAAAAAGAGTCTAAGCTTCTATTTATGCATTTGCCTGAAAAAACGCACCCTAATTACCCAGCTGGTGTAGCCGATAATACCCATTTTTCTGACGAGGGCGCTAGGAAGATCGCCCAGTTGGTGGCAGAAGCGATCCGTCAAAGTACGGAGCTGTCTGCATTAAAACACCATATGGTTCAAAGGAACCTGGACAGCAGTGAGAGGCTTGCGCACCAACTTATCAACTGATATTAAGTGCCATACATGCACATACGAAAAACGGACCTCGGACGAATCACTCCGGCGTCCGTTTTTATTTTGTGTTATACAAAGATGGCCCAGCTATAGAGAATAGCTTAAAAATACAGTTTATTAAAATGAATTTCTTTAATTGTCATATTTTAATTATTTTGTATCTTATAGGACTTTAGAATCGTTTTATTGTATTTTTTTGACAACATTTGTCGAATAAAGTGAAATTAATAATTTCATATGGTATATTTTAGGAGCTCATATCATACATAAGGAGGATTTTTTTATGAATACTAAGAAAATATTATTATCAACAGCTATGTCTTTGGGACTCATTGGAAGTATTATTGTTCCTAGTGCGTCCGCAGCAGTAGGCCCTTCTCCAGAAATTACACCTATTGTACAAGTTAACGGAGTATACTACAGAACGGCTACGTTGCCACGTAATTATTCCTATGCGTTGTCAAATTATCCCGGGGATACTTATAAAGTGGCGAGCGGAAATGTCACCGTCTCCGCTTCCGGCGTAGTAACCACCACCACTGCAACGAATGCAAGAGTTGAGATTTACGCCGGTAACAGTAAATTGAGAATGGTATATACCGTTAAGGTAAACTAAAAAAAGCATTAAAAAAGCACTGTTCATTTATTCGAGCAGTGCTTTTTTGATTAGACCTAAATTCCTACTAGCTATACTGATGTATTATGAGATACTTCAAAATTAATGACTCGGAGACCTATAAAAAAAGACGGGCTGGGGTCACCCCTCTCTTCGCCAATCAATAAGATTAAAAAGAGGTTGAAAACAACAAAAAACCCTTGCTATGCAAGGGTTTTTGAGGAAATGGGCCCTAGTGGACTCGAACCACCGACCTCACCCTTATCAGGGGTGCGCTCTAACCAACTGAGCTAAGGGCCCTCAAAAAAATATGTATATTCACGTTACAGATTTGTAACAGCAACGTTAATTAATATACAACATTTTCTTGTGTTTCGTCAATAGTTTTTTGAAATTTTCTTTTATAAACCTATGGGATGAATCGGACACCATAACGACCTTTGCGCGAGCGGTACACCTCCACTGCGCGGGGATCATTGTAGCCATACATCCAGCCGTCGTGCTCCAGCCTTTTTGCCAAACACCCTGCCTGAAATTTAGTCGTGTACAGTCTGCCATAGTAAACCCAATACATCCGAACTCCCTCTTTTCACATGTATAGTAGGAGTTAGTGTAACCGGATCGAATTCGATTTACACAGCTTGATTTCTAACAATTTGCACTGGATGGCAATGAGTCTGTGGCGCACAACTTATTAGCTCCGTTGTCTCTAGTACTCAGCCTTATTTGCCGAAGGAAGCTGGGTCCTGGCGCCAGGAACGCAGCAGTTCCATTTCTTCCTGCTGAATGGTCCCCTCACGCAAGGCAACCTCCATCAAGGCGGTGTAATTGGACAAGGTTTGCAGCTTCACTCCTGCTTCTTCGAAAGCTTGGGTGGCTTTATCCAGCTGGTAGCTGAAAATAGCCAGTACAGCTAACGGCTCAGCGCCTGCTTGCTCTACAGCCTGGGCTGCTTTAATGGAGCTTCCCCCGGTAGAGATGAGGTCCTCGATAATCATAACCTTTTGTCCGGCGCTGATACGGCCTTCGATTTGGTTTTCCTTCCCGTGTCCTTTGGCTTTGTCTCTGACATAAGCCATTGGCAGATTTAGCTTTTGTGCCACCCAGGCGGCATGAGGAATCCCTGCTGTGGCTGTACCGGCAATAACTTCAGTCTCAGGGTATTGTTCACGAATGAGCGCCGCAAAAGAGTCTGCGATCAGTTCACGCACCTCCGGGTAGGACATAGTCAGGCGGTTGTCACAGTAGATAGGGGATTTAATACCTGATGTCCATGTAAAAGGCTGCTGTGGACGCAGTGCCACCGCCTGAATGCGTAACAGATGGGATGCGATTTGCTCTGGTATATTGTTTAATGTAGTCATACTTGTATCATCTCCTCAATAATATGTTTTGCTGCTTCGCGTGGGTCTGGTGCCGCCGTGATCGGCCGTCCAACGACGATATAGCTGCTGCCTTGGGCAATCGCTTGTCCGGGTGTAAGCACACGCGACTGATCACCTGTAGCGCTGCCTGCCGGACGTATGCCCGGGGTGATGGTTTTAAAGTCAGATCCGCATACCGCACGAATCGCAGGCACTTCTAATGGGGATGCTACCACACCATCCAGTCCAGCCTCACGTGTCAATTGTGCATAACGAACGACAGCATCCTGCACCGTGCCCGGAATGCCCAACTCTGTATTCATGGTCGTCTGATCCGTGCTGGTCAGCTGTGTGACTGCAATAATGAGCGGCATGGCAAGTGAGTTGTCCGCGGAAATGGCTGCTTCGGCTCCGGCTCTGGCAGCCGACATCATACTGCGGCCTCCGGCAGCGTGTACATTGAACATATCCACCCCTAAGCGGGTAATACTCTCCGCCCCTCCCCGTACCGTGTTGGGGATATCATGCATTTTCAAATCTAGGAATACGGAGTATCCTCTTGATTTTAATTGCTCTACAAAAGCTGGTCCCGCGCTATAAAACAACTGCATACCCACTTTTATATAACAAGGAATTCCCTCTAACTGTCGAATTAACTGCTCAGCCTGTTGTGCATCCGGGTAATCTAGCGCAACCATCAGCCGTCCTGCCATCTGCTGAAATGCTTCGTTCACCGTTCTACATCCCCTTTTCACATTACTTCGGGTAAATTTGCCCGTGATAAAGGACATCCGCCAGCAAATGCTGATGAATGTCCTCCCCATTACTAACTATTTTTTCTATCTATTCTAACTCGTTAGTTGCTCAGCACTGGCATCGATTCTGATGTAAAGTTGATCGTCTCCAGCATTTTCAACAAGGCGCGCACTGTATCCAGCGAGGTCATGCAGACAACACCATTCTCCACCGCTTCACGTCGAATGCGGAACCCGTCACGCTCTGGAGTTTTGCCTTTGGTCAGTGTATTGAAGACAAAGTTGGCTTCACCAGTGCGGATCATATCCAAAATATTCGGATTGCCCTCACTTAGCTTGTTAACTGTGTTCACTGGAATGTTGGCCTGTTCCAATGCAGCTGCCGTTCCACCTGTAGCAATAATTTTGTAGCCCAGTCTATAAAAGCCCTGCATCAGCTCGACCGCTTCTTCCTTATCCTTATCCGCTACTGTGATGATGATCGCCCCAGTAGATGGAATTTTCATACCTGCGCCTACCAGTCCCTTGTATAATGCTTTGGCGTACTGGATATCGCGTCCCATAACTTCACCTGTAGATTTCATTTCAGGACCCAGTGTCGGCTCTACACGACGCAGCTTGGCAAAGGAGAATACAGGAACCTTAACCGAGACATAATTACTTTCAGGCCATAGTCCTTCCGTATAGCCTGCATCTTTGAGCTTACCGCCCAAAATGGCCTGTGTCGCCAGGTTTGCCATCGGAATATTCGTTACTTTGCTCAGGAAAGGAACCGTCCGTGAGGAACGAGGGTTAACCTCGATGACATACACCTCATCCTGATGAATGACGAACTGAATGTTTACCAGACCAATCGTTTTCAATTCCTTGGCGATGCTGATCGTAATACCCACGATTTTTTGCTTCAGCTCGTCAGACAAGTGTTGTGGCGGATACACTGCGATCGAGTCACCTGAGTGAACCCCTGCCCGTTCCACATGTTCCATAATCCCAGGTACCAAGACTGTTTCACCGTCACAGATGGCGTCAACCTCAACTTCTTTGCCCAGCATATAACGGTCGATGAGCACAGGGTGTTCCGGATTGATTTTAACCGCTTCTTCCATGTACCGCAGCAATTCCGTATCTGAATACACAATTTCCATAGCACGCCCGCCCAGGACGTAGGATGGACGTACCAGAACCGGATAGCCCAATGCTTGGGCAGTTCCTACCGCTTCATCTACCGAAGTGACCGTATTGCCTTTAGGCTGTGCGATAGCAAGGCGAGACAGAAGCTGTTCGAACTTTTTCCGGTCTTCTGCTTCATCGATACTTTCCAGACTCGTACCCAAAATATTCACGCCTGCCGCGCTAAGTGGAGCTGCGAGGTTAATCGCTGTTTGACCACCGAACTGGACGATGACGCCAATTGGTTTTTCCTGCTCGATAACATTCATTACATCTTCGAAGAAAAGTGGCTCAAAGTAGAGACGGTCAGATGTGTTAAAGTCTGTAGATACAGTCTCCGGATTGTTATTAATAATTACCGCTTCGTAACCCGCTTTTTGAATAGCCCACACCGCATGCACAGTAGAGTAGTCAAATTCAATCCCCTGCCCGATTCGGATGGGTCCTGAGCCGAGTACGATGACTTTCTCTTTGTTAGATGGAATCACTTCGTTTTCCACCTCATAAGAGGAGTAGTAGTACGGCGTTGTGGCTTCAAACTCGGCCGCGCACGTATCTACCATTTTGTAGACAGGACGCAGGTTTTGATTTAGACGGAATTCACGAACCTCGGGTTCGGTTGTCATACTCTTGCGTTGACCCATACTGCGAAGCTCGGCGATGGAGCGGTCAGTAAATCCTTTTCGTTTGGCCTGATAGAGGGTTTCATAAGTTAGCTCAGACTCTTCTGCGATCGTGGCTTCGAATCTGACAATTCCCTCTATCTTATCAAGGAACCACCAATCGATTTTGGTTATATCCTGAATATCCTGTTGCTTCCAGCCACGACGGAATGCTTCGGCTACCAAGAACAAGCGTTCATCATCTGCTTTACTCAGGCGATCCTTGAGCACTTCATCAGATAGTTGATCGGCGTCCTTGAGATGCAGGCGATGCACACCAATCTCCAGAGAACGAACCGCTTTATGGATAGACTCTTCAAATGTACGTCCGATGGCCATAACTTCACCAGTTGCTTTCATTTGAGTGCCAAGTTTGCGGTTGGCAGAAATGAACTTATCAAATGGCCAGCGTGGTATTTTACTCACGATGTAATCCAATGTCGGCTCAAAGCAAGCATATGTTTGTCCCGTTACCGGATTCACAATTTCATCCAGTGTGTAGCCTAGTGCAATTTTGGCAGCCATTTTGGCAATCGGATACCCAGTCGCCTTGGAAGCCAATGCCGAGGAACGACTCACCCGTGGGTTGACCTCAATCACGTAGTATTGATAGCTATGCGGGTCCAGCGCAAACTGTACATTACAGCCGCCTTCGATATTGAGGGCGCGGATAATTTTCAGTGAAGCGGAACGCAGCATTTGATACTCACGATCTGACAGCGTCTGGCTCGGTGCTACCACGATACTGTCACCAGTGTGCACGCCGACCGGATCGAAGTTTTCCATATTGCAGACCACGATACAGTTGTCATTACCGTCACGCATGACTTCATACTCGACTTCCTTCATACCTGCGATACTTTTTTCAACCAAGCATTGTCCGATTGGACTGTAACGCAAGCCAGAGCTTACTGTTTCACGCAATTCTTCTTCTGTAGCACAGATCCCACCGCCTGTACCTCCCAGCGTATAAGCCGGGCGAACGATAATGGGATAACCGATTTCGTTAGCAAATTCCAGCGATTCTTCCAGTGTCGTTACAATTACACTCTCCGGTACTGGCTGTTCCAACTCACGCATCAGGTCGCGGAACAAGTCACGGTCTTCGGCTTTTTCAATTGAATTCAGTTGAGTTCCCAGCAGCTTAACGTTTTCGCGCTCCAACACCCCAGCGCGTGCCAGTTCTACTGCCATGTTCAGACCTGTCTGTCCTCCCAACGTAGGAAGTAGACCATCTGGACGCTCCTGGCGAATAATCTGTGTTACAAAGTCCAGTGTAATCGGCTCGATGTATACTTTATCTGCCATATTGGTATCTGTCATGATGGTTGCCGGATTACTATTGATCAGTACTACCTCGACGCCTTCTTCCTTGAGCGCTTGACAAGCTTGTGTACCAGCGTAATCGAATTCTGCTGCCTGACCAATGACGATAGGACCGGAACCAATCACGAGTATTTTTTTAAGTTCTGTATTTTTCGGCATATTAGCGCTCTCCTCTCACTGCGGCGGCGATGGCAGCCTGACGTGGTTGCTGTGGTTGATTTCTTTTGTGCTCACGGATCATTTCCAGAAAACGGTCAAACAGATAGCCATTATCGTAAGGACCAGGTGCAGCCTCTGGATGGTATTGCACCGAAAACGCAGGATACTTCGTATGTTTAAGACCCTCGATCGTTTTATCGTTGTTGTTAATATGCGTCACTTCAAGCTCAGTTCCTTGGATCGAATCCTCATTCACTGTGTAGCCATGATTTTGTGATGTGATAAAGCAGCGTCCGCTCTCCAGTTCTTTTACCGGGTGGTTACCACCGCGATGTCCGAATTTCAGCTTTTCCGTATCAGCGCCCGAAGCCAAGGCAAACAACTGGTGTCCTAAGCAAATTCCGAAAATTGGGTATTCACCTAGCAGTTCAGCCACCGTCCGAACGGCATGTGGTACGTCTTTCGGATCTCCAGGACCGTTGGACAGCTGAATACCGTCTGGATCTAAGCGACGAATTTCCTCGGCAGTCGTATCATGTGGAACGACAACCACATCGCAATCCCGTTTATTCAGTTCGCGCAGGATGCCGCTTTTCGCACCATAGTCAATCAATACGATCCGTTCTCCGTTGCCAGGACTGCTATACGGATGAGGTGTAGAAGTCAAAGGAACCTGATTGCGCAGTTCTTCGATGGTCAGATCGGACATCATTTCTTTTAATTCTTCCACCGGCTGGGAACCGGTCGTCAAAATGCCCTTCATTGTACCATGATGGCGAATAATCCGGGTGAGCATGCGGGTGTCGATGTCGCTAATGCCTATGATGCCATATTCCTTCAGCAAATCGCCCACGCTGTATTGAGCACGCCAGTTACTTGGCGCTGGCTCGTAATGTCGAACAGCAAAGCCATGGACATAAGGCCGTACCGATTCAAAATCATCACGAGTTATTCCGTAGTTTCCAATCAGCGGGTAAGTCATGGTTACGATTTGTCCGCAATAAGAGGGATCCGTCAGCACCTCTTGATAGCCTGTAATCCCTGTGTTGAAAACGACTTCGCCTGTTTTTTCACCTTCCGCACCAAATGATGTGCCTGTAAACAGCGTGCCGTCCTGAAGTAACAATCTTGCCTGCATCCCGTCTCACTCCTCTATATTGTTTCCTGCTATAAGGTTCTATTTTTTAAGTAGTTGTGTATTATTGCGCTTCGTCAGCAGACCATACCAGTTTGCCATCTACCCAAGTTTTCACGGGCCAGCCTTTGAGCTTCCAGCCTGTAAAAGGAGTGTTGCGTCCTTTGCTGGCAAACGTTTGTGGATCAACTGCCTGCTCCTGCTCCAGGTCAATCATGGTCAGGTCAGCAGTTGCTCCCTCTTCGAGGCGTCCTGTATCAAGTCGGAAGACACGCGCCGGGTCAGCCGTCATGCGGCGTACCAGAAAGTCCAGCGTCCATTGCCCGGTAGCTACAAATTTTGTGTATAGCAGTGGGAAGGCTGTCTCAAATCCGACGATTCCAAATGGTGCCATCTCCAACCCTTTTGCCTTCTCTTCCTCGCTGTGTGCTGCATGGTCAGTTACGATGATATCAATCGTACCGTCCTCCAGCCCCTCGATGCATGCCTGTACATCACGCGGGGAGCGTAGCGGAGGATTCATTTTCCAGTTGGCATCCAGTCCAGGAATGTCCTCATCGGACAATACCAAGTGATGCGGGCATACCTCGGCAGTGACCTTGATACCAAAGGATTTGGCATGGCGGATCAATCGCACCGATTGCTCTGTGCTCACATGGCATACATGATAATGTGCCCCGGTTGCCTCGGATAGCAGGATATCACGTCCGACATGGATCGCCTCAGATTCATTGGGTATACCTTTGAGCCCGTGGCGCTTGGCAAATTCACCGTCTGTCACCGCTGCTCCTACAACAAGTGTGTTATCTTCACAGTGTGCAATGACCGGCATATCCAGCGCTTTGGCTCGTGACATGGCATCCTTCATCATTTGTGCACTCTGCACTCCGACTCCATCATCCGTAAAGCCGATTGCACCTGCTGCTTTGAGCGCTTCAAAATCCGTCAGTTCACGTCCCAGTTCGTTTTTCGTGATGGCTGCATAAGGAAGCACCTTGGCGAGCCCAGCCTCTTGCCCTTTTTTCAATACCAGTTGAACTGTGTCCACATTGTCCGTCACCGGACGTGTGTTTGGCATGCAGGCAATCGTGGTAAATCCACCTTTTACCGCAGCGCGGCTGCCTGTTTCGATTGTTTCTTTATATTCAAAGCCAGGTTCTCTCAGATGCACATGCATGTCGATTAGACCAGGGATGACCAGCTTTCCCTGGGCGTCGATTTTTTCGACTTCGAGCTCTTGCCCGGATGCCCCTTCCTCCATAATGAGGCTAATTCCGGCTTCCGCATTTGCGATAGCCACAATTTTTCCGTCAGCGATGAGGATGGATTTTAATTCCGTCTCGCCCTGCTCGTTCAATACGCTTGCATTCATAATTAATTGTTTCATCTGAAATATTCCTCCGCTCAGGTTTTTTACAACTTTTTATCCTACGATTCTGCTGACAGTTTCTACAGCTTCATTGCCCGTTCCATAACCGCCATGCGAATTGGAACCCCGTTGGCCATTTGCGGAAAAATTCGCGATTGTTCGCTTTCCACAACTGCACTGTCAATCTCCACATTTCGATTCACTGGAGCCGGGTGCATGATAATTGTTCCGGACTTAAGGCCCGCTGCTCTTTCTTCTGTCAAACCGTACTGCTCTCGATACTCATCCGCTGAGCGCAACATTCCTTCAGCATGCCGTTCCAACTGCACCCGCAGCATCATGACTACGTCTGCCTGCAATGCTTCTTGCATCGGCACATAAGGCGCGTACGTTGCAAGATCAGATGCCTGCATATTGTCTGGTGCACAGAAGCTAACCTTGGCTCCGAATTTTTGCAAAGCCCACAGGTTCGAGCGAGCTACCCGGCTGTGCAGAATGTCTCCTATGATGGATACTCTCAAGCCTTTAAGCTCACCGAAAGTTTTGCGCATGGTGTAAAGGTCTAGCAGAGCTTGCGTTGGATGCTCATTGTTGCCGTCCCCCGCATTAACCAGCGGGACACTGACCTTTTCAGCAAGCTCTTGCAGCACTCCGGCTGGCTTTAACCGGATGACTCCAGCATCAATGCCCATGGATTCGAGCGTACGCACAGTATCGTAAATGGACTCCCCTTTTTCTACACTGGAAGCCGCAGCAGAAAAGTTCAAAACCTGAGCGCCGAGTCGCTTCTCCGCCATTTCAAAGGAAAAGCGTGTGCGTGTACTATTTTCAAAAAACATGTTGGCCGCGAAGCGTGACTGTAGAACTGGAATTAGTTTTTGCGGCTGTGATTCCCAATACTGAGCACGATCCAAAATCGACTCAATTTCATTTCGGCTAAGTTCTTTTAATCCGAGCAGGCTACGTTCTCTAAGTTGACTGGCTGTTGTGATCATACCTATTCCCCCCGGTTCTGAATGATCGTCACTTCGTCCTTACCGTCCGTCTCTTGAAGTGCAACTACGATTTCTTCAGATTTGGAGGTCGGGATGTTCTTGCCGATGTAATCCGGACGAATCGGAAGCTCACGGTGTCCGCGATCTGCTAGCACGGCCAGCTGGATCATTTGCGGTCGTCCGCAGTCCATCAAAGCATCCATCGCCGCGCGAATGGTGCGGCCTGTGTACAGCACATCGTCAAAGAGAATGACTTTCTTATCATGAACCGATATGTCGGCAGGATTCATCAAAAGCTCTTTACCATTTCCTTTAGCCTCGGCAACGCTGCTTCGGTCATCCCGGTAGGCTGTGACATCCAGTTCTCCCCACGGAATCGGTGCGCCTTCAATTTCAGCAATTTTTTCAGCCAAGCGCTGCGCCAGATGAACTCCGCGTGTTCGAATACCTACTAGCACACAATCGTCAATACCTTTGTTTTTCTCCAAAATTTCATGTGCAATCCGCGTTAATGCCCGACGAATCGCAATTTCATCCATCAGTACATGTGTTTCACTACTCATGCTTCCAGCCTCCTCAGGTGATGTTCCCTTCAGACCTGGTCCCGTGTTCGGATACAAAAAAGACTCCTTGCCCAAGTTTGGCAAGGAGTCTCGTGTGAACAGTCTTCCACTGTTCTCCGATCTGTCGGACACACTGAAGACATACCGCCGCAGCGGATGCACTGATCAGTGATCCATTCACGTTACCTTGCCAGCCTCACGGGACTGATTTAAAGGTGCTATTCAGGATTTCCTTTGTCCTGCTTCTTATAGTGCGAGATGGTTAGCCATCTCTTGGACAAAGTTCATCGCAACTACAAGAAGTATGACAGATTGAAAATCTCATGTCAACACCCGTTCAACCGGAACCACCGGAAGCACTTTAATAATTATACATCTTAGTTGTATAATTATCCATAGTTGTTTTTACCCATTCCTATTTAGACAATAAAAAAACCGCCATTTAGGCGGTTTTACTTAATAACTTATTCAAATTTTTGAATAGGAATGCAAAACATCATGGTTTTAGCGACTACGCAAGGAGGCTAATACATCCTCCATATCAGGAGGGATCGGTCTGCTAAATTCCAGGTACTCTCCAGTAGTTGGATGCTTAAATCCCAGTACCGCCGCGTGCAGTGCCTGACCATCCATACGAACCCCTTTACTGCGCCCATACATGGGATCACCAACCAGCGGATGTCCAATGAATTTCATGTGAACACGAATTTGGTGTGTGCGCCCTGTCTCCAATTGAAGTTCAAGCAGGGTATAATCCCCTAACCGTTCAATGACGAGAAAATGGGTAACTGCATGCTTGCTGTTGCGTTCCGTAACCGTGAACATTTTACGATCACCTGAATCACGACCGATCGGAGCATCTACGGTTCCCTGATCGTGGCTCAAATGACCATGGACCAATGCTATATATTTTCGAGTCACGCTATGATCCTTAAGCTGGGCTGCAAGTGATGCATGGGCCTGATCATTTTTAGCCGCCATCAGCAGTCCAGATGTATCCTTATCAATCCGGTGAACAATACCTGGACGTAATTCTCCGTTAATGCCGGAAAGATCATGGCAATGATACATCAGTGCGTTGACCAGTGTTCCCGAGGAGTGTCCTGGTGCAGGATGCACGACTAAACCACGTTGCTTGTTAATAACAATAACGTCTGAATCCTCATACACAACATCTAGCGGAATATTTTCCGGTATAATATCTACACTTTCCGGCTCAGGTATCGATAGTACAATACGATCTCCTTCAGCCAGCTTGTAATTCGCTTTGATCACCGCACCGTTCACCAGCACGCGACCATCCCCAATCCATAGCTGAATCTGGGAACGAGACACATCCTTCATTTCTTCGGCGATGTATTTGTCTATACGTGTTTTGGCATCCTCCGAACCTGCTGTCCATTCCAGAGATTCACCCTCCAGTTCGTCCTCATAAGACAAACCTGTGGCTTCGCCGCTTTCATTCACTTCGTTCATGCTATGACTTCCCTTCAACGCTATCCATGCCATTCCCTTTTCCCCGCCGCGATTCCAGCAATGTATCCAAAATAATCAGTGCAACACCGATGACAATCGCCGAGTCCGCTACATTAAAAATCGGGAATGTATAGCTTCCAAAATTGAATTGTGCAAAATCAACCACTTCTCCAGAAATAGCCCGATCCAAAAAATTACCGACCGCTCCCCCAAGCACCAAACTTAGCGCAACAGGAAGTAGCTTCTGCCCAGCTCTAACTGTCTTTCTCAGGTACCATACGATACCGATCACTACTACAATTGTAATCACGATAAAAAGCCAACGTTGCCCTTCCAAAATCCCAAAAGCAGCTCCACGATTACGATGGGAGGTGATTAGAAAGAAATTGCCGATGACCGGTATTTGCTCGTACAATTCCATCCGCGTAGCCACCAAATATTTAACTCCCTGATCAATCAAAAAAATAATTAGCGCAATACCAAAATAAATCACAGTCCTTCGTCACTCCGATCTGCTTATATCCGTTGTCGAACCCATTTATTGTAGCATAAGCCTTCTCAGATCGTCCACGAATCCCGCAGGCTATCGAGCATAGTCCTTTGCATGGAATCATTTGATTAGAATTTCCTATGTAAAAGAGGCCTTCCCGGTGCACACTACAAGGAGCATATCCGACACAACACATGCATGAAACCTAGAATAAGGAGAGGATTCCATGTCCCCATTGACGGACCAACAATTGCAGGGCTTGCGCAACGAACTGCTGGAACGCAAAAAGGAAATTGAGCATCGTTTACAAAACAGCGACCATTATGGACTCGGCGATTCTCAACGCGATCAAACCGGTGAGCTTTCTCCCATTGATAACCATCCAGGCGATCTGGCGACCGAAACTTATGAACGAGCCAAGGACATTTCCTTGCTGGAACATGACGAGTTTCAATTGGAACGTATCAATTCAGCCTTGATGGCTATGGACAAGGGAACCTATGGTATCTGCGCTGCTAGTGGTAAGCCCATTCCTTATGAAAGATTGCTGGCAGTTCCCTATACCATTTATTGCAAAGAATACAGTCCTGAAACAGAAGTATCCAACAACCGTCCAGTCGAGGAAGAATTTCTCGCTCCTGCGTTCGGTAGAACAAGCCTGGATGAGCGTGAAGAACAAAACGGCTTTGACGGTGAAGATGCTTGGCAGATCGTTGAGAATTGGGGTACCTCTAACACGCCCGCCATGGCGGAAAGTGGAGAAGTCCACAGCTATGATGATATGGAAATTGAAGCCGGCGATGATAATATGGGCTTCGTAGAGCCATATGAAAGCTTTGTCGCTACTGACATTTATGGAAGAAATGTATCCATTGTTCGCAGTTCTATTTATCAGCGATATATAGAAGATGGCGAGGGTGAAGGTTTGTTGGAGCCAGATATGCATGAGGACGAATCATAGCCTAGAAGCGAGCCGTCCTAGTAGGTGGTAAGCTCTAATTGTCGCTGGACGATCCGTACAATATCAGCGATATAATCACCGATAATCGGCAAATTCAGCGCTCCGAGCACTTGCAGCACATAAATAATGGTAGCTGCAAAAAAGGTAAATCCTAGCGCGATGCCGACTCCTCGGGAAATTCCAGATATTAGATTTAGCCAAAGTAATCGCCAAGGCTTATTCAGCAGCAAAGCGTAATCCGCAATACGTGTTCGTTCCATTTGCTCTGACACAGCCTGTACCAGCTTTTCCACACGACTTAGTTTCTCAGCCTGTTCACCTGCCAGTCCCTTATCCGAGGCTACGACGGTCCCTTCTCCGTTCATCCCTCGGGTACCCCTCCCCCGTGTACGCCTTGACCGTGCTGTCATATGCACAATCCCCCTTTTCCCATAGCTGCCCCGAACGCAGCAAACGAGCCGAAGCACGTAACGGAGGAAACCCGTTTCCAATGCTTAGGCTCGTTTTTATATACTGCCTGTTATTGTATTATGGGACAAGGGGCTTGTAATTATTCCCCAATATGAACGCCGATGGTTTTTCCATTTACTTCTACATGTTCTGCTGGTTCGGCTTGACCAAATGCCACAGTGGTCACCAATACATTCTCACGCAACACAGAATCGAAGCTTTCAATCGCCTGACGCAGCTCGTTGTCTACATCCAACGTCAATGCCACATACTTTTCAATCGGCAGATCCAGCTTTTTACGGTAGTCTTGTACCGCACGAACCACTTCACGTACCCAGCCCTCTTGCTCAAGCTCAGGCGTAATATCTGTGTTTAGCGCTACCGTTAAGCCATAGCCGGAAGCAGATGCGAAACCTTCTTTCGCTTTTTTCTCCACCAGCAATTCCTCGGCTGTAACCTGTAGTTCTTCCCCTTCTGGAGAAGCCACGTTCAGCACTCCTTTTTCTACAATAGAACGAGTGTCCTCAGCAGACATTCCTTTGAAAAGGTTTTGTAGGAATCCGACATTTTTGCCGTATTTCTTGCCTGCTACTTTCAAATTTAGCTTCAGTGTAAAATCTACAAATCCGCTATCGTCCGTCTCAACATGAATATGCTTCACATTGATCTCGTCTTTGATGATTTCCTCATAGCCGCTCAGGTCAAAATCCTGATCCATAGACAGAATCAACTCAGATAACGGTTGGCGTGTTTTCAGACCTGTTTCGTTACGGACATTACGTGCTAATTCAACGACGCGACGTGCCGTTTCCATATCACGTTCCAATTCCAGATCAATTAAAGATTCATTGGCAGATGGATAGTCGTCCAGATGAACACTTTCCCCATTGCTTAGGTTGAGATAAATATCCTCAGCGAGCAGCGGTGTAAACGGTGCAAGCAGCTTCGCCGTCGTTAACAGCACCTCCGTCAGTGTGCGGTACGCATCCAGCTTATCTTCTGTAAGCCCATTGCCCCAGAAACGATCGCGTGAACGACGAATATACCAGTTGCTCAGTTCATCCACAAACGACTCAATCGCTTTGGCAGAGTTCAGGAAGTCATTGACAGACAATGCTTTGTCCACAACCAAAATTAAGCTGTTCAGACGGGACAAAATCCAGCGATCCAATTTGTGTGCCGATGGCTTGAATGGATGCTCTGCCGGATCAAATCCGTCAATATCTGCATACAAGGTCAGAAACGCGTGTGTATTGACAAGCGTATCGACCAGCTTCGATTTAGCTTCGCCTACAATGCCTTTGGAGAAGCGTTTGCTGTTCCATGGTGCGCTATCGGAGAGCAATGCCCAACGGAAAGCATCTGTACCATACTCGTCAATCACTTCCCACGGATCGATAACATTCCCCTTCGATTTGGACATTTTCTGTCCCTGCTCATCCAGTACATGACCTGTTGCCATGACAGCTTTGTAAGGAGCTTTGCCAGTCAGCATCGTCGAAACTGCAAGCAAGCTATAGAACCAGCCACGAGTCTGGTCAATCCCTTCACAGATCATATCAGCTGGAAATTGCTGCTCAAACGTTTCATTATTCTCAAAAGGATAATGTTGCTGTGCAAACGGCATAGAGCCGCTATCGAACCATACGTCGATGACTTCTGGTGTGCGAGTCATTTCGTATTTACCGCATTGGCTACGAACCTTGATATCATCTACATATGGCTTGTGCAGCTCGATATCTGCTGGTACGTCCCCAATCGCACGTTCTCTTAACTCAGCAATACTGTGGGGTGCGAACTGTTCTCCAGTTTCCTCGCAAACCCAGATATTGAGCGGTGTGCCCCAATAGCGATCACGACTGATGTTCCAGTCCACCAGTTCCTCCAAAAACTTGCCAAAGCGTCCTTCGCGGATGTGACCCGGATACCATTCAACTTCGCTGTTGTTGGCAATCAGTTGATCCTTGATCGCAGTTGTTTTGATAAACCAGCTGTCCATCGCATAGTACAATAATGGAGTATCGCAGCGCCAGCAGAACGGATAGCTATGCTCGTATTTTTCCTTGCTGTACAGCAAGCCTTTTTCGGACAGCATTTTTACAATATCTACATCGCAATCTTTCACAAAACGGCCCGCAAAATCAGTAATTTCAGCTACATAGTTACCCTGGAGATCCACTACATTAATAAACCCAACGCCGTTTTCACGACATACGCGATAGTCATCCTCACCATGTGCCGGAGCCATATGAACGATACCTGTACCGCTGGAGTCTGTTACGAACTTCGCACCCAGAATCTGATTACCCTTCTCCACCTGAAAATAAGTAAATGGCGGGGTATAAGTTTGGCCAACCAGTTCTGAACCGGACAGCGTGCCAATCACTTCATGATCCCCTTTAATTACGGTTTCAACCAAATTTTTAGCAACGATGTATACACCATCTTCCTGCTTCACACGTGCGTATTCCAGCTCAGGATTAACCGCGAGCGCCACGTGACTCGGCAAGGTCCAAGGTGTTGTCGTCCAGGCAAGTACATATTCACCACTGCTATGCAGCTTGAATTTAGCCGTAGCACTTAGATCTTTTACATCTTTGTAGCCCTGTGCGACTTCATGGGAACTTAGCGTTGTTTGACAATCTGGGCAATACGGGCTCACCCGATGACCACGATACAGCAAATCTTTCTCATGAATCGTCGCCAAAATGTTCCATACACTCTCGATATAGTTATTGTCCAGGGTAATGTACGGGTGATCGAGGTCTGTCCAGTATCCGATCGCTTCGGTTAAATCGCGCCATTGCTGCTCGTACTCAAACACGCTCGCTTTACATTTTTTAATAAACTTCTCAACACCATATTCTTCAATTTCAGGTTTGTGGGAGATCCCCAGCTGCTTTTGCACGCCCAATTCCACTGGCAGGCCATGCGTATCCCAACCTGCCTTACGTACGACACGATATCCCTTCATTGTCTGATAACGACCGACGAAATCCTTAATTACACGACCCAACACATGACCGATGTGTGGTTTACCATTAGCTGTTGGTGGGCCTTCATAAAACACGAAATTAGGCTTTCCTTCACGATTGGTGATGGATTTGCGGAATGTATCCTCCTGTTTCCATTTGTTCAGGATGCGCAGGTCACGAGACCGTGCTTTTTCTTTAACATCCACTCTGTTCATAACATCATACTTCCTCTCTGCTCATCATTTATTGTTCTAGCGCACTAAAAAAAGCACTAAAAAAAGCAACAAAAAAAGCCCCATCCCTGTAAAAGGGACGAGACTGTGCTCGCGTTACCACCCTGATTCCGTAAACAGACCAGTCTAAAAAGACGATCTTGTCACGACTCTCTGAGCCCTACTCCACTTCAGCAGGGCGCCATTATAACGCATGGCAAACGGTGATTGCTTACACACGCCATAAATTTAAGCGCTTCAGCCCACTTCTCCGGGAGGATCTTCCATCATGTTCTGAACGTTGGCTTGCACCGAAAGGCCAACTCTCTGAGGGACAAATCATGACGTACTCGTTCCCATCAACGAATTACACATGTTAAATTCATTAAATCTTAAACCAGTAACATCGTTGCCTTGAATAACAACTATCAACCGATAGACGGATAATCGTTGAATCCAGTATAGTATTTACAGTTATAGCCTGTTTAAAGATAAAAGTCAACCCTAACAAGACCTAATAAAAGCTTGTCAGAAATCAAAATTAATAGATTTCTTTCATTTCACGCTCGCGCTCCAGTACTTCGCGTTCCCGGTTTTCAAGTGCTTCCCAGCCATCTTGGCTTAACAAGTCGAGCTGCGCTTCCACCAATGTACGAAACCGTGCTCGGTAAATGGAAGCCTGTTTCTTCAACTCTTCAACCTCCAACGCGATTTTGCGGGATTTGGACAATGCTTCGTTCACAATACGATCCGCATTTTTTTCCGCTTCCTTCACGATCAGTTGAGATTCCTTCTTGGCGTTGTTGCGAACTTCATCAGCTGCTTCCTGCGCGACAATAATCGTCTTGCTCAGCGTATCCTCAATCGTCGCGAAATGATCGAGCTTCTCCTGTACGTTCAACAACTGGGTGCTCAGTTCTTTATTTTCACGAATAACGCCCTCGTAGTCCTTGATCACCTGATCCAAAAATTCATTAACCTGATCCTCATCATAACCGCGAAGCCGGCGGGCAAATTCCTTATTATGTATATCCAATGGCGTTAATGGCATGCCGTCCACCTCCTATAAGATTGACAAAAAATTCATTTTCCGCGTCACGACGCTCAATATCATCTATCGGTCATCATACCCCGTTTTGTGAATACTGTACAGAGCAAAATCGTTCCAGTTCAACGCTATAGGTTAATTCTTTCGACAGAAATCTCATGAATCCTGCCTTCAGCTATACAAACTTACCGATTTTGACACGGAATCTACCCTTTTTTGTCATTCCGTCTGTTTCAAGCACTTTAAAACGCCCAAATCCCTGCATTGAAATAACATCTCCAACTTTAAGTGAAGTCGATGGGTTCTCCTCCACCTTCCAGTTTACCCGACATCGTCCCGCTCGAATCGGCGCTAATATTTTACTGCGGCTCAATTTGTAGACATCACTAGCAATCCCGTCCAGGCGCAAAGAAGCCACCGTGAGATCCATCGCCTCTAATGCAACTTCCTTCGTCCGAAGACTTGCTACTGGCAACAGTTCCGTCCATACATGAACACGATGTACCTGCTGCAAATGCATGGTCATAAAATCTCCGATCTCTGCTGCCACCAATACATGACACCCATCATCCAGCACGTGAATGTCCCCGATTTTTCCACGCTTGATTCCAAGCCCCAATATGGCACCCAGATAATCACCGTGCTCAAGAGTATTGAGTTTATGGTCATCAGAAGTGATGGAAAGAACCTTAATTCCCATTTCTTCATCGTCCAAATACGAATAATCGGGCGCAATCAGCGCCCGCTTTCGTTCTGAAGCCGTGTATCCGCCATCTACCCTAATCGTGACCTTGTCTTCTTTGGAAGCAAGTGTCTCCAATATGTACTGTTGTCGCGGATCCAAAAAATCAGTCAGCTTCTGCTCATGATAAGCTCCCGCATGACTGATCCATTCGGAAGCGCGATCCACATAATCCCGTTCATCCGGGTGAAAATGCTCATAAATCTCAGTTCGCATAAATCCTCCTAGACGAAATTGCCAATTAAAGAAATCAAACCGTATGATGCAAAACGCAGAGCAATCAACGCTATGATAGGTGAAATATCAATCATTCCGAAGATTGGCGGTATAAACCTGCGAAAAGGAGACAAATACGGTTCCACAAACTTGGCAAGTAGATCACCGATTACACTCTCTCTGGCATTAGGAAGCCATGACAGCAGAACATATGCAATAATCATGTACGAATAAATCTGAAATAGCCAGTAAATTACCTCGATCAAGAAAAGCTCACCTCATTCTGTTAAGTTCTTGTTCAGTGTCAGCCAGTATTTCCGTAATAGAGCCTTGAATTTCAACCGTATCTGGTGTACACAGAAAAATATTGTTACCGACCTTCGAAATGCCACCACTCAGTGCATATACAGTGCCACTCAAAAAATCAATGATGCGTAGCGCCTGATCCTTGCGAATTCGTTGCAAGTTAACCACGACAGTGCGATGTGAACGGATATGGTCGGCGATTTCCTGTGCTTCATCGTAAGAACGCGGCTCATACAGAACAACTTTCACATTTTTCTGTGAATGGATGCTGACAACATTCGTACCCTTCTGGTTCTTACGTTTATCAAAGCTTGGGGTTTCAATTTCTTGTTCTTCCGGCGTATTCATAACCTCTCGCTCTATAACTTCCTCTTCTTCCTGAAGCCCCAGAAAGTTCATGAACTTATTCATTACGCCCACTGAAAATCCTCCTCTCGTCCAACCAGTACGGAACCAAGCCGCAACCAGGTCGCTCCTTCTTCAACCGCCACTTCAAAATCATTGGACATCCCCATAGACAAGTGAACGATGGGTTCTCTAGTCAAGGCTTGTCCATTTAACCGATCACGCAGTTCGCGCAACCCCCGAAACACAGGCCGAGTAAGCTCCGGGTTTTCCTCATGAGGAGCCATAGTCATCAAGCCGATGACATCCACATGTTCCAACTCGCGAATTTGTTCCAAGAAGGGGGCAACCGCCTCAGGGGATAAGCCATATTTTGAGACTTCCCCAGAAATATTGACCTGCACAAAAGCCTGGACTCGCATTCCCAGAGCAGCTGCCTTCTTGTCCAATTCCTGGGCGAGCGAGAAGCGGTCAAGCGAATGTATAAATTTAAATTTTCCAATTACATCTTTAACCTTATTTGTTTGAAGATGACCAATAAAATGCCACGTTCCCCGGTCACCCAACTTGCTCCATTTATCCGCAGCATCCTGCCAGCGATTTTCGCCCACATGCTTCAAGTCGTTATCCAATACCGATGCCATTGCCGCTGCCGAAACATATTTCGTGACAGCGATCACATTTACTTCATCACGCGAACGTCCGCTACGGGTACATGCCGCTTCGATACGGGCGTTAACTTCTTTAATTCGTTCCTCCAAAGACACGGGAGGACTCACCTCTCTTCCAGACCAATCCAACTCGCCATTCTTCCTGTAACGCCGCCTTCCTTGCGATATGAAAAAAACAAATCGCTACGGCTACTCGTGCACAAGGTAGTACATTCGATATGGCTCGGCAATATTCCTGCTTTCATCATAATGTGTCGATTGCATTGTTTCAAGTCAAGTAGTGTTTTTCCACCTGCTAAGGGGAAATAAACAGAACCTTCCCATTTATCATTACCCGGGCAATCATGCTCTAAAACCCGAATTTGGTTCATCACATGTTCATCTACCTCATAGGATTCAGGACCAATAGAAGGACCAATTGCTGCTAGTATATCGGACGGCTGAGATCCATATTCAGTTTGCATGGTCTGTACCATTTTCAACGCAATCTCCGCAACCGTTCCCTTCCAGCCTGCGTGCGCCAACCCAATCACACTATGTACGGGATCACAAAAATATAAGGGTACACAATCAGCATAAAAGGAGGTCAGCAAAATACCAGGTATATTCGTTAAAAGTCCATCTGTGTCCTGAAAAGCTGATGCACGATCCATGAATCCTCGCCCACGATCAGCAGCCTGGACAATAGCAACATGATTACCATGGACCTGTTCACCACACGTCCACGCTTCGGCAGCAAAGCCAAGCTGCTTAGCAATCAGTTGGCGGTTGCGAATGACTTTCTCAGTGTCATCCCCTACATGAAACGCACAATTCAGACTATCGTAGGGCGCTTCGCTGACACCGCCATGACGCCCTGTAAAACCTGCTGTTAATCCCTGAACTTGTCGTTCCCAAGCTTGAATATATAACAACTCCGGCACGGGACGTCCGCCATTTTGCATGGGCGTAGTCCCTGTAGCCTCAGTATTCACTATAAACGGTTCCATTTCGTTCTCACCTCTATTGCCCAGTGTACCAAAAAGCCGCCACGATGTCTTCATAACATACTAAATAACGTGTTTCTACTCAAAAGCCTCGCCGATCATTCCGCTCCTGACGTTCGATATACAGCTTTTCCTCTCTTTCATCTGGAGGCTCGTGCAATCCCTCCAGTCGGACAAGCACAACGTCCGAACCGATTTTCACAATGTTATGCCACGGAATCACCAATTCGCTTCCCCCTCCGAACCAGCCCATAAACCGGCTGCTGCCCGGAACCACAATCGCTTCAATTTTTCCTTGTCGCACGTCAATCTCCAGATCACTGATTTGTCCCAGACGTCGTCCATCTACAATATTAATGACATCCTTGGTTTGAAACTCGGAAATTTTCATGGCTCTTACTGACGCTTCCGGTGCACTCACACGCATCACATCCTTTATTTCACTATATGAGAAGAAGAGGTCAAAAAAGTCCTGCAAACGCAAAAACGATCCGCACGGGATCGTTTTTATCACTGATTCATTCAAGCACTCATTTCATTAGGACTTTACATGTTTTTGCATTTGCTGTATAGCCGACTTCTCTAATCTCGAAACCTGGGCTTGAGAGATACCGATTTCGTCGGCAACCTCCATTTGCGTCTTTCCTTCATAAAAACGCATAGACAATATCATCTTTTCACGCTGGCCCAGGCGATGCATCGCTTCTCGGAGAGCGATTTCCTCAATCCATGAGACGTCCTTATTTCTGTCATCACTGATCTGATCCATCACATAGATTGGGTCGCCCCCGTCGTGATATATCGGCTCGAACAGCGAAACTGGATCCTGAATCGCATCCAATGCGAACACAACATCTTCTTTAGGCACATTCAGCGCCTCTGATATTTCAAAAATCGTTGGTTCCCGCGAGTTCAGATTTGTCAGACTATCCCGCACCTGAAGCGCCTTATATGCAATATCCCGCAACGAACGGGACACGCGGATTGGATTATTATCCCGCAAATAACGACGGATCTCTCCGATGATCATCGGCACCGCATAAGTGGAGAACTTTACGTTTTGCGAAAGGTCAAAATTATCAATCGCCTTCATCAGGCCGATACATCCTACCTGGAACAAATCGTCCACAAACTCCCCCCGATTGTTAAAACGCTGAATTACACTCAGGACGAGCCGGAGGTTGCCGTTGACCAATTTTTCTCTGGCTGATCGTTCATTATTTTGCTGAAGTGATGTGAACAACTCACGCATTTCTGCATTGGTTAATACCGGCAGTTTGGCGGTATCCACACCGCAAATTTCCACTTTGTTTCGGGTCATCGTGTCTTACCTCCCAAGGAGCAACATTAATGTTCATTATCTCCTGAGGGCATTTTTTTATTCGCCGTTTCCATCGCTTCCGGATATCCCCAAGCATTATACCATTTTATTGAATTCTTTCCGTAAGCGCTTTATAATTCGTTTTTCCAGACGCGAAATATACGATTGCGATATACCCAACAGGTCAGCAACGTCCTTCTGTGTCTTCTCTTCTCCGTCTTGTAAGCCAAAGCGCAGTTCCATAATCAAACGCTCACGATCCGTCAACTTATCCAGTGCCTTATGCAATAATTTACGGTCTACCTGCTCCTCGATATTACGATAAATGGTATCATTTTCCGTACCCATCACATCGGAAAGCAACAGCTCATTACCATCCCAATCGATGTTCAGTGGCTCATCAAAAGAAACTTCTGTTCTCGTTTTGCTATTGCGACGCAAATACATCAAAATTTCATTTTCAATGCATCGAGATGCATAGGTGGCAAGTTTGATTTTCTTCTCCGGGTCAAAAGTGTTCACCGCTTTGATCAGCCCAATAGCACCGATGGATACGAGATCCTCAATGTTGATTCCTGTGTTCTCAAATTTACGGGCAATATACACGACTAACCGCAAATTTCTCTCGATTAGCATTGACCGCACTGCTGCATCTCCAGTAGAAAGCTTTCCAAGCAAATACTCTTCCTCATCTCTTGTCAATGGAGGGGGGAGTGCCTCGCTACCGCCAATATAATAAATCTCTTCACTTTTCAGCCCGAACAAAAATAAAATACGATAATATTGCAGTTGCCATGCTAGCCTAATTTTCATTTTTAAATTCATTGGTTCCCTCATATCATTCTCCCCCTTTTGAAAATAGTGCAAGCTATACTCGCTCCGTCCATTCCAGCATTGAATGTTACTCTTCGTCTTCAAACATTGTCTTGTGCTCTTCTCCATTATCCGGATTCTGTAAAATGATCACTAGCATTTGCTTTTTGCTTCCGGTTTGTATCCGCACCTTCTTCTTCGTGTGCCGTCACATCTGGGTGGATGATAGCACGGTATTTGCCCTCTGCCGATAACTTTCCTCCGTCTAAGCCAATCAGCACTCGATGATGTACAAAATGAACTCCATTCATCACCACCTCTACTCGATCTGGTTTGAGTGCAAGCATAAAGGAATGTCCCCGGTTAATCCCACGATAAGGGACGAGACGAACCCGATCCTGCCAGCTGAACGATTCCTCGCCCAGATCCATCACTAGTTGGTCTGCATTACCCTCAGAACATTTTTGGAGCCAGGAGGCTGGTAAATACGATTCCCACAAAGCCGCCTCCATCACCATCACTGGAGTCCGGGTCAAAGGGTCATGCAGTTGGTTACCTGTATCCAACAAGCCTGTACACTCAATATGATCCTGCCCAATCCACACCTGTACTTGCCCCAAAAAGCCACTCATCCTTTCTGTGCGTTGCTTCGAGGACTGTACAATACGAAAGAAAAGCATCACTCCGCCAAATGCGCATAAAATAAACCAGAATGCGATTTTCAATTCAAAGGACATTCCACCTGAAGCGGTGTACCAAATGCCATTAAACAATTCCCCGGTATTTTGGAGAAAATAATGCATCCCCAAAATGCCACCTGCTGCTACAAAGTTGATCATGTAAAAGGCACCCATTGTACGTAGGTACTTTTGCATGCTGCCAAAGCCAAAAGCGACCAGCAGCATGATAACCGATAAGGCCAGCTTGATTAGAAACGTAAATAAAAATGACAACTCCGGCACAAACATCATGACCACGTACATTGCGCCAATTCCAGCTGAAGTTATCAATCGCCACCACACTGGACGGATTTTTCTCATCCAGGCGGTGACCATTAGCAGCACAGCATCAATGAACAAATTGACCAAGAAAATCAAGTCGATATAAACAACCAAGGATTCACCCGCCCAGCATGTTGCAGGATAGGCTTAAGTATAGTAGTCATACGATTCAAAGTCTGTCTAACGATGGGGACGGTGTCCGACTAATTTTGTCGGAAAGAGGAGAAGCACTGACCGTGCATCATGCGGAGAAAACAGAAAGAAGCCCGCATCTCCAAGGAGAATGCGGGCAGTCTGAATTTAAACTAGTTATCGTTATTATTATTGCGTGAACGGTTACGTAAGAATGTCGGAATATCCAATTGGTCACTGCTTTGAGAGTTACCAAATGGACGCAAGTTAGGAGAGGACTTTTCCGTTGCTTCGGAAGCCGCTGGATTAGCTGCTGGTCTACGTCCTGGTGCTGGCTGGCTTGGCTTACCTTCAAAACCAGTGGCGATCACGGTGACCTTAATCTCTTCTTTCAGATCTTCGTCAATGATAGCACCGAAAATCATGTTCACTTCCGGATCTGAAGCGGACGTAACAATTTCAGCCGCCTCATTGACTTCATACAGAGACAGGTTAGCTCCGCCAGTGATGTTCATAATAACACCACGCGCACCTTCTATGGATGTCTCCAGCAACGGACTCATGATAGCCTTGCGCGCTGCCTCAGCTGCACGATTTTCACCCGTTGCTTCGCCAATCCCCATCAACGCAGAGCCACGCTCCGTCATGATCGTTTTTACGTCGGCGAAGTCAAGGTTGATCAGTCCCGGTACAGCGATCAAATCCGAAATACCTTGTACGGCCTGACGCAGAACATTATCCGCTTCACGGAATGCTTCCAGCATTGGGGTTTTCTTGTCCACAATCTCAAGCAAGCGATCATTTGGAATTACAATCAAGGTATCTACTTTTTCTTTCAATCCCTCAATGCCAAGTTCAGCTTGATTGGAGCGTTTACGCCCTTCAAACGTGAATGGTCGAGTTACCACACCTACAGTCAGTGCGCCGCATTCTTTAGCAATTTCAGCAATGACTGGGGCCGCTCCAGTTCCTGTACCGCCACCCATTCCTGCTGTTACGAATACCATATCCGCTCCTTTGAGCGTATTCATAATGAGCTCGCGCGACTCCTCAGCTGCTTTTTTACCCACATCAGGGTTAGCTCCGGCACCCAGGCCGCGAGTCAGCTTATCGCCAATTTGAAGCTTATGCTCAGACTTTGCTAAGTGAAGCGCCTGGGCATCTGTATTGACAGTAATAAATTCTACACCCTGAACTCCGTTTTCGATCATTCGGTTAACTGCATTGCTGCCGCCGCCTCCGACGCCGATCACTTTAATTTGAGCCAAGCTCTCCATTTCAAAATCAAATTCCAACATACTATTCCATCTCCCCCTCAATGTGCATGGATGGCCCGTCCATGATTGGCATAATTAGCAATGAACGTTATATAAATTCACTGAACATATTTTTTAAGCGTTCAATCAACCCCTGCTTTTGCTCGCCTTCCGCAGCGGGACTGCTGCTCTTAGCTCGGTTAGTCGGCTTCTTGGTACTTCCGCCACTGTTACTAACGCTAGTCGATCTTCCGCGATAATAACGAATTGCATTGTGCAAGATCCCAACTCCGCTTGTGAATCCCGGATCTCTTACACCGATAAAATCAGGTACAGCGATCCTTACGGAAGCGGCCAGTTCGCTTTGTGCCACCTGAAGTACACCAGGCATGGAGACGGTGCCTCCGGTAAGTATATAACCCCCCGGAAGCTCTGTGTAACCCAAGCGCTTAACTTCCGCCTGAATGAGTTGAAAAATTTCCTGTACTCTCGGCTCAATAATAGCAGCCAAATCTTGTTGGTTGAACTCCTTATCTACATTACTGCCGATACGGGTCACTTTAAAGACGACATCGGTTGCTGCATCATCATACCAAGCGCAGCCGTATTTGAGCTTTACTTTTTCGGCTTGATCGGTAAGGGTTCTCAGTCCGTAGGCAATATCATTGGTTACAAACTCTCCACCGATTGGGAGTGTTGATGTGGCAACAATCGTTCCTTCCTGGAAAATGGCCACATTCGTAGAACCTGCGCCAATATCCACCAGCACGGAACCCATCACCTTTTCATCCTTCGAAAGAGACAACTGTCCAGCTCCAAGAGGCAACAAGACGAGATCTTTAATCCTCAATCCGGCTTTCTCAACGCAGCGCAACAGATTATGTATTGGGGTCTTGCCTCCAGTAACAATCGTAGCCTCTACTTCGAGACGAACACCGATCATACCACGAGGGTCCTGAATTCCTTCAAGGCCATCCACGACATACTGCTTGGCTACCACGTCAATAATCTCTCTCTCCGGTGGTACGGCAATAACTTCTGCCGCCTTCAGTACACGCTCGATGTCCTCCTCGCCGATTTCACGGTCCTCGTTGGACACGGCTACTACGCCATGACTATTTTGCAGACCAATATGGTTGCCTGAAATCCCCACATACACTTCTGTTATTTGAATACCAACCATGCGTTCTGCGTGATCCACGGCGTTACGGATTGATTGCACGGTTTGATCAATGTCTACAATTGCACCTTTGCGAATCCCTTCCGAGTCGGCAGATCCAACTCCAATAATATTAAAGGTTCCATTATTCATTTCCCCAATAATAGCCCGAACTTTGGATGTACCGATGTCCAAACTAACAATGATGTCATTGTTGCTCAAGTCTGTGGCACCTCCTGACTCCAAAATGAATTTCGTTCTTTAAACACACTCTGTACATATTCAACATACTCTATGCTTTCCCTCTTTTTTCTACAAATTTTTTAGAAGCCAATTTATGGTTGCAGTCACATAAAAATTTGAAGAAAAAAGAAGGAGGCAAGTCTATTACCCATAAAATCAATTCTAGCATTTTTTCACATCACTGAGTAGTATCTTTTTCTTGACTCTCTTCGCTCGTATCGGGTTTAAATGGAACGTAGGAATCTGCCTCCAGCATTGTGATCAAACCAGGATCTTCTGTTTCTAGCACCTGATTCAAGTAGCTAATCTTAGAGTTCAACAATGAAACGGTTGTAATAACCTCAAACTGGGAACGCGTGTACATTTTTATACGATCTGGAAAAGAAGGAATCGGTGCAGGAATGATTTCCGAAATATCAGCTGTCCATTCTCCTGGAATGCGTGATAAAGCATCACACAGCTTCGCTTTGTAGGGATCATCTGATTTCCACTTAGTCAAAATAGGCTTCTCAACCGCGATTCCACTACTTCCCACGCCCACGCTTGTCCCATTCGCTAGAATAGCACGCAGGCTCCCGTCACTTTGCAACTCGTAAGCTACCGTAGCAAACTCTTTAATGTGAATCGTAATGATACCTGGAAACTGCTTGTCCACTGTGACTTGCTGAATCGACTGAATTTCCCGCAGCTTCTCAGACACATCCGATGAACTGACTCCGAAATATTGATCTCCGACAGCCAGTCCACTTCGATTGAGAAGTTGCTCCTGGGTCGAAAATACATTACCATCAAAACGAATTTCAGAAACCTTACTCAACGAAGAACGGAAAAAGAGAACAGCGAGCAGTACAATAAACAACAAAATGAGAAGAATAGCAATCTTCCGGCTTGTTCTTTTTTTCGTTCTGTTCTTTTTAAGAACAGGTATTTGAGCATTTGGCATAGCTTCTCTCCACAAAAGCCCTTTGTCCCCCCGTTAACGGAGGGACATTATAGGCATTAATTTACGAAATCCAGTTGCTCGGGTACCGGAGACTGACGGCTCATTCGGGCACCCAATCCCTGGAAAAGACGTTCGATCCGGTCATATCCTCTGTCAATGTGGTGAACCTGCTCGACAATGGTACGTCCTTGAGCGGCCAGACCAGCTATAACCAGTGCAGCCCCTGCCCGCAGATCGGTAGCCTCTACTGTAGCCCCATATAGTCGAGAAACCCCTCTTATAAAAGCAGCATTCGCATCGACCGTAATATCAGCGCCCATTACATTCAGTTCATCTACATGCTTAAATCGGCTTTCAAAGACAGTTTCTTTCATAACACTGAAGCCGTCCGCCAAAGAAAGCAGGACCATAACCTGAGACTGCAAATCCGTCGGAAATGACGGGTAAGGAGAGGTAACGATCCTCTCTACCGCTTTGGGACGGCTCATACAACTTACGGTCATTATATCATTCAGAATGCCGATTTGAACACCAGCCCGCCTGAGGACGTGAATTAGGGCAGACAAGTGGGAAGGATTGCAATGTGTCAGAGACACACTACCACGAGTAGCTGCGGCTGCGATCATAACCGTTCCCGCAACTATTCGGTCAGGAATGACCTCATACGTACATGGATTGAGTTGACCGACTCCCGTAATTGTAATTGTGTCTGTTCCAGCACCAATAATATGGGCTCCCATGGCATTCAGAAAGTTTTGAAGGTCCTGAATCTCCGGTTCCCTCGCTGCATTGGTAATCGTTGTTCGTCCTTCGGCTAGCACCGCAGCCATCATAATATTTTCTGTTGCCCCTACGCTCGGAAAATCCATGTGGATGTCCGAGCCGATTAGCTTGCGGGCTCGAAACGTAATTTGCTCGTCTTTTTCCTCAATCTCTGCACCAAGAGCTTTTAGGCCCTCTAGATGTAGATCAATTTTGCGCTCGCCTATGGCGCAGCCTCCAGGCTGGTAAATGGAAACTTCTCCATATCTGGCGAGCAAAGGTCCCATTAGAAAGATTGAAGACCGCATTTGCTTCATCAAATCCTCAGGGATTTGGAACGTTCGGACGGATGATGTATCCACATATACCGTTTCCTCTTCATGTCGGCATGTGCAACCCAGTCTTTCCAGGATGTGCAGCATGACCTTAATGTCTAAAAGATGGGGGACATTCCGAATTTCCACCTTACCTTGGGCAAGCAAACTTGCTGCAAGAATAGGTAGTGCCGCATTTTTTGCCCCATGGATACGTATGGTGCCTGACAGGGGACGGCCTCCCTCAATCACCAATTTGTCCAATGTATCACCTCCGAGTTTACCGCTCACCCACTACGAAAACCTCCGGAACTAGCTTGATGCCGGTTTGAGATGATATTGTACTTTGAATATGCTTCATTAGGGTAAGCACGTCCTCTGCTGTCGCTTGGCCGGTATTTACAATGAAATTAGCATGCTGTACAGATACCTCAGCGCCTCCCGCCTTTAAGCCTTTGAGACCTGCGCTTTCAATAAGCCGGGCAGCGTAGTCTCCTGGTGGGTTACGGAACACGCTTCCTGCACAAGCTAACTGTAGCGGCTGGGTCAGTCTACGGCGATCTTTAAAAGCCGCAAGCGCTGCTGAGATTTCCTCTCGGTCTCCCCGCTTCATCTGGAACACTGCCTCTGTAACCATTCCACGTTGCTCATGCAGCACGGAGTGACGGTAGCTAAAATGCATATCCTCGGCATTGTACACAGCCAATTCCCCTGTATCCAGCACAATCTCAGCGGACTGGAATATTTGTGACACATCAGACCCGTGGGCACCAGCGTTCATGTAGACAGCCCCACCGACTGATCCTGGAATACCACCTGCGAATTCAAGACCTGACAGACCCTGCTTGCTAGCCATAACACATAGTTTGACCAGCGAAACGCCTCCACCAGCCACGATTCGTTCATCTTCGAAATGAACATAATCAAATCCTGGTCCCAGCTTAATCACCAGTCCCCGAATCCCTTTGTCAGAGACGAGCATGTTGGAGCCCCGCCCCAACTGCATCCAGGGTATTCCGTGTTCGCTAGCCAGCTTCAAAACTCTTGCCAACTGCTCCTTGGTATCCGGGATCACAAGAGCATCCGCAGGGCCTCCAATCTTCCAGGTCGTATATTTGGACAGCGGCTCATGCTCCAGCACTTTTCCGATATCATGCTCCGCTAATAATGGCATCCATTGCTGCATTGTACTGAAACCTCCTTGTTGCTTGCCCCGCACCGTTATAAGGCTCTCACCTAACAACTGGCAGCCTGGGTGATGGTCACAATCTATAGGGTATCCTATGTAAATACCGTCCAGTGTGTGACAACCGCCCAGATCTGCGCTGCGGACTACCTTTTATGGGCAAGACGCTCCATTTCTTTTACTAAAATATCTGCTGAGTCAGGCTTGCCAAGGGCCGATGCCAACTCCGCCATTCGACTCCGCCTTGCCTTATCCTTCATAATTTCCGCTATAGATTGAAACAGAGCCGGGCCACTCAATTCCTTTTCTGTGATCATGACAGAAGCCCCTGCCTTTTCAAGCGTACGAGCATTAGCCTCCTGATGGTTATTCGTCACATTGGGTGATGGAATCAAAATGGACGGAATGCCGAGCGATGTAATCTCTGCCAAGAAGGACGCACCTGCACGATTAACGATTAAAGAGGTACAAGCCAGCACCTCAGGCATATTGTGAATATAAGGAAGCACGTGTAGATGATTGGGCAATGAACCGATCTGATTTCGTATGCTGTCCAGCGTTTGCTCATAGTAAGATTCACCGGTCACATATACAAAATGGACGTCTTTCAGTTGCGAAAGTTGCGGAACCATCGCAATCATAGCATCATTAATGGCCTTCGCCCCTCTGCTGCCGCCAACCACCAGAACAACCGAGCTGTCCATCGGAACCCCTATAGTAGCAAATCCCCGATCCCGGTTAGCCAAACGAACTGTTGTAGCTCGCGGGTTCCCCGTGTAAAGTACATTTTTAGCTTTGGGAAAAGCTCCTTCAGAGCCTTCAAAGCTAACAGCCACTGTATCCACATAGCGACTCAGAAATGCATTGGTCAACCCTGGAATTGCATTTTGTTCATGAATAATGCTGGGGATTCCCAACCTGGAAGCTGCATAAACGACAGGGCCGCATACATATCCCCCGGTGCCAATAACGATATCTGGCTTAAATTTCTTTAATAATGCCTTGGATCTGCGAACTCCTTTGAAGAATCGCATGATCGTTTTTATATTTTCCACAGACAAGCTGCGACGAAATCCTGTGATATCAATAGCCTCAAATGGAATTTTTTCCTGAGGAACCAATTTACTCTCAAGCCCTCTTTGACCGCCAATGTATAAAAATTCAGCGTCTGGATCTATTTCTTCGCACTGTCTGGCTACGGCCAGTGCTGGATAAATATGTCCTCCAGTACCGCCGCCGCTCAACACGACGCGCATAAACGTTCACCTCGCATAACGTGATAAATTTAGTAAAATGCCCAGAGCAGTTAGCATTAAGGTCAATGAAGAACCTCCATAGCTGATTAAGGGCAGTGTTATTCCTGTAACCGGCATTAGGCCAATAACAACACCTATGTTAATGACGACCTGTACCGCCACCATTCCGACAATACCTACCGCAAGCAAACTGCCATAGGTATCCGGGATAGTAATAGCGACGCGCATCCCTCTCCACACAAGGACCAAAAAAAGCCCCAGCACAGTCATTCCACCGATAAAACCAAGCTCCTCCGCCAGTATAGAAAAGATAAAGTCCGTCTGTGGCTCGGGAACGTAGCTGTATTTTTGCCGGCTCATGCCGAGCCCCAGGCCCGCCAATCCGCCAGGACCAATAGCATATAGCGATTGAATAATTTGGTAACCCGCGCCAAGCGGATCAGACCAAGGGTCCAGGAACGCGGTAATGCGCTGGAGTCGATAAGGGGCAGCCGCAATCAGTGCAGCAAACCCCGCTGCCCCCGACAAGGCCAGTAGACCAAGATGCTTCATACGCGCGCCTGCCGTAAATACGATCAGCATAGATGCTCCCATCATTACCGTGCCTGTGCCCAAATCAGGCTGGAGCATGATGAGCCCAAAGGCCAGTCCCATGAGCCCAAGCGGGGGCAACAGCCCTCGAGTAAAAGTGCTGATATCATAATCAGGACGACTGAGCCATTGAGAGAGAAAAAGAATCATACCCAGCTTCATAAACTCGGAAGGCTGAATCCCAAAAGAGCTAATACCAAGCCAGCTTCGTGCTCCGCCTCTTACTACACCAACGCCAGGAATTAAAACGGCAACCAGTAGCAGCAGACAGATCAACAATACGACCTTGGCATATTTCTTCCAAATCCGATAATCCGTTCGGGCAGTAAAATACATGGCTACAAGGCCGAGCCCTGCAAACAGCAATTGTCGTTTAACAAAATAGTAGGAGTCCCCGTACTCGTGAAAAGCGAGGACGGCGCCCGCGCTGTATACCATAACCATGCCGATGGCTAACAAGCTTAC
Source organism: Paenibacillus jamilae (assembly GCF_050482105.1). GTDB lineage: Bacteria > Bacillota > Bacilli > Paenibacillales > Paenibacillaceae > Paenibacillus > Paenibacillus jamilae_B. Next base: position 147,842 of record NZ_JBCNHI010000005.1, on the reverse strand, counting down.
AATACAGACGAAAAGCCATATATCTGGCGCCGGACGAGATTGCTTCATCAGGAGGCCACCCCTTGCATAAAAGTAGGGGCTTATCCAACCCCCCTACTTACAATTTATGCGCCGCCTCTTTAAAAATACGTCCACGCTCTTCATAGGATTGGAACATATCCCAACTTGCACAGGCGGGTGATAGTAATACCACATCTCCCGTCTCAGCAAATTCAGCTGCCTGGTGTACAGCTTCCACGAGCGTAGCGGCGGCATCCTCCCCATTATCGACGACCTTGACATGCTCTATTCCAGCCTGACGGGCCCGCTCTGCCAACTTATGCCGTGTCTCACCCAGAAGCACAACGGCTTTCACACCTTCCTGCAAGGATGGTGCAAGCTCCGCATAATTAGAGCCACGATCCAATCCACCGGCAATGAGTACAATGGGTTGCTTAAAGGAAGATAAGGCCATCATTGTCGCTTTCGAATTGGTTGCTTTGGAATTGTTGTAATAAGCTACACCAGCGTGTTCTACAACATATTCAAGCCGATGTTCCACGCCGCGAAAAACGCTTAATGGTTCCGCCAATTTTGCTGGTTCTGCGCCTGCGGCAACGGCGATTGCACAAGCAGCCAGAGCATTTTCTACGTTAAAACGACCCGGAAGCCCAATATCGCTCACACCTATAATGGGATGCAGTATCCCATTGCCATCGCGGTATACGATGCTTCTATCAATATCATCCGTCACATCCGGTATGTATGGCGGGTCAGTGAACACCCCTTCCTGCAAACGTTCCGTCATGGAGAAAGGAAGCAGCTTCGCCTGAATATAGGGCACAAGCTCACGGCAGACGGGATCATCCCAGTTCACCACCGCGGTATCCGATGCTGTTTGATTGGCAAACAGACGTGCCTTGGATGCAACGTAGTCCTCCATACTTCCATGGTAGTCCAAGTGGGTTTCGGCTACATTGAGCAAGCAGGCAACAGCGGGCTTGAAATCCTTTGTTCCTTTTAACTGAAAGCTGCTCAGCTCCACAACCATCCACTCATCCGGCTTGGCGTCTACAGCCGCCTCGCATAACGGCGTACCGATATTACCAGCAACGATCGGATGCATACCGGATGACTCCAGCAGCTTGCCCACCCATGTGGTGGTGGTCGTCTTTCCGTTGGAGCCAGTAATTCCGATGATCGGAGCTTTACATAGATGGTAGGCGACCTCAACCTCGGTCACGACCTCAATGCCGAGCTCGACAGCTTTCTGTACGGGAGGGGCCGTGTAAGGAATTCCTGGATTTTTGACAACCAGTTTCACTCCAGGATGAATCAGCCCTTCCGGGTGACCTCCGCATAAAACGGAAATTCCCAAAGCCTCTAATTCAGAAGCTTCGGGACATTGTTCCCTATCTTTTTTATCATTGACTGTGAGCTTAGCCCCGGCCTGGTGCAGCACCTTGGCAACTTGTACTCCGCTTTTGGCCAGACCGATAATGACTACTTCCTGATCTCGGTATGCGTCTGGATGGTTCATTTGTCTACAACCCCTTGTTGAGATAAAGTCCGAGTCCTGCTAACAGCAGTCCTACAGCCCAGAATGTAATAACTACTCGCCATTCGGACCAGCCGGACAGCTCAAAATGATGATGAATCGGACTCATTTTGAAAATACGCTTGCCACGTGTTTTAAAAGAAGCTACCTGCAAGACCACGGACAGCATTTCAATCACGAACACACCACCAATAATGATGAACAGAATTTCGCTTTTGGTAACAATAGCAATCGCGCCTATGGCACCGCCAATCCCCAGCGAGCCTGTATCACCCATAAATACCTTGGCAGGATGAGCGTTATATACGAGAAAACCAAGTACAGCGCCAATCATGGCTGCTGCGCAAACGGCAGCGGGAAGCGAGGTTGCCTGGATCGCCACAATAGCATAAGCTGCGAAGGCAATCGCACTTGTACCGGACAGCAGCCCGTCCAGCCCATCTGTAAAATTGACTGCATTGCTGATTGCCAGCATCATGATAATAATGAACGGATAATAAAACCAGCCGCCCCAATCAAATGACCATGACGTGCCTGGGATGCCGATTGCCGTGCTGTGATCATTGCTAATCAAAAGCCAGCACATAATCGCGCCAAACAATAACTGTCCGAACAGCTTTTGACGAGCCGTCAGACCGAGCGAGCGTTTAAATACGATTTTAATATAGTCGTCCAAAAAGCCGATCAGCCCAAAACCGAGCGTAGCAACCAATAGAACATAAAAGTCCGTATTTCTGATAGCTGAAAACTTAAGAAAGGTCAGCGTAAAAGCCAGCAGGATTACGATACCGCCCATTGTAGGCGTACCTATCTTTTTAAGATGGCTTTGTGGCCCGTCATCCCGGACCTGCTGGCCGAACTTCATTCGCCGCAGCAGCGGAATGAGCAGTGGAGCGGCAATGACCGCCAGTATAAACGATACGACGATCGTCAGCAGTAATAATTGAATATCCATGGGAGTCTCCCTCTCGTAAACATCAGTTCTGTAGCGGACCGTTTTTCAGCGCATCCACAATTTCTTCTAATCGCATCCCTCTGGATGCCTTAACTAGCACAATATCATCAGCATGAAGATAAGCCTGCAAATGCTCGATCAGCTTTTGCTTATCTGTATAAGCGTGTACGTTAGCAGTTGGCATTGTTCCGTGAGCACCCTCTGCAATCGAAGCGCCTAATGCACCGTAGGTAAACAGGGCCTCTACGTTATGCTTTGCAGCAAAACACCCAATTTCCTCATGGAATTGCTTTTCGTCAGCTCCCAGCTCCAGCATATCACCAAGCACGGCAATTTTACGTCCAGCCGTTTGATATGCAGACAACGTCTGAATGGCAGCCTTCATTGAAGCCGGACTGGCATTGTAAGCATCGTTCAGCACGGTAAGTCCATTGGAACACTTCACGACCTCAATGCGCATGCCCGTCAGCTTTAATGATGACAACCCTTTACGTATATGGTCTGCATCCACATTGAAATGACGTGCCACCGCCAGCGCAGCCAATGCATTTACTACATTGTGCTGTCCAAGCAAGGGCAGCCGGAAAGCCTCATGGCCGGATTGGGCTGTTATGAATAGGCTACCTTCTCCATCCGAAGTAATTTCAGTTGGATAATCATCATTGCTCGCAGCTAACCCGAACGTGAATAATTTTAATTCTTCAGGCTTGACCGTTTCAGGCTCCGCCAATACTTGTGGAAGTAGTGGTTCGTCCCCGTTGTAAATCAGCAATCCACCAGGCTTAAGACCACTTGCGATTTCCAGCTTTGCACGAGCAATTTCCGCACGAGAACCCAGCTGCAGTAAATGCGACTCGCCAATGTTGGTTATGACAGCTACATCCGGGTGAGCAATATTAGCCAGCAGACGAATCTCTCCGCGGCCACTCATGCCCATCTCCAGAATCAGAATATCCGTATCCTGCGGCATAGACAGTACTGTTAAAGGCAACCCGATATGATTGTTATAATTTCCTTCGGTTTTGTGTACTTTAAAAGTCGTGCCCAATAGAGCATTTACAATATCTTTCGTCGTTGTCTTGCCGTTGCTTCCCGTGATTCCGACGATAGAAACGTCAGTTTCGCGCAAGTATGCGGCCGCTAGATGCTGAAGGGCCTCTAACGTATCCTCGACCTCAATAGCATTGACGGTCGGAGGTGTTCCATGATCCTTTTGCCATAAATATGCTGTTGCTCCTCCCTCGCTTACGATCTGCTGCACATAATGATGTCCATCAAATCGTTCGCCCGCGAGTGGAACGAACAGCCCCAGGCTCTGTGGCCTGCGTGAGTCTGTAAAAACGCCCTCAACCATCCGTTCGGCATCCGCCCCTGCGTGAAGTGCTCCTCCACACATCGATGCAATCTGACCGATTGTTCTTTTCATCACTTGGATAAACCCCTTATCGCTTCTTTGGCTACGATGCGATCATCGAATTCATGCACCGTTTTTCCAATCAATTGGTAAGTCTCATGACCTTTTCCCGCAATCAATACTACATCGTCAGGGCTTGCCATTTCAACAGCTTTATGAATTGCCGTTCTGCGATCCACGATCAATTCATAGCGTTCTGCGGGTACGCCTTCATCAATCAACCCTTGTTCGATATCTTTCAAAATCACCAGCGGGTCTTCTGTCCGCGGATTGTCAGAGGTAATAAACGAATGATCGCTGTATCGCGCAGCAATTTTCCCCATTAACGGACGTTTCGTACGATCCCGATCTCCGCCGCATCCAAATACGCACCATACTTTACCAGTCGCAAATTCCTTTACGGTGCGCAGTACATTTTCCAATCCGTCGGGCGTATGGGCATAATCAACAATTACAGCAAAAGACTGACCCGCATCCACAGGCTCTACGCGCCCATCCACGCCTGCGATAGATTCCAGACTATGCTTGATATCCACCAGCGAGATTCCTTCCAGTAAAGCAGCTGAAATGGCAGCCAGTGCGTTGTACACATTAAACTTGCCGACCATTCGAAGCTCAATATCGGTATCCCCTTTAAAAGTGGATACATGGAAGGAGGTTCCCTTGGCACTTATAGTGATACGAGACGCCTGCACATCCGAATCCTTTTCCACGCCGTATGTAATCACTTGAGCAGCAGTTTGAGCCTGCAAATAGGAAGAGGCCGGATCGTCAGCATTCAGAACAGCATATTTGCTATCGGATGTATCGCGCGAGAAGGCATTTCCCAATCTGGAAAACAAAAGTCCTTTGGCAGCGCGGTACTCCTCCATCGTGTTGTGGTAGTCCAGATGGTCCTGCGTCAGGTTCGTAAATATAGCGGTACGAAAATCTGTTCCTTTGACACGGCCCTGCTCCAACGCATGTGAGGATACCTCCATGACACAGCATTGAACCCCTTGCCCTGCCATATTCCCGAGATAACGTTGCAGTTCTACCGCTTCGGGCGTAGTGCCAGACATAGGGTAAGACTGGCCGTTATAACGCATTTGAATCGTACCAATCAGCCCGGTGTTCACCCCGGCGTCGTTCATAATTTTTTCAATCAGGTATGTTATCGTTGTTTTCCCGTTCGTTCCGGTTATGCCGATCATACGCATGCGGCGGCTTGGCGAACCAAACATATAATCCGCCAAAACCGCCATGGCATGTCGCGCATCCTTTACGACAAGCTGCGGAACAGGCACATCCAGTTCTCTCTCTACGACCAAAGCCGCCGCCCCAGACGCAACGGCCTGCCCAGCATAGTCATGCCCGTCTACTGTAAACCCAGGTAAACACAAAAATAAGTCTCCCGGCTGGACACGACGTGAATCCGCCCCGATTCCTCGGCAATCCACTGTACCGTCACCCACCACGCGGGAGACGGCCAGCAGTGAAGCCAATTGTTGAAGCTGCATCTTACATTCCTCCATTGCTCTCTCGTTATTCATAGTATGGTATAAAAAGAACCTATCAATCCCCCATATATATACGGATCGTTGATCCTCGTTCCAACCTGGCGCCTGGCTTCGGTGCTTGACTTACGACCGTCTTGCCTGACCCGGATTTCACGAGCATAAAGTTCATATTCATATCTTCATATAAATCAGCTGCAGTGGCGCCTACTAAATCAGGCACCGTTTCAATCGGATTTTCTCCATACTTATACTCTTTGGCAATTTGATTGGTACGAGGTGGTATTTTCAAGGCAATCAGCGCATCCTTTAAAATATTTTGCACGATTGGCGCAGCAACCACCCCGCCGAATTGAATGCCCTTTGGGTTATCGACAGCAGTATAGACGACAATTTGCGGATCATCTGCCGGAGCAAAACCAATAAAAGATACAATATGCTCCGAGGAAGAATATCGTCCGTTAATTACCTTTTGTGCTGTCCCCGTTTTACCGCCAACCCGGTAGCCCTCAATAAAGGCAGGACGACCCGTACCTTTAGCGACGACACTTTCCAGCGCTTCCCTTACCTGTCGCGAGGTGTCCTCTGAAACAACCCTACGCACCAGTTCCGGCTCCACTTTTTCCAGAACCTTTCCGGTTCCAGGCTGAATCCAACCTTTTGTAATATGAGGTTTATAGAGATTGCCGCCATTGATGGCTGCCGATACAGCCGTAACCTGCTGAATCGGAGTGACAGATACCCCTTGACCGAAGGCTGTAGTAGCCAGCTCTACTGGTCCAACCTGAGGTAGCTTGAACAAAATCCCATTGCCCTCACCAATCATGTCAATTCCTGTTTTACTACCGAATCCGAAATTGCGAATGTACTTGAACAGTGTTTCTTTGCCTAGTCGCTGACCCAAGGTTACAAAACCAGGGTTGCAGGAATTTTCCACCACTTGAAGAAAGGTTTGACTGCCATGCCCGCCTTTTTTCCAACAGCGCAAGCGTGCCCCACCGACTTCAATATATCCTGGATCAAAAAAATGGTCATTTTTAAGATTAACCTTCTTTTCCTCCAGAGCAGCGGCTAGTGTAATAATCTTAAAAGTAGACCCCGGTTCATATGTCATCCAAATTGGCAGATTTCGATTGTAAATTTCAGGCTCATATTGCTTGTAAAGCGCTGGCTCATAGCTTGGACGTCCAGCCATCCCTAATATTTCACCTGTCTTGGGATTCATCGCAATAGATAATGCAGACTTGGCCTGAAATTTGACCATGGCTTGGTCAAGCTCACGTTCCATAATGGACTGCACCGACTTATCAATGGTCAATTGTAGATTCAGTCCATCCTTTGGTTCAATGTACTTTTCAGAAGAACCAGGCATCAGGCGTCCACCTGCATCTGACAAATAAGCGATGCTTCCATCGATCCCCCGAAGCTTACTGTTTTGCTGTTTTTCTACACCTGTCAGCCCTTGATTATCAATTCCTGTAAACCCAAGAATATGAGCCGCTAGATCACCATAAGGATAATAACGTTTGTTATCTTCAGCAACAACGATACCCGGCAGCTTCAAATCACGAATTTTTTGCGCTTTCTCCATCGTAATTTTTCGTCCGCCGGGCTGAAGTTTTTGGCTTGCTGTTCGTTTGGTAATCAGTTTGAGCACTTTATCCTCACTCATATCCAGCAAGGGCGCCAGCTTACGTGCCGTTTCTTCCGGCTCCTTAATTTGTACTGGTATCGCCATGACAGTCGGCGAACTGACATTATAGGTCAGCGCAGTCCCCTGCCGATCCAAGATTTCACCACGCTTGGCAGCAAAAGGAATATTGCGGCGCCACGAATCCTCAGCCTTGGCTGAGAGCTCGCTTCCTTTACCCAATTGAACATAGGCGAGCCGGATCGACAAGGCTGCAAACAATACCAATAGCCCCAGTAGCCCCCATACCAGCCTACGCCGCATGGTCACGTTAGATTTTTTCAAACGCGCCCCCTCCGTTCCTCTAATACTCATGACATGTCTTACCTCATGAATATTCAAAAGAACGGACATTAGAACAAGCTATCAGTTATCTTCGCCTTTAATTGCAGCAGCGCTTTTCTCATCTGCTACAGCAGATATTCCTCCCTTAGGAGTTTCCGCATTTGTTCCAGTATCCGCAGTAGTATTAGTCTTGGCTTTAGTATCAGCCTCTGTTTTCGTCGCATTGTCTATCTCATTAGCTGCAACTCCAGTGGTCGAGTCCTGTGTTTCCTCTGGCTTCACTCCGGTCACTGTCTCTTTGGCCGGCTGAAGCGTCACACTGACGATCCGCTTGCCATTTACCATTTGCGCCTTTTGAGAAACAACATACCCTTCACCGCTTACCTGAACACCAACCTTCATAAGCGTTAAGACTTGAAGTGTGTCACGCAACGATACACCTGTAAAATCGGGAATCGTCATGTTGGCACTATCCTCCGTCAGCAAATAGATGCGCTGTCCCGGTTTCATTTTGACGCCTGCTTCAGGATACTGACGAACAATTTTGGAGCCTTTACCTACTGTTTCGTAAGCTATCCCCTGTTTGAGTAATGCGTTTTGCGCATCTTTTTTCACTTGGCCAGTTAATTGTGGTACTGTCGGCAAGTTCACTGTTTTTACTGCCGTCCCATCCGATTTATTCGTTTTGGTTCCCGTTTTGGGAACCCCCATATATTGCAACGATTGGGACACGATCTTTTTAAACACGGGTGCTGCTGCTGTACCGCCGCCTACCGATTTGTTAGGTTCATCCATAACAACCAAAACAGCTATTTTCGGATCATTTACTGGTGCAAAACCAATAAAAGACACGACATCCTTCGAATGATCGTATACTTTTCCGACGACTTTCGTCGCTGTCCCTGTTTTACCAGCAACACGATATCCATCAATATAAGCAAGACGTCCCGTACCAATTTCCTGGTCAGACACGACCTGCTCCAGATAGCTGCTTGTCTGAGTTGCAGATTCCTGAGTAATCACTTGGCGAACTTCCTTTGGTTGAATCGTCTGCACTTCGCCTGTATCTGGGTTGATAATTTCCTTCACCAGATGAGGCTGCATTAACTTGCCGCCGTTAGCAATTGCCGAGATCGCCGCCACCTGCTGAATTGGGGTTACCTGAACACGTCCGTGTCCATATGCAGCCGTCGCGACTTCGGACTTGTACTGAGTATGGAAGGTAATAGCCCCGGTAGACTCACTTGGGAGATCGATGCCTGTTTTCACGCCGAATCCAAAGTTATTGATATATTTCTTCAGCCTCTCGCCACCCAACTTATCCAGCCCCAGATGGACGAAACCGACGTTACTTGAACGCTTGACCCCTTGCAGATAGGTTAACGTACCCCAGTTACGGCTTACGTCACGAATATCCCAGCCCCCGACGCGAATCATACCAGACTGGTAGGTCTCATTCGGATTAAATACCTTTTCTTGAACCGCAGCAGCCAAGGTTACTATCTTAAACGTGGAGCCCGGTTCGTAGATCGACTGAGTAGCATTATTACGGAAATTTTCCAAAGGCGTACTCCCGTATGTATTAGGATTAAAATTCGGATAAGTTGCCATACCGAGAACATCCATCGTTTTGGGATCAGCCGCTACCACAGTCATCGTTTTGGGATTATATTTTGCAATAGCTTCCTGCATGGCATCCTCTATATAATACTGAATTGTATCGTCAACCGTCAGCTTTAAATTTTTACCATTTTGTGCCGGCTCATAGATACTCTCCGATCCCTGTAGAGGGACTCCCTTTCGGTCTCGCTGATACAGGAGCTTACCGGCTGTACCTGAAAGCTCTTTATTATAATAGGCTTCCAAGCCCATTCCTGCTGTACCATCTTTTCGTAGATAGCCAAGGACATGAGAAGCCAGCTTATTTTCCGGATAATAGCGTTTGGATTCCTGAACAGTGTCCACCGCTCCAACTACATCATACTTGTCCCTCAAATACTCTTTGAACGTATCCACCTGTGCTTTCACCTCAGGGTCTACCTTCCAGCCCCCATTACGAATCTCGCGGTTTTTTAAGTAGTTGCCCGCTTTATCCTTTGCAGAAAGATGCCTTCTCAGCTCATCCTCAGGCGTTTTGAGTAGCTGGTGTAACCTGGCTACAACCTCATTCTCCAGATCATACTCCTGAATAATGCTAGGGTTGACAACTACCGTATAAGCGGGTGCATCTGTAGCTAATACATTCCCTTTACGATCCATAATGGTTCCACGCTTGGGCAGAATCACTTGGTCTTTTTCTATCTGTGTAACTACCTGCTTATGCCAGTATTCGCCGCTCACGACTTGAATCCAAAATACCTTAAGTAGCAGAACAAGAAAAAAGAGGGTAATACATCCCCCTATCAGCAGTGTGCGAAGCTTTATTCTTTTGACCATAGCTCAAACCTCTCTGCAAAAAAATGTACGTCAGAGCATAGCTTGATGCTATGCTCTTGACTATTTGGCAGCCTGCTTTTCCACACGAATGGGCTCTCTTGTTGGTTCGATATATCCCTGTTCCTTTGCAGTCGGCACAATCTGATTCTCCAGACGCTCCTTTTGAATCTTCAATTGGGCAATATTGGTCTGTAATTTGGTAATGTCCTTGCTGGCTGTATTAATCGCATAATTAATCTGATAAATGTGAGCATATCTGCCAATCAACGTACCGGCAATAACAATACATGCTACAAGTGTCACTAGATACAGCAGCTTTTCTCGAATCGGCAGCTCTCTACGGCGTGTAACGACTTTGGTGGTCTCACGATACCGTTGTTGCTGAACCTGCTCCTGACGGGCTCTTTCTTTTACAGCCAAATTACCACGTGTATAAGCCATGTCGCCTCTCCTTCTCCATTAAATTCACAATTTTTCGGCAACTCTCAGCTTGGCTGACCGGGATCGTGGATTAAGCTCCAATTCCTGTTCTGATGCCACAATCGGCTTACGATTCACCAGCTTTAGATCGCCTACCATTTTGTCATCCAGAATCGGTAAATCAGACGGATAGATGCTTTTCGCCAAATACTCCTTGAAAATATGCTTGCATATCCGATCCTCCAAGGAATGAAACGTAATGACCGAAATTCTGCCCCCTGGAGCCAGACATCTTACTGCCTGATGCAAAGTATCTTCCAGTGCACCCAGCTCATCATTCACAGCAATCCGCAAAGCCTGAAAACTGCGTTTAGCCGGATGTCCCCCGGTTCTGCGTGCCGCAGCCGGAATTCCTTCTTTGATAATATCGACAAGTTCCCCCGTTGTGTGAATAGGCTTGTTCGTTCTACGTTCAACCATGACCTTCGCGATCCGCCTGGAGAACTTCTCTTCTCCATATTGAAACAGGATTCGCGCAATCTCCGCTTCAGGCCATTCATTAACAATTTCATGAGCCGTAAGCAGGCTACTCTGATCCATCCGCATATCAAGCGGTGCATCATGATTGTAACTAAATCCCCGCTCCCCCTCATCGAACTGGGGCGAGGATACACCCAGGTCGAATAAAATACCCTGGACCTGCGGGACGCCGTCTTTTTCGGGCAATCCCAGTTCGGCCAGCTTGTCCTGCAAGTGGCGGAAGTTGGATTTCACTAATGAAATCTTCCCTTCATAGGCTGACAGCTTCTCTCGCGCATTGTTCAATGCCCAGTCGTCCTGATCAAAGGCGATTAGCCTCCCTTCAGGACCGAGCTGCGATGCAATGACGGAACTGTGTCCTGCCCCTCCCAACGTGCAGTCCACATAAATCCCGTCCTGCCTGATGTTTAGTGCCTGTGTTGCTTCTTCCTTGAGTACGGTAATGTGGTGAAACAAACGGCTGACCTCCTAAATTACAATTCAAAGTTGAAATCAACCAATTTCTCAGCAATGTCGTTAAATGCTTCTTCGGATTGGTTGAAATATTGCTCCCAAGTGTGCTTGCTCCAAATCTCTACCCGGGTGGACACTCCCAATACGACGCACTCTTTTGTAAGCTTGGCGTATTCGCACAAATTCCCCGGTAAATTTACCCTGCCCTGTTTATCCAATTCGCATTCAGTTGCACCCGAGAAAAAAAAACGGGTAAACGCCCGCGCATCAGCCTTCATCAGAGGCAACGCTTTAAGTTTTTTCTCCATGACAGCCCACTCATCCATGGGATACACGAAGAGGCATTGGTCCAGCCCGCGGGTAACCACAAACGAGGCACCGAGAAGTTCACGAAACTTGGCCGGTACAGTAAGCCGACCCTTCTCATCAATGCTATGTTGGAACTCCCCCATAAACATTGGTTTCGTCACCCCTTACCCCATTCTCCCACTTTGGCCCACTTTCCACCACCTAAGCATAATAGATTCGCTTTAAAAAATCAAAGACCTCTTTTTCATTACCAAAAAGTGATAAACCCTGGTTCAGGACATCATGTCTATTATTGCAGCCTCACGTCACATGATGCCAAAAAGCCCCTTATCCCGTGCAGCCGAACCCCCGACAATATGCATCAGGTTTCGAAACAACACGGAATAAAGGGCTTCTTCACTATCCATTATGTCAACCTATACCAGCACTTGCATTAAAAAATGCACTGCTTCTACAGCCTACATCGTGACCAAAAATAGATTACGCGTTCCAGCTATCCAAATAGACCTTTTGGTCTTCTGTTAATGTGTCGATCTTGATTCCCAAACTATCAAGCTTGAACCGAGCTACCTGCTCATCAATTTCATAGGGTACATTAATCACCGCTTTGCCTAGCTCGTTGTAACGATCATTCACATATTTCAAGCCAAGTGCCTGAAGTGCAAATGTTGTGTCCATAATCTCCGCAGGATGACCGTCGGCGGCAGCTAGATTCACAAGACGCCCTTCTGCAAGCAAATACATTTTACGACCATCTTTAAAGCGGTATTCCTCGATATTGCGGCGCACTGTGCGAATGGATTCGGAGCGTTTGGCAAGCTCAGGCTTACTAACCTCCACATCAAAATGACCTGCGTTACACAGCACTGCCCCATCCTTCATAACATCAAAGTGCTCCCCTGTAATTACAGCTTTGTTTCCAGTTACTGTAATAAAGAAGTCGCCCAGTTTGGCAGCTTCCACCATCGGCAATACATGGAAACCATCCATATGGGCTTCTACAGCCTTGATTGGATCAACTTCCGTTACAACCACGTTGGCTCCGAGCCCCTTCGCACGCATTGCAACTCCTTTGCCACACCAGCCATAACCTACTACAACCACTGTACTTCCTGCCACAACCAGGTTAGTCGTGCGAATAATACCGTCGAAAGCTGACTGGCCTGTTCCATAGCGGTTGTCGAACAAATATTTGCAGTAAGCATCATTTACAGCCACCATCGGAAAGTGAAGCTGGCCTTCTTTTTCCAAAGCCTTCAAACGAATAATCCCTGTCGTGGTCTCCTCTGCTCCTCCACGGATCGTAGAAATTAGATCAGGCCGTTCAGATTGCAACAGAGTAACCAGGTCGCCACCGTCATCGATAATGAGATCTGGCTTAGTTTCCAGTGCCTTGATTTGCAAATTTTTAAATTCCTCAGGATGTGGATTGTATTTAGCTAATACTGTAACACCATCTTCAACTAATGCGGCGCAAACATCATCTTGTGTCGACAATGGATTACTTCCCGTAATGGTGACTTGTGCTCCACCTGCTTGTACCACTTTAGCCAAATAAGCCGTTTTGGCCTCCAGATGCAGACAAATAGTTACCTTCAGACCAGCAAAAGGCTGCTCTTGCTCAAATTGTTGACGTATGCGGTTCAATACCGGCATATGAGCCTCTACCCAATCAATTTTCAAATGACCTTCAGGGGCCAATTTAAGATCGTGAATAATGCTATTTTGCAGAGAATGGGAAGTCATACGTTATTTCCTCCTATATATTAGTTAAATGGGTTTATGATCATTATACATATATCACACGATGCGTCCCCGACAAATCCAAAGGTACGTTCATAATCATATCCATCAGGTCGAAACCGTAACGGTTCAGAAAATGATAGATCGTATACGCACGCTCCTGCGGCTGTCCAAATGGGAAAAGCGACCATTCAATATGATCCCAGTGGCGAAGTGCTGTTCCATTTTGCCGAAGCAACGCTTCCTGTACCTTTGTTTCCAGATAGGCGATTTGCCCTAGAATTTTCTCGCAGTTGGTTTCTCCGAGTTGTAGCAAACCTTTTTCGATCAACCCTGTCTGCTGTATAAGCGGTTTATACATGCGGATAAAGGCATCCTTAGCCTCGGAAAACTGATCCTGCATTCCAAGCTGATCTTGATTGGCAATCCATTGCTTTTTCCGCTCCTCAAGCCCGTCTCTAACTTGACCAAAAGTTAGTTCGTACTTAAGCATATGCTTTTCCACGCCTGGCTCCATCAATGTAAAGGACATCCGAGGCAGCAGTAGCGGCATCTGCATCCCCAGCACTCCAAAAGCGTCCCGTGTAATCGCCCAATAGGCAATTTCTCCTAGACCCAGCACAGACGCTAGTACCGGGAACAATGAATCCTGCAGAAGAGGACGGGTTAGCACATTGTTACTGAACCGTTCCGGGTGACTATCTATCTCTTCAAGTAATTCATCTGCTGTAAACGCCACTAAACCACGTCGATCCGTAAATAATCCAGCTTTTTTGAAAAGCAGCAGGCGTTCCTCTTCATGAATGTAAAAAAGATTCGCACCGTCTTCATGCACATCCGCTTGTAAGTGATAGCCATAGTCCACAATCCGCGTAGCGGTTGTCCTATAAGCTGTCTCCAACTCATCATTGTGCTGAACCAACTGTCTAAAAACAGATGCCTCCAACTTACGCAGCAAAGGATCTGCAGAATCCATAAGCACTAATCCATAGGTACCAAACAAACGGCCCATCAATACGGCAAAGGCATCACTTAGACCAAATGAATCTGTCAAACCGTGCTCAATCATGCGCATAATATCAGTCTTATGTTCTGAATCCGGCAGGCTCTGCTCTATATCTGCTATCACTTGCTTCCACTCAGCAGTATCGACTTTAACAGCACTAACCGAGGAACGACGTTCAGGCTGCTTATTCAGCTTGATTTTAACAGCTTGCGGGTCTTTTGCCATTACGTATGTATGATTGACCTCGTCCCAGTCATGATCTTCACCAGCAATCCAGAAAATTGGAATAACCGGACGTCCAAGCCGTTCCTCAGCTTCTCTAGCTGCCTTAATAATCGTAGCGGCTTTGTAAATGACCAGCATTGGACCAGTGAACAGTCCGCTTTGCTGGCCGCCTACTACTACCAAAGCATCTGGACTTTCCAAACAGTCCAATGAAGCGCGAACCGCATCATGCGAATTATGTTGCTCATTGTATATACGAAGACATGCTACGACATCCTTACGGTTTAATCGCAGATGCTCCGTCTTATCCAGCCACTTCGCCCGTTGGGCATAAGCGTCGGCGTGCAGAATATCATATTCATACAAATCGCTTGCGCGTCCTGTACCTTGTATGTAGTCTTCTGCCAAAGCCGACCCTCCGCGAAGCGTTTCCGGGATTATTTTCATGGGTCTGCCTCCTGTCTCCACCAAAACCTTACTGCTTGATTGTACCGAAAGCCCAAGTCCACGTCAAAGCTTCCTATAAAAAAACCGCCGAATAACTCGGCGGTTAGTGTATATAACAGAATCAGGCGTACGGTTCAGCTACAAAATGTCCTTTAGACACTTCAATGAGCGTGGCATTTTCCAGGTTATAAGCCCCTGCCTTATTATCAGAGGCGTTATGAATCGGTCCACCTTGATCGTCAGGCATAATAATTCGCTTTTTGTTAGCTTCGACTTCCGGGTCAGGAAGTGGAATCGCCGACAAAAGCATTTTCGTATATGGATGGATCGGATTGGCATATAGTTCAGCACTTTCAGCAAGCTCAACCATTCTGCCTCTATACATTACAGCTACCCGATCACTGATGTGCTTGACCATCGACAGATCATGCGCAATGAACAGGTATGTCAAGCCGAGACGTTCTTGAAGCTCTTTTAACAAATTAACAACTTGAGCCTGAATAGATACGTCAAGCGCTGAAATCGGCTCATCACAAATGATGAACTTAGGATTAACTGCCAATGCACGAGCAATACCGATCCGTTGACGTTGACCACCAGAAAACTCGTGCGGATAGCGTGTTGCATGGTCAGGATTCAAACCAACCAGATCAAGCAACTCCTCAATCCGTTTCTTACGTTCTGCACGGCTACCCGCCATATTGTGAATATCGAGTGCTTCACCAATAATATCAGACACGGTAAAACGCGGATTTAATGATGCATACGGATCTTGAAAGATCATCTGCATATCACGGCGCATTGCTTTCATTTTACCCGGCGATAATTTATAAATATCGGTGCCGTTAAAACGCACGCTACCTGCTGTAGGTTCATATAAGCGCAAAATAGTACGTCCCGCTGTAGATTTACCACAGCCGGATTCGCCAACCATACCCAGCGTTTCACCCTCACGAATATAGAAATTCAGGTTGTCCACCGCTTTGAGCACACGGTTTTTGCCAACATTAAAATACTTTTTAAGACCTTCAACCTCAATCAAATTGTTGCTACTCACCATGATCTCACCTCCTATTTCTTCAACTTCGGATCAAGCGCATCACGCAAGCCGTCGCCAAAAAGGTTGAACGCAAGCATAATCAAACTGATCAAACCTGCTGGGAAAAGCATCCGCCACGGATAATACATCCATCCTGTCAGAGCTGATTCAATCATTGAACCCAGCGATGCTTGAGGAGCCTGTACCCCTAATCCAAGGAAGCTCAGGAATGCCTCGGAGAAAATAGCACTCGGAACAGTCAAGGTCAATGTGACAATGATTGGTCCTACCGCATTAGGCAACAAGTGACGGAACAACAAACGACCTGCACCAGCACCCATGGAGCGGGAAGCGAGTACAAATTCTCGGTTTTTAAGCTGCAGCATTTCACCACGTACAATCCACGACATGTTAATCCACCCGGTTACACAGAGCGCAATAATAATTGTGGTGATACTTGGCTCCAATACAACCAGCAACAAGATTGTAACAAGCAAGTAAGGAATGGAATACAAGATTTCAGAAAATTTATTCATGATTTCATCAACGCGGCCACCAAAGTAACCCATAATTCCACCATAAATTACACCAATCATCAAGTCAATCAGTGCAGCAGCCAAACCGATAATCAAGGAAATCCGAGCGCCCATCCAAGTACGTACAAACATATCGCGACCCAGATCATCTGTTCCGAACCAATGCTCCGCCGATATTGAAGCAAGTACAATGAGAACCAAAACGCTTAAGCTCGTCATAGCCAATTTATTTTTACGAAGTCGCTCCCAAGCATCTCGCCAAGCGGATAAGCTTTCACGCTGAATAACTTCAGACTGCTTTTCATCCGCTCCGACTCTCTGGAAATCTTCTGGTTTCACCTGAAGCTTATCCAAATTCACAGCATTATCTTTAACAGACATAAAGTTATCCCTCCTTCCCGCCAGTAAGCTTAATCCGCGGATCAATAAATCCGTATGCAATATCTGTAATAAAACGGGCCACCATCAACAAAATACCGTAAAAAATAGTAACTCCCATAATCATCGTATAATCACGAGTTGTAATACTATCTACGAATACCTTACCGATACCGCCAATCCCGAAGATACGTTCAATAACAACTGAACCCGTAATAATATTGGCTGTCATTGGTCCTACATAAGTGACAACCGGTAGAATGGCATTACGGATAACGTGTTTGAACATAATTGTAATAGATTTCAAGCCTTTAGCCTTAGCAGTCTTAATGTAATCCGCATGAAGTACTTCCAGCATGCTGGAACGCGTTAGTCGAGCGATAAACGCAATTGGTGAAGCAGATAGGGCTGCAACTGGCAAAACGTAATCCATCGGGCCTTCAAAGCCCATAACATTAAACCAGCCTAATTGTTGAGCAAAGAAAAATTGGATTAACGATGCCAGAACGAAACTGGGAACCGCGATCCCCATAATAGCTAATACCATAGCGACGTTATCTATGAGCCTACGATGATACAAAGCTGCTAGCATCCCTAGCAAGATACCGACAATTATCGACACGATTATGGCAACAAAACCGAGTTTAAGGGAAACCGTAAACGTTTGTCCGATAATGTCAGTTACACTTTGATTCAGTTTTTTCATAGAAATACCAAAATCACCTGAAGCAATATCACCTAAGTATTTAAAATATTGGACATATACAGGCTTATCCAGCCCATATTGCTCCATTAACCGGGCTTGAATCTCAGGAGAAGTCGCTTTTTCACTCATGAAGGGGTTACCCGGAATTGCTTTCATGAGAAAAAACGTCGCAGAGATCAGAATGAACAAAGACAGCAACATATAAAAGAATTTACTGATCAAATAACGCGTCATTGCCCGTTTACACCCCCCATAAATTATTTTCGACACCATTCGATTTTATCGAAATAGAATTGGACTGTCCAATCTACTTATTTGCATGGTTACATGATGATGGAAAAGACTAGGACACACAAAAAAAACGGGATATATATGGTTCAATCCACATATATATCCCGAAGTAACTATCAAACTTCAGAATTGAGCTTTAGTTACTGTGTAATATACGCTCTTGTGAAATCAATTGCTCCACTAAAGTCAAGTCCAATGTCTTTAACATTCGGTTTCGTTAAGGAAACATTTGAATAATAGTAGATCGGAAGCATTACCATATCATCTTGAACCAGAATTTTCTCAGCTTTCGCGAAATCTTCCATACGTTTAGCTGGATCCGTTTCTGTTTTGGCTGCTTGAATCAATGAATCATATGCAGGGTTTGCATAACCAGCATTGTTGTTACCATTGCCTGTTGTCCACATATCCAGGAATGTCATCGGATCATTATAGTCAGCAGACCAACCACCACGAGCGATTTGGAAATTCAGCTTGTTACGTGTTTGGATAAATACGCCCCACTCTTGGTTTTGAGTTTTAACGTCTACACCAAGATTTTTCTTCCACATATCAGCTACTGCCAAAGCAATCTTTTGGTGACTTTCGCTGGAGTTATACAGCATAGTAATTGTAGGGAGTGTAGTGATGCCTTCTTCTTTCATACCTTCTTGCAGCAATTTTTTCGCTTCAGTGAAGTCTTCTTTGAAGTAATCATCTTTATGCTCACTACGGAATTCTTGAGAAACTCCTTTGATACCTGGAGGTACAAAACCGTAAGCAGGAATTTGACCACCCATTGTTACACGCTCAACGATCGGTTGACGTTGAATTGCCATTGCAAATGCTTTACGGATTTTAGCGTTGTCAAATGGTTTTTCAGTTACATTAAACAGGTAGTAGTACGTACTTGCAATACCTTTAGCCTTAAACTCGTTAGGCAATTCGTTTTTCACCGCTGTGATTTGGTCAGTAGGAATTTCACCTGTTGGCATACCTGAATAATCAAGTTGTCCACTTCTGTACGAAGCCAGCTCAGTTGCACCACTGTTTACAAGGGACATTGTGATTTTGTTCAACTTGATTTCGTCTTTACCCCAATAGTTTTCGTTCTTGGAAACTTCGATCTTTTGACCGCTATCCCAAGTCGTCAATGTGAAAGGTCCGTTAGTAATCATGCTATCTTTCTGAACTGCCCACTTATCATTACCTTTAATAGAAGGGTTTACAGGATAGAAAGTGTAGAAAGAAGTCAATCCCAAGAAGTAAGGAGTTGGATGTTCCAGCTCTACTTGCAATGTATGGTCATCAACAGCTTTGACACCTACATCTTTAAAGTCTGTAACTTTTGTTCCTTTATAAGATTTCGAAGTGCTCAGGTTATAGCCCTCAGCATTCTTGATATAGTACAATTGGTAAGCATATGGAGGTGCAGGAGCCGTTGAAGGATCCAATACCCGTTGCCAAGCGAATACGAAGTCGCTTGCTTTGACTGGGTCGCCATTACTCCATTTTGCAGTATCACGAAGTTTGAACGTGTAGGTTTTGCCGTCATCGGAGATTTTCCAAGATTCAGCAACGCCAGGGATTTCTTTGCCGTCAGGACCCATACGTACGAGACCCTCATACAAAGTTTTCAGAACCGCGTTGGTTTGACTATCCTGAGCTTGTGCCGGATCGAAGGTTGGCGGCTCGGAAGAAAGGTTAACGCGCAAAATTTGCTTGTCGGCCGGAGCCGGCGTAGTCGAGGTGTTTTCTTGTGCGCCCTTACCATTGGTATCGTTCTTGCCGCCGCAACCTGCGAGCAGTGCGCCAACTGCAAGAATGAGTGTCAAAAGGACTAAAAAGCTTTTCCTTTTCATCTAGCGTTTTCCCCCTAGTTCTAAAGTGGTATATGTTTATAGATTATACAACCAGCGGTCAAAAAAATCTACATTACATTTCTTCAAATTGAGCTTTTTTTTCAAAAAAACATGATTAATTCATATTTTTTCATCATTTCATGTCACTTTATATCACATGGAGTTGAATATATTTTTAAATATACCAACAACAGTCAACAAAATATACGCCAATGTCATCCCCATAAAAGTTAATCTCCAGACCGCTCTACATAATCTTTTACCATCAACCTTTCCTTTTATTCGGTTTTGAGCTCCTCCAATTAAACCCAATGCGAGTAATAAGAGCAGCAGAATCAAATAAAACCCGAATCGAGATGTAAATAGGACATTAAAGAGGGCTGCAACGGAAAATATCAGAAAAAAAGTAGTGATGTCCATAGAAGTAAGCAATGATTTCTTCTTTTCCATTTTAAGAATGTAGCGACAAACCACAAACACGATCAAAAACGGAAAAAAGGGAAGAATACTGAAAGTGATAATAGTACCTTGTATAAGACTCAACTGATCACCCCTCTTTTAGCCGCATTCCTTCAATTAATTGCCACAATACTTCATGAGTTGGTGCACTAACCCCAGCTTGCTCAGCCATCTGCACCAGTTGCCCATTAATGGAAGCAACCTCGGTCATAGAATGTGCAAGGACATCAGCTAGCATAGATGAGTGGTTATCTGCCGTTGCCTGGCAAACATCCATAATTTGATCCCACCATGCGCTTTCCCAGCGAATACCATGGGCTTCATACACTCGAATGCCTTCATCGTACAGCTTGCGCATCATATGTATTCGAACAGGCTCTGATAGCAGCTCGCCATTCCGAACTCGCCATACAGCCGTCAGTGGATTGATCACAGCATTAATTAACAGCTTGCGATAGATGCCTTTCTCGATTTCTTTCGACAAGCAAACGTCAAATCCTGCTGCAAGCAGCCGATTTAGCACATATTGTTGTAAATCACTGTTTTGCCCTTCCTCTCCTTCCTCCGAATATCCGATTTCAGTCAGGCCTGATCCCGCATGTACAATTGATGCTGGTCCTTGTTTTTTAGCGCCTTCGGTTGTCACAGCCGGGTATACCACAGCTTTGGGCCATGCATGCCTGATGCGTTCTATATGACCAATTCCATTCTGCAAACAAACAATCCCTGTATCCCCTTCTGTCTGAACCATAGGTTGGATTTGCTCCAATACTTCTCCTATCGCCCCCTGTTTAGTCATGAGCATGATCCACCGTGCCGGAGCCTGTGAATTTAACCGTTGCCAATCTGCCAATGGCGCTACCTGCAATGTATCACCACATACATGGACAGACGCTTGGCCCTCCTTGTCAAACACCGTAATCCCTTCCCAAGTAATGACGCGTGCCTGTTCAGGTGTTCGTGTCCAGAGCCTTACTATAGTACCCGTGGCCGACAATCTCCCAGCAAACAGCAATCCCAGCGAACCCGCTCCAATAATATCAATCACTTTGTATCGTCTCGCTTCCATCTTTTTTTCTACTATATCATATGCACTCGAATGAAATAACAAAAAACGCCAACTACGGCCAAGCGATAGTTGACGTTTTATTTGGATAGCTACTGTAATCTTGCTACTCAATGCGCTCCAGATTCCCGTTAGCGTCCATTTTAAACCTGGATTTAAGCTCTTCCTCATCTTCTGTAATTAGAGCCAAACGCCGAGCGCGGTCCATAATCTGAATCAAAGCTTTATAATCATCATTTACAACACGATAGTCGGTTTGCACCTCATTCACTTCTTTGGACAAACGGTCATTAATGGAGCGAAGCTGATTTAATTCTTCTTCCTTTTCCCGTAAATCTTTCTCCAGCAACTTAATCTGCCGATTCGTTTCCTGCATAGATCCCTTCCATTGACGTAAGAAGCGAATTACTGCATCAATAGATAACGTATCCTCACTCGTACCATCCGTTCTATATCCCCCTTCGACTGTATCGAGCGTGGCAAAGGCCGCCACCTGCGATACCCCCACTGGGCTCTGCTTGCGAATATAACTGCGCTTCTGACGCTGCGCTTTGGCAATGCTAATTGCTTCATCATAACGTTTGCGCACGCAACTATTCCACCGAAAGCCACAGGCTGCAGAGGTTCTTCCGATTTTTTGTCCAACTTCCTCAAACGCAGCGAGCTGTGTTCCACCTTCCCGGATATGCCGCAATGTCACCTCCGCCAATATCAAGTCATCTTCCGCACTCCATGCATCTTGTCTTATTGCAGTCATGCCTCTAGCCCTCCTAACAACATCCTGAAATAACCGTCTTCATGAACCGATCTTGCCGGTATTTGAATAGGGTATAAAAGCTGTTTATTCATTTCTATGCCTCTCGTAGAGTTCATAGAATCTATTTGATACTAAATTGTATTTCCATTTCTGCAAGAACTCATACGTGAAGTAAACAGTTTCGGGTTTCAAGCATGCTCTGACTGCTGTACAATAAAATGAATGGTTAAAGAATAAGAATGGATCATATATATTACCATTAGTCTTTTTCTGGAATACCTAAAAGGGGAAACTAAATGTATAAACGAACCAAAATTACGATCTGCACCCTGCTGACGATCATGATGATGTTAACTTCCATGTATGTGCGTCCTACGATAGCCGCTCCCTCTCAGGAAGAAAATCAGATTTTACAAGATAGCCTGTCTATTGTGGAGATCGACCATGAAATTGAGCGAATCAGCCAGGAGCAGCAGACTCTTTTGCAGCGACAACAGCAACTACGTAGTAGCCTAACTGTTCAACAGGAGCAAATGACCCTACAGCGTAAGCGTGCAGGTGTTGTGCTGAGATCTTACTATATGGGTGAAAGGGACAAGCTGTTGAGTGTAGTGCTAGGAGCTAAAAGTATAAAGCAACTCCTCTCATTGTACGATTATTATTTGTTATTGATCAGTCACGATCAGGATGTGCTTCAGGAGTACGAATCCAATTATCAATTTATGCGTAAAACAGAGCAACAAGTCACCCAAGCTACGATGGAACTGGAGACCGTTAAAACAAACCTACTGGCACAACGTAAGCGGATTCTCCTGCTCCAGTCTCGTGTAAATGAAGGTGTTAACGCCAGTAATAACCCAGAAACTCTACGCAAGCTAATTAGTGAAATGACAGCTTATTGGGAGAATGTAGGTGTGTACGAGGTAAATAAGCACTTTAAAGCATTAGCTCAAGCGATGCAGGATTTACCCCAATTCATTCAACAACAGCAAGGAGCCATGGTTACAAACGGAAAAAGCATTACGATAAGCATTCGTGAAGAGGACTTTAACCGCTTTTTAAAGTCAGAGAATGAATTGTTTAATCACTTCAACTTCTCCTTCGTACAGGATCGGATTGTGGTAGAAGGCCAGCAAGGAACGATGAAATTGAGGGTAGAAGGTCACTATACGGTAGAGAATGAACCGAAAAATGCAATTCTATTTCATGTAGACCGACTGGTATTTAACGGATTGGAATTGCCAGATACGACTCGCAACAAGCTGGAAGAAGATTTTGATCTCGGATTCTATCCACAGCAGCTTATTTCATATGTCAAAGCAACAGAGGTACATGCTTTAAAAGGTATTCTTGAAGTTAAGCTTGAATTAAGCTTTAAGTAAGTTTTTGCTCACCTTCATTATTCTGATTGTTTATAAGAACAAACAAGAGACCTCGGGATGCTCCCGAGGTCTTCACTATTTGTAATAACATACAGAGGCTATAGCAAATCGGCTGCCAACTGCGCGAGCTTGGAGCGTTCTCCTTTTTCTAACATAATATGCCCGCTAATCCCTTCCTCCTTAAACCGCTCCACTACATAGGTCAAGCCGTTACTGGCTGCATCCAGGTAGGGGTGGTCAATTTGCTCTGGATCTCCCATCAGAATGATCTTGCTCCCCTCACCTACCCGAGATACAATCGTTTTGATTTCATGTCTGGATAAATTTTGGGCCTCATCGATAATAATAAATTGCCCAGGTATCGAACGTCCGCGAATATAAGTGAGTGCCTCCACCTGAATACTGCCCAAGCCCATCAAAATTTTGTCGATATCACCGGATTTTTTGGCATCAAACAGATACTCCAAATTATCGTAGATTGGTTGCATCCAAGGGCGAAGCTTTTCTTCTTTTTCCCCCGGTAAATAACCGATGTCCTTGCCCATAGGAACAACAGGCCGAGCAATCAACAGTTTCTTGAAGCGATGCTCATCCTCTACTTTAAGCAGCCCTGCGGCCAGCGCCAGCAGTGTTTTGCCTGTACCAGCTTTTCCAGTGATCGTTACAAGCGGGATATCGTCATTCAGCAAAAGCTCCAATGCCATCCGCTGCTGAGCATTACGCGCGCTGATTCCCCACACTGATTCGTTACTCAAGTACAAAGGCTCTAATCGTTCTGCATCCTGGCTTACTTTTAGCAGTGCTGATTTTCCAGTCCCCATTTCATCTTTCAAAATAACAAATTCATGTGGATACAGCGTATAAGGTAGTTGCAGTGGTTTGATTGGTAAAAAACGATTAGAGTAAAATTCATCTATGATGGACGGATGCACCTGTATGGCCGAGTATCCGGGGTACAACTCACTTGGATCACCTGTTCTATCAGATAGGTAGTCTTCAGTCAGCAGTCCCAATACATCTGCCTTGATTCTGACCAACACGTCTTTACTAACCAATACCACCGCACGCGGTTCAGACTGCTCCTGTTCTTCCAAATGATAATTTAAGGCAACCGCCAAAATGCGATTGTCGTTCGAAACCTCCCCAAACATCTCCTGAACTTTCAAAAAACTTCGGTGGTTTAACTCAACCTTAAGCCTCCCACCTTGAGGAAGTGGAACGCCACTATGAAGATGACCCACTTCTCTCAACCCATCCAACAATCGTGATACATTACGGGCATTCCGTCCAATCTCATCCGCGTTGCGTTTTTTGGAGTCGATTTCTTCCAGAACAACAGCTGGAATAACAATTTCATGTTCTTTGAAGGTAAAAATGGCTTTCGGATCATGCAGCAGCACATTTGTATCCAGCACAAAAATTTTCTTCATTAAATCCCCTCCAAAGCGGCGTGGACAATCTCGTGTTTCATACCTATACCTATTCACTGGCTACCCAATACTTGCTGATTCCCTGAAAAAAGAGCCCCAAAGCAGCATAATGCAACGAAAAGTGTAGCTGAAGATAGTCTCAGAGGCCTGTACTTTTTAAAAATAGACACAAAAGGCCCAGTGATTGCTCACTGGACCTAGACTGGATTCACTATACATTTAGACATACCTCAACCCCCTTATGTTATATAAGAGCTTTACTCGCAGCGAGTATAACATAAGCGGGGAAAAAGATACATACTCAGGAATTGGAAGAAGCCTCCGTGCTGTCGCTTGCTTTTTTGGCTAATTCCTCTTGTAGCGCTTTTTTGGCCAAATCGAGCTGTTGCTCATCAATGTATACATAAGGGCTACGCCACGTTCCTGCTACGGGGTTGTATTTTACATTTTGCTTGGAAATATTCCAATAGGTTTGTACGATATTTTTCATTTGCTGTGACTCGATATCAGTCATCATATTCTTATCAACCGATTTAATAATTGCACTAAACTTGGTCAAAGCGTTAAAGGATTGCATTTGGTCAATCAGGGAATGAAGCACCTGGTTTTGTCGACGATTGCGATCAAAGTCGTCAGATTCAGCTGTTCTTGGACGACAATTCGATTTGCGATAGCGAACAAAATCAAGAGCCTGGTCACCGTTCAAATGCTTGGCCCCAGCGGTCAGGTTAATATCGGTGCCATCAGCACGGTCTCGGTAACACATATTTTTATCAACCGTCACATCTACGCCACCTAGATTATCTACAACATCTCTAAAGCCCTGGAAGTTAATAACCGTTACATAATCAATATTAATATTTAAATATTTGCCAATCATCTTCTTCATTTGCTCTTCAGCAACTTCGCCTGATTCTTTCTCTCTAGCCTTAAATACCGGATAATACTCATTCAGCTTGCGTGGCTTATATCCATCCATTTCTAGACGAGTATCACGAGGCAAGGACACAATGGTAGACGACTTTGTATTAGGGTTTAATGTAGCTACCATAATAACGTCTGACAAATAAGTCGGATGGTCAGGGCGATAGTCGGTTCCAAGCAATAAAATAGTCAAAGGCTTAGATTCAGCCAATTGCGTTTTGGGTACTTCCTTATTGATTCCAGTATCCAAAACATCCTCTACCTGATTGTAAATATAGTAGGTATAACCACCTGCTGCCAGGATCCCTATAATGAGTAGAAATAAGACAAACTTCATAAACGATCTGAAAAAGCTTTTTTTCTTTTTCGTTTTTTTCGGTTTGGCGGATTTTTTCCCGCTTTGTGTCCGGGGAGGCAATCCATTCGAAAGATTACTCATGCTTCAACACCTTTTCCTGCGTTTTGAGAAATATAGCTTTCTCCAAGTTTACAATCCTAAAACACATACAGCGGCGCATCCCGTTTCCGGGCGTCGCCGCTGTGGCCGAAGACCAATCCAATTAATTATATATTTGCTTGTGCTGTCTTACGTTGTTTCTCCGCACGCTCGCGCTCACCTTTGTTCAAGATCTTTTTACGCAAACGAATGGATTTAGGAGTGATTTCACAATACTCATCATCATTCAGGTATTCAAGTGCCTGCTCCAGAGAGAAGATAACAGGTGTTTTCAATTTAACCGTATCATCTTTTGTTGCGGAGCGAACGTTTGTCAATTGTTTCTCTTTACAGATGTTAACGACAATGTCGTTATCACGCGTGTGTTCACCAACGATCATACCCTCGTAAATTTCAGTCCCTGGCTCCAAGAACAAAATACCGCGGTCTTCTACGCCCAGCATACCATAAAATGTAGAGGTACCGTTTTCCGTGGATACGAGTACACCTTGATGACGTCCACCCACTTGACCGCCAACAAATGGTCCATAGCTGTCAAATGCATGGTTCATTACACCATAACCACGAGTCAAAGTCAGGAAGTTTGTAGTGTAACCGATCAAACCACGTGCAGGGATCAGGAATTCCAAGCGAACCTGTCCGGTACCGTTATTAACCATGTTGACCATCTCGGCTTTACGGGAACCCAGACTTTCCATAACTGCGCCCATGCTTTCTTCCGGAATATCAATGAGGAGACGTTCGATTGGCTCCATTTTCTTACCGTCAATTTCTTTGACGATAACTTCCGGTTTGGACACTTGCAGCTCGTAACCTTCACGACGCATGTTTTCAATCAGGATACCCAAATGCAATTCACCACGTCCAGATACAATAAAGGCATCCGGGCTATCGGTTTCATCAACACGCAAGCTGACATCTGTTTCGAGTTCTTTCAGAAGACGCTCACGCAATTTACGGGATGTTACCCACTTACCATCGCGACCAGCGAATGGACTGTTGTTAACCAAGAAGGTCATTTGCAGTGTAGGCTCATCAATTTTCAGTACAGGCAATGCCTCAGGATGGTTTGGATCGGCGATGGTTTCACCAATGTTGATGTCCTTAATCCCCGCAATCGCCACAATGTCACCAGCACCTGCCTGATCGGTTTCAATCCGTTTCAGTCCTTGGAAGCCGAACAGCTTCTCAATACGTGCTGATTTACTGCTGCCATCACGTTGGATAACTGTGACCGCTTGTCCTTGCTTGATGATACCGCGGTTCACCCGACCTACTGCGATTCGGCCCAGGTATTCGTTATAGTCCATCAGTGTTACGAGGAATTGAAGAGGCTCATCTACTTTCTCAGTTGGAGAGGGAATATGCTCTACCACTGTTTCGTACAATGCTTGCATGTTGTCATCTTGCTTTTCAGCATCCAAGCTGGAGGTTCCGTTCAGTGCCGAAGCATACACAACAGGGAATTCTAATTGATCATCATTTGCACCCAACTCGATGAACAGGTCCAGTACTTCGTCAATGACTTCTGCCGGACGAGCTGCCGGACGGTCAATTTTATTAACTACAACGATAGGTGTCAGATTTTGCTCCAGCGCTTTACGCAGTACGAATTTCGTTTGCGGCATGCAGCCTTCATAAGCATCAACGACGAGCAAAACGCCGTCAACCATTTTCATGATCCGTTCCACTTCACCACCAAAGTCGGCGTGTCCCGGTGTATCTACAATGTTGATCAGGTAATCTTTGTAAGTGATAGCTGTATTTTTAGCCAAAATCGTAATACCGCGTTCACGTTCCAGATCGTTGGAGTCCATGGCGCGCTCCTGAACAGCCTCGTGTTCTCTAAATGTTCCGGACTGTTGAAGCAGCTTATCGACAAGTGTCGTTTTTCCGTGGTCGACGTGGGCAATAATCGCAATATTGCGAATGTTCTCTCTTGCATGCATGGTTTGTATCCATATCCTTTCCGTATATCAAATAGTGTCTCTATCCTGAAGCAATGCTCATTCAAGGCTAACAATCGTTCTTTAGGCCCACTCCCTGCCAGCCTTCTATATGTTTCAGGCTTTATACAGACAGCTTCTCTCTCCGATTCGCGTGAAAACCTTAAAATAAGCGTCAGAAATCATTCCGACGCTCTTTTCATATCCATTATATTATAGTAGAAATATGTCATAAAGCAAGACATTATTGCCTGTTCCGTAATTTACCGCCATGAAATCTAGACAGCTTGTCGGTTACCAGTTGCGTTTGCTACGGTTGTTTACGACCAACCAGACTCCAGCTCCGATTAGCACAACGGCAATAATATACATGATGCCTGTGCTTAGCAAGGTAATAATCAATAAAAGCACCGATATCAAGCCTAATAGCACACCACCAGTATATACATTACGGGAAAGCGAAGTATCATTAATGGCATACTCCCATAATCCAATCGCTACACCTAGAAGGAACAAAGGCCATAAGTAGACCATTAAATGCCATCCCCAAGTATTGCATAGAAAAAAGAGGAAGCCGTATACCGACAAAATCCCTGCTGGCAGCAACATAAAGGGTGGTACTTTGCGCATCATGAACATTGCATGCAACACAATTCCTGGTATTAAAATCAGCAAGGGCCAAAGGTTTCGTCCCAAGAAGGAGAACGTCCCTAACTTCCCTAACAAAATAATCAGTCCTACGGCAACAATGCCTACTCCGATCATACGCTCTTTTCCGGAATTCATCGTGGTCTCCTTTGTTTGCTGGATTTGTTTTTGGGTCATCAAATGAAGTGGTTTTTAAGTACACTTGTATGAATGCATAGTTTTTACAAAAGCCGAGAATATACCTCAGCATCTGCGAACCCTATGTCTAGTTTAGCCGATGTTTTCCAAAAAAACTACGTTCAAATATGACGGGCACGCAGCTGCCGATATATTCCTACAATGACAACTGCTGCGGCCAACAAGAGCGGTAACCATGCATGTATTACCTCACCTATGCCTACTAACCATATACCCAATTTGGGATCACGCAGTAGCATTTCTCCTGCCGTAAACGCTAGGATGGCAGATCCGAGCAGAACAAGGATCGGGAATCGGTGAAGCCAGATTGCTATCACGTTGCTGCCCCAGACGACAATCGGAATACTAATTGCAATACCAATAACAATAATAGCTATGTCCCCATTGGCTAGAGCTGCAATAGCTAATACGTTATCCAGACTCATTACAAAATCTGCTACAAGTATTACCTGGATCGCCTTCCATATGGTTGCTTCAGCTCTTACTCCCACATGATCATCATTCTCATAAAGCAGCTTAAATGCAATCCATAACAGAAGTAAACCGCCCGCCGCCTGAATAAAGGGTATGCCCAGCAAAATGACAGCTACAAAGGTCAACACACAGCGCAGAAGAACCGCGCCGACCGCCCCCCACCATATCGCTTGACTTCGCTGTCTTTCAGGCAAGTTTTTGCTAGCCATAGCTATAACAACTGCATTATCACCACTTAGCACCAAATTAATCATTAATATTTTTAATAGCAAAATGATATGCTCCATATGTACAAACACCCCCATCCTACATGTATGCGAAATCGGACGAGGCTATGCTTGCAGGCTTTTCGAGTAAGTCATGATTTAGTAATAACTGATGTCTAATTTGTTGAGTACAAACCTTGAATTCAACAGCAAACAGCAATATAATGAATCGTATTTCCGAAAAACGGGTATTAACATAAATCATATGCAATGTTTTGAGGTTGTCACCAACAGATTCCCAGACAGGGAGATGAGAACGATTGACATGTCCGTACTTCAGTTCTTTTGGCTACTGCTTAATGTGATATTTATTGATCTTCTGCTCGCAGGAGATAATGCGATTGTAATTGGACTTGCCGCCAGAAAGCTGCCTCCTGCAACGCAAAAAAAAGCAATTCTATACGGCACTGGTGGAGCCCTGCTCATCCGCATAGCAGCTACCATTGTGGTACTCTGGTTGCTTCAAGTACCGTGGTTGTTACTCATCGGGGGTGTGATGCTAGTTTGGATCGCGTATAAGTTACTCGTGGACCAAGAGGACCATACCGAAGTTAAAGCAGGAACTACCCTATGGGGTGCTATACGCACCATTATTGTAGCTGACGCAGCTATGGGTCTGGACAATGTGATTGCCGTTGCAGGCGCAGCACAGCAGCATTTGCTACTTGTAGTGCTCGGCTTGTTAATCAGTGTGCCGATCGTTGTATGGGGGAGCACTCTTTTTATCAAGCTGATCAATAAATTCCCCTGGATTATCTATTTAGGCTCGGCTGTGCTTGGTTATACGGCCTCTAATATGATTACTGAAGAACGTAAGCTGGCACCATACTTTACGGAGCATCCGGCGCTGCGTATCTTGTTTATTGCCACCGTTATGGCTGGCATTTTGCTCACAGGATATCTTCAAAATCGCAGAGCAGTATCCCGTCGAGAAAAGGCCGTCTAAACGGGTTTCAAAAGAACCCCAGCCAAATAAAAAAGGCAGACCCCAACATTGTTGCGGGTCTGCCTTTTTATTTAAAACCAATCTTCTTGTATAACTTCTTCTTTACGCCCCTCGACAGCTCCGCTTGCCTCAAGTACAATTGTCTCCGTTGTGGCTACAGCTTGATCGATTAAAGCATTTAAATCCCGAATAGAGGCTTCGATCTTTTGAACTACCCACAAATTCGGATTGGTCGTGGGAGATTTGGGGACGAACAATGTACAGCAATCCTCAAACGGAAGAATCGACAAGTCATAGGTGCCAATTTGCTTGGCGATTTCCGTAATCTCCTGCTTGTCCATCATGACAAGAGGTCGCAGCAAAGGGAGTTCCGTTGAACGACCAATTACATTCATGCTGGATAGCGTTTGACTAGCGACTTGACCCAGACTGTCGCCTGTCACGAGTGCCAGTGCTCCTTCCCGCTCTGCCAGCATCGTTGCAATTCGCAGCATCGACCGTCTCATTAGCGTAATAATCAAATTATCCTGCCCAGTGCGTGTAAAGGCCGTCTGCACCTCGGTAAACGGTACAAGATGGATTTTGATTTGACCCGCATAGCCTGCTAATACTTTTGCCAAATCAATAACCTTTTCTTTCGCACGCTCACTTGTAAATGGATAGCTATAAAAATGCACACATTCGATCTCCAAGCCTCTACGCATGGATGACCACCCTGCCACCGGACTGTCAATGCCTCCGGACAGCAGTAGCATAGCTTTGCCGTTCGTTCCTAACGGAAAGCCCCCTACAGCCATAATAACATCACTAAAAATATAAGCCGCCTGTTCTCTTACCTCCACACGCAACTCAATATCAGGTTGACGCACATCGACCTTTAGCGCCGGAAACTTCCGCAATAGAGGAGAACCAATTAAATGATTCATCTCTTGTGAAGAATGGGGGAATTCCTTCCAGACTCTACGGGCATTAACCTTGAAAGTCGTTCCCTCGTCCACGTTTAGCTCATGCATTAAAGCTACAGCGGTTTCAATGATAGCGTCCAGCTCGACTGGAGCCATTTTAACAGGACTGATCGTCGTGATGCCAAACACCTTTTGCAGCACCTGAATGATTTGTTCATAAGGCTCTCCTCCAAGAACCACATAAATCCGTCCAAATTCCTTACGCAACGAAGCACCTGGAAACGGCTTAAGCAGTAGCTTTACGTGTTTTAGTACAGCCTTTTCAAAACGAGCACGATTCTTCCCTTTTAATGTAAATTCCCCGAAGCGAAGTAACAGCATATCATAGTGCATTTTAACGTTTCCACCTTTCAAGGGATTCCAGCTTGGCTACAGCCTGTCGAAGTGCGAGTATGAGCTCATCGATATCCTCTTCCGTATGTTCATCGCCAAAGCTGATACGAATACCGCCCGACGCTTCGGCCTCATTTCGGCCCATCGCCAGAAGCACCCGGCTAGGCTCCGCTAATTTTGAAGAGCACGCCGATTTGGTGGACACTGCCACACCCAATTGCTCCAGCGTATGCAGCAGTACCTCGGCCTTCATACCTGGATACGAAAAGTGGACAATATGCGGCGCTTCTGTCCCGCTGTTCAGCCGCAGTTGCGGGATTGCTTTCACTTCTGAGGCCACTCGTTCTCTCCACTCGATCATGCGCCGTTCTGTCTCTGCTTGTCGTTCGCCCGCCAGCCGTACCGCCTTGGACATACCGACAAGCAGTGGTACATTTTCGGTACCCGCACGAACCCCTTGCTCCTGAGAGCCACCACTAAGCAATGGGAAAAGCTCTACACCCTCCCGAACGAATAGTAATCCTGCACCTTTGGGTCCACGCAGCTTATGCGCCGAGAGGCTGTACAGATCAGCTTGCCAGCCCCGGATATCGACCGCCAGCTTTCCAAACCCCTGTACACCGTCAATATGAAATAGGACACGGGGAAACTGTTGCTTCAGCGCAACTCCGATCTCATGCAATGGCTGCACCCTTCCCGTTTCATTATTGACATGCATGATACTAACTAAAATCGTATCTTTGCGAACAGCTGCACATACCTGTTCGGGACTCACATGACCTTCCTCATCCACAGGTAAAAAAGTAACCTCAAAACCCAAATTTGTTAACTGTTTGCAAGCTTCATACACAGACGGGTGCTCTGTCGATACAGTAACGATATGTTTGCCTCTGGCCTGATACTGCAAAGCGGCTCCCTTAACAGCGAGATTGTTGCTTTCCGTCGCGCCGGATGTGAAGACAATCTCCGAGGGGGATACTCCTAGAGCTGCAGCACACACTTCACGCGAGCGCTTGATCAACTTTTCCGCATCCTCTCCATATCGATGCATGGAAGACGGATTGCCATAATGGCGTCTCATGACCTCGGCAATGGTTGTAATTACCTCTTCAAAAGGCGGAGTTGTCGCGGCATAATCAAAATATTTCATTAAACTCCCCTTTCTGCCCCACAACTGCTACAACAAAAAAAGACCAAAACAGGGAAAGGCCGCTTCGTTACAGCGACACCCTTTCCCCATATTGATCCTGTCTGCGGACCTAATCAAATTGAAATTACGCACTTTTCTGTTATAAGCTATAGGGCTTAGATGGTATATTTTTCACGTGCATTCTGAATTTTGGTAATATATTTTTGCGTTTCTACCGGAAGCTTGTCCAGTACAGACATTAACTGCTCATCACTACTTACACCAAGCCGTTGCACCCGTCCGGGACCTGCATTGTATGCAGCCAGTGCCATATTTTCCTGTCCGTTAAAACGTTTAATCTGGTAAGACAAATAACGTACGCCTGCATCAATATTTTGTGCAGGATCATAGGGGTCACTAACTCCCAGACCTTGAGCTGTAGCATCCATCAACTGCATAAGTCCTTTGGCTCCGGCCGAAGAAGTAACCGATGGATTAAATGAGGATTCCGTATCAATAACAGCTTTAATCAAAGCTACCGGAACGCCGTATTTCTGACTAGCCTCATTAATCAAACTATCATACGCTGTTGCTTTTGTAGGTCCGTCCGTTGCCGTATGGGAAGAAGCAGGATAGACTGCCAGTGGCGAAGCCGTTCCCTTCGAAGGCCCTAATTGAAGCCAGAGCAGGCCATTTTCATCTCTGGTAACATCGCCTGAATCTTCCCGAGATACAGCATCATCCGTTTCCAGTTGACCTACTTGCTCCAGCAATCCGGAAAAAGCATCCGCTGAACCTGTTTGGGTCGTAGCACTCATATTATTTAACAGCTGCATGTCTAACATAGATTTGGACACGCGCGGATCAATTTGCATGTGGTGTTCCCAACTTTCTATAGTTGTTATATCCCAAATAGCTTGTCGTTATTGCTATGATACAACTTTTTACTATGTACTTCCATACTTTTTAATGAAAAAAAGCTCCGTTTCTGTCGAAAAGACAGCGGAGCTATAGAAATTCACTAAATGCCTATGTCACTAAGATGATTCCTTACTGATATGCAAAAGATGAAAGGAACCTTTACTAACAGCGTTAGCGCACAAACGGGATAAAAGCAAAATAACTCAAGGTTGCCAATGCGCCAAGTCCAATCGACCAAATGCCAGTTGTTTTACTGCCATTCACATAAGCAAAAAAACCTAAAACTGCCGCAATAGGTCCCAGCACAATAGACCACATAAACAATGAGGCGATACCAGCAGCCAACCCAATATAGCCGGAAATCCGCCCACTATTGTTAATAACCTGCTCATCACCCTTGTTCTCATGTCGAGTCACAGCTGGCGAGCCAGGAGCAACCTCTGCTGCATATTCCTCACGATGATGGCGGCGCTTGGCAGAGCGTTCTTGAATATGACGGGGATAATCTACACGTTCACGGCTAACAGGCTCTTCATTTTTATGCTTGTCGTTTTCATGATCTTCCATAATTACTGCACCTCCAAATGGAAATGAATCGCATTATAAATTTACAGAGACTTCGGCTTAAATGTGTGGCAACAGGTTGCGGCAGACGTTGCAGCTTTATCACGTTCTTCTGAACTAAAGCTTTCCCCTGCATATTCTTCTTTAAATTTCTTCCCAGCATGACCATCTACTTCAATCATGATCAAATCTGCCTTGCAAAAGTTGTTTTCTCCCCAATAATGGCAGTTAGCTACGCTGCATTTTACGATTGGCTTGGCCTCTTGGCTCATGATCATCACCTCGGATTCATTGTCCCCCCGCACCCCTGCACCTATGCGTTCATCGCGTTTGGCAGTTGGTGACATACGAAAAAGCCGCTTTCCTTGGCCTCCTCCAAACTGGCAGGAAACAAATAGAAAACGGCTTGCTTGTCTTGTTTTAGTTTTTGATTAGAAATGATTTCCTTGATTGGATGCTCTTAGGCATGAGTACGGCGAGTCTGCATTCGGCGCTGTGTCAAATAATCACTTTCATAATAAGTCAGATCATCACGCAATTCTTCAAAGTTTTTTGTAATGTCCATGATCACTTCGCGTGCGGCTGGCACTGGCGTTTTACGGAAGCGGATAGCATCTTGTCCCGTATAAGCATAGCGTCCGTCCTCTGCGTAAGATTCATTTTTGGGATAAAAAAAGCTGTTCACACAGTCATGGTATACGTTATACAATGCCTTTTCCGCAAAATCGACGTCAAAGTTGGCACGGCGCAAAGCCACGCCAAGCTTTTCATAGGATACTTCGGAAAAAACAAGGACATGGCGGAGATCCGACAAAAAACCTTTGTAAAAAAGTACGGACTCCTCATTGCCATCTACAGCCAGTTGTGGCAGAGCATGCTCATTGAGGAATGTTTCCACACGTTTCACAACAGTTTTCAATCTCTCCTGCGCCGACTCACATAATTTTTGTACGTTGACTGCTGACATCAAGGCAGCTCCCCCTTATTTGTTGCTTGTTCATCAATTTGGTTACCCGAAAATAGTCCCTTCTAACCGAAAGAGCTGTAATTTTCAGTATTTATCCTACCACAAATAAGCATTGAAAGGTATAAAAACATGCCAACCTCCTCACGCTAAACCATAAATTTATGAATACTCAAGGAGGACGGTTCCATGTCTCGGCAAAAATGGCTAAAACCCCTGCTCGGAGCAGCTGCCGGGGTGCTTCTCATCACACTGATGCTGCCTTCCCGTGATCACCGCCACACACCGCAGCCCGAATATACGACCAAAATGGTGCCTCAGCAAGAAAAGCAGCTCAAAAAAGGAATGTTGGCTTCAGATCTGTCCGTTACGGATACCCTCACACGGATGGACGCAAGGCAGGATATTCAATACGTAATGCGGGAGCTTAATGGTAAATCTGCCGATCAGAAAAGACGGTTTACCCACACATTGCAGCAGTCACACAGTCATCTTCATACGCTCCAGTGGATTCACACTAGGAACGGGAAGACTAGCACGTATACTGGAAGCAAAGCACAGACCCGTTTGCTGAGCCATCCTCAAATCCAAAGCAGCTTGGCCGCGGCTCGTCGTTCCGTCATGCAAAACAAGTCCTATGAATCCGCTGCTTTTCAGGTGGAGGGCGGCAAATATTTTGTTATGGCTGAACCATCAGCTGATGGGACATGCGGTGTTGCTGCCATAGTCAGTCAGCAAGTATTAAGGGACGTGGAGAAGCATCAGCGTAAAAATTTGCGTTTGATTCCATATCCAAAAGAAGGAAGCTACAAAATCGAATCCGTACATCCCGACACATTGCATGACATTAGCGTTAAGACAGGCCATGACAATGAAAATGCAAGCCACTATTTTGAAAACGAAATTGTCGTTCGCTTCCGCCACAATCCTGATTCACGACAATTGCAGGAGATTGCAGCAGATTTGCACTGTGAGCCTGGCCGCAAGCTTGGTTATACTTATGTATTCCATTCAGACAAAATGAACTTTAAAGAGCTAAAACAATACTTTTCACAAAAGTGGAACCCACTTTATGCTGAGCCTCATTACATGTATCTGACCAATGAGAAAGCGCCTATCAAAGCGGACAGCTCTATTCCAAATGATCTGCTCTTTTCTCGCTATCAATGGAATCTCCCTGCCACCGAAACTAACAAAGGTTGGAAATTAAGCAAAGGCAGCAAGAACGTAGTTGTTGCTGTCGTAGACACAGGTGTCGATATGGATCATCCCGACCTGAAGGGTCAGATTCTTCCGGGACATAACGTAGTAAAACCGTCTGAAAAGCCTTATGATGACGTCGGTCACGGAACGCACGTCGCTGGTATCATTTCTGCGCTCGTAAACAATGGTGAAGGAGTCGCTGGCATGACATGGTACAATAAAGTTTTGCCAGTGAAGGTGCTCGACCAATCGGGCTCCGGTACGACTTACTCGGTAGCAGAAGGTATTATTTGGGCAACTGATCACGGAGCCAAGGTTATCAATTTGAGCCTGGGCAATTATGCACAAGCTTCATTTTTGCATGACGCAATCAAATATGCGTACGACAGAGATGTTGTATTAGTTGCAGCCACAGGCAATGATAATACAGAACGCCCTGGCTATCCAGCAGCTTATCCTGAGGTATTTGCCGTTTCCGCTACAGATTCTTCTATGCACCGTGCATCCTTCTCTAACTATGGCGATTATGTGGATGTCATGGCTCCAGGTGCAAGTATTGCCAGTACGTATCCTGGGAATCAATATGCTGCGCTGTCGGGCACTTCAATGGCCAGTCCACATGTATCAGCGCTTGCTGCCCTGATTCGATCCATTAACCCCGATCTAACCAATAAAGAGGTTATGGATTTAATGAGAGACAACGTCATTGATTTGGGCACGCCAGGGCATGACAAATATTTTGGCTATGGCCAAATCGACGTGTATAAAGCATTAAAAGCAGCACAACGTCCCTATGTTCCTCTGCAATTCTATCCTCAGCACCTAAGCGACAAGTTAAAATCCATATTAAAAAAACTGGAAGTCTAGGAAGTGTAGATACCCCCTTTTGGAAAAAGCAGCCATGTAAATCCATGGCTGCTTTTTTAAGTTTTCTTAACGCTTGGAACTAGTACGAACTGGCCGCTTTCCATGACTACGAGTATGACAGCATGGATCACCAGGATCCTTAACAACCACTGGAAATACGTGGTGAGGTACTGGTACAACGTGCGCCTGATTGATGATTTCAATCGGATGTACAACAGGCACCACTTGTGGGAAAAATTGATGATTTACAAATTGGATCGGCGGGCACACAATCGGGTCGTAATGGCAATGACTCATAATGTGCAACTCCTTTCGGTGAATTAGTACAGCATATTAGAGAGGCGTATGCTATGCTTGGATGTTTATCCCCTAATACAATTATCCCTTATAAAATAGGCTTCCGCTCCACAATGACCGAATGATTAAGAATCTCGCCCAACAAATTACATAGTTTGCGCAGACCGGATTTAAGGTTTTCCTTGTCCACATAAGAAAAAGAAATACGAATATGATTACTGTCCATCCCACCTGCATAGCACACCGCCCCAGGTAAAAAGGATATGCCTTCACGGTCAGCCAGTCGCTCCAATTGTGAAATGTCCACCATAGAAGGAAGTTTAATCCAAAGGTTAAGACCACCTTCAGGAGCATACCAGGTGACCTCTGACGGAGCATAGTGCTGGAGGGTATTCAATGCAACTGTCAGACGATCCCGAATATGGTCCCGCAATGAGACAAGATGCTGATCATGCCGATTTCTGATAAAGGGTAGCAGTGCTTTTTGCGTTAAAAGAGGACTTCCCAAATCCGTAGTTGACTTGGCAGCCACCAAACGATCCATTACACTCCCGGTTGCTGCTACACAAGCTATGCGGCAGCCGGGAGCAACAGTTTTGCTGAAGCTTTTAATATAGATAACATGTCCTGACTGATCATGCGCCTTGATAGAGAGTGGCGGTTTTGTTTTGTAATACAGGTCGGAAAATGGATCATCCTCAACAATGAGGCAGTGATAACTTTGAGCTAGACCCAATAATTGCATACGTCTGGCCATCGTTAAAGTTATCCCAGTAGGGTTATGGAAGGTAGGTATCGTATAGATCAATTTTGGGGGATGCGTATCACAGAGACGTGTCAAAATATCAATTCGCATCCCCTCCTCGTCCATCGGAATCATAATTACTTTGGCACCACGACTAGTGAACACATCAATGGCCCCGGTATATGTAGGAGCTTCCATGTAGACCACATCTCCCGGACCAACAAACGTACGCGCCACCAGGTCAATCCCCTGTTGAGCTCCGCTGGTCACAAGCAGTTGTTCTGCCACTGTGTGTATACCACGTTTACTCAAATGATCTGCGAACACTTCTCTTAGTTCTAAATCACCTTCGAACGTTCCATATGCAGCCATGACATCGGAATTTTCAGAGGATAAACGTTGAGTATCCGCAATGATTTCGCGCGTGGGAAGAAGCTCCGGCTGTATGGCGGCTATATGAAAAGAATAGGGAGCCTTGCGGCTATGGTTAAAGTTTCTCCACAGCTGTGCGCGCGGCAAATAATCGATCAGCGACATCTGCCAAGACAAATCCTGGGCTCCCTCGCGATGAACCGGTTCAGACGGCTCCGCCACATAGCAACCTTTTCCCTGTGTACATGTAACCAAATTCATGGACTCCAGCTCGGCGTACGCCTTGCTTACAGTTACAGGACTCACCGCAAGCAAATTGGACAGATGACGGATAGAGGGAAGCTTGGTACCCTGAGGTAGTAACCCTGACTGAATGCGGTCCGCTAATGTTTTGGCAATCTGTAAATATAATTTGACACTGCTGTTGCGGCTGAGATCAATATGCATCGGAACCCTTCCCTCCAAAAAAATCAACTGTTACATTTAGACGTTTACTGTTATACTTCATTATCGATATAATACAACAAATTTCTTAGCACAGTATAGAACACAGGAGATGATTGGATTGGAATACAAATTTTCGGGTATGGCTCGTACTCAGGGCTCGTCCATGGTAAGGGACATTTTGAAGCTGACACAGGGAACAGATGTATTATCTCTCGCAGGTGGCCTTCCGGCCGATGCCTTCTTTCCCGTCGAAGCGGTTGCTAAAGCCTATGAGCGGGTATTCCGTCTCGGCGGTACTACCGCACTTCAATACGGCCTTACCGAGGGATACATTCCTTTACGGGAACGTCTTGCAGCAATCATGTCATCCCAAGGCATCTCCGTTACCAGAGATAACATTCTCATGACAACAGGCTCGCAGCAGACCATCGACCTAGTTTCACGTGTACTGCTTGATCCGCAGGATACTGTATTGGTGGAATCCCCTACTTATTTGGCAGCTCTTCAGGTATTCAAGTCCTATGGCGCTAACATTGTAAGTGTAAATACAGACGCTAACGGTATGCAATTAGATGATCTTGAGGCCAAGATTAAACAGCACCAGCCAAAATTCGTGTATGTCATCCCCACTTTCTCGAACCCAGCAGGAAGTGTCTGGAGCATGGAACGCAGAACAGGCGTTGTTGAGCTATGCCGTAAATACGGAATTTTAATTTTTGAAGACGATCCTTACGGCCGACTCAAATTTGATGAAAATCTTAACTTCCCATCCCTATTTTCAATTGATCAACAGTTAGGTGGCGATGGTCATGTAATGTACACATCTACATTCTCTAAAACTGTCGCTCCAGGTGTTCGCTCTGGATGGTTGGTAGCCGATCAAGCCATTGTCGTTAAAACCGCGAATGCCAAACAATCTGCCGATCTGCATTCCAGCAGTATTGATCAGCGTGCTTTGAATGAGTTATTGGACTTCTTTGATTTGGAAGGACATATACGTACTGTGTCCGCTGAGTATCATACGCGTATGCTGCGCCTCACATCGCTGATGAAAGAACGCCAATGGGAAGGAATTACCTGGAATGATGCACTTGGCGGCATGTTTATGTGGGTTACCTTACCTGAAGGTTTCCGTTCAGAGCAGTTGCTGCAGCTCGCGATTCAGGAAGGAGTCGCTTTCGTGCCTGGACAAGTCTTTTATGCTGACCTGAGTGGCAGCAACCATATGCGAATCAACTTTACACATACCGATCCTGCCTTGCTTCCAAAAGCAGTGGACCGATTGGATCGGGCACTGAAGCTGTATATGGAGAAAAACGTAGTGAAAAGTATACGTTAAGCTGCAAATGCTCCACTACACTGACTACATGCCTCAACCTCGCAAGTTTCTTGCGTCAGGGGATGTAAGATAAATAAATACAATGAAGCCCCCATTGACTATGCTGGGGGCTTCATTGTATGAATGAACGGACTGCGTATAAACGTTTGTGAATTAAAAAGGGTGCGTCATGATTCCCACAGGAATATGAAGCACCCTTTTTAATAAATACATTTGATTAAAGGTTTCATGCAAACAGGTCATTGATAAATGATAAATTCATACATTTTAAGGTGTTGCAGTGGGGAAAGTTTTCCGTAAGCCGGGTTCTGTGCTATTCGTGGTACAGACGGGAACTACCCTCCCACTAAAAGCGACAATCATCTATCTAGGCCGAACATTGCTATCCGGCTCCAGCGACCAACCTAGACACGCCTCGGGCTAAGGCTGCTTCGCGAAGAAGCTGTGTCCCATTAGGTCTTGCTCCAGATGGGGTTTACCAGGAACGAAGTCACCAGCGTTCCTCGGGGTCTCTTACACCTCGGTTCCATCCTTGCCTGTGCCGACAAGCGGCCATCGGCGGTCCATTTCTGTGGCACTATCCTTCAACTCGCGCTGACTGGACGTTATCCAGCATCCTGCCCTATGGAGCCCGGACTTTCCTCTCGTGGCTTACGCCACCAGCGATTGTCTGTTAAACTTTCCGAACAACATTACATAGTATACAGGGAACAGGCACATGATACAACCCTGAAAATATTGTAAATCATAGATACCACTCTTTAATTGCTCAAATAAAACGGATGTACCTTTTTCTGTAATGCGTCATCTGCCACGTAATAAGCAGACCTTCCCACATATAACGGAATAGAAAGCTTACTAAAATCAGGAACGTCCTCATCCAGGAATAGTTCATCATCCCGGTAGGTCTGCTGTATTTCACCGACAATCCAATCATGATCTCCGTAAGTATGAATGTCCACCACTTTACACTCATAAGCAAGATAAGCTTCCAGTAATATAGGTACATCCACTGAAATTCCGTCCTCATATGCAATACCAAATTGCTGAAATTTATCTACATCTTTACCACTAAAGGTTCCTACGGCCTGAATCCATTCCGATCTGTGGGCAGGCAAAAACTGGACACCAAAGCCTCCGCTTTTCTCAATCAGTCCATAAGAATACGTTTCCTTCCTCAATGAAATGCCATACATGCCCGGTGATGATCCGATATATGTATGCCAGCCTGAGGCCATTACATTATTTACTCCCTCATGGCGGGAAGTAACAACTGCAACCATGCCCGGATAAGCATGAATCGCACAGTCGGCTATCAATTTTCGCATACAACCTCTCCCTACGAAAAAATATAATAGATCATGTCTATTTTCTCATAGATGTGAAGGTTTTACAAAAATTGAAAAGGCTCGGTATCCACCTCAGATATATATACTTCCGTTGAGTATCGACCTTCTGCCAAGCGTTTGCGCATCCATTCTGCGGTTTTAGGCTTCATAATCTTTTCAGCGTTATGTCCAGGGTCAATAATAGCAATACCTGCCATCAGGGCATCGTGCGCTGTATGATAGTCGATATCCCCTGTTACTAATACGTCTGCCCCTTTAAAAAGGGACTTATTCACATAGCGGCTACCAGAGCCCCCAAGCACGGCTGCTTTTTTGATCATACGGTCGAAATCTCCCACCACACGCACATGCTCAACGTTGAGACCGTTTTTCACCACATCTACAAACTCCCGTAACGTGCGGGCTTCCTTGAGCTTACCCACCCGTCCCAAACCAAAGGTACGACCTTTCAAATCCATAGGGTACAGGTCATAAGCCACCTCTTCATAAGGATGGGCCTTCAGCATCGCTTGGACAACTTTATTGCGTACACCCTGCGGTACAATGGTCTCTATACGAACTTCTTCACTACGTTCCATTTTACCCGGCTCACCCAAAAATGGCTGTGTCCCTTCACCCGGCACGAAAGTTCCGTACCCATCAATGTTAAAGCTGCAATGGCTGTAGTTGCCGATATGTCCAGCTCCCGCATTCAGTACGGCATCTAGTACACGTTGATGATGTGTTTTAGGTACGAAAACCACAAGCTTGAATAATTGCTCGGTGTGAACATCCTCTAGTGTACCCTCACTTTGAATACCCAGTACTTCTGCCATCCAGTCGTTCATACCATCCTCTGCCGTATCCAGATTCGTATGACTGATGTAGACAGCAATATCATGCTTAATCAGCTTTTCATACAATCTGCCTGCAGGCTGATCCGTGTTCAAAGCTTTAAGTGGGCGGAATATAATCGCATGATGCGCAATAATGAGGTCAGCTTTTACGCGAATCGCCTCTTCGACAACCTCATCATTGACATCCAGGGCCACTAATATGCTTTTGATTTCCTTTTGCAAGCTACCCAATTGAAGCCCGATTCTATCGTCTGGAACTGCCAAATATTTCGGAGCCAGCTGCTCCATATAGCTAATTACAGTCTGTCCTTTGGCAAACATGCAAGTACCTCCTCCAGCTGTTCAATTTGCTTACGCAATTGCTCCTGCTTATGCTGCGCGGATTCCTGATCTGACCGTGCCACTTGGGCCAGCACATCCTGAAGCTTGCGAATTTCCAATTGCCATTTCGAAAAAAAGATCTCATTCGGCGCTTTGACCAACAACGGTCCGAGTTGCACTAACAATTCCTCTGTCAGTACCAGCGAGCTACCAGAAAGTCCCCATGCTCGATACAGCTCATCCTGTTTTAGTGAGCTTTCCGAAGCAGGTACTGCCGTTAAAACTTCATATATTTTACCGTCTTCTTCCATGATATGTTCATTGGTTAGTACCCATTGATGCTTGATTAGCCAACGCCGTAAAATATCCTCACCCACATTGGGCTGTAAAACGAGCTGTTTCACTGAAACAAGCTTGTCTTTTCCTTGATCCAAAATGGAAGCAATCAAGGCACCTCCCATGCCAGCTATCGTAATAACATCTACCTCATTGGCCTTAATTACAGCCAAGCCATC
Source organism: Paenibacillus jamilae (assembly GCF_050482105.1). Classification (GTDB taxonomy): domain Bacteria; phylum Bacillota; class Bacilli; order Paenibacillales; family Paenibacillaceae; genus Paenibacillus; species Paenibacillus jamilae_B. The sequence goes on along the minus strand of NZ_JBCNHI010000005.1, from coordinate 103,975 downwards.
CCCTTTCCTAACCGCAATGCGATCCGAAAGGCCTGCTTCAGCCACCTGTTTTTGAGCCGCACGCATCGGTCCATCGTTGACCTCACCCGCCACGGCCTGCGGTACCCTGCCACAGCGCACTGCAGCCACAGGAAGTAGTCCGTGATCTGAGCCAATATCAGCAAGTCTGCTACCGGCAGGAATTTGTTCCAAAATATACTGTAATCGCTGAGAAAGTTTCATAACGTCACCCACGTAATCCATTTTTTTCGAGTCCAAAATAAAATCCCTACAACAAAAGCCAACTTCAATATGCAATAAAACATTACTTCCCCTGCTGCTTGATGGCGTAGGACGATCGTGTCTGCTTCCGCCATAAACACTAGGGTCATACCTATAGCAAAATAAACCAATGCAAGACGCGGAAAGCGGCGATGCACCCACCAGCTTAACCCAACCAACAATGCTGCGTGTAAAATCCAAAATACCTCAAGCATTGCTAAAGTAGCTGCAGGCCAATAGCGGCCCACAAGAACCGCATACACTAAGAGCAGCCCAGCAAGTCCACAGTAATGAAGCAAGCTGATGCGCAAAGTTAATCCCACAAGACACCATACCAAACCGCATAGGCCTACAAGTACTAAATACCAAACCTTAGCTTCACCTTGATGAAGTTGAATGATCCATACACCTGAGCCCAGCATAATCGCACTGCCTAAAGTGCTCAACATTGCGCTCAGACTCTTTGCGGAAGACCGCCAAACCGCAGCCATCCCATAGCAAATCGCAGAAATTGCACTTGCCAAGCATATTTGCATTGGCAACGGAAAAGCGGTAAAATAAAAACCGATCAAACAAATGCAGGAAATAATGACAAAACCAAGAAGCCAGGCCATTCCATGCCCGTGTCTAAGATATGTAAGCAGCCCAGTGTTGTTACGGTTCTGACTTTGTGCCGGATTTTCATCCTTCCGATACAGGTTGGACAGAAAATCGCAATATTGCTCAGGGAGCAGCCGACTTTGCCGCCAATGCTCAATTTCATGTAACAGTATTGTCCGTTTTTTCTCCTGGTCCAAGCTTCTTCCCCTCCACCAAGGCTGCCATGAGATAAAAAAAGACCTTCTGCGTGCTTCAAGCCGCAGAAGGTCCGCAATGTTACGCTACTATTCGAGGAAATCCTTCAGTCGCTTACTGCGGCTTGGATGGCGCAACTTACGTAGCGCTTTGGCCTCAATCTGACGAATACGTTCACGTGTAACACCGAACACTTTACCCACTTCTTCAAGAGTTCTGGTTCTTCCGTCGTCCAAACCAAAACGGAGACGCAAAACATTCTCTTCCCGTTCGGTCAACGTATCCAGTACATCCTCGAGTTGTTCCTTCAGAAGTTCATAGGCAGCTGCATCTGCAGGCGCCAATGCTTCCTGGTCCTCAATGAAATCCCCCAGATGTGAGTCATCCTCTTCACCAATTGGTGTTTCCAATGAAACCGGTTCTTGGGCAATTTTCATGATTTCCCGTACTTTTTCCACGCTCAGTTCCATCTCAGCAGCGACTTCTTCCGGCGTAGGTTCGCGCCCCAGCTCTTGCAACAGTTGACGCGATACGCGGATCAGCTTGTTGATCGTTTCCACCATATGCACCGGAATACGGATCGTTCTCGCCTGATCGGCAATTGCACGCGTAATGGCCTGACGAATCCACCAGGTTGCATACGTACTGAATTTAAAACCTTTTTCGTAATCAAATTTTTCTACTGCCTTAATCAAACCCATATTACCTTCTTGAATCAAATCCAGGAAAAGCATTCCTCGACCTACATAACGTTTGGCAATACTTACAACCAGACGCAAGTTTGCTTCAGCCAACCGACGCTTAGCTTCTTCATCGCCGTTATTGATCCGTTTGGCAAGCTCCACCTCATCATCAGCAGAAAGCAGCGGTACACGACCGATTTCCTTCAAGTACATCCGGACTGGATCATTAATTTTAATGCCGGGAGGCAGGCTCAGATCGTCATCGAAATTAAAATCGTCCCCGTCATTGTTTTCCGGGTCGTCATTTTGACGCAATCTGGTAACTTCTTCGTCGTTGTCATTCACAACCTCAATCCCCAAGTCACCTAGCTGCTCATAAAACTCATCCATTTGCTCGGGGTCCTGATCAAACGGCGACAGTTTTTCCATGATATCTTTGTAGTTCAGAGAGGAACTTTTTTTACCTAACTCAATCAGTTGATCTTTGACCTGATCCAGTGTTAATTCCGTCTCCAGTTCAGTATGCTGATCATTCGCCATCTTTCGACTCCCTCCTCCTAGAAACATCCGACCTCTGTGTGTTCATTGTCTCTCTAGGGCTATAATCTCACTTGCAATTTGTGCTGCGCGTAAAAAATCACCTGAGCGCTCAGCGGTTCTCATTTCTTCTCTCTTCAAATCCAGTTGCTCCTGCAATGGAAATTTTCGCACCTGACGAATGTAATCATCCAAAATGTGCGGTGCCCATACGCCTGGAGCATCCATCATCATGATCGAACTTACGTTCTTCTCCAGTCGGTCGTCTTGCAAAGATGAAATAAAACGGCTTGTATCCGGTAACTTCCCTTGCGCGTAATAGGCATATAGATAAGCAGCAATTGCTGCATGATCCTCAATATTAAAGGCGTCCCCCAGATGCTTTTCTACATACTCTGCAGCTTCTAAATCCTGCATCATCCAGTGAAGCAGCCTGCGTTCAGCTACATGGTAAGCCGGCAACAGATTGGGCGTAGAGACCTGCCCTTTTTTATGCCTACCATTATTCCACCCATTTTCGTTATTATCCCCAAAGTTCTGTTTTTTTTGCAGGGTTTGGCGGAGTAAATTGCATTCTTGCTTTAAGGTTTCAAAATCCACCTTGACCTCGGCAGATACTTCGCGCAGATACACTTCCCGCTCAGTCGGGGATGACAGAGGTGCAATGACATTTAATGCTTCGCGGGAATACGCGATTCTTCCTTCTTCCTCTTGCAGTATATGGTTTTTTTTCAGATATATAAGCTTAAATTTCACCGTTGAAACAGCACTTTCAATAATTTGACGCTGGAATCGTTCGGCTCCGTATTGCCGGATAAAATCATCCGGGTCCATACCGTCACTGACCAGCGCTACTTTCACGTGAAGTCCCGCATTTTCCAACAGTGGAAAATTTTTAAGCGCTGCCGCTTGTCCTGCACGGTCACCATCATAACAAATAATAACCTCGTCGCACAGTCCCTTTAACATCGTAGCATGATGCTCCGTTAGAGCTGTCCCCATGGCGGCCACTCCATTTTGTACGCCAGCTTCCCATGCCGAGATGACATCGCCATAGCCTTCAAAGAGAACACTTTGACGAAGCTTGCGAATTGAGGTTTTAGCATGATGGAGATTGTACAGCGTTCGACTCTTGTTAAATAGCTTGGTCTCTGGTGAGTTCAAATACTTCGGCTGCCCCTCGCCAAGTATACGGCCTGCAAAGGCAATAACTTTTCCGTTTCGATTCCAAATGGGGAACATGATGCGATCTCTGAATCGATCTACATACCCATCTCCTTCATGCCGGGGAGAAATGAGCCCTCCCTTTTCCATCTCGACAGGATCAAAAGCACGCTTCTCTAGAAACTGAACGATCGTATCCCATCGATTGGGTGCATAGCCAATTTGGAATTGGTCAATGATCTTGTCACTGAATCCCCGTGAACGCAAATATTCCATGGCTGGCTTGCCGTGCTCCGTATTTTTAAGCAAAAAATGGTACATCTTAGAAGTTAGTTCATACGCTTGCAACAGCCTGTCCAACTCAGGGTGCTGATGCGATGAATCACGTCCCTGCCATTCGCCGAGCGGAATATGACTTTCTTCTGCCATTGTCCTGACAGCTTCGGGAAAGGATAGTCCTTCGATTTCCATCATAAACTTGATGGCATTGCCTCCCGCGCCGCAGCCGTAGCAGTAAAAAATCTGACGATCCGGTGTCACGGTGAATGAAGGGGTTTTTTCGGAATGAAAAGGACAGAGGCCTTTCATATATTTCCCCTGCTTGGTCAAATGCACGTACTTGCTTACCGTATCTACAATATCATGATGTTGTAAAACCGACTCGATGATATTATCCGGTATGTTACCTTGTCCGGCACTCATATTAACCACCTTCATCTCTTTAGCACGTAAATATAATTCGATACCGTTATTCATTCTCCTGCAAGCGAAGTAAAAGTTTTGTCAGTTTATGTTGAAAAACTTCACGATCCTCTAATGTAAACGGTTTAGGGCCTTTTCCATAGCGTCCTCTTTTCCGTGCTTTGGCAGAAGTGTGGCGTCGGTCCAACATGAAGTCTATCGAATCGTTTCGATATATCGTTCCGCGAAAAGACATCACTTCACACCCTTTTGCCAAGGCAAGTGCAGCAAGACCATAATCGTTGGTAGTTACAATATCTCCGCGGCGGATATGATTGGCAATATAGAGATCGGCACTCTGGTCGCTTCGGTCTACTTTAACAACGCTTACGCCTTTGCCGCCCTGAATGAGATGATCATACGAAGATACCATAATAACGTCAATATGAAAACGGGAAGCTGTCTCTGCAATTTCACTTTTAACAGGACAAGCGTCCCCGTCAACAACGATCCGTACATCCGGGAAATTTCCGGACCCTCCCATGAGCATCCCCCATCTCCATCCGCATTCGAGTAAAATACGGAACGGCTGCAAGATCACTCTTACACCGTTCCGTATATTTATACCCATTTTTTCAAGTTGTTCATACTACCACAACCGACGTTTAAACTACAAGCTTGGAAAAATCAGCAAAACGCTTCAATTCTGAGTCAATAGCAGCCAGTAATGCCAAACGATTATTACGTACAGCGTCATCCTCAGCCATAACCATAACGGAATCAAAGAACGCCGTTACTGCAGGAGTTATAGATGAAGCAAGCGTCAACGCTTGTGTCGCATCGCCTTCCTGTAAAGCTGTACAATAGGACTCATAGACGCCATACCATGCCTCGTATAGGTTTTTCTCGCCATCTTCCGTAAATTCACCCGTATTCACTGACTTGTGAACTGCTTTAGCAGCCAAATTAGCTACGCGATTGAAAGACTCCACTGTTGCCTTGAATACATCACCCGTTTGTACGGCAGTCATTAAAGCAGCTCCACGGTTAACTACAGAAGCAACATCGTCATATCCAGCTGAAAGCACTGCATCCACAACGTCATAACGAAGTGTCTCGGACAATAGTTTCTTCACGCGCAATCCGAAAAACTCATGTAATTCTTTACGTATTTCTTCTGCAGAACGTTTCATATTTCCAAAGTTACTGTGCACATCGAGCGCGATATTGAACACATCAGACAACGTAGCCGAAAGCTTACGATCCAACAGGATCTGCACGATGCCCGCAGCCTGGCGACGAAGCGCGTAAGGGTCCTGTGAACCTGTCGGAATAATACCGATGGAGAAGCAGCCTGTAATGGTATCGATCTTGTCTGCGATACTTACAATCGCACCAGCGTTCGTTGAAGGAACCGTTTCTCCTGCATATCTCGGCTGGTAATGCTCAAATACCGCTCTTGCCACTTCTTCCTTCTCTCCAGCCTTGCGAGCATAATCCTCACCCATAACTCCTTGCAGTTCCGGAAATTCATAGACCATTTGTGTTACAAGGTCAAATTTACAAATATCTGCGGCTCGGCTAACCGATTCCTGTGTATCCGGGGAAACACGAAGCTTCTCTGCCAAAGCATCAGCAATGCGGCGAATTCGGCGTACTTTGTCTCCAACCGTTCCCAGCTCTTCGTGGAATACGATACTTTCCAGCTTGGAGAGGGCATCCTTAATTTCTAGCTTCTGATCTTCTTCGTAGAAGAATTTGGCATCAGACAGCCGCGCACGCAACACTTTTTCGTTTCCTTTTGCGATGACTTCCAGCGATGCACTGCCACCATTACGTACCGTAACAAAGTATGGCAGGAGCTTTCCTGTGCGATCCAGCACTGGGAAATAGCGTTGGTGTTCACGCATGGAAGTAATCAATACATCCTTCGGAATGTTCAAGAACGCAGGATCAAAGCCTCCGAACAGCACTGTTGGAGTTTCCACCAGATACAGCACTTCTTCCAGCAAATCATCCTTGACCGCAATCGTCCAGTCTTTTTCGGTAGCCAATGCTTCAATCTGCTTCAGAATAAGTGATTGACGTTCCTCAATGTCCACAATGACATGCTGCTTGCGAAGCACTTCGACATAGTCTGCTGGACTTTCTACAACAGCCTCCTGTCCAAGGAAACGATGTCCTCTTGTCACATTTCCGGACTGCACGCCAGCAATCTCCAAATTAACAATATCGTTACCAAACAAAGCAACCAACCAGCGGATTGGACGAACAAATTTAAAGTCATAACTCGCCCAGCGCATAAATTTAGGGAATGTCATAGCATGTAAAATGTGTAGTAGACCTTCGGACAGCACATCTGCCGTCGGTACACCTATGCTGCTCTTGGTCGCGTAAATATATTCCACGCCACCAAGCTCTTTGAACGTGAACTGCTCAGGATCAACACCTTGACTGCGGGCAAAGCCTAGAGCAGCCTTACTCCAGTTACCAGCTTCATCGAGTGCGATTTTGCGGGAAGGTCCTTTAACTTCTTCGTTAATATCTTCTTGCTTCTCCGCTACTTCCTTAACAAGTACCGCCAAACGACGAGGTGTAGCATAAGCCTCTACAGCACTGTAAGCAATACGCGAGCTGTCGAGCCAAGCCGTCATGCGCTCCTTCAACTGCTGAATCGCATTCGGGATAAAACGTGCGGGCACTTCTTCCAACCCGATCTCAAACAGTAGATCCTTAGACATTTGCCGCACCTCCTTTCTTCAACAGCGGGAAGCCCAGCTTCTCGCGCTCCTCCAAATAGGTCGCAGCGACCTGGCGCGCCAAATTACGTACTCGAATAATAAAGCCAGTCCGTTCCGTTACACTAATTGCTCCACGAGCATCCAGCAAGTTGAACGTGTGGGAGCATTTCAGCACATAATCATAGGCTGGGAAAACAAGATGCTGCGCCATCGCTTTATTCGCCTCTTCTTCATACATATTAAAAAGAGTAAATAACATTTTGACATCAGATACTTCGAACGTATATTTAGAATGCTCAAATTCTGGTTGATGGAAAACGTCACCGTACGAGATTCCATTGACCCATTCCAAATCGAATACATTTTCCTTGTCCTGGATGTAGGAAGCAAGACGCTCCATTCCGTACGTAATTTCAACCGCAACTGGACTGGCATCAATGCCGCCTACTTGCTGGAAATACGTGAATTGAGTAATTTCCATACCGTCTAGCCATACTTCCCAGCCTAATCCCCAGGCTCCCAGCGTTGGTGCTTCCCAGTTATCTTCAACAAAACGAATATCATGCTCCAGAGGATTGATGCCCAACCGGTTCAAACTCTCCAGATACAATTCCTGAATGTTATCAGGTGAAGGCTTCAAAACGACTTGAAACTGATGATGCTGATACAGACGATTCGGATTCTCACCATAACGTCCGTCTGATGGACGGCGAGAAGGCTCAACATAAGCTACGTTCCACGGTTCTGGTCCGATTGAACGTAAATACGTCATCGGGTTCATCGTACCTGCCCCTTTTTCCGTATCATAAGGCTGTACAATAATACAGTTGTGTTCTGACCAAAATTGTTGCAGCGTTAAAATCATCTGCTGAAAATTCATGGGTACACGCTTCCTTTCCAACTTTCCTAAAATGTCGGTGATTTCTAATCTTTAAGCTCATATGTACAGGGCTAATTCATCCCATAAGCCTTGCCAGAGACAGCAAAAAGCCCCCGCCTCTACGCCTGTACAGACGTAGGGACGAGAGCTGACTCCCGCGGTTCCACCCTACTTGATTGCGATCCTACATCACCAGTCAGATCGTAATCCTCTTTTCCGTGTCATTCAGACGCTCCCGAGTGCCATGTTCACGAAGAATTCCCGCTGGGCTTACACCGTCCCCAACTCGCTAACTACAGAGAATACGTCCCGTTACTTTCTCGTTCAATGCATCTGCTCCCAAAAGGGAGATAGATATATAGTAGGATATTACACGTTTTCAGCAATGCAGTCAAGCGAACACTCGGTATTTCACATATCGTACTTATCAAGCTGGTCCAGAAAATTCCGGGATTTTAGCTTGACCTCCAACTGCATATCCATGAACTGACGCATGACATGCTTGATCTCCAGCTTGGTGGAGTCCTTCACGTCAATATTGCCGAGTCGATTCAAATCTATTTGCGCGAACAAGCGCAGCAACTTCAACGTACGTGGAGTCACGCTCAATGCAGCCGGATCAAAATGCTTGTAGCCCCGACATAAAACCCCGCCTAACCTTGGGCTGATAAACATATCCTCATCAGCACATTGTTGACCGCTTGAAATACAAGCATCCAGCTGAGGCGCATATCCGGCCGCCTGCAATATTTTAAATTCATAAATACTCAAGACGATCACCGGATCTTTGCCACTCTCCAATGCCTTCAAACAAGCTTTAAGCTGCTTAAACCAAAAGACGCCTGTCTCTTCATCCTGTAATACCCTGTCTAGCAATTCACAGGCATAGGAAGCGTAAGCAGCTTTTGTAATATCTTCGCGCAGTGTATGGTGGGATTGGATAATTTCACCGGCATTCAACGTGCCTAAACCAGTGTTGCGAAAAAAAACAAATTCACCGTACGTAAACGGCTGCGTTAAAGCGGCATGACGGCTTTTCGATTTTTTCGCACCTCTGACCAACACACCTACTTTGCCTCCGCTTTCGGTGCAAAGCGTAATAATTTTGTTCCCTTCACCGTAATCCATGCTGCGGATGACGATTCCTTCCATCCTGTAAAGCATGCTTCTTCCCCCAAACATTCGCGAAGAAGCCAGTGGTTCGCATTATTCACGGGCTTCTTCATGCTCGTCCGACTCTCCTTCATCCGTGTCTTGCTCCCTTGTCACGGCGCTCTCCCTGTATAACAGATACGCACCGACATCTCCAGTCATCGCAAAATACTTCCACGAAAAATCTCGCATTCGTATTCATCCTTTCTTCGGAAATGACGTCTGCATCTCAAAAATAGGATGATGCGAAGAGAGGGGAAGTATGCGATGAAATAAATGGATTACTTAAATCACTGGAAGAAAAGGGTAAAAGTGCAAGAAGTTAGGCGCCGCATATGCGCGGCGCTTGGGATGATTAGAAGACTGATACTTATCTCCGTCGTAGAGATCGGTACGGCTTTTTTTATGACTACAACAACTATACATATTTATTTAATATCATTTTAGCTCTCAGTAAACCTTTAGACTAAAGGGATCGTAGATATCGATATCTGCTTTTAAGCGTCGCGGTGGAAGCCGAGGTCACGAAGGACACGTTCCTGGTTACGCCAGTCTTTTTTGACCTTAACCCAAAGTTCCAGGAAAATTTTGGAGCCTAGCAGGTTTTGGATATCTTGACGGGCTTGTTTGCCCACCTCTTTGAGCATGGCTCCCTGTTTGCCGATAATGATTCCCTTCTGGGAATCACGCTCTACAAAAATAACCGCCATAATATGCACTACACCATTATCCTGCACCTTCATGTCTTCAATCATAACCGCGATCGAATGGGGTACTTCCTCACGTGTCATGTGCAAAATCTTTTCACGGACCAGCTCTGCAATGACGAACTGTTCCGGATGGTCGGTAATTTGGTCATCAGGATAATATTGCGGACCTTCTGGCAAGTATTTTTGAACTTGATCCAGCAGAGTGTTTACATTATTACCCATTTTAGCTGAAATCGGCACAATTTCCGCAAAGTCATACAGCTTGCGATACTGCTCAATCAAAGGCAACAATGCTTCTGGCTCAATGCGGTCAATTTTATTTAATACCAATATAACTGGTGTCTTTACTTGTTTAAGCTGTTCTGCAATAAAACGGTCGCCTCCGCCTAAGCCTTCAGCAGCATCGATAAGAAAAAGCACAGCTTCTACTTCACCCAACGTGTTAAAAGCGGTCTGATTCATATAATCGCCCAGTTTTGACTGACGCTTGTGAATTCCTGGTGTATCCAAAAATACAATCTGTGTGTCCTCTGTGGTATATACACCGTGAATTTTATTCCGTGTCGTTTGGGGCTTGTCTGACATGATGGCAATCTTCTGCCCAATAACATGATTCATCAATGTTGATTTTCCGACATTGGGTCTGCCAACAATTGCGACAAAGCCAGATTTAAAGTGTTTCTTAGCCATTTTATTTCCTCCAGCGCGATTAAGCACCTAATTTTTATTTTGCTTTTTCATTAAAGCAACTGATTCACTAACGTCAACAAAGGTCTATAAAATACAAATATGCCAATAATTACAGCAAAAACCGCTGCCAGGAGCACGGCTCCGGCGGCGGTGTCTTTTGCCGCTTTGGCCAGCGGGTGGATATCAGGTGAGATCAGATCCACCGCTGCTTCAACAGCGGTGTTGATTAGTTCGGCTACCATGACTATAGCGATGGCCATGCACACGAATAACCAGTCGAGCCGGGAGATGTGCAGAATTAAACCTGCTACAATGACAAGAAGCGCCACGACCACATGTATCCGCATATTTACTTGCGTACGCAGAGCGTATATCACGCCTTCTGCGGCATAGCGAAAGGTCATTCTCCAAGGCTGACGTCTCATTACCGTGTCAACCCCACTTGGGCCAGCACGGCTTCCTGCTTACCCATCATTTCGGCTTCACTGGCATCATCTTGATGATCATAGCCTAACAGATGCAGAAAGCCGTGAACAAACAAAAATCCGATTTCACGCTCGATTGAATGTCCATATTCTTCGCTTTGAGCTTGTGCGGTCTGTACAGAGATAATAATATCCCCCAGAACATCCGGTACATCATTTAATGCATCTTCTTCCGTTGGTTCGTAGATAATTTCAAGCTCTTCATCCAGTGTTTCCTTCATTGCAAAAGACAACACATCGGTAGGACGATCAATTCCCCGATAGTCTCTATTTAACTCATGAATTTGATCATCATTCACGAAGGTAAGAGCAACCTCACCATCTGTAACCCCTTCCGCTTTGCCAGCCTGCTCTAATAAGGTGTTAAGAAGCGAGATTAACGATTCGTTAATTACCATATCGTTTTGTTCATTATTCCAAGCTAATTGAAGGCCCATGCCAACCGCTCCTTTTAATTCTAATGCTTTAGCTGTGCTTTATGCACAAGTTATATTAAGCTTTTCCATTTTCAGGCTTGGGTCTTTCCTCTGGATATTCAATACGGGAATGGAAAATTCCCATTACTGTTTCCTTGAGAGTCTGAGCCACGATATCAAGCTCCCTCATGGTCAGTTCACAGTCGTTAAACTGGTGATCATCTAGACGACTCTTAATAATTTTTTCAATCATGGACTCTACCTGTTCCACTGTAGGTTTTCGTAAGGAACGAACTGCTGCTTCCACACTATCAGCAATTCCCACTACAGCAGCCTCTTTCGACTGAGCCTTCGGTCCCGGATAACGGAAATCATCCTCCGTAAAGTCAGGCTCCACCCCCCGCTCTTCCGCCTCACGCAATGCCTTGTGGTAAAAATAGTGCAGGAATGTCGTTCCGTGGTGCTGTTCAGCTATATCACGAATCGGCTTGGGTAGCTTGTAATCCAATTGCATCTCCACACCGTCACGAGCATGGGCTATAATGATAGATTTACTCAGCTTGGGCTCTATTGTATCATGTGGATTTTCCATCCCATTTTGATTTTCAATAAAGTACGAAGGCCTTTTGGTTTTACCAATGTCATGATAATACGAACCAACCCGGCACAACAACCCATTGGCTCCTATAGCCTCCGCTGCGGCCTCCGAGAGATTCCCTACCATTACGCTATGATGATATGTACCAGGAGTCTCGGTAAGCAGCTTGCGGAGCAGTGGATGATTGGGATTTGACAGCTCGACAAGCTTCAGTGCCGACAAGATGCCAAAAGTGGACTCAAAAAATGGCATTAGCCCTATAACAAGGATCGCTGTAACCAGACCGCCTGCAAAAGCAAAGGCTACCCCATACAGTGTCGTCGTTTGAGTCCAATTCCCTTGGTCAATCAGAGCCAGAGAAAAAACAGCCAAAGCCCCAAACAGGCATACCATGATAGCGCCCTTGAACAGCGTCGAACGCTGGCTGGCCCGGTGCGTGGAAAAAATCGACGCCAGACAAACCACAAGGGCAAAGAATCCAAAATTAAAATCAAAAATCTGTCCCTGGCGAACATTCAAAATCACACTTGCCAATATACTGAATATAACGGCACATACGAATGCCAGCGACATATCAAGCAACAGCGTTACGAGCATAGCCCCAAGCGCAATAGGTGCTAGATAGCCGAGATAGGAACGTTCACTAGTCTGCAGTATGGAAATTAACAACATCGCCCCCACTGTAATCACAAAGATTAACACCAGCATGAGCAACTGAGCATTATTATACTTGAAGTTTCGTGTTCGTGATTGGAATTGACGAATATACATAAACAGACCCAATGCCAGCATCATAGACAGCATCAGCAAGCCGAATTGTGGCCAATAGTTAATTTTATCCTTAAGCAGCTCATTCTCATCAAGCAATGTATAGATTTCCTGGGTAATAATCTCACCCTTTTTGACGAGTACTTCACCCTGCTTAATGTAAACTGTCGGTGTATCTTCACGAGCCTGTACTTTGGCATCTTTCGTAGCTGTATCATCATAAAACTTGTTGGCTGTAATCACAAGCCTCGCAAGTTCCTGAACAACCTCCCGGGAGGTACGTTTGGTAAGCGAGCTTGTACTCACACGTTCAGCTACCTTGGCTCGGGCTGTCTGAGCATCCGTAATTTGATCATTCATCAATCCTGTCACAATCTCACGCGCTACGGGCCGCATTTCAGCAATATCCTCAGATGTAAGTCGCGGAATTTTGATGAATGTCTCCTCTGGAATTCGATACGTTTGCTCTTTCGTTTTCTCCAGCACCTCATCGAGCAGCTTATCTGGATAAGCATCCGCATTACGGCTGTTGTTCACAAAATTTTGTACAAACTCCCGTGCACGTTGAGGAATCTCATCCTTATAAATTGAAATCTTGTCCGCTCTGGAGACTTGATCATCCTGATTAAGCCGTTCAATTCGATCCAAAATACCGGTAATCAGGTTATCGTTGCGGATCGGTACAATGGTATACATGGGCTGTACGCGCTCAGCTGATTCCTCCTGGGCCTTCAAAGTCGCCTTACTATTGGGAAGCTGCATTGGAGCGACAATTTCCTTTTCACTCGGTTGATTCACGCGAATGTCATAGCGTTCGGGAAGCAGCTTGGAAGCAAAACCCACATAAAAAAGAACCACCAAAAATAAAAACAGAAGATAGCGTGTCGCCACGCTATACTTCCATCCATTCATTCTATGTTGGAACGTTTTTCCTTTAGATAATTCCTTCGAGGTCATCTAAAACAATCCCTCTCCATCATCTTTTTCAAGGCAGCTATGCTGCTCGTTTTATACGTTTTTGATCGTGCACACTGTACTCTTGCCCAAGGGCTTATGCTTGATTTTCAGCAACACGGTCATATGCCACGATGATTTTTTGAACCAGGGAATGACGGACAACATCCTCTTCCGCAAACTGGACAAAGCCTATTTCCTCAATCCCTTTTAAAATCGCATTCGCTTCAATTAGACCGGATTTTTTGCCACGAGGCAAATCAATTTGCGTAACATCGCCGGTAATAACCATTTTGGAACCGAAGCCAAGTCGTGTCAAAAACATTTTCATTTGCTCCGGTGTGGTGTTTTGGGCTTCATCCAAAATGATAAATGAGTCATCCAGCGTACGCCCCCGCATATAAGCCAGTGGCGCAATTTCTATTAATCCGCGCTCCAGCGCTTTTGCCGTCTGCTCTGGCCCTATCACATCGTATAGGGCATCATACAGCGGACGTAAATACGGATCAACCTTTTCCTGCAAGTCCCCAGGCAAAAAGCCCAAGTTCTCACCAGCTTCTACCGCAGGACGAGTCAGTACAATACGCTTGACTGAACCTTCTTTCAGAGCAGCTACGGCCAGCACTACAGCCAGATAGGTTTTACCAGTACCCGCCGGGCCAATCCCAAATACAATATCGCGTTTCTTAATCGTGGTTACATAATGCTTTTGTCCAATTGTTTTGACGCGAATCGGTTTGCCCCGGAACGTCGTCGTAATTTCTCCCTTGAACAAATCAAGCAACTGATCAGCGCGCAGATCTTTTGCTAACTCAATCGCATAATGGACGTCCCTTTCGGTCAGGATATACCCATTACGAATTAATTGGAGCAAAACATCGAACAATTGTTCGAGCATTTCCACTTCGTGAGCATCACCAAAAACATTAATTTCCGCCTCACGAGATGCTATTTTCGCAGGAATAGCTGCCTCGATCAATTTTAAAAAGGAATCCTGCGGGCCGAATAAAGCCTGACCTTCTCCCGCACTGTTCAATGCAATTTGTATGCTGCGTTGTTGTTCTGCCAAATAGCCTCATTCTCCTTGGTTATGAACTAACGGAAGTTCTTCCGCAATATCCTGTTCCACTTCAAAAAGTACTTTCATATAAACTTTACCATTCTCTCTCTTCTCATGCAAAATTTTTTGGCTCAATATTTTCGTTCCTTTGCCGTATTTAGCTAAAATATCCGCGCGCGCGCCTTCTATACCTGACATTTTGGCATCTGTTTCCGTTAACTTCTGCTCCTGTATCTTGGTCTCCCTCACACTTTCATTCATCCAACCTATCGGAAGTTTGTAGGAACGCCATGTTAGCGGATCATGTTCAACGGTTGTTTTATGCGTAGAATAAGGTATTTTCCCATATCCCCACAATTGTATCGCATGATCGCCTAGCACCAGATACAAGCGATCATGGCGGTTACCTGTATATGTGCTGCTGCGTTGTACCATAGGACTACTAATTTCGTATTCATGCCACACAAGTCCCTTAACCTCTCCCTTGGCTACGACCTGTTGCTGATTCTCCTCATCTCCAAGCGTTCCTGAAATGAGAATAGCTCCTTTTTTAACACGCGTATTTTTATGCACAACAGGACGACCCTGTTCGGCAAAAATTTCCGTGACCACCGCATCCGCCTTGCTGACGAGATGACGTGGACTATATAGCGGCGGAGGAGTCGGCTGTGAAGCTTCAACGACCTGAATGGTCACCAGGGTCCCCTGCCTTTCCACACCGATCCAGGAGGCTTCTGGAAGCTTCTGCATGAGTGCACGTGAAAGCTTGTCCTGGCTGGAAAGACGAAAGCTCCATTGAAACGGATAAAGCCCCTCCTGCCGGGCTGCTTTGAGAACGGATTCCGTTGGGAGCTTATCATTCCCCTTCACTTCAATATCCCAGATGAGCGATGACATCAGCAGGAGGCCTATCCAAAACAAGGCCAGTCCTGCGAGAAAAAATTTGCGTTTGGCGAGCCGTACCACAGTGAAGGGAAGTCCTTGACGCTTTAGAATATGCATTCTGCAGCCTGTCCTTCTCAAAAGCGGACGCAACAGGAAGACGTGCGGCAGCAGAAGGTTCATTTCTGCATGTCTAGCATCCATTGGCCGCACATTCCAGACAGGTATATGGTGTTCAGTAAGCAAATTAATGAAAGCTTCCACACTTTCGCCCTCGACAGCTAGGGTAACCGTGCCACGCAGCTTTGCTAAAGCGGGATGTTTCACGAGCCTTCCTCCGTTCCTTCCATTTGAATATCCGTAATATGGCCCTCTACACTTACCTGATCTGGCAGGATAGACGTAATAATCAGATCATGGCCTGACACCCTTAGCCTGCCTTGCCCAAGTGCAAGTACGAGTTGATCTGGCGTGAAATCCATCACACCCCGGTGATTCTCTACATAAAGCTGGCGGTTGCCGATGAGGGTTAACCGCGGCAGGTCAAATAGAATGTCCTGCGGAAGCTCCAACGTCTCGCTGGCCCACTTTCGCAGCTTGCGGCTCATCCGGCTCATACGGCGAAATCTCCTTTCCTGTCATCAGAACAACTGTTATCCAACGGCTAATAGTTGTTTGATGGCAGCTATGCTGCTTTTTTATAATCTTCTGTTATTACCATTAGCACTCCATCGTTGTTACGACAGCAGCTATGCTGCTATTTTTTAATTTCTCGTTATTATCCATTAGTTTCATCCTATGTCTCGATCATCACTGAACGCCGTTACACC
Source organism: Paenibacillus jamilae (assembly GCF_050482105.1). GTDB lineage: Bacteria > Bacillota > Bacilli > Paenibacillales > Paenibacillaceae > Paenibacillus > Paenibacillus jamilae_B. Next base: position 87,688 of record NZ_JBCNHI010000005.1, on the reverse strand, counting down.
AGCGTCACAGATATCTGTACTGTACATTTTATGATCCAGTCATCGCATTTATGAGGCTAAACTTACAATTCATAGCAACTGGGATATTGAAGAGGGAAGAGACGCGTGCTTTCTAAAAATTCACGAAAAAAAAGACCACCCTGTTTCATATCAAAACAAGACGGTCTTTTTAATTTCACTATTATACATCGTTTAGTTTTCGGAATCCCGATTCAAAAGCGAGTTTTTTCTGGAGTATAAAAAGTAAATAGCAATACCAATAACAAGCCAAATGATAAAACGAATAAATGTCTGACCATTCAGATTGAGAATAAGCACCCCACATGAAATGATAGCCAGAATTGGGATGAATGGAACCCCAGGACATCGGAAGGCTCTTGGCAAATCAGGTTGTGTTTTTCTCATCACTATGACAGCGACCGAAATTAAAATAAATGCTGATAAGGTTCCAATGTTCACCAAGCTTGCTAACTCATCCAGCGGGATCAACCCACCCATTAATGCAGATAAAGTACCAAAAAACAACGTGTTAATATAGGGTGTTTTATATTTGGGATGAACCTTTGACAATACTTTAGGCACTAAGCCATCACGTGACATCGCAAACATAATACGGGTTTGACCATATAACATTACCAGCATGACCGTGGTCATCCCCAAGATGGCTCCGATATCCACAATACCTGCCACCCAATTCTGACCGGCAACCTGCAAAACTAATGACACTGGATGGGAGACACCTTCAAATTGCATAAACGGCACAATACCTGTCATAATGGCGCTAACGATCACGTACAAAAGCGTACAAATAGCAAGTGAGAAAATAATGCCACGCGGTAAATCACGAGCTGGGTTTTTGGTTTCTTCAGCGGCTGATGAAACGGCATCAAAGCCAATGAAAGCAAAAAATACAAGAGCTGCGGCTCCAAACACTCCTTTAAAACCAAATGGCATAAATGATGTCCAGTTGTCTGGCTTTACATATTTAACAGCAACAATGATAAACAATAAAACGACAACAATTTTAACAATCACCATGATGTTGTTAATTCGTTTGGATTCTTTTATCCCAAAATAAAGCAAGCACGTAATAGCCATCAAAATTAAAAAAGCTGGAAGATTAAAGTAAGTTGATTGGTCTTTTAAAGCTCCTGGAGCAGCAGTGAATTCAATCGGAATATGAAGACCAATTCCTTTCAAGAAGGATACAAAATAACCCGACCAACCTGCAGAAACAGCACTGGCGGCCAACATATATTCCAAAACTAAATCCCAGCCGATAATAAAAGCCAATAGCTCCCCCATCGTAGCATATGTAAAAGTGTAAACCGAACCGGATACTGGAACGGTGGAAGCAAACTCAGCATAAGCCATTGCTGCAAATAAACAAGCGAGCCCTGCGATCACAAAGGACATGACCAGGCCCGGTCCAGCCGTAACTGCCCCCGTACCTGTCAACACAAAGATTCCCGTTCCGATAATAGCTCCAATCCCAAGCATTGTTAAATCAAACGCACCTAATTCTCTTTTAAGCGCTTTTTCTCCCCGTGTAGCAGCAATCAGCTGATCAATATTCTTCTTTCTAAACAAGCTATTCCCCATCCATCCCATCCTCCTAAAGTAAATTTTCACGTTTGGTATAACCCTGTAAGATCACCTCGAAATAAATCAAATTTTAGCTAAATATGGAGTAAATTTTCATAAATATCTTTGTTGAGAACATTATATATAAAAAAGAAAAAATGAAAACGACTTTCGGAAAGCTTCGTTCATATTGTTACATTTGATCATTTTTCACATAAATATTTTCATAAATCAGATTCCAAATTAGACAATATGCCGTCTTTTTAGATGACAGCACATGTGAATAAGCTGTAATTATCACATTCGTTGTCAGGTAATTAGAGCATTTGTCGTTAAGTCTTTTTTTATTCTGAGCCTGTCTATGTATCCATAAGCATCAAAAAAAAGATCCGCCACAGCCAAAGCCGTAACGGATCTATCATTATTTTAACGTCTTCCTCCACCCATGTAACGCTTGGAACGCGGAGGCCCTAATATCTCTGCCCAAATTACACCTCTGCGTAGGTCATCTGCATTCACTCTACCACGCTCTTGCGAAGTTTGCTCTAGCCCATCTGTAATTTCCTCCGAATCTCTCGCATTGGATATACGATCAAGACGAGCTAAAACCATCCTTCGTTCTTCTTCCATAATACGAATCCGATCCTCTAGAGTCGTACCATTATCTAATGAATCCAGGCCTATCTGTTCTGCCTGTTCCAGCCCGTCTCCCACTTCTTCTATACGCCGAGCTTCCATCACCGCCCGTCGCTCATTAGGAAATTGACGTTGCAGCTCTCCAGTAACCTCCTGTCGATGTTGATCTTGCCCAGGCTCCGTTGTGAGAGGTCTGGGGTACGTCGAGGTGCCTCGGGAACCATGATCTCCACCAAAGGTAGGCATACCTTGTCGCGGCGGAGACTTCCGGTTTGCACCTTGAATACTTTTCCCCAAGAAGGACACGAGCGCAAAGCCAATCACGATCAGGATATACAAATGCTCAAAGATCCAGCTGATAAAATTCATTACTCACCGCCTAACTGCTATAGTTCATCGGCCCGTCTGTTAGTTAATCCCGGTTCTTGTTATCATTCCCCGAGTTCTCATTCGGTTTACCTAAGGAACTACGCATTTGCGTATCTGCCTCAATATTTTTTAAATTCATGTAGTCCATGACACCAAGTTTACCACCGCGCAGTGCTTCAGCCATTGCCAAAGGCACTTCGGATTCGGATTCCACCACACGTGCTCTCATCTCTACGACACGCGCTTTCATTTCCTGTTCCTGCGCCACAGCCATCGCGCGCCGTTCTTCAGCTTTTGCCTGCGCAATACGTTTGTCAGCTTCTGCCTGCTCTGTTTGCAGGAAGGCACCGATATTTTTACCTACATCAACGTCTGCAATATCAATCGATAAAATTTCAAAGGCAGTCCCTGCATCCAAACCTTTGGACAATACGGTTCTCGAAATGGAGTCCGGGTTTTCCAGCACGTCTTTATGCGAGTTACTGGAACCCACCGTTGTTACGATACCTTCACCAACCCGAGCAATAATCGTTTCCTCTCCGGCACCACCGACGAGTCGATCAATGTTGGCACGCACCGTAACACGAGCTTTAACCTTCACTTCGATACCATCCTTGGCGACCGCAGCAACGATAGGTGTCTCAATAACACGCGGATTAACACTCATTTGGACCGCTTGCAGCACATCCCGTCCCGCAAGGTCAATCGCAGCCGCACGTTCAAATTCAAGCGGAATGTTAGCTCGCTGCGCGGCAATCAGCGCATTGATCACTCGGTCTACATTCCCCCCTGCGAGAAAATGACTTTCCAGTTGGTTAATATTTAAGCCCAGGCCAGCTTTGGTAGCCTTAATGAGGGGATTGACAATTCGGCTTGGTGTGACACGCCGCAACCGCATAGCTACCAGCGTAATGATACCGATCCGCACCCCTGAAGCCAACGCCGAAATCCACAGCATCACTGGGAAGAAACTAAAAAACACGCTCAATACAATAATCGCTACTACGGCAATCAGCAAAATGCTGACAATACCCGATTCGAACACTCGCATCATCCTCCATTAATCTAATTCTTCGTTGTTTGCTTGCTCAGACACTTACATCTGCCTTGACTACAATTCGTCCGCCTTCTACTTTGGATACGATAACCGGCATATCTGGGGCGATAAACTCCCCGTTTGTTACGACATCTACTCGTTCATCAGCGATCAGCACCGTTCCAGCTGGACGCAATGGAGTCAGACTGACCCCTCTCTGACCTAATAACGTTTCCCGATTCACAACCGAAGAAAATCCTCGGTCAGCCGTTAAACTTTCCTGAAGTATAAAACGATTCCATATCCCTCGGTCTTTAAAAACAACTGCGATGATCGCCACCACAGCAACGGCGGCCGCAAAGGCAATCCCCAAAGATATAAACGCATGCTGCATGTTGTAAGCCGCGCGCACCACACCCGCCACAAGGCTGATGGAGCCCAAAATACCCAGGATTCCAAAGCTTGGGATAAACATTTCAAGTATGAGCAGCGCCAGACCGATTATGAACAACAGCCACGTCTCCGAGCCTGCAAAACCAGCGATATAGTTGCCAAAGAAATACAAACCAAATCCAAGTGCACCCAAAATTCCAGGTATACCAAAGCCTGGTACAAGCAGTTCAATAACTACACCCGCGATGCCAATAAATAAAAGCAATGTCTGCACGATCGGATGGGTCAATATCTCGGCTGCTTTTTCAGCCCATGTATGTTCCACATGGATTACATCATCCGCACTGAAGCCCATCCACTGAATAACTTCTTGTTCTGAGGATGCGATATGATCCGCATACCCCAATTTCAGTGCTTCCTCACTGGTTAAAGAAATGATCTGGCCATTTTCCTTATTAAAGTTCATCTCCGGGATAGATAGCGCCGTTTTGGCGTCAACCATACCTCTAGCAATATCCGGATTGCGTCCGCCAGCTTCTGCGGCAGATGCCATGCTACTCTTCCACCAAGCTATCGTTTTTGGGTCTGTAATAGCCTTCCCCCTGCCATCTACTAACGCTGCTGCTCCGATAATACTCCCCGGTTTCATAGCAATCTTGTTTGCACTCAACGCAATATAGCTACCCGCTGAGGCTGCTTCGCCCTTTATATAGGCTACGGTTGGAATGGGACTGTCTTTAATCAGCTTGCCCAGCTTCTCCGCTGTATCTACCCGTCCACCTGGAGTGTTGATATCCAGTAAAATCAGTCCTGCTTTGGAATCAACTGCTTCAGCAAATCCACGTTCCATAAATTCGCCCAAACCTTGTTCAATTTCCTGATCAACTGGTATCACAAACACTGCTCCACCTTTTGTTTGAGCCGCCGCTGATCCAGAATGAACTAAGGGTAGCAACAAAACGGATATCATGACCCACAACGTTAAAAAGATCAATTTACGGCTGGAATGGTGATGTTCTCTACGCATTTCTTCCCCCCCTTTCGATCTTTTCTTGTTACAGCATACCAAACTTTGTTAGACAAACTATACAGTTTTCAGGATTTAATGTGAAATTACTGGGTATATTGCTAATCCTGACGCCTGTCAAATACTTTACGCCCCCAACGGACACCACGTTTCACTCAATTTATGAAAACGCATTCATAAAAATACATCCACTATTTTATTCTACGGCAGGCATCACACATATAGAAATAACACCCTCTGTAAACAGAGGGTGTTGTGTTTTCCTGTTTGTCGCAGGGTTTATTGCAGAAATTGCTGAACCGCCTGGTTCACGAGCTTACCGTCAGCACGACCTTTTACCTTAGGCATTAAGGCCGTCATTACTTTCCCCATCTCGGCTTTCGAAGAAGCACCGGTTTCCTGGATGGTCTGCTGTACAATAACTTTAATTTCTTCTTCAGAAAGTTGTTCAGGAAGGTACTGAGCGATGATCTCTATTTCTGCTTTAGTGCTTGTCGCAAGTTCATCACGACCGGCTTTTTCAAACTCATGGAGGGCATCTTTTCGCTGTTTGATCTCACGACTCAGAATATCAAGCACTTCGTTGTCGTCCAAATTCCGTTTCAAATCTATTTCAAGATTTTTAATCGTAGAACGAACCATTCGAATGGTGGAGAGTTTGAACTTGTCCTTACTCTTCATTGCTTGCTTCATATCTTCGTTCAATCGTTCGCTCAAATTCATGATTACTTAGATCCTCCTAGAACTTTCTCTTACGAGCAGCCTCGGACTTTTTCTTGCGCTTTACGCTTGGCTTTTCATAATGCTTGCGTTTCTTCACCTCAGCCAATACGCCATCCTTAGCAATGGAGCGTTTAAAGCGACGAAGTGCAGCATCAATTGTCTCGTTTTTGCGAACTTTAGTTTCAGACACCAGTTTTCCCTCCCTCCGACCAGACCGTCCAAGAGCAATAACACGGTTCATCAAATTTTATTATAGGTGAAACGGAAACCAGGTGTCAACCTATAAGAAAAAATGAGTACATAGAAGGAACTTTTTTTCCCGTTACTTCCGTATTACTGAAAAGACTAGCTCTGTCATTTTTAAGAATGTGAGTCCGAAATACCTGTCAAGGCACCTAATTTGGCGCCGCCCAGCAAGTGATAATGCAGATGTCCTACCGCTTGTCCACTATCCGGACCGCAGTTGTTAATCAACCGATAACCGGACTCAGCGATTCCCAACTTTTTCGCAACCTCAACCGCAACACGATGAATCTCCGCGATAAGAGGAAGATCCTCCTCCGTTACAGCATTCATTGAAGGAATGTATTTTTTTGGAATAATGAGCACGTGTACTGGCGCCGCAGGCTGGATGTCATGAAATGCGAGCACATTGTCGGTTTCCAACACCTTTTTGCTAGGAATGCTTCCATCTACAATTTTCAAAAACAGATCGTCCATTCAAAACCCTCCTTTGGCAGTGAGCCGATCATAAGCAATTAACACAAGTAGTCCTTGCTCTCGGCATTCAAAGTTATGTATTTAACACACCAAACAGAAACATAACCAATCATGATTGATTATGCCTGTGTTTCTATATGTATCATAACGGAAAATGGGGCTTAATACCAGTTTCCCTTACTAACTTCCTCTATTATAGACTTAACCCCTTGATCGATTTGGTCTGGCTGTGCACGCGAAATACTAATGCGCAAAAATTTTTCTTGTTCCTTGTAGCTGGTTAAATAAAAGCCTTTGCCAACTACAACCTGAATGTTTTTCGCGTCAAGGCTGTGTACCACACGCTCCAAATTCACTGTCCTTGGCAGTTTAAACTGCGTATAAACACCTGAGGTTACAGCAGGAGTTTGAATAACCCCATTCTGATTGTATCGCTCCACTGCCTTGTTCAACATACGAACGCGCTCCGAATACAGTTTGCATATTGTGTGTTTGTGGCGTTCGTACATTCCATTTTTAATATAGATATCAAGTGCTGCCTGAGACAAAATCGACGTGTCGACATATCTTTTATAGGTACTGAACGTTTTTAATAGGATCTCTGGCAGTACCGCAACCCCTAGGCGCAAGCCAGGGAAAATGATTTTCGAGAAGCTTTTCAAATAAATTGTGTGCTCCTTTTGATCGTGAGCATAAATGGGATCAACAAGATGATCATCTCCCAAATCAGCCATATAGTCATCTTCTACGATGTATACATCATATTTGGCGGCTAAGGCCGCTATGGTTTTTCGTTCCTCCACGTTATAGGAGATCCCCATAGGATTATGATGCCTTGACATTGTATAAAAAAATTTGATGTTTTCCCGCTTAAATTGATTCTCCAACTCATGAAAATCCATACCTTGCGCTGTCCGGGGAATCGTATTAACCGGTATGTTCTCTTCCTCCAAAAAACGCAAATAAATATCGTAACTGGGCTGCTCAACCAAAATCTTTTCTTTGCCGTTGGGAAACGGCATTTTGGCGAGTATCTCTAATGCCTGTTGAACACCTGAAGTAACGATAATCCGATCTTTTTTTGCAAACACCTGAGTATCCGCCAAATGGGAAACAAGCGTATGACGTAAGGTTTCCAATCCTTGCGAATCCCCGTAAGTGAATAGATGATATTTGTAGGTGTCGATAGCCTGATTCAGACAATGCTGAAAATCCAGATATGGGAATACATTTAAATCCGGGGATGCTGAAGCAAAATTAACACCGTCTTGGATATGGCTATTGTGTACATCGCTAGGATTTTCCACTACATAGTATCCGCTTTGCGGTATGGAATATATGGCATGCTTCCTTTCAAGCTCAGCATAGGCTCGCAGAATTGTGCTTTTGCTGCACCTGTATAACACTGATGCATCTCGGACTGACGGCAGTTTGTAACCAGATCTATATTGTCCCTCGCGGATTTTAAGCTCTATATCCAATAAAATCGAAACATATTTTTTCACAGTATCCTCCTCCCTGTTCTGTACATCCTCTTTATGTACCTTTTCCTTCTTATATTTCTGTACACGCTTGATGTTAACATGGTTTATAGATTAACAGGATACCTCTTTTCATTAAACTGTACCCATACAGTTGCCATTTATAAAACATCGTACCTCGCTAAAGGTCGTAACCTTATAGCCCCCATTCATATTTTGAGAGCACAGATGTGAAAAAGAGGCTGTTTCTTCATACTGGAAGAAACAGCCTTACTTAGTAATAATGTATGGATGCGCTATAGAGCCACTTGTACGGTACAAGAGCTAAAAGCGGGAGAGAGCAGAGCGATGGTCAGGCAACTAAAAAATTGGTTTAATAGTAAGGCAGTAAGCTAATTGCTGTCAACGCGGCAAGTGGCAGAACCAAACGATTAAAGCGGCGACGTCCGTATGGGAAACCGTACGCATAAGCGGGGACCGGATAAGGATAAAAATACGGAGAATAAGGTGCATAGCCGCCAAAAGCACGGGAGCCACATCCACAATTGTTAGGCGGATAGGGGAGATTTACATTCTCCACTTCTTCTCCACCCATTGGAACAGCTAAGTATATCTTTTCATCATCCACATGCTCTACAATTCCGTCATACGTTGTTCCATCCTTTACCCATACACATACATAACGATGCATATGCTGCTGACATAGTGTTTTGGCATCCATTTGTTGCGGGGCTATAACATTTTCGGTTGGCATGCTTTTTTCCATGGTTGTTTCCTCCTAGGCTCTTGCATGTATACCGTATGTTATTCAGAAACGGGCTATGTGCTACATCAATTTGGGCGAATTCCGGCTTGCAAAAAAAAAGAAGCACCCCGGGAGCTCTTGGCAGAGCCCCTCTGAACGGACGTATGACGGGAAGACTTCTTCCTCAGCATACGTCCGCCGGGGTGCTGTATGATTAACTTGTCGGCTTAGCTGTATTATAACAACAGTTTGAAACTGTATCTGTGACCTGCATCACATTATTTCAAAATGTTTCCATAACTACACGCGAGCCTCCTCCTGCCTGCTCTGCAGGCAGGACAACCAGCTTGCGCGGGAGACGGGCCCGCAATTCGGGTACATGGCTAATCACCCCAACAGATAGTTGATCGTGGTGCAGCTTCTCCAATGAGGTGATCACTGTGTCAAGCAGTTCAGGGTCCAACGTACCAAAACCTTCATCCAGAAAGAAAAATTGAAGAGGGTATTGGCCCCGCAATTGAATTTGAGCCGATAGCGCAAGCGCAAGCGACAGTGAGGTCAGGAACGTTTCGCCGCCCGACAAAGTCGAAACCGGACGTTTGACTCCACCGTTGGCATCATCACTAATGATAAAGCCACCGCTAGAATCTACTTCTAGCGCATAGCGCTGCTTGGTCAGAAAACGCAGACGACGTGAAGCGGATTGACTGACCTGCATAAGCTGCTCCTCGGCAATATATTCAACGAAGGCATTACCGCGAAAAACAGACTGGAGCTTTGACATTTTCTCTGCCTCACTACGCAGGTGTATACGATTGGACTCCAGCTCCATCCAGCGGACGTGCCGACGCTGCAAGTCCTCTAAATCACGCTCAGCCTTGGCACGGTTCTGAAGCGCCTCTTCGTCGCGTGCACGGCAATCACGCAGCCTCGCAGTGGTCGTTTCCCACTGTTCCTCTGTTACTGTTGCTCCATTCAACTGCTCTTCGACATGCTTTAAACGGGAAGACAGCTCCTTCTCCCGTTCCCGGTGCAAATTCACTTCACGCTCATAGCGTGCGACTTCTTCCGGTCCCAAGCAGCATTCCATGACCTCTGCTTCTGTAGTAAAAGAGGAAGCTTCCAGACGGGTCTCCCAACGGGATTCTGCCGTCTGCCGTCTTTCTTCTGCCGAGTCGGAGGCCTGCCGCGCTATCAGTGAAGCATGAACAGCCTGCTGCTTGCGTTCTTCCGCTTCGGTACGGCGGCGTGCAGCAGCTTCGGCTCCGTCTTTCAGTCCGGACAAGCGTGAGGCCGCTTCTTCCAGCAATGAAGCTGCCTGGCCTTCTCCGACCCACTTTCGGAGCTGTTCTAGCTTTTCACGCAGCAAATCATCTTTGCTTTGCAGCCCTGTTCGACGGGCAATAATGATTTTGTCTTCTTCGATGATGCTTTGCTGTATCTGCTGTACACGCGCTGCCTTTTCTTCGAGGAAGGTCACGCTCGTCTCCAGCCGGGATCGCAGCTCTTCCGCACGCCGGTCGCGCTCCTGCATGGCGCGGTAACGCTCCGCAGCTTGGTCCGGACCGACATCCGGCAGTTGCGCCGTCCATTCGGCGCGCAGCCCCTCGCTGCGCGTGGTGCAGGCTGCGCGCTTGGTCCGCGCCTGCGCCAGTGCTGCAACAGCCGCTTCCTGCTCGGCGGCTGCACGGATACGCCGCTGCTGTCCGGCGGTGTCTGCCTCACGCAATGCCTGTGCCTCGGCAGGCAGCGTATGCGCGCGAGCTGCCAGCTCAGCCGCAGCTCGCTCCAGCGCTGCACAGCGCTCCGCCCATGCAGCGACACCACGCGGCGCAATTGGCGCTGCATCGGGCGTAATTGGCTCGCCCGTGGCGGCAGCGCCGCTGTCAGGGGCGGTAGGCTGCGCCAACAAGCTGCGCTGCTCGTGCAGCTGCTGGCGCAGCGTGAGATGCAGCTCCTGTAAACCGAGCCGCAGACGGTGCAGCTCATCTGGCGCAGCGGAATCCGCACTATGAGCCGCCATAGCAGCAGGTGCGGGGTGATGCAGAGAGCCGCACACTGCACATGGCTCTCCTTCACGCAGTTCGGCAGCGAGGTGCTGTGCGAGACGCCCGAACTCCTCGGCACGGAGCTCGTGACGCAGCTGCTCCTCCTCGGCAGCCAGTGCCGACACGTCGGCTGTAATTTCCGACTCCAGCGCCAGCAACGCCTCAATGCCTTCAGCCGCCTGTGCAGCAAGGACAGAACGTCGTGCCTCGGTCTCCTGTGTCTCCTGCTCCGTTAGCTTTAGACGTTCGTCTGCTAGCGCATGACGTTTCTCCTGAGCTAAATACTCCTGTTCAGCTTCCCGCCACTGCTCATGCGCAGTCTCCAGTTGTTGCAATCGCTGCATTGCCTCTTGCAGTATACGCCGCTCATCAGCCCGAACTTCGTTTTGCTTAAGCTCCTGTTGAAGCTCCTGCTGCCGTTTCAAACCTCGTGTCTGTAACTCCTGTTCCTTCGCTAGACCTGCCGTATGCTCCGCAAGGGTTTGTTCGCTATGCACCAATTCGGCTGCCAAACGTTCTCTTTCGGTCCGCAGCATTTCCGTATCACGTTCCAGTTGAAGTGCCTGCTCCAATTGGTCAATCCGAAGCAATAGCTTTGGTTCTTCAGCACTGAGTGCTTGTCGCGCCTGCTCATCTGCTTGCACAGATACAAGCGCTGCCTCCGCTGCTGAGGCAGCCTGGACTGCCATCTGTTCAGCATTCTTTTGCCGTTTGTCTGCATCAGCAACGGCTTCCTTCCAATCCGTCATTGCAGGCAGCAACGCCTCCGCTGCAGATGCTTGTCGCAGCTTGCGCTCCAGCAAAGCAATGCCTGACTCCTGTCTTGCCATCTCCTCCAGCTCGCTCGCTCTTTGGCTAAATTCAATGACTAGCTCCCGTGTTTTGTTCAGCGTCTCCGCTTCCCGCGAAACACGCTCTAGCTCGCTGCGTGAAGTCTCTGCATGGGCAATCGCTTCCTTGAGACGCAGCTTTACAAGCTCAAGCGCTTCAGCACTCGCATCCCCCAGCCCCTGTTGCTCTGCTTCCAGCGCTTTCAGGGCGATGTCGTTGTCCTTCACACGGCGGCTCAGCTTCTGAGCAAGTTGATCTCCGTACTTCTCCAGATGGAACAAGCGCTGCAGCATCTGTCTGCGTTCACTGCCCTTTAAGGACAAAAATTCCGCAAACTTCCCCTGCGGCAATACGACAGCGCGTGTAAAATCGTCCATTTTCAGGCCAATATATTCCTCCACACAGCGTGTCACATCCTGTACCTTATCGGCAAGCACTTCCTCGCCATCTTCTGTGTATGCAATAAAACGGCTAAGCGTATTATTGACCGATACGCCTCCTGAACGTTTGAAACGTCTTTCTACGCGGTAACGGCGGGGTCCTTGAGCTGACATCAATTCAAACGTAAATGCTACAGACAACGTATCCTCAGCATGGTTCATAATGCCTTGTGTACCATTCACCGCCCGTTCCACTTTACCGTACATAGCCAACGTAATGGCATCCAGCAACGTTGATTTACCGCTACCCGTTGGACCAAAGATTCCGAACAGTCCCGTTTCGGTCAAATCATCAAAGCGAATTTCCTGCGACTCCCGGTAGCTTTGCAACCCTGCCAGTTTCAGAAGGATCGGTTTCATACTTCATCCTCCTCAGCATGGTCTCTTGCATCATCCTGTTCTACCAGTTCCAGAAACAGCTGTACTAATCCGTCATCCGGCTGTGCTCCGCCCGTCTGTCGTTGGTAAAACGCCCGAAACAGCTCATGCACCGGCAATTCTGAACGCTGATGTTCCAACTGTGCTGCAGCCATTTCCGGGTACACAGGGCGAATATGAATGATGCCTTCACGGCTTTTGCGTAGCCGCTGAATATCCCCCATTGACATTGCTTCATCCAGCGTAATTTCCAAGTCAATAAAGGCATCCGCATCCAAGCCTTCATCCAGCCAGTGATATACTTCCTCCAGACCTCCCCGTGCTCTCCACCTTACTAATGGGCGTCCACTGGTAATATACAGCTCTTCAACCTGTGCTGGCTTGCCGGCAATCACGTCAATTAACGTAACCGATTTGGCTTGTCCAGCTTCGGAAAAGCTATACGCCAGCGGAGAGCCACTATAACGCATCAGCCCATCGCCCTTCACATATTGGGGACGATGCAAATGCCCCAGAGCCGTATACTGTGCCCCAATGCTTAAAGCAGACGGATCTACGGTATAGGCTCCCCCGACCTGAATCGGGCGTTCCGAATCCGACTCCAGCCCGCCAAGCACATAAATATGGCTCATCGACAAATTAACAGTATCGGGTCGAAACGCTGTACCCAGCTGCGACATCAGCATCCCAACACGACGGCTATATGCCTCGCGTAATATGGTTTCATCTCCGTCTTCAGACAATAGCTCATTCAGACGAGACTCGGAGGGATATGGCAAGGCTGCAATACATGCCATTTCACCTGTTCGCGGTGTATGGACACGCACTGCTTCCCCGTGAGGCAATCCCAGCAATGTAATTCCGCGCCCACTCACCAGCGGCGTGACCGAGGCTACCCTTTCTGGCTGATCATGGTTGCCAGCAATGACCACTAGCGGTCTTCCTCCAGCCGCAAGGCGCGCAGAGGCTTCATAAAACAATTGCTCTGCGGCAGCCGAAGGATTGACTGAGTCGTACACATCCCCAGCCATCATAATCAAATCCGCCTGCTGATCATCAGCCATTTTTACCAATTCTTCCAAAAACGCCTCCTGCTCCTTCAGACGGCTGCGCCCTTCCAGCGTGCGGCCCAAGTGCCAATCCCCTGTGTGCAAAATTCGCATGCTACTCCCCCTCTCCCTATCTATATAACTACAGCTGTACACTCTCTCCAGCTTCTATAAAATACAACCATTTCTCAGCAACCTTTTTGCCTGTAATCTCTTCAATCACACGGGCATACAGCTCCAATTGAAAACGATATTGGTCCGTTAAATGTGACGGCGTACGATATTCGGTTATCCGGTCTGTTTTATAATCCAGCAGCACAAGCCCTTCGGGAGTTTCAAACAGACAGTCAATGATCCCGTTCATTAGCACTTTATCGCCCTGCCCGTCTTCCGTAACTGTGTTCTGTTCTGGCAGCACTGCGGGTAAGCTGTGGTTCCAGTAATCGGTTGCCCGCATGGTATAAGTAAACGGAAGCTCACGCTGAATACGGGATGAACCCAGCAATCTCTCCCCTAGCTCACTAGAGAAAAACCGTAATATTTTATTCGTATCCAGCGCCTTTGCATGAACATCCAGTAAGATACGTTGATTCAGCAAACGAGCCTTTGTTTCCTCGATAACCTCAGCACTCATTACTCCATCTAGGGGCAAATGCAGCAGCAACGTATGATAGACCGTCCCTCGTTCCGTAGGAGTCAGTCGCTGATTGCCCATAAACTTAGGTCGGCGCAGATGTAATTGACTGCCCCCACTGTCAGAATTTTCACGATCTTCTGGTAAGTTTGCTTGTTGGGAGATAGAAGATAGATTTAGCCAATCGTCCGATCCCGTCTCCTGCATCTCCAGCCATCTTTTCATCTCCGTAACCGATGTATTGGCTGCTGTCTTGCCCGCCCGTTCATATGGGTAGTTCCAGGAAAGAGCCGCAGCAATATCCGTTTCACTCTCTTCGTTCAATTCGATTAGTTCCGCATTTCTCAGTGCTTCTGTTTTCTTTTGACGATCTTCGGCCGACACCTCTTCTTCACGATCCGGGTTCACACGAGAGCCAGAAAGTGTTTCTGAGGCTACGATTTTAAATAACCAGTCTGCCCCCGGCATGTGCTCCAGCCTGTGATAGTACCCATCCTGTTCCCCTGCCGCTTCCCTCAGCGAAACAGCAGGGGGAAGCCGAATTAATGCAGGGCCTACCCAGTCCAGATAGCTGCGGCCTGCCGCCAGCATATAGTCTGGTAATACTGTATCCGTATGCTCCTTCACACGTGCCCAACCCGCTGCACGGGAAGCGAGATCCTTCACAGTTCCGGTCATAATCAGCTTTTCACGTGGACGCGTAAGCGCTACGTATAGCACCCGCATTTCCTCAGCCAATAGCTCCAGTTGTGAGCGTCGACGAATCGCTAAATTAGGCAGTGTAGGGTAGCTGACACGGTTGTGTTCCTCCACATATTTAGGACCAAATCCTAACTCCTTGTGCATAAGAAACGGTGCATTCAGATCCTGTTGATTGAACATTTTTGCCGTCCCCGCAATAAATACGACAGGAAATTCAAGCCCTTTACTTTTATGAATGGTCATAATGCGGACAGCCTGATCAGGTTCAGCCCCCCCGCTGATCGATCCTAAATCACCGCCTCGCTCCCGCAGACGGGAAATAAAGGTCAGGAATCGGAACAAGCCTCGGTTGGATGTGGAAGTCTCATACTGTCTTGCTCGGTCATATAAGGCCCTTAGGTTGCTTTGACGCTGTGAACCGCCAGGCAGTCCACCCACCCAATCCAGATATCCTGTTTCCTCCAGCACATTCCAAATCAATATACTTAAGCTGCCTTGTCTGGCTTCCTGCCGCCATGCGTCCAAATTACGCAAAAATGAACGTAGCCGGGCAGACAACGTATTCCCGTCATTTCTATGGACTGGGTCAGGTGAAGATAGCAAGTCCTCAGTGAAAAGATCCATCTCCATAACGTCAGCAGAGATTTCTTGTGCGTTCCCCTCAACATGTTCGGTCTCTGCCGCCGCCAGCAATGCATCATAAAACAATCCATCCGGCTTCTCCAGCCGTATTTGTGCCAGTTCATCTTCGGTCAAACCGACAATTGGCGAACGAAGCACAGATGCCAGCGGGATATCCTGCTGCGGATTATCAATAATGTGCAGGAGGGACAACATCACCTCAACTTCCGTTGCCTTAAAAAAGCCTGTCGTCTGCTCTCCAGAGGCCGGAATGCCTTCAAGCCGCAGCTCCTCGACAATTAAGGGAGCCCATACGCTTGCTGAGCGAAGCAAAATGACAATATCACCGTAGACTGCTGGACGCATCGCTTTTAATCCCCGGTCGTAAACCAACAGTGGTTGTCCGTTATCTCCCGTCAGCTCCTTGATCCGTTGCGCAATCGCCCGAGCTTCTAACTGTGCCGTTTCGAGCTCCACAAGCTCGGCCAGCTCACTTTCCTGTAAAGTCGATTCGTCCCCCGTTTCAGACAACTCTGAATCATCGGAAAAACCACGTCCGCCTTTATCAACTAACAGCAGCTCAGGTGCGTATGCAGATGTGGCGTCCTGCTCTGTCTTTTCGGGATAGGACGCGCCATGTACAAGCCACGCTCGCTCATCGTACTCAATTTCCGCCACATCCACACTCATAATCTGACGGAATACCAAATTGACCGCATCGACAACTTCCTCCCGACTGCGAAAATTACGCGCCAGATCAATTAAAAAGCCATCTTCCTGCTCCTGCATACCGTACCGTTGATACTTATTCAAAAACAGTCCCGGCTCTGCCAGTCGAAACCGATAAATACTCTGTTTCACGTCTCCCACCATAAAACGGTTACCCGGTTCCTCACGTGATACCAGCCTAACGATATCTTCCTGTACGGTATTCGTATCTTGGTACTCATCCAGCAGCACCTCGTCGAACTGCGACTTGTATTCAAGTGCAGCATCGGAAGGTAACAGCTTGTACGGAGTAGAGTCAGGATGTCTTAATATCTTTAGACAATAATGCTCCAAATCCCCGAAATCCACCAATCCTTTTGACTGCTTGTGCTGTTGAAATCGTTCCCCGAAAGCAATCACGGTTTCCACCAGTTCGTCCATCAGAGGAGCCGTTGCATGCAATTCCTCCAAATAAGCTTCTGCTCTCCTACCGAATAGGGAAGCCTTCATATCGGTAATCATTTTTTTGGCGGCCTCGCGTAGCGTCTTAACCCGTTCCTGCAAGGCAGGTTCGGTTTGATCTTTTTTGACTGGCTTGAGCTTACCAAAAGACGCAGTCTGAAAATGATCATACAGGGATGCCCACGGCTGTGTCTCCAGCTCCTGCAGCAATTCCTTCACCATCGCCGCATCTTCTTGCAGCGTCACCGCATAGGGTGCGGGACCACCGGGCAGTATAGCTGTTTCATGCGCCTGTTCCAGCAAACTCGCTGCTCCGCGTAACGACAGGGCAGCATCCGCCAAAATACTGCGCACCCAGGGAGTCTCCCCCAAGGCAGCTACATCCTGTACACGAAATGCTGCTGCCGTCTCCCGCAGCCAATGCTCCGGCCAAGGATGGCTCTGCGAAAAATCGTACAGCCGTTGAACAAGTACATACATCGCATCATCCGTGCGTTCTCCACTAAACCAGTCGACCAGTCTGCGGAATGTACTGCCTTCATCATGAAGCTCATATTTTTCCTCAAACAGTTCTTCCAGAAGCTCCTGACGCAACAATTCAGTTTCATGCTCATTCATAATCCGAAAGCCGGGATCAAGAGGAATGGCCTGATAATGCCTGCGGATGACCTCCATACAAAAAGAGTGAAGCGTCGTAATCGAGGCCCGATTCAACAACGATAGCTGGCGACGCACATGTTCACTTTCCGGTTCCTGTTCCAGTACACGTTCCAGCGCTTCGCGTATCCGTTGGCGCATTTCAGCGGCTGCAGCCTTGGTAAAGGTCGCCACCAGCAACCGATCCACACTGAAGCCGAGCTGGGGATCGACAATTTTGCGAATAATACGCTCGACGAGCACCGCTGTTTTACCAGACCCCGCGGCTGCCGCAACCAGCATGTTGTTACCGGATTCCGAAATGGCACGCCACTGATCATCGCTCCACATGCTTCCTTCTGGTTTCGGTATGCCTTTAGCGTTTGATATGCTTATCATTGCTTCATCCCTCCTTTCCCTTCCTGTGTATGACCGAGCAGATCCCAGACCTGATCCTTCCCCGGTTTAATCCATTGATTGTAACCACTGCCTTCCAGACTATCGTCAAATTGACATACAGGCTTAAAGGAGCAGAAGGTACATGCCGTCTCTTGCTGGATACGATATGGTTCAATGGCAACATCGCCCTCTGTCATCCGTGTCCCAATCGTCCGAATATTGTTACGCACCGACGCTAACAGACTATCCCACTGTTCAGGCGAAGCAACGGAAGCACTGCTATAAAAACTGCCGTCTGCTTTCACCGCAACAGGTAAAATGGAGGAATAACCCTTGTCCAATGCCGTATCCATTTGCCCAACTACATCCCGATCCGCAAGCAATAATCCCTTCATCTTAAAACGTTTTAAAAGCTCCTGACGAGCCTGTTCTGCGCTAAGACCGTTAGGCGATTGCAGCATCGGATTGTGGACGTGAAAATACAGTGTACCCGCCGGATAAGCAGTCTCACCCAACCATTCCTCCGCCGCATTCAGCAGCACGTCCAGGTACGTGAGCATTTGCAGGGACAACCCATAATACACCTCATGCAGCTTAAGATCCTTTTGGCTGGACTTGTAATCAATGACACGCAAAAGCAATCCTTTTTCGCCCTCTGCCACATCCACGCGGTCAATCCGTCCGACAATTTCCATCACGACACCGTTATCTAACCGAAAGCTTAATGGAGGAAGCGGCTGACCCGGTCCAAAGTCCAACTCCAGTCCAATTGGCTCAAAGCTACCTCTACGTGCATGTTCACCCAAAATTAACGAAGCACGGCTCACGATGTCTTTTAACTTGCGTAAAATATAGCCATACCGCTTGGAGCTCATTAAAATCTCGCCTTGCAGACGAGGAGCGAGACGCTCCACCGTACTTTCTGCCTCTTGGCGACATTCCTCAGTAGTAAGGCTTCCCCAGCTGACATTGCGTTCACGCAGATTAATCGCCATCTCACCAAGCGCTGCATGGAATAATTGTCCGATATCCGGAGCCTTCAGACGATACATTTGACGTTCCTTCAAACGAAGACCGTGAGAGGCAAAGTGAGAAAATGGACATGCGACAAAACGTTCCATCCGGGATACACTGGTACGCAGCTTGCTGCCATACAGACGGCGACTCGTTTCCTTCTGCATTTCGGCATGATTCTCGTAAAAAAGTGAGGTCAACAGCTGACGCAGCTTGTCCTTCTCACGTCCCTGCTGGCTGGCATACCAGTTATATACCGCCCACCAGGAAGGTAAAATATCACCGCCACGACGCCAATGACGTAATTGCGCAATGAGCTGCGGCAAAGCCTCAGACGGATGGGAAGCATACTCCCATTGCGTCATCCAAGCATCTCCAGGCAAAGGGTATCCGGCCAGTGGACGTTCCTCTAGACCAGGAACCAGTTGCCGCACATGTCGCACTAACTCTGACGGCAGCAACGGCTTGCCTTCTTCATCAGTCACTGCATAGCTCATCCACAGGCTCTTACCCGCAGAGGTAAGGGCCGTATATGCAAGAAACCGTTCGTCCAACAGACGTCTTGTCATATCTGGCGCCAGGTCTACTCCTTGTTCGTTTAATGCCGTACGTTCCTGCTCGTTCAGCACACCATCCTCATGGAACACAGCTGGCATTACACCTTCATTCATCCCTAGCACAAAGGCATGTTGAATACCGGATACACGCGTACGGTCTGTGTTTCCGACGAGCACCTGATCCAGAGCCGGTGGAACAAGTCCCATACGGAACTCAGCCAATCCCGTTTCCAGCACACCCGCAAACAAAGCAGTATCCAGTCGCTCATCACCCATCATTTCGACGATTTGATCCAGCAGTTCAAGCACCGCATCCCATACTTGACGGTGCTCCTTCGCCTGCTCAGGATTTCCAGCTTCCTCTGCCTGATGAATGAAGGCGTCCAGCTTTTGACCGATTTCCGCATCTTCCAGCAACAGATATACGGCTTCGCTCTTCTCAAGCGCCGTTCTTGCCTTCCCTATACGCTTCTCAAAGGCATGTAAAGGCGTCACAATCACATCTCGGCACAACTCCATCAAATCCAGCGTTTCATCCCGTTGACGGTTACGTTCCTGTTCCTCCAGCTCCAGTGACAAACTAGGCACAGCCTGCCACGCCCGACCATCTGTCCAACGACTGCCTTGTATGCCGCAGGCCAGCACATAGTTTTCCAGACGGTCCATCTGCTCGCGGGTGACTCGACCGTCCAGCGGCAATAGAAGGTCTGTTTTGACCGCACGAAATACATCCTCGTATCGCCAGCGTCGCTGCACGATATCCAGTGAGGCCCGGATAAATTCCACTAAGGGATGATGAAGTATACTTCTCCGCTGATCCAAAAATACCGGGACCTGATATTGCTTGAATATCGGCTCCACCCATGGCTCATAATCTTCAATATGACGCACAAACAGGGCCATCTCCCGATAGCGTGCGCCCTCTTCGCGGGCCAGACGGCGCATTTCGCGTACGGCTCCTTCCAGCTCGGCACGGCGATTTGCCGCAGCATGCAGTTTTATGCCCTCTGGTTGTGTATCTGCCCATTGCTCTCGCAGCTGCTGCAGCCGTTGTCCCTGATTCCGCAGCCCTGTACGATGTTCGAAATTAGCTTCCAAATACGCCAACGCTGGACGTTCCTTAAATCTCGGCATCGGATCGGGGCGTAATATCTGTGTCTGCGTTTCAATCATCAGCTCCTCTGCCATTCCTTTAAGCTTGACGTAGGTAGCCGCTGAGGGATGAAACAAATCCAGCTCATGCGGGAGCTGTCCGCTTTCGTAGCTGCGGTTACAGGTCAGGGCCACTGTCAGCGAAGAGGCGTGCAGCATAAGCTGCTCCACCACCTTGTATTCATGCGGTGTAAACCTCCGGTAGCCATCCAGCCAAATGTCTGCTCCGTGCACGAGGGAAGACTGTGCAATCTGTTCTGTCAGCATGCGAAGCGTATCTTCACCATCGATATATTTAAGCGTCAGCTCCCGTTCAAAATCCTCATAGATTAGACTGATATCCTTGAGTTTACCTCTCAATATCGGAGTCGACTCCCCCGCAGCATGCATTCTCTCCAGTTGCTCCGGTACAGAGTGAGCAGCATTTCCGTACTGCTTTAGCTCTGTAAATAACGTATTCAACCGATCCACAAAACCGAGCTGGTCTCCCGAATCCTTAAATAAACTCAGTTCATCCTTGCGACGACGAATAATTTTATATAAAAGCATCTTCTTGCCTTCTTCAGTTACAGGCACCAGTGCTGAACCTCCTGTTTCCTGCATGACTAAATAGGCAAGACGATGGAATCCCATCACCTGGGCGCGCACCGACCCTTGAATACCGTTTCCGGCTTCTGTAAGCAATGCATGCTCTGAAGCAAATGACGATTGCTCCGGTACAAGTAGCAGCATGGGCTTACCTAGCGGCTCCTCGCGTAACATAGACGTCATTTCATTGCGGATTAACGTGCTTTTACCACTACCAGAGCGGCCAATCAATAAGCGGACCGACATGATGCGGCCTCCTTTCCAACCAACACAATCTATTAAACAGTATAGCATATCAGGCAAAGGAGAAAAGAACGTACGTTTGCCATGTTGTAGCAATTGGTCTCTTCTCAAAAAGCAAACAGTCCCGCAGGTTGGCTTGGTGCAAGCCTTTTTCTGCAGGACTGATTCATGCTAAAAGTGAATTTGTTTCACCTATTTATCTTTATCGCCTATACGTCGATTAACTGTGACATGCTAGAGATTCTACAGCTGTGTCCGGCTGCGTACCTCAAAGATGGCAAATTTCAAATAATGGCCTTCCTCTACACCTAAAATTTGAGGATGGTCCTTACCCGCTGCTCTCCAATCTACCAATCGAAGGATCTTCCCAGCATCTGCCGCCGCTTCCTTAATCGTGTCCAAAAACAGCTCCGGTCGCATATGGAACGAACAGCTCGCTGTCACCAAATATCCGCCCTCATTGACGAGCTTCATTCCGTGAAGGTTGATATCCTTATATCCACGTATAGCTCCTTTAACAGCATTCTTCGTTTTGGCAAAAGCTGGCGGATCGAGGATAACCACGTCAAAGGTACGTCCACCCCCTGCAGTCAGTGGCTTGGAGGTATCTCCTTTGCCGCCCGCTCGCGCAGCACGTTCCTCCACACCTTTAACCTGATTACGCAAATATTGAAAAGCATCGTCGACGACAAACTCGACACGATCCTCAAAACCATTCAGCTTCACATTATCGCGAGCACTTTCAATCGCATGTTCAGAAATATCCAGACAAGTTACCTTTTTCGCACCATGTTTACAAGCATTGAGCGTAAAGCTACCTGTATGTGAAAAACATTCCAATACGGTTGCACCGTCCCAGAATGGGAACTCAACCACCTTACCACTTTTATTCACAGGCTTCATGGCTGTTGTGCCGTCATCTCCTGGGTTTACAGCAACTTCCTGCAACGTTATTCCGCTACGCGCTCCCCAACCTGTCATCAACGGCGCAATGGCCGCACGATTTTCACGCTGGTCAAAGAAATAGCCTGTCTTCTGGCCCTCTACAATATCGACCTTGATTTGTAAGCCATTTTCTGTAACCACCACATGACGCGGGCAATCACCGTACAAAGGACCCTTCGTCTGCTCCAAACCTTCCAGCTCACGGATGGGTACATCACTACGCTCATAGATACCAACTGGTCCCATTACTTCAACAAGCGCATCTCTGATTTCTTCCCTGCGCCGATCCATGCCAAGCGTTAACAGCTGAACGACCAACATATCACCAAAACGGTCTACAATCAGCCCAGGCAAAAAATCAGCCTCGCCGTACACCAAGCGATAAGCGTTTCCTCCGGTCACAAAGCGTTCGCGATGCTCCAAGCAATTGCGGAAACGTTGGGCGAAGAAACTTTGGTCCATCACTTCCAGCGGTTCATAGGACACCACACGCACTGTAATTTGCGAAGCAGTATTATAGTAGCCTGTCGCCAAATAACGTCCCTGATGGTTCAGAATGTTGACCAAACCACCAGCTTCTGGCTCTCCCTCAACCTTAGCTATTTCATTTTTAAACACCCAAGGGTGTGCTTGCTCCAGCCTTTTTTTACGGCTGCGTTCTAATATTACTGAAGGCAAAATCCTTCACTCCTATTCTTGGATTACTCATAGTGATAAAAACGTTTTGTTCGATAGGAACGCGGCTCCGCGGTTCATTTGGTCTTACGATCACTCTCACTTCTCCAGATCCAAATGAACCGTTTCGCTACTGCCCACCTTTATATCGACATCACGCTTTTAAAGATTGTGTAGATACTACAAAATTATCGTTCCGTAAGAGAGCAGCTCGACCATGCTTGTCATGGCTGTCCTCGGTAGATCATAGGCTGTTACATAAGCGCTTTAGCGTTACTGTGTAAGAATCAACATGCTTCGGTAAACGTCAAAAACAATTCATTAAATTACCTTATAAAAAGGGGGGCTATGCCCGTGTTTATACATGTTATACTCCCGCTGTGCGGTGGGCTGCTTATTTTTTTAGGCGGAATGAAGCTGATGGAAGCTGCCCTCCGGCATTTGGCTGGCCCCTTCCTTACCCGCTGGCTGAATCGGGCTACCGTTTCCCCTTGGCGGGGGATGCTGTTCAGCTCAGGCATTACCGCTCTACTGCAAAGCAGCACCGCCGTAACGGTGCTGACGATCGGACTGGTCAACGCCGGGCTGTTGACCTACGGTCGCACGCTCGGCATCATTCTTGGCACCAATATTGGCACTTGCCTGACGACCGAGCTGATGGGCCTCCAGCTCGGCAAGCTGGCCGTTCCGTTGCTATGTGGATCACTGCTCTGCTGGGGCATTGCCGTCCTGTGGGGCGAAACAGTCGCCAGCCGCCAGTATGCATCTGCCGGAGCCTCATCCAGCTCCAATGGGCTTAGCCGTCCACAGGCTGTACAATTTATCAGCCTCGTCTTTGCTGGATTTTCGCTCATTCTGGCAGGCATCCGCGTGATGCAAACTGTCGGGCCCTGGATTGAACAGGCCGGACTATTCCGCTGGTTTCTTGAGCACGCTGCAGCCAACATGTGGTGGGCCTTCGCTGCTGGAGCCTGCCTGACCGCATTGGTTCACAGCAGCGCAGCCGTCATCGGTATGGCAATCAGCCTTGCTGCTGCGGGTGCCTTACCAGTTGATGTAGGGATCGCCATCGTCATCGGCTCCAATGTAGGCACCTGCGTGACTGCCCTGATTGCCGCTGTTGGCGGCAGCGTGACTGGCAAATTTGTGGCCTGGTCCCACGTATTACTGAACGTAGGCGGGGCATTGCTCTTTATGCCGTTGATCCCCGGGCTAGATATGGCCGCGGCCTGGATATCTACTGAACCCGGGGCCAAGGTAGCGCACGCCCAAACCTTGTTTAACGTCATCAGTTCTCTGCTTGCCTTGCCCCTCTGCTATTTACCTGTATGGACTCGTATAGAGGAGCGGATGTCCCTCCCTAGGACTAAACGTTAATTCCTAGTATGGACAGCGCCTTGCTCAAAATGACATCATTGTTATCATATCCACCTTGACGCTGAAGACGCCATGCTTCTTCGGGCGTATGCCACGCGACGCCTTTGATTTCTTCAATCTGTGCCTGTAAATTCCCATCCAGTGCCTCTACGAGATAATAATGAACTTCCTTGTCCACTTCCCCATACTCAGGGTGCTGGTACGTATAAGCAATCATATCCACATGCTGAATAATCCGTCCGTTCAGCCCTGTTTCCTCACGAATTTCACGTAACGCGGTTTGTTCGATTGTTTCACCTGGCTCCATTTTGCCTTTAGCCAAAGATATCTTGCCATATCGGTCGGTAATCAGCTGAATTTCAAGCTGCTCTCCCTGTTTGCGAAATACTACGCCACCTGCCGAAATTTCCTTTTTTGCCGCCATTCCTGTAATCTCCTTTCCTTGCGCAACAAGGATTCCGTCCTCTCTGTAAGGAAAGGCGAAATCCTTGTTGACCATCGCTATTGCCTATTCAGGCTCTTTTTTGTTTTACAAAGCTGTTTGCAGCCCATTCTCCAATACGCGGACCAATTGGCCTTCGCTTTCATTAACGCCCGCCTTTGTCAGCTTCACGCGACATACCTTGCCAACCAGATCCTGACTACCTTCAAACACCAGTTGAATGTAATTGTCACTATAACCGTAAAGTATACCACTATCTTCTGTCCCTTTAGGGGCTACTTCAGGAATAACCTCCAGCACCTGACCAACAAACTTCTCAGCATATGCCAGCTGCATTTGCTCTGACAGTTCAATCAGTTCACGCACACGTGCATTTTTTACGTCCTCGTCTACCTGATCCTCCATACGTGCCGCAGGCGTACCAGTACGCTTGGAATACGGGAATACGTGCATCTCCGAAAACCCGATTTTTTTCATCAGCTCATAGCCATTGCGGTACATTTCGTCCGTTTCCCCAGGGAAACCGACAATAATATCTGTTGTAATCGCTACATCCGGCATTGCCTTCCGAATCATAAGCATTTTGTTATAAAACTCTTCTGTCGTGTACTTGCGGCGCATCCGTTTCAACACTGTATCGTCCCCTGCTTGCAGCGGTATATGGAAATGACGAACCAGCTTATTAGAGCGTTTCAGCACATCCAGCATTTTTTCATCAATCTGGCTGGCTTCAATGGAGCTAATACGGATACGTTCCAGCCCTTCCACTTTCTCCAGGTCCCACAGCAAATCGGACAGATCATAATTATCCATATCGTCGCCATAACCACCCGTATGGATACCCGTGAGTACGATTTCCTTGTAGCCTGCGTGCACCAGCTGACGCGCCTGTGTAATAATGCTTGCGGCATCACGGCTGCGGGATAAGCCCCGCGACCACGGGATAATACAGAAGGTGCAGAAGTTATTACAGCCATCCTGAATTTTTAGAAACGCACGGGTATGATGAGCAAAATCAGGCACATCCATTTCCTCAAACACACGGGTCTTCATTATATTACGCACAGCGTTTACGGGTTGACGCGACTCTTGGATCTCCTTCACAAAAGGAATAATCTTATCTCGATCCTGCGTACCAATAACAAGATCAACACCTGGAATATCCATAATTTCGGCTGGAGATGTTTGAGCGTAACAGCCCGTCACTGCCACAATGGCATCTGGATTTCGGCGAATCGCGCGACGAATGATCTGACGGCTCTTTTTGTCACCGGTATTCGTAACCGTACATGTATTAATTAAATAGACATCAGCAGTCTGCTCGTCAAAATCCACCTGCTCATAACCTTCTTTTTTGAACAGCTGCCAGATCGCTTCTGTATCATAAAAGTTTACCTTGCAGCCTAATGTATAAAATGCCACTGACGGCATATTAAACCCCTCCCATTTCTCCTGTCTCATATAAAATGCATGCCAATGCAACCATACCTGCGGTTTCCGCACGTAAAATACGTCTTCCCAGTCCTGTAGACTGCGCCCCGGCCTGCTCGGCCTCCAGGCTTTCCGCTTCAGTAAAGCCGCCTTCCGGGCCTACCACCACCAGCACACGCGGCTTGTCGGTGGACGCCCATTGTCCTGCGAAAGGGCGGATTACATCCCGTAGCTGCTGCCCCTGTTCTTTTTCATAACAATAACATATCAAATCATACCCAGCAAAAGAAGCCAGAAGTTCTTTCCACGTCAGGGGTGCACTAATTTCGGGAATCCGATTGCGATGGCTTTGCTCAGCCGCTTCCTTCACAATTTTGCGCCAACGCTCCAGTCGCTTGCCTTCCTTTTTGGCATCATATTGCACAACTGTACGCTCGGATAAAAACGGTACGAACCCAGTGGCTCCGATTTCCGTACATTTTTGCATCACCGTCTCCATCTTGTCCCCTTTAGGAAGACTCTGCGCGATGGTGATCTGAACATACGGTTCAGAGGTCATCTCCAGCGGTTCAATAATCGTCGCTTTCACATGATCCTGCTCAATCGTATCCAATGCAGCCAGCGCTTCCCTGGATACCCCGTCACTGACTATAATTTTGTCGCCACTACGGCCGCGCATGACTTTGGCAATATGCCGTGCGTCCTCACCCGTAACAATTACGTGATCTTCTAGAAATTGCTCTGCTGGAATAAAATAACGCTGCATTCTCTCACACCTATTCTAAAAATAACTATTATCCATTAACGCTCCGTACAAATTCCGAATAAATCACCAAGCACCATCATATCATCTTTTGCTCCTCTATGACCAGTCTGTTCCCTCTTCCGTTCACGTTATACCGATTCTCGTAAAAAAAAGGAGCCCTTAGGCTCCGAACAATCCAGTAATGTAAAAAGAGAACTGCAAAAACTGTATATAAATCATCTGAGACAGCGTATATAGAGGTTCAATCGTTACAGCTCGTACCTGCGGAATTACCAGTATAAGCAGAAAAATAAAGATCGACCATTGCTCAAAGTGCTGAAGCTTGCGGCGCACAGGAGTCGGAGCTATATCCTCCACAATCCGGTAACCATCGAGTGGAGGCAGTGGGATCAAATTAAAGATAAACAAAAACAGATTTAAATTGATCAGCGCATTGATAAACAAATAGATTGCCTGTGCCACCCGCTGGTTCTCCATTCCCGGCAATACTTGAAAATGAAGGAGCACAGCATAGATCAGCGTCGTCACAAATGCAAGCAGCAGATTACTCAGCGGACCAGCAGCTGATACGATAATGCCCATGAGGCGCGGACGGCTAAAATTGTCACGATTAACCGGAACTGGCTTGGCCCAGCCAAAGCCTCCGATCAACAGCAGCAGCGTACCCAGCAGATCAATATGAACTGCCGGATTTAAAGTCACGCGCCCAAGCAGCTTGGCCGTAGGATCACCAAATTTATTGGCATAATACGCATGCGCAAATTCATGCACCGTAAACGATATGATCACAGCCAACAAGTAAAATGGAAGGACATTTAAATTTACACGAAAAATACTTTGTAAAAAATCCATGCTTACCTCTTTCTCGCTACAAACGCCAGCCAATCTTCATCTCGGTTGATTTCAGCAATTTCAAAGCCAGCAGCTTTCAATGCGGTTTCGACAGCCTCTTCTTTGTTCTTCCAAATTCCTGAAGCAATATAAATACCGCCTGGCTGTAGGGCATTATATACATCATCAATGAACAGCAAAATGATCTCGGCTAAAATATTAGCTACCACCAGCTTGACTGGCAGTTGAATACCCAGCGTTGGATCGCTTGCATTAAGCACGGAGAGCAAATCGCTTTCTTTAATGGTGATGCGCTCCTCCAGTTCGTTCAAACGCGTATTTTCACGCGCACTGGATACCGCTACCGGGTCAAGATCCAAGGCAAGTACATGCTTTGCTCCCAGCTTTACAGCTCCAATCGCTAAGATACCTGAGCCCGTACCAACATCAATGACTTCTTCTCCACCCTGAATCACGGATTCCAGCGTTCTCAGACACAGGGACGTCGTCGGATGTGTTCCAGTGCCGAAGGCCATACCCGGATCAAGCTCAATAATTTTTTCATCTTCACTCGCAGGCTCATACTCTTCCCAAGTCGGTTTGATGGTCAAACGATCCGATACACGTAAAGGCTTGAAATATTGCTTCCAGGCATTAGCCCAATCATCCTCGTTGACCGTTTTCAGCTCATACTGAACCTCTCCAGGATCAATATCAAATGTTCTCAATTGTTCAACTCGCGGCTCAATTTGTGCACGCACGCTGTCCATGTCCACTTCTTCGGCAAAATAGCCTTTGATGATTGCTTGTCCTTCAGGAATATCGTTCAAAGGGCGGTCGTACCACTGTCCATAAGACGTATCCCGCGGCTTGTTGAGTGAACCGGATTCTTCAATGGAAACCCCTCCTGCACCTGCTTCGTGCAGAAAATTCGAAATCATTTCGATGGCTTCCTCGCTTGTATGTATTGTAATTTCATTCCACAACATGGTTTACATTTCCTCCTCATTTCACATGCATACATTACATTGTACTATATACTCGCATAGGAGTTCAAAAAAGCTAGTATGACAAAGTCAATATTCGATTATATTGCTAGTGTTACGCCTACCACCCTGATATAAATCTACGAATGAATAGAACATGGGAAAAACATAAATAAGACGGGCTATCCCCAAGTCACCTTTTTTAGGTGGGATACCCGCCTTATTGTATTTTACTGGTTGTCGATTATGATACGCTGCTGACGGCGGTCAGCTAATTCACTACGCCGGATCGCTTCCAGATCCTCAGCATCTGCCTGCTCTGCCGAGAACTCAACATCCTCGTTTTTGGCAGACTGCATACGTTTAATTTTCTCGGTTTTGGTCAGCACTTTATCAAATCGTTTGTTTGTCGGCATCTGTCACTGCTCCTTCCAAACTTTTCACAGCATTCCACCCGCTTGTTCCACAATGGACATCGCCTGATGATGAATGGATTCATCCACCACCGCAGTCAACAAGATATCGCGGCCCGTCGGTCCACCTTGTCCCCCATCGCTCATTCCGCTGGCAGACGGATCAGCCGCAGCCAGTATCGCAGGAGACGCATCTGTAAAATCCACGCCCTGTGTGAGTGAGGACAAGCTGCTAATTTGTCCCGAAAACACAGGCAGTCCGGCGTTGCCCGTAGACTGCCGCGGATACCGGCTAAAACGATCTATCGACATATCCGTTACCCGGAGTGCTTCTAGTTTTCTCGCGGCTCCCTGTGCTTCCTCAGGACTTTTGAAATACGCCAAAATATTTTTTTCGCCCATCCCAAAATCTCCCTGTGTAGTATTGAGCGCAACTCTTGTTTGAGAACATCATCGTTACGCTTTGTTATATCCTGCTCATTGGCAAGACTTTATATTCTCCACGAAAGCTAAACAGATACAGGCACAGGGGTTATCAAGAACAGCAGGTTAAAACAGTGGATTAAAGTTTGTGAAGAACATAACTTTTACGGATGTAAAGTAGCAGCTGGAGCTTCACCTGAGAGGGCTACTCCTGTCTCCCATGCTGCGCGAATAACAGCATCCCGCACCTTTTGAACCACTTTCGGATTGAAAACATCCGGTATGATATAAGTTTCACTTAGCTCCTCAGGACAAATCGCATCAGCAATTGCAAGCCCGGCTGCCAGTTTCATTTCCTCGTTAATCGTCTTGGCATGACAATCCAGAGCACCCCGAAAAATTCCCGGGAAGCACAACACATTATTAATCTGGTTAGGAAAATCAGAGCGTCCGGTAGCAAGCACACGCACATAAGGTAAGGCTATAGCCGGATCAATTTCTGGCTGCGGATTCGCCATGGCGAACACTATAGGATCAGCTGCCATGCTCTGTATGTCTTCCACAGTCAGTATATCTGGACCCGACACCCCGATGAACACGTCAGCTCCCACAATCACCTCGGATAAACTTCCACTTAGATTGTGCGGGTTAGTCATATTCGCATACTCTGTCCAATGCGGATTACTGTATTCCACATCACGGTGAATGGCTCCTTGCCGATCCACCCCAATCAGATTGCGTACCCCTGCCTTGAGCAGCATGCGGGAGCAGGCCATACCTGCTGCACCGATACCGGCAAATACTACTTTGACATCTTCCATTTTTTTGCCGCACACCTTTAGGGCATTAACCAAACCCGCTAATACCACAACTGCCGTACCATGCTGATCATCATGAAATACTGGAATGTCGAGTTCTTGCTTCAACCGTCTCTCGATCTCAAAACAGCGCGGTGAGGAAATGTCCTCCAAGTTAATGCCGCCAAATGCAGGGGCGATCATTTTGACAATTTGAACAATCTCATCTGGGTCCTTCGTATTGAGACAAATCGGGAATGCATCGACACCTGCAAATTGTTTAAACAGCACTGCTTTACCTTCCATGACAGGCATAGCAGCCTCCGGTCCGATATCCCCTAATCCAAGTACCGCTGTCCCATCTGATACGACCGCTACTGTATTTTTTTTGATCGTTAATTGGAACGCTTTGGCTGGGTCATTGGCAATTTCCATGCAAATTTGGGCCACACCCGGCGTATAAACTTTGGACAGCCCCTCCATCGTTTCAATTCGCTGCTTGGGTAAGGTCTCCATTTTGCCGCCTTCGTGTAATTCTCGAATTTCATCTATTAAACTGCTCATATTTTTCTCCATCCTTTCAGGACTGTATTTAAATATGGATTTTATAGCTTGGTTTGAAAATCGTTAGCTCCATAATTGCAGTAACAAGGTTGCTAAAATGACCGTGCCTGCTCCACCAATCCGTGTTGCAATTTGGGCGAAAGGCATTAGCTCCATCCGATTGGATGCAGACAGAATGGCTACATCACCCGTGCCCCCCAATCCGCCGCGACAACTGGTCACCAAAGCAGCCTCTACAGGATACATATGAATCCATTTTCCAGTGAAATATCCAGTAACAATTAACGCAACCACTACAGATGCACAGGTGAGCGCATACGGAACCGTTAGAATCCCAACTACACTATCTAATGGCACATACAAAATACCTAACCCCACCATCAAGGGCCACGTTAGACTAGCCGTTATACATTTGTACAAATGAAAAGCTCCCTGTTCCAATGTGTTCGGCATGATCTGAATACACTTTATTAATGCCGCCGCCAGAATCATGAGAATCGGCCCTGGAATATGAAGATACGGCTCCAGCAGCTTACCTACAATAAAGAAAGTACAGGCCAACAGCAGACCTCCTCCCATTAATGGAAAAGAAACAGATGGTCCTAAGTCTACCGGTGCTGATTTGCCTTCGTCTTTTTCGAGTTTTAACAACTTACCGTTACCAGAAGTTTTTGGTTTTTTCTCCGCTAATCTCTTCAAGACGCCTGCACCTATAATTGCAACAATGTTACCGATAATTGCAGCCGGGATAAACTGAGATACGAATACCGTGGAATCCTTGCCCAGTACCATTCCATACGAAATGGACAACGGTAAAATTCCTTCTCCAATTCCACCGGAAATAATCGGAATGATGATGAAAAAAAATGTATGATAAGCACTATAGCCAAAAGCCATGCCTACCACCATACCGACGGCAACAGCAGCAATAGATCCTATGATAATGGGAGCAAAAATTTTGACAATTCCATTCATCAGCATTTTTCGATCCATGCCAAGAATGCTTCCCGTTACTAGACATGCGATGTAGAAATAAAGAAAATTCGAGGTTTTCATCAGTGTGTGCACAGCCCCCATTGCAGATGGACTGAACATATTCCAAAATACCATTAACGATGGGACCATAAGGGATAGAATGGCTGGCCCGCCTATATGTTTGAGTAATGGAAGCTTGGCGCCCAGATCACTGAGCAGTATACCTAAAATCATGATAACGGCAAACCCGCCCAACAGATCGTTCGGAAGTCTTTGTGTAATTGCAGCCGCATAAACAATCAGCGCGATCACTACATACAGCGGAAGCGGAATAACTCCCACCTTTACCCTGCCCAGCATCCTAAACCCATCTACAGTATTTTTACTCCATCTTTGCACCTTCTGCATGACAGGCTGGTTCGTAGCATTTTCCATAAATCTCCCTCCATAAAGTGAAGAATGATGATCATGTTCCCATTCTACACCTTAGAAAACGCTTTATTTGGTTTTAAAACTAAGAACTAACTTTTGTAACTAAAGTAATCAGAAGCAAGGTTAAATATAACTATTCATGATACCTTCCGCCTGCGGCAAAACCTGGTATTGGTAAACAGGACGTCCAATAGTACCATAAATGGTTTCCATAGAAAGCACTTCAATCTCCGTCATAAAAGCCAGATACTTGCGCATAGACACCCTGGAGATTCCTGCACTTTCTGCAATATCCTCGGTGGAAAATAGAGCCTTATGATGCTGCTGGATACAATTCCATATCATAGCCAGCGTGGACTTCGTTATCCCCTTGGGCAACCGCGTCAAGTCTTTAGTCAAGCTTTTGTGGTAAATCAGTCGGTCCAGCTCCTCCTGCGACAGCAGGCTGCACTCACGCACAATACTAATGTGCTCTCGATACCCGTTAAGGGCCTCTAGAAAACGGTTAAAGTGGAAAGGCTTGATCAAATAATCCACCGCGCCGAAATTCATCGCTTTTTTGACACTATTCATGTCACTTGCAGCTGAGATGACAATCACATCCACATTCACTCCAGCCTCCCGTATGAATGACAGTAAATCAAGGCCATTGCTTTCTTGCATATACACATCCAGCAATATCAGATCAATGGCTTGTTCAGCTAAATATTTCTTAGCCTCTTCCACCGAAGAAGCCCAACCACCACATTGGAACCCCTCTACCTGCTCCATATATTTGCGATTGAATTCCGCAACCATCGGATCATCTTCTACAATTAGGACATTAATCATATTTATCATTCCCCGTTATATTGTATGGAATTGTAATCTGAAAGCAGCACCCTTGCTCGGCCGGGATTAACTTTACGCTGCCTTGTAGCCTCTTTACGCTTTGCGCCACCAGGTAAAGTCCCATCCCTCGTGACTCTCCCTTGGTCGAAAACCCTTTTTCAAAAATAGCCTCACCAAGGCCTTCCGGTATACCCGGACCATTGTCGCACATCATACAGGTCAGACAGCCATTCTGTTCGTTTTCTTCATAATGAAGCGAAAGGGTAATCCGTTTGTGCTCCAGAGATTCCATCGCCTCCACTGCATTATCAAACAGATTGCCAAGAATAGTAATCAATTCGTGAGTCGTTTGAGTTTGACTGGATTCGGGCAAGTGACTCCCCGGTGTCAGTTCAAAATTCACCCCTGCCTCTCTGGCCCGGCTTAATTTTCCTAACACAAATCCCGCCATAACCGGGTCCTTGAGCTGCCGTGTGATGGAACCAATCTCTACTTGATGATGCTCGACGGCATCCATAATATAGTGTTCCAGTTTATCATACATTCGCAAATGTACCATCCCCATAATGACATGCAGCTTGTTCATAAATTCATGGGCCTGTGCGCGTAGTGCTTCCGTGTACAGAGAAACTCCTGTCAAACGTTCCGCAAGCTGGTTCATCTCTGTCTTATCCCGAAAGGTTACAATGGCTCCGACAATCTCCCCTTTGACCCGTATCGGAACACTGGTGGTCAGCAAGGTGATCCCACCCAGCTCCATTTCCTCATCCATCAGAGGAGTGCTCACTTCCAAAACCTCTTGCAATCGGAAAGCAGATAAATATACAGTAATTTCCTGTCCAGTGAATGAAAAATCTTCAATTCCCGCTTGCCTGAGTAGACGGATCGCTTCT
Organism: Paenibacillus jamilae; assembly: GCF_050482105.1. Classification (GTDB taxonomy): domain Bacteria; phylum Bacillota; class Bacilli; order Paenibacillales; family Paenibacillaceae; genus Paenibacillus; species Paenibacillus jamilae_B. Next base: position 53,731 of record NZ_JBCNHI010000005.1, on the reverse strand, counting down.
GCATTCATCAGCATAATATGACCGCATTCATCCACCGCAATAACTCCTTCCTTGATGGACTGCAGCATTGCGCTGCGTTCCTCCAGCAAACGTGCGATTTCCGGCGGTTCCAGACCGACCAGCATATTTTTGATTTTGCGAGCCAGCACAACAGCTCCTCCTGTGCCAATCAACATTCCGATACCAAGGGCAATAGCTATAAGACGAGTGTTGCCTTCCTGGGCCCTCTGTACATCTTGCATGGATATACCGACTACAATCGCCCCTACCTGTGTTCCCGTTACACTGAATATGGGGGAAAAAGCCCGCATGGACATGCCCAATGTCCCCTTAGCAACGGATACGCTCTCCTGACCATGCAGTGATGTATACTCATCTCCTCCAACAAAGGCTTTGCCTATCTTCCTAACATCCGGGTGCGTTTTTCGAATTCCCTTCATATCCATAACCACGACAAATTGGATATGATTCGCCGTTGAGACCTTCTTCACATATTCCTGCATGGAAGGAGAATAATCTGTCTGTTGCAATTGCTCAATAATAAGCGGTGTATGGGCGAGTGTACGTGCAATGGACATTGCTTTGTCCTCAAGTCCCTTCTCCGTTTCTTGCTCAACTCTCTCCGCAAATAATAAGGTTACTGGTAGAAGCACAAGTGCCATAACGAGGCAGACTAACAGTGTTATTAGGCCTCTGAGTTTTAATAGCGGCTTTCCCCGATGCAATCTTGTCCGTATTTTTGTGATGGAACTCACCCCTTTTCTACTTGCTCAAAGCTCATAGTTCAACTTGCTTATACAGAAATGGTTATGTATGTGTTTACGTGAATATAAAAAAGGGAACTATCCCGCACTGCGGAATAGTTCCCTCGGATTCATGAATGAAGCTCCGCGCTTTCGACCTTGGCTTAGTCGCCTCGGAAGGCGCGCTTCACACGGTCAAAAAAGGACTGCTCATTCTCATGTGTCTGCTCTCCACTAAGCGAAGAGAACTGACGCAGCAAATCCTTCTGTTCCTCACTCAGCTTGCTAGGCGTTACCACAACTACCTTAATATGCTGGTCACCTTGCCCTACGCCACGCAGTTTTGGCACACCTTTTCCTTTAAGACGGAAATAAGTGCCTGTTTGTGTGCCTGCTGGAACTTTCAGCTTCACTTTCTCGGTCAACGTTGGGATCTCAACTTCATCTCCCAAGGCTGCCTGTGAGAACGTCAGCGGAATTTCACAGTAGATATCGTCTCCCTCGCGCTCAAAGAAGTCGTGCGACTTCACACGGAACACGACGTACAAGTCACCTGCCGGTCCGCCGTTGACACCGCCTTCGCCTTCACCGTTGATACGCATTTGTGCGCCGTCGTCCACACCCGCCGGAATACGGATATGAATTTTACGTTTCTTGCGGACACGACCTGATCCGCTACAAGTCGTACATTTTTCTTTGATGATTTTACCGGAACCGCCGCAGTTGGAGCAGGCGCGTCGGTTAACCATGCGACCAAACGGTGTATTCTGTACCACTTCTTCCTGTCCACTACCGTGGCAGACGGAACAGGTTTGTGGTTGAGTACCCGCTTTGGCCCCCGTACCATGACACGTATCGCATGTTTCCGTACGTTCAATTTGAATGTCAGTCTCTTTACCGAACACTGCTTCTTTGAATTCAATTGTCATCGTATACTGAAGATCGTTCCCTCGTTGCGGCGCATTCGGATCACGGCGACCGTTGCCGCCGCCACCAAAGAACATATCAAAGATATCACCAAAGCCACCACCGAAGCCGCCTCCCATGCCCTGATTCGGATCTACATGACCGTACTGATCATATCTTGCCCGCTTCTGGCCATCGCTGAGAACATCGTAAGCTTCTTTAACTTCTTTAAATTTTGCTTCAGCGTCCGCAGCCTTGTTCACATCCGGATGATACTGACGCGCAAGCTTACGGTAAGCCTTTTTGACTTCTTCATCCGAAGCGCCTTTTGCGACACCCAGCACCTCATAATAATCACGCTTATCAGCCAATGTTCCACCCCCATGCCTACAACGTGTCTGCACTACATATAAAAGGAAAGCCAAAGGCACGGGATGACCCGGCTTTGACCTTCCCATCTTTCAAGGCAGTACAACCCGCAATATGCTTATTTATCTTGGAAATAACGGTTACCCTTGGGCTAATTGTTATTTATCAAGGCAGCTACGCTGCTAATTACTATTCAGTATATCATAACGCACCGGTATACCGTAAAGTTGCCACTACCCGATCCGTTGCTTAGTCTTTCTTCTGATCTTCGTCAACAACTTCGTAGTCCGCATCAACTACATTGTCACGGCCTTTGTTGTCTGCTGCTCCTTCTTGAGCTTGTGCTGCTTGAGCAGCTTGCTCATACAATTTCACAGACAATTGCTGAACGATTTCAGTCAGCTCTTCAGTAGCTTTTTTGATGTCTTCCAGGTTGTCAGTTTCCAGTGCTTTTTGCAGATTTTCTTTAGCTGCATTTGCTTTTTCGACTTCACCTGCATCTGCTTTTTCGCCCAGATCTTTAATCGTTTTGTCTACGGAGTAGATCAGTTGGTCTGCAGCGTTTTTCGCTTCTACCAGCTCTTTACGTTTCTTATCTTCTTCTGCATGCAACTCGGCATCCTTCATCATACGTTCTACTTCCTCGTCACTCAAGCCGCTGGAAGAAGTGATCGTAATTTTTTGGCTTTTGCCTGTGCCTTTATCTGTAGCAGATACGTTTACGATACCGTTCGCATCCAGATCGAAGGTAACTTCGATTTGCGGCACACCACGTGGTGCTGGAGGGATGTCTCCCAGTTGGAAACGGCCCAGTGTTTTGTTGCCTGCTGCCATTTCGCGCTCACCTTGCAGCACATGAATTTCCACGCTTGGCTGATTGTCGGCATATGTCGAGAAAACCTGCGATTTGCTCGTAGGGATTGTCGTGTTGCGTTCAATCATTTTAGTGAATACGCCACCTGCAGTTTCAATACCGAGGGACAGTGGAGTTACGTCGAGAAGAACGACGTCTTTCACATCACCTGTCAGTACACCTGCTTGAACTGCCGCACCCAAAGCTACTACTTCATCAGGGTTTACGCCTTTGTGAGGCTCTTTACCTGTCAGTTTTTTGATTGCTTCTTGTACAGCTGGAATACGTGTGGAGCCGCCGACCAGAACGATTTTATCGATATCGCTAGCACTCATGCCTGCATCTTTCATCGCTTGACGAGTAGGTCCCAGAGTACGTTCTACCAGGCCTGCGGACAATTCTTCAAATTTCGCACGAGTCAGATTCAACTCCAAGTGCTGTGGAACGCCGTCAGCTACTGTGATGAACGGCAAGGAAATTGTCGTTGTCAGTACGCCGGACAGTTCTTTTTTCGCTTTTTCTGCTGCGTCTTTCAGACGTTGTACAGCTGCTTTATCTTTGCTCAGATCAATACCTTGATCTTTTTTGAACTCATTTACGAGGTAATCAATAATCACTTGGTCAAAGTCATCGCCACCCAGCTTGTTGTCGCCGCTTGTTGCTTTAACTTCGAAGAAACCATCGCCCAGTTCCAAAATGGATACGTCGAATGTACCGCCACCCAAGTCATATACGAGGATGGTTTGGTCTTCGGATTTTTCCATACCATATGCCAATGCAGCTGCTGTTGGCTCATTGACAATCCGCAGAACTTCCAGACCAGCAATTTTACCTGCGTCCTTAGTTGCTTGACGTTGACCGTCATTGAAGTAAGCAGGCACAGTGATAACCGCTTGAGAAACCGTTTGGCCCAGGTAAGCTTCAGCATCGGCTTTCAGCTTTTGCAAAATCATAGCAGAGATTTCCGGTGCGGAATATTCCTTACCGTCAATGTTTTCTTTATGACTTGTACCCATGTGGCGCTTGATGGACATGATTGTACGATCCGGGTTCGTGATTGCTTGGCGTTTTGCCGTTTCCCCTACAGTACGCTCTCCATCTTTTTTGAAACCAACAACGGAAGGGGTTGTGCGCGCGCCTTCCGGATTTGGAATAACGACAGCTTCGCCGCCCTCCATAACAGCCACACAAGAGTTGGTTGTACCTAAGTCAATACCGATTACTTTGCTCATCGAACAATTCCTCCTTCTGTATATACGAGGCCCTCAGGCCAGAATGTTTGAATTCAAAATGAAGCAATTCTAATGTATATAGAAAAAGCTACATGCTAACTTTTACCATCGCAGGACGAAGTACCTTGTCCTTCAGCATGTATCCTTTTTGTACCTCTTCAACGACGATGCCTTCTTCATGCTCTTCGCTCTCTACCTGCATAATAGCCTGATGGAAATCAGGGTTAAACGGTTGTCCCACTGCATTCATGGCCGTTACTCCCTCTGCCTGAAGCACACTCTCAAACTGACGGAAAATCATTTCCACCCCTTTGGTGAATGACTCAGACTCCGCTCCTTGCGATGCTGTTGCCAGCGCACGCTCGAAGTTATCCAGAACAGGCACCAACTCGGTAACAAGCTTCATAGACGCATATTTAGCAAGGTCTTCCTTTTCTTTCAGCGTACGGCGGCGAAAATTATCAAAATCCGCCTGTGCGCGCAAAAACCGCTGCTGATGCTCCTCAGCCTCTGCACGGAGTTTTGCCACCTCTGTGTCTTCCTCGGCTTCCAGGGCTGCCGATTCATTCACCGGCTCTTCCTGCTGGCTCGTTTCAGCGGCTTCCTCTGTGCTTACATTTTGTTGTTTTTCATCTTGGAACGCTTGTTCTTCCTTCAAAATGTTTCACCTCCTTCAAGTTGTAACTCCCCTTACAAAAGCACGCAACAATGACCCGCACAGGATACAAACCGTATCCCTGCGCGGAGCATGTAGGACCGCAACCTATGCGATCTTATTTTATTTAAACCGTTGCGTTAGCATTGCGGTCAAATCCTTAGACAGGATACCCAAAATATTAATAACTCTCGCATATTCCATCCGCGTCGGACCCAATATACCTATCGTTCCCAACGCTTCTCCGTCTACTGCATATGTAGCAGTAATCAAGCTACAATTAGCAAACGCCTCATGATCATTTTCTGTGCCGATGCGGACTTGAATTTCAGGTGCTCCAGCTACAGGGGTCATCAGTTTAAGCAGCGTCGGTGTTTCCTCCAACAGATCAAGAATATGTTTAACCTTTTCAACATCTTTAAATTCAGGCTGATTCAGCATGTTCGTCGCACCGCTTAAATACAGGCGCTGATCTGATTCATTATCGAGTGCTTTATCCAGCACCTTCATAGCGTCCTCAAAATGAGATACATGCTTCTCCATTTCCTGACCAAGCGCAGTGTATAGGCGTGATTTAAGCTGATATATCGGTACACCGACCAGCTTGCTGTTCAGTAAATTCACAACCTTTTCCATTTCGGAAATTGAAATTCCTGGTGGAATATCGACTGTTTTATTTTCCACCTGACCGGTATTGGTCACAATAATCGCTACTGCCGTCGTATCGTTGAGCGGCAACAGCTGAAAATGACGCAACGAAGTATGAAAAACCTCCGGCCCAAGCAGGATGGAAGTATAATTGGTCATATGGGACAAAATGCCTGATGCATGCTGGATCACTTGTTCCATCACATTCAGCTTTTCGGCGTAAAAGGCTTTTAATTCCCGCATTTCCACAGGCTTCAGTGTATTAAGCGGCACCAAATGATCCACATAATAACGGTAGCCTTTATGAGACGGGATGCGTCCCGCAGAAGTATGGGGTTGCTCCAGATAGCCCTGTTCCTCCAAATCCGACATTTCATTACGGATCGTGGCTGGGCTGAATCCGACATCCTGCCTTTTGGATATGCTGCGGGAACCCACTGGCTCAGCCGAACGAATGTAGTCATCAATAATCGCGTTCAAAATGAGTCTCTGACGTTCGGTTAACAAGCGAATCCCCCCTTATCGTTTATCCATAATAGCATGATTGTTAAATGGAATCATTAGCACTCGTTCGCGATGAGTGCTAACTGATAATACAAAAATACCAAACCGACCTGATCATTGTCAAGTCAGATCAGTATTTTCAATAAACGATATTTATTATATCCATTTTAATTACTACGGCAAAACAGAGGGTTTGCACTTTTTCACGGAAAACCTCATGATTTACCATATCCAAACCGTATTTATGTATAGGATGCAGAAACAGAAATGAGACTGTGTCTCCAAGCTGCTGTAAATTCATTGCCCTGAAGGAGGAATAAAAATCTGAGAAGTCAGCAACGCAACCTTTTATACGCATTAATCTCACTTTTGCCTACAATTTGCATGTTTTACATTTTAATCGAATTGTTTCCGTACACAGGACTAGGCAGAATCGTTGCTTTGCCACTAACTTTTATTCTGAACGCTGCCCTTATTATTTCCGTAATCCATCTAATTCGTAAATTAAGAACTCTATGGTGTGTCTTTATCCTGGTCCCTACCATTCTGTTAAGCATGTGGAATACCATTTTATTTTACCCGCAAGAATTTAGTCCAAGTATTCCCAAGCAAATCAAATATAGTGTGACAGCGATATTACATTATGATGATATAACACCAGCCAATTGGGAAGGGTACACATATCATCCAAGCCGAGCCGGAGAGTCTGAGAAATATGTTATCGCCTTGTATAAATACAGGCATCAAGTTCCGTTAGACGGCACTACATACTTCTATAATGACACAGATTATCATAAGGACCATCCGATAAGAAGCCTGAGTGAAATACCTTCGGAGTTGGAGCCTCATCATCAATTCATTTGGTGGTTACTCCAAACATTTGAGAAATGAACAGGGGCACAATCACGAAAGCTATAACACATACACATGGCTATATCCTAATAAAAAACTGAACTGACCTTATTAACAAGGTCAGTTCAGTTTTTTCAACACTGCGATTTCATCACAATTATTTTGCTTACTACAGTGAATGCAGTCGGTCCACACCTTTTCAGGAAAAATCTCTTTGCTAACTACATCAAAACCGTTTTTTATAAAAAAGGATACCTCGTAGGTCAATGCCATAATTTTAGGAATACGTTGCCGCCGTGCTTCTATAATAAGGCCCTCTACAAGCTTGGAGCCAATTCCCAATCCTTTATGCCCCTCAGATATGCCAAGGGAGCGAATCTCTACTAAGTCAGCCCCCAACTTGCATAAAGAACCACAACCAACGACCTGACCGTCCACCTCTGCAACAATAAACAGCTCCAGTTGGCGCGTAAGCACTTCCCTTGAACGTGGCAGCATAATCCCCCGCTCTGCATAGCCGCTAATCATTTGATATAAAGGCTCCACATCTTCAGGAACCGCACTTCTGCACAATACATCTTTACACACTGAAGCCATCTTGCTCTCCTCCTGCCGCTTGCCGCATATAATGAATAAATATACAACATCACGCATAGAATCGCAATACTCCATTTACCCTGCTGTGGCAGAATAGTGTAAAAAATGCTAGCCCAGCTTACGAGATCACAACGTGTTGTATGCCAGCTACAACTTATGAATTTACCGTGATCGAACCGATAAACTCTGCAAATACATCGTTTCCGAATAAAATCCCGCGTTCGCTCAAACGATATCCGTCCTCGATCGATTCGATTAATCCTGCATTCAGCATTTTTCCAAGAGGAACTGTAAACGTGTCTTCCAACGCCTGACCGAATTGAGCTTTAAAACGGGATTTGGATACACCCTCCAGCATTCTCAAACCGACCATGAGGAAATCCTCCATCGCTTCCGCTGCGGGCACTTCAAAGCTATCTAGACGCGGTAGACCATTCCGAGTAGCCTCCACATAAGGGTTAATGCCCTTAATGTTCATATGACGTTCTCTGCCAACATAACCATGTGCTCCAGCGCCGAGGCCGTAATAGTCCTCATTGCGCCAATAAGTCATATTATGCTTACTTCCCAAACCTGGTTTGGCGAAATTGCTAATTTCATACTGCTCATAACCGGCTTCTTTCATGCGACGCATGAGCAGTAAATACATTTCCAGTTCATCATCTTCATGTGGAAGCGGCAACTGATTTTTCTGATACAACGTGTGGAAGAGCGTGTTTTCTTCAACCTTCAAACTGTAGATAGAGTAATGTGGAAGCTCCAGCTCCAGCGCTCTACTGACGCTTTCATCCAGCATGTCGACCGTTTGGTTCGGCAAACCGAACATCAGGTCAATCGACAGATTGTCCAAGCCAACCTTGCGCGCGTTCTCCAAACTACGATAGACGTCATCTGTACTATGAATACGACCTATGCCTGTAAGTAACTCATTCTGGAAAGCCTGCACACCAAAGCTGAGGCGATTGACGCCGCCTTCTTTCATTACGGAAAGTTTTTCAAAATCAGTTGTGCCCGGATTGGCTTCCATGGAAAACTCAATATCTTCCGCCCAGTTTGGAAAATAGGTACGAACACTTTTGAGGAAATATTCCATTTCCTTCGGATTGAGGGTTGTTGGTGTTCCGCCCCCGACAAAAATGGTTTTTATCTGTCCTGGCGGGTGAAGTTTGACCGTATGTTCCATCTCCCGTTCCAAGGCATACAGATATTCCATAACAGGCTGATCCTTGAGCACATAAGAGTTAAAGTCACAGTAAAAGCATTTATTCGTGCAAAAAGGTATATGCAGATAAACCGCTTGAGGCGCGGATGAATGTTCATGTTTCTGTATGGATGCGGTCATACCGATCCTCCTTGTCGATTCAGGGTGTGGTGACGAAAAATGGGCTGATGAGGGGGAGCTCGCTCCATGGATGGATCATTCCTCCGATCGCTTCTTCTGAACGATTCCATCCACTCCGCTGCTGCCCACCACGAGTCGGCCATTTTTGTGGTGTAGGTATTGCAGTAAACGAAAAACATTTTAGACATACTCTAAAAATTTAAAGATATAGGTGCCATATTACTCTAAAATCAGAATTTTGCACGAGCGCTCTGTCCTGAATAGCTTGCTCAAATAAAGAACGTCCATTCTCCACGCATGGCAAATGCCTCATGGAAGAATGGACGAATACTTCAAACAGCCTTACTCATTTATCTTCAGTACCGCCATAAATGCTTCCTGTGGTACTTCTACGTTACCGACCTGCTTCATACGCTTCTTGCCCTCTTTTTGCTTCTCAAGCAGCTTCCGTTTACGGGAAATATCGCCGCCGTAACATTTGGCCAAGACGTTTTTACGCATAGCCTTAACGGTTTCACGCGCAACAACCTTTGTTCCTACAGATGCCTGGATTGGCACCTCAAACATTTGACGCGGGATCAGCTCGCGCAGCTTCTCACAAATAATACGTCCGCGATGGTAAGCTCGATCTCTATGCACGATGAATGACAAAGCATCGACCTGCTCTCCATTCAACAGAATATCCATTTTCACCAGATTAGACTGGCGATAGCCTGAAATCTCATAGTCAAAGGAAGCATAGCCTTTGGTACTGGATTTAAGCTGATCAAAGAAATCATACACGATTTCAGACAAAGGAATCTGGTACGTAATCGTTACCCGTGTTGTATCCAGGTACTCCATGTTCACGTACTCACCACGCTTGTTTTGACAAAGCTCCATAACCGTACCCACATAATCATTTGGCACGATGATGCCCGCCTTAACATATGGCTCTTGTACATGTTCAATACGCCCTACTTCCGGGTAGTTGGACGGGTTATCGATTTCAATCGTTTCCCCATTAGTCAATTGTACACGGTAAATTACGCTTGGTGCCGTTGTAATCAACGGAATGTTGAATTCACGTTCAATACGTTCCTGAATAACGTCCATATGCAGCAGACCAAGGAAACCGCAACGGAAACCGAAGCCCAGCGCGCTGGATGTTTCCGGTTCAAAGCTGAGCGAAGCATCGTTCAGCTGCAGCTTTTCAAGCGCCTCACGTAGATCGTTGTATTCCGAGGTTTCAATCGGATACAGACCGCAGTACACCATCGGATTAATTTTCCGATAGCCTGGCATCGGTTCTGGTGTTGGATTTTTGGCATCCGTCACCGTATCCCCGACACGCGTGTCACCCACATGCTTGATTCCGGCCACGATAAAACCAACATCACCGACATTAAGCTCATCCACAATCGTCATACGTGGCATGAATGCTCCGACCTCGATAACCTCAAACGTTTTATCAGTCGCCATCATTTTAATTTTCGAGCCCGCACGGATACTGCCATCCACAACACGTACATATACGATTACGCCTTTATAAGGATCATAATGCGAATCGAAAATAAGCGCCTTAAGCGGATTATCCGGATTTCCTTCCGGAGCAGGCACACTTCTGACCACCTGTTCCAAAATTTCTTTGATACCGATTCCAGCTTTGGCTGAAGCATGTACAGTTTCGCTCGTGTCCAACCCGATAACATCTTCGATTTCCTGCTTTACCCGTTCCGGATCAGCACTCGGCAAATCAATTTTGTTAAGCACTGGCAAAATCTCCAGATTGTTGTCGAGCGCCAAATAAACGTTAGCCAAGGTCTGCGCTTCAATCCCCTGCGCTGCATCTACTACCAGTAGAGCACCTTCGCAGGCTGCCAAGCTACGAGATACCTCATAGGTAAAATCGACGTGTCCTGGTGTATCAATCAAATTTAAAATGTACTCTTCGCCGTCATCGGCCTTATAAGTGAGTCGCACTGCCTGGAGCTTAATCGTAATCCCGCGCTCCCGCTCCAGTTCCATCTGGTCAAGTACTTGCTCCTGCATTTCACGGGAGGTAAGTGCACCGGTATACTCCAAAATCCGGTCAGCCAGCGTAGATTTACCATGGTCTATATGTGCAATGATACTAAAGTTCCGAATTTTACGTTGTCTTGCCAAAATATCAGTCATGCCTAACCCCCACACAATGCCTAGTATCAATCAGCTTATTATAGCAGTTGTAAGGGGGGTCAGCAATATTTCTATTCTGTTACTCCGTCAAATACAGATACAACCCAGCGAATGCCCTTTCTTGACAGGTTTTGAAGTAGTCCAGCCGTTTTGTCCGCCATAGTATCCACTGATGCCTGCTGCCCCTTGGCAGCTAGCAGTTCACGAGGTGTCTCTAGGTCCTGCTGAGTATTGTCATCCTGTGGAGTCTTCGTATCCCATTCATGTGTCCAATTTGCAGTCTGCTCCTCGCTTCGTTCGTTTGTATTCCCTTCTTTCATGTCCGTTTGTGGCCGAAACTCGACCTTTCCACCTGTATTATACGTATGATTATACGCTCGGGTATTAGCTGCCGGGGTATCCTCAATCACTGTCTGCTCGTATTCAACTTTCTGTTGCTTCACCGAAGAAACTGGATTATCATCCCATTCCGGGCCATAGACCGAGCGCAGGCCAGAGCCTGCCAGCTGCATGCCAAGTAACACGCCTGCCCCGATCAGAAGCACAAATCCAAGCGCTTTTTTACGAAAATATCCAGACATTATATTTCCCCCTTTCTGCTATTCATTTAATTGCCGCTCTTTTGGGTGTCAGTTACGTTAGTACCTGCTTTCTGTGCTTTCTGATCCTCCCAGTACACTTCACTGATCATGTCCGCCAAAATATCAGAAGTTCGTTTTAGCTCCTCCTCGGTGTTGTCAATTCCTCCGATTTCGATCAAAATGCTATGGGAAGACAAGCTTTGATTGTATTCACCATTGTTTCCTTTACCGCCATCTTTTCCCCATACACCACGCGAAACCCCGTGATATGATTTTTCCAGCTTTTCATGGATACGAGCAGCAAAAGCTTCATTTTTGCGCCAATTTTTGTTGTCATGCCCGATAATAAAATACACTTTGGCATAAGAAAGTCCATTAATGGTGGCTGTTGTTTTTTCATGACGTTGAGAATCACGATGAATATCAAGCAGATAAGTTAAGCCTTTATTTTGAGCCAATGCTTCCTTGACTGTTTGGCGTGAATATTTATAAGAGTAGTTCCAATTGTAATTTTGAACGGTGGTGGCATAATCCTTGTTTACATGCAGCGTAGATACTCCTTGTTTTTCCAGTCTCTTTTTTACAAAGTCCCCTACCCTAGATACATTGGCTGATTTAGAACCTGAATTGGGGTTAGAGCTGGTTTTGCTTAGTAGTGGGTTATAGGCTTCTCTAGGATGAGAGTGGTAGATTAATATACGCTTCTCCCCTTTGACGGCATCACCTGGATTATCCTCATGCGCCGGGTCTGTTTCCGGTGTTGTCGGAATATCCGGCGTAGTAGATGGCGGATTCTCGGCTGTATCCGAGCCTCCAGGGGTATCCGCTGTTCCCTGATCGGGCTGATAATCCGTAGGACCCTCCACTTTGATGTTACCCGAACCCTTACGCAGCAAGACAGGCGCTCCCGCAGCCATGCCAGGAATTTCACGAGAAATGAGACTTTTGGGATCTTGCGGATTAATACCTGTAAGCATCTGAAAAACAAATGGCGACCATTGTTCACCCGACAACGAAGAATGCTGTTTCTTTTGTGCCAAATGAGGTACCTCCATCCCTAGCATATCCGCGAAAAAACCGCTGGACACCGAGCCTGCTAATCCTTTCATCGAAGAAACAGGAGAGGTTTGCAAACGATTTTCTGCCAGCCCTCCTAGTCCCAAAACGACAAATAAAAGCGCCGAGCCCATGATGAGCAGCACAAGCGTATGTCCCATTGCTAAAATTTCGATACCTTTTCTTCTCCATCTTCCGACGTTCCAGGTCTGAATTTTTTTCATGTGAGCCTTGTCCTCCTTCGTCCCGTCGAAACCCGCTTTTTACATTTAGAACACAGGGTTCCTATCAGTTGCGGAAATCTCTTATACTTCAACTCTATGAACGGAGAACGATTACTAGAACACAAAAATCTCTATCAACAGGTCAATCCCATCCCTTTTCGAAAGAGATAGGCTACCTGTTAAATAGAGATTTTTGTGTCTTTGTATTATTGTTTTGCTAACCGTTCATTAGTGCGTATAAGCGGCGACATTGTCGGGATCAACAGCTTCATGCAGAGCAGCGTTCAAGCCGGTCGCAATGATATTTGCGATATCTTCAATAAACTCATCGATCTCTTTGGGAGTCACAATCAAATCATGCCCCAACGGTTGAAGTACCTCTCTCACTAGCCCAAGTCTCTCAGGTTCTGAAATATCGTCCAACATTCCCAGAATTACTTTGGTAGAAGCCTTTTCTTTGGTAAAATGCGTTTTCATCAGTTCGATTACATTATTAACGATAGTCGAAGCGTAGCATACCGTGGGAACGCCGATAGCAATACACGGAACCCCCATAATATCCTTGGTGATACCGCGCCGCTTGTTGCCAATACCTGAACCTGGATGTATTCCGATGTCCGCCACCTGGATGGTCGTATTAACACGCTCCAGTGAACGTGACGCCAGGGCATCAATGGCAATAATCAGTTCTGGTTTTGTGCGATCCACAATCCCTTGAACAATCTCACTGGATTCGATTCCCGTGATACCCAGAACCCCCGGCGCAATCGCACTCACATCCCGATATCCCGGGTTAATCTGATCAGGTGTCAGTTCAAAATATTGACGGGTCACCATTAAATTTTCAACGACAAGCGGACCCAGCGAATCAGGAGTAACGTTCCAATTTCCCAGCCCTACCACCAGCACTCTTGCCGTCTTGGAAATCCCTATCTTTTGTATAAAATGCTCCATTTCTTTTGCAAAGGTAATAGCGACCCGCTGCTGGAGTCCAGTGTCACCTTCGCGCAAGCCAGGTACTTCGAGCGTAACGTAATGCCCTTGTACCCGGCCAATGCGGTTGGCTCCTTCTTCATTTAATACATCCAACCGTGTAATTTTAATACCGTTATCTTCCTCCACATTCTCATTTATACCCGCCAGCGGTACAGGCTGACTCCGTTCTGCCAGTTCTCTTGCCTCTAATGCCAAATCCGTGCGTACTGCATACTTCTGCAAATCCAGATCCATCTCTTACCCCTCCTTATATACCATCACTGGCTATAGTGTGCGAGCCACCCAACAGGTTTATACACATCCATTTTCATCCTGTAAAATGCATCGTCTCATAATGTTTTGTTATTGCAATTTGAGGTACGGCATGCTAAAATATTTTAAGTTGTGAAACGTTTGTGTTCATAAGTAATGCCTTTACAGGAGGTGAATGTAATGCCAAACATCAAATCCGCTATTAAACGCGTTAAAACTAGCGACAAACGCCGTGCGTTGAACGCTTCCCAAAAATCCGCGCTTCGTACAGCAGTTAAAGCTGCCGATACAGCGTTGGTAAATAACGAAGCTGAAACTGCTGCTGCTGCTTTCAAAGTGGCTTCCCAAAAGCTGGACAAGGCTGTAACTAAAGGCTTGATCCACAAAAATGCAGCTGCTCGCAAGAAATCCCGCTTGGCGAAAAAACTTAACGCTCTTACAGCTCAAGCGTAAGCAAGAGCTACTTTCATACGTTAATGAAAAAATCCTGACCAGCCTTGGCTGATCAGGATTTTTTAGTTTATAACTTTATGGGATTAGATTGAAGCACCCGCTCCCATTTTCATCAAAAATAGTTCCAGCCCCAATACCTTGTCAACGACACCTGTCTTCATATGATAGTCCAGCTCGCCCAGTTCATAGAGAAGCTGGCGCAGTTGCTCAGGACGGAAACGCCTTGCTTGCTCTCCTGCAACTTTCACCCCAAAAGGATGCAAGCTGAGCTGACTCGCAATTTGTTGCTGTGAGTAGCTTTGACCTGCCAGCTCTTTGACCTGCAGCATAATGCGAAACTGCCGTGTGATTAAAGCTGCAATCTTGATGGGCTCCTCTTTTTGCTTAAGCAATTCATAAAAAATACTGAGTGCCTTGTCCAGTCGCAAATTAGCCAGATCCTCAACCATCGCAAATACATTCTGCTCTGTATTACGAGGCACGAGGGATTCAATATCAGCGGAAGAGATCGTTCCCTGTGCTCCTGCGTACAAGCATAGCTTATCGATCTCAGCAGCCAAAGATTGAAGCCCAGTACCCGTGTATTGAATGAGTCTCTCAGCCGCTCCTGCTGCCAACTGCACTTCTGTTTCTGCTGCACGCTTGTGCACCCAAGCCACTAGATCATCTCCACTCATAGGAGCGAAGACAATCACTGATGCATCACTTTTTAGTTTTTTGACGATCTTTTTCCGTTCGTCCAACTTTTCGGCCTGAACGGTAAAAACAATGACGCTATAGTCAGTTGGGTTGTCCATATAAGTCAACAGCGTCTCAAGACGGTGCTCTACCTTGCCACTATCTTTGCCCGCTGCAAATACACTGGTATCCCGTACAATAATTAGCTTCTTTGGCACCAGAAAAGGCGCTGTTTCCGCCTCCTCCACCACCATCTCAATTGGCGTTTCGGCTAAATCATAAGGAATAATGGCGAAGTCACGATGCTCTTCCTCCACCACCTTTTCTTTTAGCATCTCAACAAACTGCTTCATTTGATACTTTTCACTGCCATATAGCAGATATACTGGCGAGATATCGCCTTTACGAATAGCCTTAGAGGCTGTTTTTACATCCATTTTCCGTTCCCCCCACCCACTGATCGTACCTGACATCCGACCGGAAGGCAAGTCATGACACAAACAAAGGGACCCCGCCTATAGGCAGAATCCCTTCACCACCATCTATATCAACACGGCAGCAGAAAGCTCTAGAAACTTTCGGCCGTCGGGATACGACGTCGGTTCATATAGTTTATTCTCTGTTTCTAAAAGTGTGCCAACTTACGGAAACTATTTTCCAGTGCTGCGCGGGACGGTGTACGTATATTTACTTGCAGTCCCATCCTGCTCTGTCTCGTACATAAAGGTCTGGCTGTCATCCGACCAGCTTCCTTTGACCCAGGCCCCCTTCAGAGTACGGACTTCCAGTGTTGTTCGGTCTACACCGTTATCGGAGAGCTTATATACTTTCAGCTTTTTGCCCTCAATAGCCACCGCATAACTCCCATCAGGCGAGTTGAGCTGATCTGTAGATGCGGACTGGGAACTATAGGTGGAAGCATTATTGCTGTCTGGAGAGACCAGCGAATTGGATACAAAGCCTTCTCTTCGAACCGGGTCTTGTGACACGGATGATTGCTGATCTTTAGAAGCTGTATCGCTACTATCCGCTTTTAAGGAGTCCCCTGCATCCTTGGTGACACTTTGGGAAGTCGTGTCTTGCGATGTTTCATTTGAAGCAATCCGACTTTGTACCTTCAATTCCTGACTAAGCGATGAAGATGCATCATTTGTACTTGTATTATTGCTATTATCGCCCTGATCGGAACCCGTACCCGCTAGAGGCGCCTTTTCCATTTTCGGTTCCAACTGTTCATCAGGAGCCATCGTGGATTGAGCAGATTTTTCTGGAGCTAACTGTTGATCATCTGATTTAGAAGCATCTTTAGACGATTTTTCCTTTGTCATCTGACGATCGGCGCTTGGTTGTCCCTGCTTCTCATCCTGACGTGAAGAATGTTTAGTTGGCGCAGACTTTGTTGAAGGTTCCTCGCCGGCTTGCTGATCGTCAAGCTTCCCAGCATCCTGTTTGGAAGGATTCTTCTCGTCTGCGCTGTTTGCTCCCGGTTTGCCCAAGCCAGGTTCTTGGTCCGCAGGTGTCTGATACGAATCCACGCCTTGTCCCTGTTCAGACGGTTGATTAGTCGAATCTGGTCCAATAGCTGCATCACGCCC
Source organism: Paenibacillus jamilae (assembly GCF_050482105.1). Lineage (GTDB taxonomy): Bacteria > Bacillota > Bacilli > Paenibacillales > Paenibacillaceae > Paenibacillus > Paenibacillus jamilae_B. The sequence goes on along the minus strand of NZ_JBCNHI010000005.1, from coordinate 37,038 downwards.
TACACTCCCATTGGTCGTACCCGGAATTTCCGTCTGCTCCTGCTGGTTCATCACCTCGGGCGATTGGGATGTAAGTATGCCTTCCGCATCCTGTACTGTTTTAGGCTCAAAATTAAATACTACGATTCCCAGTACAACGGCAGCGGCAGCCACGCCCATGGCAGCACGTCCTCCCATCCGGTTCCACCAAGGCACAGGCTGTGTACGTTGTCTAGGCCCTGTTCCAGACTCAGGCTCAACAGTTACAGGTTGCATTTCCTGAAGCGCGCTTCCCTGCTCTTCACGTGCGCGGTCAATGGCATCAAGCTGAGGCATGATGGAATCCACCAGGCTGAACGCCGGGGAAACCGCAGGCAATTCCTCCAGCTCGCGAGAGAGTGTCTGAAGAATATGAAATTTTTCCGCACAGTCCGGGCAAGTCGCAATATGGTTCATTAATTGGGATGTCTCTTCTTCGCCCAGTTCATGATCCACATAACGCTGCATCCAATCCATCACCTCTTCTCCACACTTCATCCTGATACACCACCTTTCTGATATTCCTGAAGTAGCCCTTGCAATTGCTGTCTTGCACGATACAAATATGACTTGACCGTATTTAGCGGCAAATCCAGAGAATCGGCAATCTCGTTGTAAGAGAAATCCTGCAAATATCTCAAAACAATTACCGTCCGATGGTGTTCCGGAAGCCGTTGTATAGCCTCACGAACATCCTGTGCCATGTAAGAGGTTAACACCTCGACCTCCACGTTTTGGGGGTCGTTAAATACCATGTCATGCTCGTCAATGGAAACCGAAGGCTTTGTTCTTCTGAATTTGTCGATGCATATGTTCGTTACAATGCGTTGGACCCAGGTTTTAAACTGCGCTTTTTCCTCATAAGAATTAATTTTGGAATATATTCGTATGAGGGCTTCTTGTGAAGCATCCATGGCGTCCTGCTCATTATTTAGAATGTAATATGCTGTACGGTACACATGTTGTTCTATCTCTCTTAATAGGGTAATGAGAGCGTCGCGATCGCCCGATTGAGCGGCTCGGATGAGTCCCTGCTCTACCACAAAGGATCCCCCTCTCCCTGCAATATTACAGACGTATCCCTTTTGCAAATTGTTGCAGGATAGACGTCTGACGCTAATTTTATTTTTTTAATTAAAAAATTTACAACAAAATGCCCAGAATCCCCATTGTATCCTCCCTTAGAATAACAGAAAAAGGGAAGGTAGTCACCTTCCCTCAGCCCCATACATCTCAATACTTTACCTATTGATTTGTATTAAGCTTTTCATTCCTTCTTGTTCAAAAAAATATGATTTGAATTCTAACTGATAAGAACAGAACAATCGGAAATTGAAAATAACAATCGTCGGTTGAGGATTGATATGCCTTATCTGTTCATCAGCAGGGAGATTCTTGACTGTTATAATGCCTGCTTTTTCTGTGTTTGAAGATGATTTTATACAAAATCATTGTCAATCCGTCTATTCACGTCTGCGTTGGTACCGCACACTCAGTTTCCCTTGCTGCGCACGAATCTGTACCTCCCCCATTGTGTCTGTTCGATATATGGCAGAACCAACTTCCGCCAAACGTTCCAATACCGCTTTGTTTGGATGTCCATAAGTGTTGCTTGCTCCAACTGAAATGACGGATATTTTCGGTTGCCAGTAGGACAACCACTCTTCCGAGGTGGAATACTTGCTGCCATGATGCGCCACCTTCATAACATCTACAGCTTTCCTTGCAGACCCTGTTCCCCCCTGAGCTTTCACACGGGATGAAGAAAGGGTTAATTCAGAAAGCAACAGCGACTCTGCGGCATCATCCATATCTCCTGTGAACAAAAATGAGGCCCCCTCCATCTCCAAAATCATAGCAACGGAATAATGATTCTGCTCCTTTATAACAGGCAACTGCTCAGATGCGTTCTTCTGTAGCTTAAATGGATAGAGAAAGCGAATTTTCGTATCCCGGTCTGGTTCCCACTCCATGCTATGATGTGCACCGTACAGCTTAATCTTCTTGGCCAAAGCCGTGTTCAACAACTTCCGGAACGGGTCTTTATCTGTCAGGGTACCGTTAAAAAACAAGGTGGATACGGGAATCTGGTCAAGTACGGCCTGTAGTCCTCCGGCATGATCATGATCTCCATGCGTTAAAATGACAGCGTCCAGCCGATGCACCCCACGTTGCTTTAGCAAGGGCACAATCGTATCCTCACCTACCTCGTAGGGATCTGTACGCTTGCGCCAAGCGTTTTTCCCTGTTGCAAAGTCCATTGTACCCCCGCCATCCACCAAAATATGCTTCCCTCCCGGCGTTGTAATTAAAATGCTATCGCCTTGGCCCACATCCAGATATTGAACTACTCCCGTGTTTCTTTCACTGGGAGATTGGTATCCTATACCTAGTATGCCGAGCCAAGCAATGCCACTTAAAGCCAGTGCCAGATAGCGATATCCGTTCCACTGTCGACGCGCAAATTTCCCTGCCCCCCCAGGCTCATGAGCTGTTTGCAAAACAGCAGCCCACTCAGCAGAGGCCGCTAGTCCTGTTTGTATGGGTGATGTTGTAGGGTTAGAGCTTACAACGGAAATGTCGTCCGTCTGCCTTCGGGACGTGAACCATGTTTTGAGCCAGTACAGAACACTGTACAGAGCTGCATAATAAGCCATAACCCACAGGATAGAAGAAGACGGCCAAATACTCACATAAGCATCATCCACATTCAGCCATTTCACAAGCGAAAAGGTTAGATCATTCAATTGCTCTGCTGGCCACGCAAGGATACGAGCTCCATCTTCCCATACAAAAGCTATTCCCATTGCCACCGTACCTATCGGAAGCACGATATATGTAATTAGAGGTACAAGTACAAAATTAGCTGCAAATGATAATAACGAAAATTGATTAAAGTAGAACACCGTCATTGGAAATGAAACAAGCTGCGCCGTGATTGTAATCGCAACTTCACCACCAATCAGGAGGGGCCATTTGGCGAAAAACGGCTTCATAAGCGGCATATAAATGAGCAATCCACCTGTCACCAAAAAGGAAAGCTGAAAACTGACGCTAAGCAGATAGTAAGGGTTCCATAGCAGCATAAGCAACGCAGATATACTCAAAATATTAAGTCCGTCTTTGAGCAATCCTCGTCGGGCTGCAAACAAGCCGATCATCGCCATAATTCCCGCTCTTACAACAGAGGGAGAAGCACCTGTCAGCAGGACATAAGCCGGAATGAGCACCATCACAACCGTAAGGGAGGTTTCGCGGCTAACTCGCAACAGCTTGAGCAAATATAATAATGTGGCTGCATATACCGCCACATGCATACCTGATATCGCCAAGATATGCGTTAAACCAAGCTGCGTAAATTCGTTATACGTTGCTGGGTCCAGCTCATCTGTAACCCCAAGTACCAGACCTTTCATATATCCTGCGTGAAGAAGTGATGTAAATGCAGATTCCATTTTTTGACCTAGCTGCTCTCTAAGCTGATCATTCCATCTCAATAAAGTGTAGCGATTCCACAAGGAAGACTCCTGCCTTTGTAAGGAGGCGGCTCCAGACCCTTTGAAAATCCAGTGAATTTCCTGTGTATGCAGGTACTCACTAAAATCAAAGCTACCAAAATTCCCCGCTTTGACTGGTGCCTTCAAGCTTCCACGCAACAGGATTGCATCTCCACGCTGCCATACTGCTGCAAGTTGCTGTTCCTGCTTTACCGCCAGCTTGATATGAACAATGACCTGTTCAGAAATAGATCCACGATTTTCGCCCTTGCTCAAATGGCTTCCAAAATGATGGATTGAAGTAACTCTCATCTCAAACTGCGCACGATCCCCATCAATTTCGACTTTTGAAGCAATAAATCCGGCTGCTTGAACAGGCATGTCTTCTATGACAGAGGATGATACATGAAGAGCATCAGGAATCCTGCTCACATTATGTGTATCATGCCAAAACCAATGAAATCCACCACTGCTTAATGCAATCCATAACAATACCGTTTGTCGGATAGGGATTTTCATCACTATGGCTATAAACGGAAAGATCAGGGTAACTCCCGCCCAAAGCAACAAAAGCATACGGCCCGAATACAGGCAAGCACCTGCACTGCCTATAATCCAACAAACTGTGAGGCTTAATATAGGCCTAGTAGATACAAGTTGAGCTTGAATACAATCACCTTCCATTAGCAAACATTGCTTTCTATCCAAAACACAAAACAAAAGAAGAACCCCTGACAATAGCGTTGTCAGAGGTTCTTCCTCGTTTATTATTTAATTCTTTACATCCATCAGCGTTTCCTGCGGTGGATGATAAGTCTCCAGCATGCGAAAGGCGATTCCCTTTTCCTCCATCATAGCACGAACCTTATCGGCATCTTTTGGATAAGGTCGGTGATATACAATCTCCACAATGCCGCTGTTCGCCAACATATTAGCACACGTCCAGCATGGCTGATCGGTGACATATACTGAAGAGCCTTCACGGTCAATCCGGTCAGTAAACAGCAACAGGTTCTGTTCCGCATGAATAGTGCGAATACAACGCTGCTTCTTAACCATCTCCTCCCGTCCGTCACGGTGAACGACCTCATATTCCTCCGAGATCATACAGCCTGCCTCAGAACAGTCAGGCACCCCCGATGGTGCGCCGTTATATGCCGTCCCCAGTAGCTTTTTACCTTGTACAAGTACGGCTCCAACATGACGCCGCGCGCAGCGCGAACGGGTAGATACCATATAAGCGATATCCATGAAATAGGTGTCCCAGTCTTTGCGCACCTCTGCACTCATTTCCATCTCTCCCGTATAAAGAAGTTAAACGTACAACATATCCGTTACAGCCACTCTCAAAGCCTGTACCGTAAACTTATATAGTTATAAGCTGACATACGGCTTCATTTTCGCTAACATTTTAGCTCCGATTCCCTTTACATGATCCAGATCGTTCACACGCTTAAACAGCCCGTGCTGATTACGGTAGTTCAAAATAGCCTCAGCCTTTTTAGCCCCAACCCCCGGCAGCTCCATTAACTCGGCAGCATTCGCCGTGTTAATGTTTATCTTTTTTTCACCAGAGACGGATGGAATAACTGAATCACTACTCCCCGTATTAGTCCTACTTGTTGTTGCAACATTCGAACTGGCAACAGCTGTGTCTGGTTTCGAATCCACAACATCTGACTGCTTCACGGTACTCGAGTCTCCTGCCATGGAGCTTTCGCTCCCAGCAGTAGATACACCAGTAGGATTCTGCTTAGCATCAAGCTTCACATTGTCAACAGCTCCGACATTTGTATTGCGTTCAGCTTGGTCTGAAATCTCTTTTACAGCCTGTATTCCTCGGTCACGCTCACTGTTGCGCTGCGATTCTATTGGCTCCGACTTTATCGCTAAGGACTGCTCCGCCTTATGGTTTAGCAAACTCCATTCTTCTTGCGGCTCTGAGCGCTGTCCTCCGGCAAATAAAATAAGTCCACTCCCGATTACAGCAAGCGTTATTGCCGTTCCTGTCCATACGCGTTTCATTTTCCGTATCGTCCCCTACTCCACATGAATTTCGGGAATTAGAGTCGATGAACACACCGTCTCCATCAAACAGAGTAAATCTGTTCAATTCCCGTCAAATCGGAGGTTGTAGATATTGTAAATACCTCCACACGGTCTCGCTGGGAGCATTTATAGAAAAAGTGGTACGACCCCCGGCAAGATCTAACATGCTCAGACATAAAATTCGTCATGTCGGCCAAGACCAAGTGCATACACTTAGAAGAATGACAGCACAGCGTCTATACCGCAAAGTATGAAAGGAGGACGTTGAACAATGAAAGTTGGATTTATCGGGACTGGCAGCATGGGAAGTCTGCTAATTGAATCCTTTATTCATTCGGACGCACTCAAACCCCAGCAAATCTTAGCAAGCAACCGAACGTATTCCAAGGTAGCCGAGCTAGCCCGTCGTTATCCAGGTTTGCATGCAGCCCAAAGCAACCGTGAGACGGCAGCGGAAAGCGACATCCTGTTTATCTGCGTAAAGCCGCTGGAATCAAAAACCGTAACGGATGAAATACGCAACGTCATTACAGAAGAGCACATTGTCGTTTCTATCACAAGTCCAGTGCAGATCCGTATATTGGAGCATGCACTGAAAGCCAAAGTGTCCAAAATTATTCCGAGTGTCACTCACCAGATCGGAAGCGGAGCCTCACTATGCATCCATGGAAGCCGGATTACAGAGGAGGATCGCTCCCTTCTGGAAGAGCTTATGTCTCACATCAGTAGGCCGATTCGAGTTAAAGAGTCTCATACACGAATCACATCGGATTTTTCAAGTTGTGGTCCTGCATTCTTGGCCTTTTTTATGGACCAGTGGATCCAAGCCGCAGTTCAAGCTACGGGCATAGACCGCACGGAACTATGTGCTCTGGCCGGTGAAATGATCATTGGCACTGGAAAGTTGCTTACGGAAGGCGGGATGACACCAGCCGAGTTACAAGCAAGAGTAGCGGTACCCGGAGGGATAACCGCCGAAGCCCTTGCATTATTGGACATCAGTCTGCATAGTGTCTTCCCTGAGCTAATAAGGGCCACGCACAATAAGTACGAAGAGGACATGCAAAAGATAGATGTCTCTTTTGGCCTAAAGCCGATTAACCGGCAACAATATTAACCAGCTTGGCTGGAACAGCGATTACCTTGCGGACTGTTTTACCAGCCAGCGACTCCTGAACGCTGTCCAGCGACAGAGCAAAGTTTTCCATTGCTTTGGCATCAAGATCTTTGGCAATCGTTGCACGTTGTACAATTTTTCCATTCACCTGGATGACAATTTCCACTTCCGCATCCACCGTCCATGCTTCATCATAGGCAGGCCAAGCCGCGTAGGTAATGCTCTCGTCGTGCCCCAGCAGCTGCCACAGTTCCTCGGCCAGATGCGGCGCAAGTGGCGACAGCATTTGCACGAAGTTTTCCATCGCTGCACGCGGCAGAAGATCTACTTTGTATGCATCATTGGTGAAGATCATCAGCTGGCTGATCGCTGTATTAAAGCGCAATGCGTCCAGGTCCTCGGTTACTTTTTTCAGCGTTTTATGCCAGGTCCGCTTGAACTCGTCGCTACCGCCGTCATTTTTAATTTTTTCGTTCAGGCTACCATCCTCGGAAACAAACAGGCGCCATACGCGGGACAGAAAACGATGCGCTCCCTCTACCCCATTCTCATTCCATGGCTTGGTCGCTTCCAGCGGCCCCATAAACATCTCATAAATACGCAGCGTATCGGCGCCAAACGTATTAACAATATCATCTGGATTGATGACATTACCGCGTGATTTACTCATTTTTTCATTGTTATTGCCCAAAATCATACCCTGGTTGACCAGCTTATAAAAAGGCTCTTTCGTTTCCACTACGCCGATATCATACAGTACCTTGTGCCAGAAACGGGCATACAGCAAGTGAAGAACCGCATGTTCTGCTCCGCCAATATACAGATCAACAGGCATCCATTCGCGCTGTTTCTCTTTGGACACGAGCTCTTTATCATTTTTCGGATCAATAAAGCGCAGGTAGTACCAGCAGCTTCCTGCCCATTGCGGCATCGTATTTGTCTCGCGACGTGCTTTCATACCTGTCTCAGGATCAATGGTTTCTACCCAGTCTGTCGCATTCGCCAGCGGGGATTCACCTGTTCCTGAAGGCTTGATATTGTCCATCTCCGGCAGTACGAGCGGCAGTTGATCCTCAGGAACCGTTTTGATCGTTCCATCTTCTAGATGAATTACTGGAATCGGCTCGCCCCAATAGCGTTGGCGGCTGAACAGCCAGTCACGCAGACGGTAGGTTACTTTCCCCTGTCCTTTACCCTCAGCTTCGAGCCATTCGATCATTTTTGGAATAGCTTGCTCATTAGTAAGTCCATTCAGCAGGCCTGAATTGACATGCGGACCATCCTCGGTGTATGGCTCTTTGTCCACGTCTCCACCTTGAACGACCTCAGTGATTTTCAATCCGAACTTCTTGGCAAATTCCCAGTCACGTGTATCATGACCTGGTACTGCCATAATTGCACCTGTTCCGTAGCCTGCCAGTACATAGTCTGCAATCCAAATCGGCAACTTTTCGCCATTCACCGGATTCACTGCATAAGCTCCTGTGAATACGCCTGTTTTATCTTTGGCCAGATCTGTACGTTCCAGGTCGCTTTTACGAGCAGCTTGTTCACGATACTGTTGTACAGCGTCCTTTTGCTCAGGTGTAGTGATCATATCCACCAATTCCTGCTCTGGGGCCAGCACACAGTAGCTTGCGCCGAACAGCGTATCTGGACGGGTTGTAAATACTGTGAGTTGTTCGTCATAGCCTTCAATTGGGAAATGAACCTCTGCCCCGGTAGACTTACCAATCCAGTTCCGTTGCATATCCTTAATGCTTTCGGACCAGTCCAGTTCCTCCAGATCGTCAAGCAGACGATCTGCGTATTCCGTAATTTTCAGCATCCATTGACGCATCGGTTTGCGGATAACTGGATGACCGCCACGCTCACTCTTACCATCAATTACTTCTTCATTCGCCAGCACTGTGCCCAGTGCTGGACACCAGTTCACAGGCACTTCAGCTACATAAGCGAGACCGCGCTTGTACAGCTGGATGAAAATCCACTGTGTCCACTTGTAATAATCAGGATCAGTTGTGCTAATCTCACGATCCCAGTCATATGAAAAACCAAGTGATTTGATTTGACGGCGGAAGTTGTTTACGTTCTTCACCGTAATTTCGCGTGGGTGCTCACCTGTATCCAGCGCATGCTGCTCGGCAGGCAGACCGAAGGCGTCCCAACCCATCGGATGCAGTACGTTGTAGCCGCGCATTCTTTTATAACGTGAAACAATATCTGTAGCTGTGTATCCTTCCGGGTGCCCTACATGCAGACCAGCTCCAGATGGGTACGGAAACATATCCAAAGCATAAAACTTCGGTTTGCCCGGCTCTTCCCCAGTGCGGAACGTCTTGTTCTCATCCCAATATTTTTGCCATTTTGGTTCAATACTTTGCGGTTGATAGCCGTGCTTCGGCTGTGTGTCTGTCATTGTCTTTTCCTCCTCAAACGGTATGCAACAAAAAAACCTCTGCATCCCGTAGCGTGTCAGCGCTAGGGACGAGAGGTTATATTCCCGTGGTACCACCCTAGTTAGCAGAAAGCGTTCTTCGCGTTCTACTCCCTTTACACCTGATAACGGAGGTGATCCGATGCGTGTTAATAACAGGGTACGACACCTATATAGTGCTTTCCTGCGTTGGACGCATATCTCCGAGGCGAGTTCGCTTTGCACTGTCAACCGGCTTGCACCACCCGCCGGCTCTCTACATGTCCAGACAAAACTACTATTCCTCATCAGCGATTGTTTAACCGTTAATAATGGCACTATTATATTGAAAAGCGCGAAAAAAGTCAAATAAGGACTACACTTGATACTAAACGCCATCTTTATACCTAGTTGTGTCCATGACACATGAATACGAATGTTTTATAATAACTCCAAGTTGCAATGGTTCAAGTTGAGATGAGATAAGAAAGGTGAGTGGAGACATGGCACAGATTAAAATTTTTGGGATAAAAGAAAAACTAAATCCGATCAAAAAGCAACTTTCAGAGGTGATTCACTCTGCCGTAGTGGATGCGTTCAGCTATCCTCCAGACAAGAGGTTTCATCGTTTTTTTCCTATGAATCATGAAGACTTTATCTATACAGATGATCGCTCCGACGCATACACCATTATTGAAATCAGTATCTTCGAAGGCCGAACGACAACAGCCAAGAAGCAGCTCATTCAGCTGTTATTCCAAAGAATTGCGAATCATTTTGCCATTGCTCCACAGGATCTTGAAATTACTATATTTGAAACACCGAAACAGAATTGGGGCATTCGGGGTGTGCCGGGTGATGAACTTCAGCTAAACTATAAAGTGAATATATGAGTGCAAAAAGACGCCCTTCATGACTTCATGAAAAGCGTCTTTCTTTTTCTATATTAGCTTAATGAATTCTCATTAACTTAATGAATCCTCGCTATTTTACAGCGACATAAAACAGTCTCGCCGCGTCATCTTCTGCTTCTACCCATTCAAAATCCGCATATACCTTTACATCACGAAAACCTGCTTTGGACAATTCTGCCTTCATCCATTCTGGATCATAAGCACGCTGTACATGAATTTCCTCAAAACGCTGGTACAGATCGCGTCCTTCATGTTCTGCTTTCGCGAAGATACTGAGATGATGCTCAATTTCACAACGGGGAGTATCCAATGCGCATGTCCAGATATACGAGATGGAGCGTTCATCCAGTACAAATGGTTGTTCTTCATCATAACGCAAAAATGTCTGGGGATGGTGTACATCAAACAGAAAGGTTCCACCAGGCTTCAGACCAGCATATGTTCTGCGAAAAGTAGAAATGATATCTTCTTCCTCAAGTAAATAATTCAGGCAATCGCAAAAAGAAATGACAGAGTCCACGGGCTCCGGTAAAACCCATTCCCGCATATCCTGTTGTATCCAGCGAACGCTTCCCTCACGAAACAATCGTTGCCCCCGAGGAGTGTCTTCCATTTTGCGACGAGCTACTGCCAGCATGTCAGAAGATAAATCGATGCCAGCTACCTCGAAGCCCGAGTTAACCAGTGGAATCGTTATTGAGCCCGTTCCGCAGCCCAGCTCGGCGACTGTATGTGGCATCCCGTGTTGGTCCCAAGCCTGCCGCGCAAAACGCAACCAGTCCGGGTACGGCATGTCCTGCATTAGCTCATCATACACATAGGCAAACTTGCGGTAAGAAGCCATTTTTTATTCCCCATTCCCATCCTTCGGTTTAGGCATTTTCTCCACCAGGTAGGTCCAATTTTCTTTTTGTGTAACCAGTCCTTCCTTCATCAGCTTGCCCATTGCACGCTTGAAGGCAGATTTACTGATACCGAACCGTTGCTTGATAATATCTGGCGGCGTTGCGTCAGAATACGGCATACCCCCACCTGGACGTTCCTTCAGAAAGGCAATCAACCGATCCGCATCCTCATCGCGGCCTACTTCCTTGCGTGGCGACATCGCCAGATTGACCCGGCCGTCTTCGCGAACAAGCGTGACCCGTACCTTAACCTCCTCGCCCAAGCGAAGCATGCGGTTACGTTCCGAGGAATGAATCATCCCTATTGCGCCAAAACCAAGCACACCACCGTCCACCAGGACGAAGGTGCCCATTTGAAGCGGCTTGTATACCGTAGCTTGGACCCACGTATTTAGCCACGAACTAGGAGCATGGAAGCACAATGGAGCCAGTTCCTGCTCCCCTGCCAGCTTAGCTCGCAGTCTGCCTTGTTTGTCATGCTCCATAATGGCATACACGTAGTCACCTACACGAGGATGCAGATCCCGGTTTTCTGGCAACTCACGAATCGGCAGCAAAAGTTGACGCCCCAATCCCATCTCCAGGAAGCATCCCAAACGAGGATGGACATCGGCCACCTCAAGCTTGGCCATTTCTCCCAGAGACAAGAACGGTTTTTTCATAGTTGCAGCCAAACGGTCCTCTGTATCGTGGAAGATAAAAACCTCCAGCCGTTCACCTACTTCGATTTCACGAGTCAACTCCGTATAATGCAGCAGCACATCCTGCTCACCGACGGTAAGAAAGTAGCCGAAAGGAGATACCTCACGATCCACCATAATGGTGACATAAGTACCAGCGATCAAACTCATACCTTCTCCACAACCTTAGCATCCGACCAAAGCCGTTCAATGTTATAATATTCGCGTTCGTCGCGGTGGAAGACATGCACTACAACATCTCCCAAATCCATCAGAACCCAGCGGGCGGAATCCATTCCTTCGATTCCTTTGACGACGACACCTTCATCATGGGCGCGTTTGCGAATTTCAGTTACAATCGCTTGTACTTGTGTATCCGAATTACCATGGCAGATTACAAAATAATCCGCAACTAGCGATACTCCACGCAAATCCAGTGCGACAATATTCATTGCCTTTTTATCATTAGCGGCCTCAACCGCTGTTTGCATTAATTTCTCATTCGTTAGGGTCATTCATGAACCTCCGTTTTTTTCTGTTTTAGCTGCCGAATCAAGTCATTGCGCGACAAGACCGTCAGCGGAAAAATAACCTTTTGCTTTTCCAGCAACAATGAAATTGTAGAATCAAAACCAGCTATAAGGCCCTGCTCCAAACTTTTCTTTGCCTGTTTGCGGATATGTTCAACCCCGGGAAAGTCCCGCCCCGGTTCAATGTAATCAGCCAGACACACGACTTTATCCAGCAGGCTCATACCTACGCGCCCTGACGTATGCCAGCGGATCGCATTCCTTATTTCCGGATCATCCACTCCGTAATCTCTTGCTGCAACGCAGTACCCTACCTCTGAATGCCAGAGCTGCTTGTCATGCTCCAATAACTCCTGATCACATTCGGGATAGTTACGAATCACTTCCTCCATCTGTTGAACAGGCCAATATTTCGCTACATCATGCAAAATAGCCGCCAGTTCTGCCTTAGCCGGGTCTGCCCCATAACGCTTCGCAAGCTCCACAGAGGTATGCATCACACCCAGCGTGTGTTTCCAGCGTTTTTCAGGCATCTGACCCGATACGGCCTCCATTAGCTGCTCACGGCTGTACTTCATACAAACCGCCCCTTGTAATATAGTCATGAACACGGTCAGGCACAAGATAACGAATGGTGCGCCCTTCTGCAGCACGCTCACGAATATCCGTCGAAGAAATGTCCACCACTGGCATATCCGCCAGCAGTACCTTGTCCTGCAAATAATGAGGCAACTCATCCAGCGCAAGCTGGAAGCCCGGTCGCCGCACCCCAATAAAACAAATCCGCTGCGCCAATTCCTCAATCCCCTGCCAATGAGGCAAGTAGTTCACCATATCCGCACCAATAATAAAATAAAAATCTACAGCAGGATGCAGCTCCTGAAGCTTCTTGATCGTGTCAATGGTATAGGATACCCCCCCGCGAAGCACTTCAATATCCAGCACTTCAAAAGCAGGATGACCCGCTACCGCTTCACTCGTCATCTCCAGACGCTCCTTGCCGCTTGCCCCCGCTTGATGCTTGTGCGGAGGAATATGAGAAGGCATAAACCATACTTGATCCAGCCCATAGGCATCTCTTGCCGATTCTCCAGCCAGCAGATGTCCAATATGAATCGGGTCAAATGTACCACCCATAATACCGATTTTCATAGTTTTCTCCCCGCGTATTATCCTCTAGGCAACTCGATTTGCTTATGATCACGAGATTCCTTGTACAAAATAATGGTGCTTCCAATAAGCTGTACAAGCTCGGAACCCGTCTCTGCTGCCAGTTCTTCCGCAATTTCATGCTTGTCGTCTAAACAGTTATTCAAAATTTGTACTTTCATCAGCTCACGCTTTTCAATCGCATCGTTGATGTGACGCATAAGATGCTCATTCGTACCATTTTTACCTACTTGAAAAACTGGGTCCAAATGATGCGCCATCGAGCGCAGATATCTTTTTTGTTTACCTGTTAACATGTATATTTAACCCCTTCGTCGCCACATATACAATGCGGCATTTCCATAATTTTAATGTATAATCCGACTTACGACAGGCTTCTCAGCACAGCCGCTCTCATTTGGTCTACTGCAGGAGCAACCCCCGTAAAATATTCAAAAGCCACTGCCCCTTGGTACACAAACATGCCCAAACCTCCATGCACAGTGCAGCCGCGCTGTTCACGGCTTTCGCGTAAAAGCCTCGTTTCCAGCGGGTTGTAGATCAAATCACTCACAATAATTCCCTCTGGAATCAAACTCGTTTCCAGTGGAAGCTCATCCGATAAAGGAGACATTCCCACCGAGGTTGTATTAATCAACACATCCACCGCTGTGAGCACACTCTTGGCATCCTCATTGGAATAGCCCGTTACTGGAATTGCCTCTGTCGTCCACTCCAATGCCAGTTGTTCAGCTTTGTCACGTGTCCGGTTCAGAATGATAACCGATTCCGGCTGTTCCTCCAACAGAGCATGGATTACGCCACGGGCAGCTCCACCGGCTCCAAGAACGGCAATTCTTGCGCCTTTTAACTTAACAGAAGTCTCTTCCTTAAGGGAACGCACGTAGCCAATTCCGTCTGTGTTATAGCCCTTGAGCCGTCCATTGTCATTCACTATCGTATTGACAGCACCGACGAGCCGAGCTCCTTCGTCAATCTCATCCAGATATTTCATAATCTCAACTTTATGGGGAATCGTCACATTGACTCCGCGGAAACGCAAAGCACGAATTCCCTTGACGGCATCTTCCAGCTGATCCGGTGTGACATGAAGAGGCACAAAATCTCCTTCAATCCCCGCTGCCTGTAAAGCTATTTTATGCATCAGAGGCGATTTGGAGTGCTTGATCGGATCACCCAATACGCCCAATAGTACAAGATCTCGTTCGATCGCTCCAGACTCCCCGCTGTTCATCGTTGCTCTCCCCCATATTGCAAAATATTAGGCCGCTCAAATACATGAATGGCGGCAGGAACCAGGTTGTGTTCCTTGCCGCCCTATAACTTGGTTACAGCATTGTTAAATCAACGCAGGCCGCAAAAGCACACGGACTCCCCGAGGAGCATGAACCGCTACCAGTGCTCCGTTCTCGCTATTCACTCTAATCCATCCCAAACCGGATATATAGATGTCCGATGGAGATTTGCGTGGAACGCGGAACTCATGTCTGGTCCATTCCGGCATCTCTGCCAATTGATCGCGTGTTGGCGGAGACAATAACTCCCCAGCGTGATCAGCGAACAACTGATCAGCTCGCTCCAGCTTCGTGCGATGTATTTTAAGACCACCGTTAATGTAGCAGGTAAAAGATTGGTGCTGACCGTCTACAAAATCAAATCGGGCCATACCGCCGAAAAACAATGTTTGTCCGGCATCAAGCTGATATGCAGCAGGCTTCAGCGGCTTGTCTGGCATAATAGCACTCAAGTCCTGACGAGAGACGATTTCACTGAACCGCCAAGGGTACACAATACCCGGAGTATCAATAATGTGCTTGCCATCGTCGAGCGGAATATTCACCATATCGAGTGTAGTTCCCGGGTAACGGGACGTTGTGAGTTCCTGCTCCATATCGCTGTAATCACGAATCAAGCGGTTAATCAGCGTAGATTTGCCTACATTTGTGGCACCAACCACATATACATCGCGGTTACCACGCAGTTCGGATACCACATCCAGCAGACGGTCAAAGCCCTGATTTTTTTTAGCTGAGCACAATACGATTTCTTCCGTGCGTAGCCCTTGCTCCTTCGCCTGCTTTTGTACCCAGTTACGTACCTTGTTCCAATTTGTCACCTTGGGCAACAAATCGGTCTTATTGACTGCCAGTACAACCGGATTGGAACCTACAAAACGCTGTAAGCCGGAAATCAAGCTGCCTTCAAAGTCAAAAATATCTACAATGTGGATAACAAGCGCATCCTTGTCCCCAATCTGACTAAGCAGCTTCAAGAATTCATCCTGATCTACCGTTACGGACGACGTTTCATTATAGTTTTTGATCCGGAAGCAACGCTGACAAATAATCGGTTCGCGAGTTAATAATTTTTCCGGAATATATCCCGGAAGGTCCGGGCTAGTGGTCTGCATGACGATACCGCAACCACTACATTTGACGGCAGTTCCGCCGTCAGGTCTTTCAGTCATTCTTCTTTTCCTCCTCAAGCCATAAGCCTTTCTTACGTAACCTTGTGAGCGCGATTCGCTCCAATCGTCGATTAAATCGGGTCATGACTCCTTCATCATGAATGGAAATCGGCAGTACCAGAACGGTATGCAATCCCATTCGGTTGCCTCCCAATACGTCCGTCAACATTTGGTCCCCGACCATAATAGTCTCTTCCGGAGTAAGTCCCATCATACGGATAGCTCTCCGAAAGGACGAGTTGGATGGCTTCCGGGCGGCATGTATAAATTCAATGTCCAGAGGCGTAGCAAACACGGATACACGGTCCATATTGTTATTAGACACGATGACAAGCTTAAAACCCGCCTGTTTGACCTTTTCAAACCAGGCCACCAGCTCGGGAGTCGCATTCGGCGCTTTTGCGCCGACCAGCGTGTTATCCAAATCCGTAATTATGCCGCGATATCCTTGAGCATACAAGCCTTCAAGATCAATATCAAAGACAGTATTCACCCGTAATTTGGGCATCAACATTTCAAACAACGTCGGTCACCTCAGTTTCATACGACAAACTATACCATATTACTATGGCTTAGTAAAAAGCTATCCGCAACAAACGGACAGCTTTTTACTAAACTTATAGATTAAAATAAACATTGGCGTCACTCGAAACTAGTAAAAATAGATCATCCTTCATCCTTCTGATCAGACTTTGCTCTTCGTTCAGCCCGTCGTTTTGTCCATGATTGCTTCTGCAACAGGGAGGCTTGCTGGCGAACACGGCGCCAATCCTCCGTGGTTACCGACGAAGGACTATAACGCGCTTGTTCAAAGCATCCTAGCAACTGATGTAAAATCGCAGCACGTTCTGGTGCTTCTTGTGACCATCTGTTGACTGATTCCCTCAATGTCTCATGGCTGGCACGGACAAAGCCCTTTCTTCGCATGTACCGTATCCAGTGTTCAGTTTCAACGACCACCTTTTCATCTGGAGTCAGTGGCTTACCCGTCCGCAAGCGCAGCAGGTAAAAGTGAATGTCTGCCCGATTACGCCAGAGGATATAAGCAGCCCACAGCAAAAGAACGGCAACAGCAGAGCCTATAATTATAGGATGAATCTTTAAGCTTTCCCCTGAGTTCATCTGCGGGGTCTGCTCAGGCTGCTCTGGTTCTGGTTGATCTTTGACCTCTGGGGTTTCCGGAGTCTTTGAATCCTCCTGCTCTGTAAGCAGTGGCATATCAAAACCAGGCGTAGCTTCTACAGGAACCCAGCCGTATTCGCCTAAATATACTTCAGCCCAGGAATGAGCGTCCGCGTTTGTCACAGAGTATGAGGACATGCTTTCGTCACCATCGCCCGTAGTTGTATCATCTGAAAACGTCTGCTGGCCAGGTGCATACCCTTTGACCCAACGGGCTGGAATCCCAACAGAGCGAGCCATCATAACTAATGAAGTGGAATAATAATCGCAGTAGCCTTCCCGAATCTCGAACAGAAAGGCATCCACAAAATCCTTGCTTCTTTTCCGTGAGAGATCCGGATTGTTCGTATATGCATAATTTTGCTGTAAATACTGCTGTAGTAATCCGACTTTTTCATACGGCGTTTTGGCCGGTGACGTTACGTTTCGAGCCAAATCACGAACCCGCTGCGGCAACTCCTTGGGAATTTGCAGGTAGGCTTCTTGTTTGTTTTTACCATACAACTCATTAAAACTTTTTGTGCGCAGCTCTTTCTCAGGAATGACCGGAACATGCGATACTAAGGTATACGTTTTAGGATAAGCAGTTCTTCGAGAGGAAGGGTTCCAAAGAAGTTCTGCCTGTTCCGGGTTCCAATGTAACCCATTGGCCCGTGAATCCCTATCCACCGATTGAACACGATGCACTGAGTAGGCGCCAAACAGAACCGGGTAGCTCTGATCATTTTGCATTGTGACGGTCTGCACGACCTGCTCAGTAGAATGCCGCGTTTCTTGTGTATTTTTAAGCTCTGCGGTCATCGACACCTCATTGGGTGTTGGATCATCGTTGCCTCCGTCACTCCAGCCTGTACCGGAATAGGTTCGTTTCGTTTCCCCTCGCCAATAGCTTCGCTGATTAGTTGTGATGGTCATGACGGGTGAATAATCAAAATTAAAGCCTCCACCCAACCGATTATCCTGCCGACTATAACCCGATGCGGTGTTCATCCGCTGATTCAACACCCCAGATCCATTAGTGGTTCCGGCAGTGGTTGAGCTAATCCGCTGGGTCCACGCTGTATAGGGGTCCGTCAAAGCCGGTTGTACCTCGGGCATATTCACACCCGCCATAATAATAAGCGCAAAAATGACAGCGATATTGGCCGCAATTTTATACGGATAACGCCGAATATGCTTCCATCCTTGAGGATAATTCTGACGAAAATACTGCAAATGCTGTGTCACTAGCCATCCCATGCCAGCAAAGACGATCCAGGCAACCTCCTCCCACAGCACAGTTGGTGTGAAGGAATCGAGCACCGCCAGAGCTGCAATATTGATGCCCACAAAAACTAGAATTCGTTGCTTCGTGGTAACGATGAGCGGCACCATTTCAATAACTAGCCAAGCAATGAGGGAAAACCAAACATAAGGAGACATATTAGATATAAATTGATCCAGACGATTGGCTACCCCGCCGAAAGGGATAATGATGGAGTAAGATACTAATGTCCGATACAAAATAAAAAACAGCGTTATCGCCTTAACGACAAATTCAATCCATGGACGAAATGGCAGTAAAATCTTCACAAGCGCCAGCATTGTAATCGTCGTTAACACAAGTGCCCTTGTCTCTTCTAGCCATAATTCAGAAGCAAAAGACACCCATTGCATAGCGATAATAATAATCCATAAGAATGTGAAGGCGGGGGCCCAGGAGCTCTTTAACGATTGTATCCAGCTTTTCATTGTGTCCCTCCCCCCATTACAGCCGGGAGCTCTTCGAGGCTTTCTACATCGTAGCCTTTCATTCCCCTTGCACGAAGCATGCTCATCCATTTTTCAACTTCTCCCTCGGCCGAGCCTTCCCCGATATAGACGTGACACGGGGTCATTCCCCGGATATCGGCCCAGCGAAGAAGTTCCAGCGCCTGCTGATCCTTCAGCGGACTAATCAGTATAAAATAACAGCCTTGCGGGAACTGGCGCACACAGCTCTCTATAGCGCCCATCAAGCTGCCTTGCACGGTTGTGTGAATGTCTACCAAGTGATGCATCATCCGTTGTCGTTCCAGCGTCTGCTCACTTGGCGGAAAAACAGTTCCCTTCTCTCCAGTCGTACAGAGTCCGACTCCCATCCGCTCCCGCCCACCATATTCCAGCAATGAAGCGGTAGAAGATACAGCCAGTTCAAACTGATCAGCGTTTATATAATGCTTTGTTTGTACATCCAGTACAAGCATCGTTTTGGGAACCGTCTCATGCTCAAATTCCTTGGATTTCCAGCTACCTGTACGAGCCGTCGCATTCCAATGGATACGTGAAAACCGATCTCCATATACATAATCCCGAACACCGTTAATTTGTGTCGTTTCACGACGTGTTCGAGTTTGGACGGTCTGAGGTCCAGACATCCTTGATCGGCGATCATTGATCTGCCAATATGGAATAAATACCGTTCGGGGGAGCACCCGAAATTCACCGCGTGCATTCAACCTGCCCTTGTGCTCCAACAGGCCAAAGATGTCCTCACTTACACATTCGGTTTCTTCAAAATAGTAACTTCCTCGTTCCAAAGGAGGGGTTTGAAATGTAAGCTGGCCGCCCCCTTTCATACTGGGAATGACACTGTCTTCAAACGACCAGGATTCCCCTGTATGCCGCTTAAGTACCTCACGAACAATGACATATGGTAGCGGAAGAAAGCCCGGAATGCTCAGACTAAGCTTTACATGCACCTGATCCCCCGCCTGCAGCAGTTCCCCAAACTCCGAGCCTTGCGAAAGCTGCCGATAGCCCTGAACGCGGCGAACTCCACTCAGACCAACCAGCCATAAATAAACGATTAACAACGTAACCATAGAAAACAGCATGACCGATGTCTTTCCGCCCTGAAACAACAAATAAAGCAGGCACACCACCCATATAAGCAGCATAAGCCAGACGCGGCCTGATAGCCGTGGAAGCCTGCGCTTCCTTTTGACCATGTTCATTCCCTAAGAACGCTCCATTCGTACGGGTACATGCACTTGTCGGAGCACGGACTGCAGCACGGACTGGGCGTTGGAACTATCCAAGCGCGCTTCGGGACGAAGCAGCAAACGATGCGTTAGCACATAAGGTGCCAGCGCCTTCACATCATCAGGCAGCACATAGTCACGGTTATCCTGAAAAGCGTAAGCCTTGGCAGCCATGACAAAAGCAAGTGCAGCCCGTGGACTCGCTCCCAGCAGCACAGATGGATGTTCTCTAGTCGCACGCACAATCTCGAGTAAATAGGACGTCACCGCTTCATCCATATAGATATCTCTAATTTCCTTCTGGATGTCAGCAATCTGTTCCATATGCGCTACAGCCTCCAGACGGTCAGCTGGCTGGCCCGTCTGATGATGAAGCAGCATGTTTCGCTCCGTCTCCAAATCAGGATAACCTAGGCTGATTTTGAGCATAAAGCGATCTAATTGTGCTTCAGGCAGCATATAAGTGCCTTCAAAATCAATCGGATTTTGAGTGGCACATAGCATAAAAGGATGCGGCAACATATGAGTGTCCCCATCCACCGTCACACTTCGTTCCTCCATAACCTCCAGCAGAGCCGACTGTGTTTTCGTCGTCGCTCGGTTAATTTCGTCTGCCAGCAAAATGTTAGTCATCACAGGGCCCGGACGGAAATAAAAACGCTCGTCCCGTGGATGAAATATAGATACCCCTGTAATATCACTCGGTAGAATATCAGGATTACATTGAACACGGCGATAATCACCACGCATGGATTTAGCAAGAGCCTTGATCATTTGCGTTTTCCCCGTACCCGGAACGTCCTCGATCAGAATGTGTCCACCCGCCAGCATAGCCGTAAGCAGTAATTTTATTTCAAAGGATTTACCTAATATGCATGATTCCAAATTAGAACGGATTGCAGATACAATCTGCACAGATTCTTGACGCACGGGCATAACTTTTGTAAACCTCCTAGATAGCAACATGTTTCCTATTATTGTACATGAAGGCGGACATAGAGTACACTTAACTCCCCCGCCCATATTATTCAAGCTCCTGCTTCTCTCGCACGTACTGTTTTTTCGGAACTTTCAGAAACTCAAAAACCCTTCGGTTATCAAATCCGAAGGGTTCGCATATACAATTATTTTAATTTTGTCATTTTCAAACAAACTGTTATATACTTCCTTTTGGACGAACGAACAAACATGCCAGAAAAGAGAAAATAATCGCTGAGGAAATCCCTGCACTTGTCACACTAAAGATCCCTGTAATAACACCAAGCCATCCGTCCTTTTCCAATTCGGTTAGTGCACCATGTACGAGTGAGTTACCAAAGCTGGTAATTGGAATCGTCGCACCCGCTCCGGCAAATTTGATGAGCGGATCATATATTCCGACAGCGTCCGCAATTGCACCTGCTACCACCAACGTGCTCATTGTGTGTGCCGGAGTCAGTTTAATGACATCCATCATCAACTGACCCACGACACAAATGGCACCGCCTACTAAAAAAGCCCATAAGTATATCATACTTTTCCTCCCGCTTCAAAAGCTACAGCATGTGCAACACAAGGAATGCTTTCACCTTGCTGTGTAGTCAAAGGAGATAATAATGCCCCGGTCGCCACGACCAGCACCTTTTGCAGTTCTCCTTTTTCGAGTCGCTTTAACAGATGCCCATAGGTTACAACAGCCGAGCATCCGCAACCACTTCCACCTGCAATGACCTTTTTTTGCTTATTGATGTCATAAATCAGTAAGCCACAATCATTAAATTCCGTCTGACTCATATCGAATCCATCTTTTTTGAGCAGCTCCTTGGCAATTGGCAGCCCTACAGAGGCTAAATCCCCTGTTACAATAAGGTCATAGTAGCCAGGGTCTCTGCCTGTATCCCGAAAATGGGACAAGAGCGTATCCGCCGCTGCTGGAGCCATGGCTCCCCCCATATTAAAGGGGTCTTTAATGCCCATATCCATTACACGCCCAATGGTAGCACAATCCACCACTGTCCCTGACTGAGCATGTCCTACAACGGCCGCCCCAGATCCGGTTACAGTATACTGAGCCGTGGGGGGCTTCTGTGCTCCATACTCATTAGGATAGCGGAATTGTTTTTCTACAGTACAGTTATGGCTGGCTGTCCCCGCCATGACGTAGTCGCCGGCCTCCGAATCCACAATAAGTGCGGCTAAAGCCAAACTTTCCATCGACGTTGAGCAGGCTCCGAAAACACCTAAATAGGGAATAGCAAGCTTGCTAGCCGTAAATGAGCTGCTGATAATCTGATTCATCAGATCACCACTTATGAAAAATTGAACTTCCTCTTTGTTTAAATTGGAATTAATTAGCGCCAACTCAGTAGAATGCTCAATTAATCTTCGTTCCGCTTTTTCCCATGTTTTCTCGTTTATTTCGATATTGTCATAAATATAATCGAAATCTGTAGACAGTGGCCCCTCTCCTTCATCCGGGCCTACGACAGTTGCACTACCAATGATGCGCGGTCTTGACTCAAACTTCCAGGTTTGTCCTCCCTGTCTTCTCATAAGTGATTGCCCCCCACACCGAGGATCGCGTAGATCACGCCCACGATAAATGCGGCTACAACACCGAATACGATAACTGAGCCTGCCAGCTTAAACATATTTGCACCCACTCCGAGTACCAATCCCTCAGAACGATACTCCAATGCAGCTGAGCACATCGAGTTAGCAAAACCCGTAATAGGTACCGCGGTTCCCGCTCCTGCCCATTGGGCAATCTTATCGTAGACCCCGATGCAGGTTAAAATAACAGACAACAAGATCATCATGGATGCAGTTGGTGCCGCAGCCTCTTTAGCGGGAATATGCATCCCTGCCATAAAAGCTTCCTGAATCGCCTGCCCAATCACACAGATGACGCCTCCAACCAGAAAAGCACGCACACAATTGGCAAATACTTTTCTGGAGGGTTCATGCTTTTGGGAAACACTTTGATAGTCTTTCTCATTTATGGACAACGGCGACGAATTGGTACGAAAACCGCGCTGTCCTGACTTAGCTGGCATCATTCACCACCCCTTATTCAAAAGTTCCGCGCTTGGCGGTTCAGTTGCTTGGCTCCTTAACATTATGAGCTTTTTGGGGAAATGTTATGTCAGGAAAATGATATCGTGGACATTCCGTACAAATCCATTCATACTGAATACAAGACGACCACTGGTTAATTAATAAGGAGTGAGGTATACATCATGGAAGCAAAAACATTGGAATTGTTTAAAACCTTAACAGAGTTCCCTTCCATCCCTGGACATGAGCGAGAGCTGCGGGCATGGGTTAAAGAACGAATATCCGGTTATACGGATGAAATCGTGCAGGATCGTTTGGGCAGTCTTTTTGGTGTGCTGCGCGGACAAGAAAGTGGACCACGTGTAATGGTGGCAGGCCATCTGGATGAAGTTGGTTTTATTGTGAATGGCATTACAGAAACTGGAATGATTCGCTTTCAGCCGGTTGGAGGCTGGTGGAGCCAAGCTATCATGTCACAACGTCTTCAAGTATTGACTCCCAATGGCCCCATTATCGGTGTAGTTGGCTCTATCTCACCGCACTTGCTCGATGAAGCACAACGGAGTAAGCCGATGGACATCAAGCATATGTACCTGGATATCGGCGTAGACAGCAGACAGGAAGCGCAAGATCTGGGAATTGTACCCGGAACGGCTATCGCCCCGATCTGTGAGTTCACTCCACTTGCAAATCCCAAAAAAATTATGGCTAAAGCATGGGACAATCGATATGGTGTAGGCCTGGCCATTGAGCTGCTGGAGGCATTACATAAAGAAAAGGATCAGCTTCCAAATACATTGTATGCAGGAGCTACGGTACAGGAGGAAGTGGGACTGCGCGGTGCGCGCACAGCTGCCAATCTGATTCAGCCGGATATTTTCTTTGCACTGGATTGCAGTGCTGCCAACGATATGGGTGGAGATCCGAATGCATACGGACAGCTTGGCAAAGGCGCACTGTTGCGTGTATTTGATCCAGGTATGATTACACACCGCGGAATTGTGGAGTACGTGCAAGACATGGCGGAAACTCACAAAATCAAGTACCAATATTTCATCTCCACTGGGGGAACGGACGCTGGTCAAGTGCACTTAAGCGGAATTGGTGTGCCATCCACCGTTATCGGCATATGTGGACGATACATTCATACTTCCTCGTCCATTATTCACACCGATGATTATGACGCGGCCAAAGAGCTGATCATTAAGCTCGTTCAAAACCTGGATCGTACAACACTGAATACCATTGTTGAACGAGCTTAGAAATGAACCGAAAATAGGAATCTACAAAAAACAGTCAAGACACATACAACGTGCACTTGACTGTTTTTTTAGATTAATAGCACCAAAAATATAGGAACTCAAAATAAATGCTTGTACCGAAGCAAAGCAATCACTACGAGAACGGCTGTTAAGGTAATACATACATTTTCTACCTTTGTTCCTTTCCGAGTTCCGGTGCTCATCAATTTAAACCGTAGCTTCCATTTGAAGGGTGGCAAAGGCTTAATTCCGTTATTTGTCAAGGAATCTGCCAATAAATGCAGCAAGTACGCCATACCTCCAGCCATCCATATGCTGTCGCCATGCAAACGTGTCGTGCCGTAAAGCAGCGCAGTCCATGCTGCTGTTCCATACACCGTATGCGTCAATCCTCGGTGCGGAACAAGCGTACATATGATCAACAGACACCCGGCGATATAATTCCATGGTGCATATGATTCCCCATACCAGGCTAGGCCGATACCAATTAGAAAAATGATACCTTTACGCATGGTTCGTGAAGGCATAAAAGAAGCGCTGACCATCAGCAAAGCCAAAACAAGATTCCAGGGCGGTGGAGCCAATTGGGTAAAAAACACCCACACCGCAGCACCAATCATTAGAAGCTGTATGAGTCTGAGCATTTTGTTCGGTAACGCACGGCTCACAAGCATGGAGTTAGGCTCATCAATATCCGGCAGCAATGAACCGACCACGGCGGCTGCCACAGCAGCTGGTGTCACTTCGTATCCACTTAAAGCTAATACCGACAGGGAGACCCCGGTTCCAATAATTAAATGGGCTCTTCCCATCATGATGCATAACATCCTTTCGTTGCAGCATACACAGAGTCGACATCACTCTATTTAAATCAGCATGATTCGATTGTATACGACATTCAAAAGGAGAACAATAGTTCGCTTATTCTATTTAAAAGACTTCATCCAAAAGTCCTAGTTTGTCCTCATTACTTATTCCTCCCTTTCTTACAGCCATTTCTTAAAAACACACCCTATGGCCTATGGGTAGATCAACGAAAATTTCCAATTGTTTATTTTGCCTCAAAGTCCTATTGTACAATTTGGAATATTAGGTAATATAGTGTTTATATTTACTATATAAATCTATTAAATGAACAAGGAGGAAATAATTGTGCGAGAAAAATCTATGTTCCGAAAGTTCAAAACGATCGGTCTGACGTCATTGCTAAGTATCGTATTGTTCGCCCTTCCCGCTTCAGCTGCTTGGAATGATACATACACGGGATATGCCACATATACAGGATCAGGTTACTCTGGAGGAGCATTACTGCTTGATCCTATCCCTTCTGATGCCAAAATTACAGCGCTTAACCCCACACAACTTAATTATAATGGAATCAAAGCCGCATTAGCTGGCGCCTATTTGGAAGTTCAAGGCCCTAAAGGAAAAACAACCGTATATGTAACAGATTTATACCCTGAGGGTCCAAGCGGCGCGCTCGATCTGTCACCGAATGCCTTCAATCTGATTGGTGATCAAAAGGATGGAAAAATCAATATTTCATGGAAAGTTGTCAAAGCTCCGGTGAGCGGCAATGTCTCCTATCGCATTAAAGAAGGCAGCAGCCAGTGGTGGGCAGCCATTCAAGTGCGCAATCATAAGTATCCGGTCTTAAAAATGGAAGTTCAACAAAACGGGCAATGGCTCAATCTCGAAAAACAGGATTACAATCACTTTTTGGGTACTAACTTAGGAAAACAGCCTCTGAAAATACGGATTACGGACATTCGCGGTGTTGTGCTCAACGATACTATCCCGGCTCTAGCGGAAAATGGCACAGGCCAAGCCTATATCGTTAAAGGTAACGTTCAATTTCCTGACTGATTGAAGATCAAAAAGCGCTGATCCAGGCGAGGCTCAGCGCTTTTTCGTCATTTCGAATTACCAACTTTCATCAGATGAAGGAGGCCGGGTCGGCGACTTATTTCCTTAAAAGACATATCCCCGTATGTTCGCCTCTATTCTTACTGGGCCGTTAAAATCAGCGGTCCGTCCGCCGTGACTGCGATCGTATGCTCATATTGCGCCGACAGCTTGCCGTCGGCCGTCCTCGCCGTCCACTGATCGTCGTCGATCGTGATACGAAACGTACCTTCGTTCAACATCGGTTCAATCGTAAATACCATGCCTTCCTTTAACCGAATGCCTTTGCCGGCTACGCCGATGTGCTCGTAGCTCGGCTCCTCGTGCAGGCTCCGCCCGATCCCGTGGGCCAACAGATCGCGTACGACCGAGAACCCGTTCGCTTCCGCATGCTGTTGAATCGCTGACGTTATGTCGCCGAGTCGGCCCCCGGGAAGCGCTCGGGCGATCCCCAGATCCAAGCATTCCTTTGTCACCTTCATTAATTTTTGCGCCTCCGGCCGGATATTGCCCACCGCATAGCACCAGCACGAATCGCCGAACCATCCGCCGTATTCCACCACGATGTCGAGCTTTAGCAAGTCACCGTCCATAAGCGTCTGGTTCGAAGGAATGCCGTGAGCCACCACATCGTTGACTGAAATGCAGGTTTCGGCAGGGAAACCGTTGTACCCTTTCGTAAACTGCTTGCCGCCCAGCTTGGTGATGTGTCTGGCAACAAAGTCATTGATTTCCTGGGTGGTGATCCCGGGCTCGATCAGTCTAGCCACCTCGCGGTAGCAGTCCGCAATGATTTGGCTCGCCGGTTTCATCTCTTCGATTTCCCTAGGTGATTTTAAAATAATCATCTTCCTTTATTCGCTCCTCATCCATTCTATAATTTTAAAAACTTGACGATATCCCTGGCCTCCTCGTGCAGCTTTCCGCGGCGCAGCGAAAGCGAGGCGCAGCCGACCAAGGCGGCCAGCAGCATCTCCGCGCGCTGTAGCCGATACGACAGCTCCGCTGCCTTTTCGCCGGAAGCTGTGGCTCCGTCCGCTACACGTCCGGTTTCCAGCAGCGCAGCAAGCGGCGCGAGCACCTCCCGGCGAAAGGCGACCGAGAGCGGGGCCGAGCGCCCTTCAGGCAGCGAGGCAAAGTCCTCACCGGCCAGCTTATGTAGCAGGTATAGGGCGTGGTCCTCCGCCCAGAGCTGCAGTAGCCGGACGCTGGCGGCAGCGACGGGGCCAAGCCCTGCGGCAGCAGCCGTTTCGCGGCTTGCCCTTCGGGAATCCGCGGCAGCCGAGTCCCCGGTGTCCGCTGCAGCAGCCAAGCCAAAATGCCCGCCCGCCGGCGCCTTCTCCGAGGCCAAAGCGCTCGGAGCTTCCATCCATCCTCCGGCTCGCTCCAACGCGTCCCATAGCAGATCGTGGAGCAAATTGCCCTTATTGCTGTAATAATGGTATACCGTGCCATAGCCGAGTCCCGCCTGCGCGGCCACATCGCGGATTTCCATTAAAGGCCCTTTATTTAAAAATACATCGGCAGCGGCTTTCCGGATTTGCTCCAGACGCCGCAGCCGGATCTCTTCGTTTTGTTCCTTCGTACGTGGACTCATCTCGTTCAATCACCTCTTTTATTTTTGACCTACTCTTATGTCAATATAAAACATCGGCTTACAAATAACAAGAGATTAGCTGGAGGATTGCCGGCTCAACCTAGAAATCTGTGCTTGATCAACGGATAGCAGGTTTCAGCACGTTATTTCAGATATGTGGACCTGTTTGCGCATGTACGCTCCCGCCCTTTTTACGAATAAATCATTATTTTTCACAAGGAATTGGTTTGTTCACTGTCCTGTTCATAAGATCATACGTATAATGAATACATAAATAGGGTGTACTTTACAGCTATGTGCACACAGACAGGAGGCCTGTTCAGATGAGCAATTTCAAAAAGCATCACAAGCTACACAGCAAATTGCTGGTCAGCATTACGTTATGCATAACACTAACGTTGCTGGTATCCACCACTGTATATTATTTTTACTATATTCGCGTGGAAAAGGAGCAGGCATTCGAAGCCAATCACAATAGCTTGACGTTGAGAAGCAAAGAGGTCATTAAC
This sequence comes from Paenibacillus jamilae, assembly GCF_050482105.1. Lineage (GTDB taxonomy): Bacteria > Bacillota > Bacilli > Paenibacillales > Paenibacillaceae > Paenibacillus > Paenibacillus jamilae_B. The sequence continues at coordinate 8,782 of NZ_JBCNHI010000005.1, read as the reverse complement.
ATGACATCTATTGCTCAATCATTGGCATTCCAAATGTATCGCAGCAGTACCCTATCCAAGCTGTTGTATTACCCCAAGCCCAATGTATATGATGTAACCGCTGCCATGACCGAATTAAATAATTATCTTAACTCCATGCCTTATATTGAATCCATCTACGTGTATAACCCTAAAAGTGACACCTTCTACATTGCGTCCTCACAAGGCCAAAACGGGTTATTCAGCAAGCATGAACTGGCTGATACAGACATCATTCGCGTGCTGGATCATTATCAGGACTACAAACCCTTTACGCCTATTCCACGCACGTATCCGTTGCTGTCTGCCTCAGACTCCGAAGCTGGCGTAGAGCAAGCAAGCCCAAATATCGCAGCCTATACGTATTTATGCTATGACGCAATTAACTCGAACGAAACGATAAATTCGGCTGTGATTGTGAACGTGTCAGCGGCCTGGATGAACAAGGAAATGGCGTCGAATCCTATCTCAGGCGGGACTGCTTATATTTTAGACGATCAAGGCAGATTGTTGTCTGGTACAACGTTGACAGACGAAGCTTTGAACGAAAAAGAACAGCTATGGCTGCACACCAGGGTCAAAAAACAGGAAACAGGCTATTTTGTAGAAGACTTTTATGGTAAAAGATCACTGATTTCCTATACTTCCCCGGATGGATTAGGTTGGCAATATATTAGTGTCACACCATATGAAAGCGTTATCAAAATGGCGAGTGTTATTCGTAATGCCATGCTACTGATCGCAGCCATCATTGGAATGGCAGGATTTGTAGCTTCCTGGCTACTGTCCAAAATGCTGTATACACCTATTGGTCAAATTGTTGTGCATATGAATTCACTGGAATCGGAGAAACGCAACAGTATGTACACGATCCGGCAAAACATTTTACGGAATGTGATTCGCGGCATCCGAAATCTTCCTGCCGGCGAAGAACCGGAACGACTGCGTGAGCTTGGGATTACATTCCAGTTCGACAAAGATTATCGGCTTGTCCTCCTGCGCATAGATGAATATGCTCGATGGCAAAACGAACGCGGACCTGATCTGCTCCCCTACAAGTTTGCCATCATGAATATCGCTTCCGAAATATGCGGGCAAACATATCGGGTGGAGACCGTTGATATGGATGAGGATAGCGTCCTGTTGATGCTCAACATTTTAGACCCTGCAGAACATACAGACACGGTACTACTGGAGACCCTATTACGCCAAATACGCGAAGCTTGTCTCGAATATTTGAAGCTAAGTGTATCACTAACCTACAGTGTAATTACAAGTCAACCAGAACAGTTGCATCTGCTATACCGCCAGGTAGACAACGCATCTATGCATCGTTTTTTTCAGGGACATGGCTGTATTATTAATGCGCGAAGCACTACAGATGAAGATGTCCAAAATACTTATGTATTTCCATCAGATAAAGAAAAAAAATTATTAGATACATTGCTATCTGGTCATACGGAGGATGCACACCAGATGTTCAAAGACCTGTTGATGCATATGGAGCAATATCCGTTTTCCTCTGTTCGGGTGGCAATATCCCGGCTTATCATGAGTGTGAATAATGCCGTTCGGCACATAAGTGAGCTCAATGGATTGGCTATCGAATCTAAACCTGACTTACCATCCGCAGATCGATTAGAGACCGCCGAGGACCTTATTGATCATTACCAATTGGTCTTTGATCAGGTTCGCTCCAGTCTAGCGGAAAAACGAAATACGAAGCAAGAACGCTTGGTGCAACAGATCAATGAGCGAATGGAACAGGCCTATACAGATCCTAATTTCTGTCTCAATCAGATTGCGGAAGAACTCGATTTGTCTCCAATTTATGTAAGTAGGCTTTATAAGCAACAAACCATGTCCACCATTGTGGACGTCATCCAGCAGCTCCGTATTCGCAAGGCCTGTGAGCTGCTGGAACAGACCGACTGGTCGGTGGCTGACGTGGCAGAACAAACCGGATTTGCGAGTAGCTCTTATTTCCACCGTATGTTCAAACGCAGCCTGGGCGTGACACCCACAGATTTTCGCCGTTCTAAAGCAAATGCGCAATAGGCGACATCAAAAAAGCAAGCCTCCAACTTTCTGGAGACTTGCTTTTCTGCTTAGATCACAGCTGTTTACGTTTTATTTGATCCCCTTCTCCTTCACATAAGCTTCCCATTGTTTTGTATATTCGGTTTGAATTTTTTCCAAACCCGCTTGGTTCGCCTTTTGCATGAAAGTCTCAAGACCTTGATCAACGTTGTCGATCAGTCCAGCTTGGAGCGGGTACAGGTATTGCTTCTCAACCTGTTCCAACGCCGCTTTTTCTGCTTGGTAGGTCGTATAGTCCTCTGCAAAACCGGTAAACAGGTCAGGCTTCTGGATTTTATCCAGCTCCGCAAAAATCTTCTTCACACGGTCGAAACCTGAATCAAACAGCATGTATTCCGGGTTACGCCAAGCCCAGCTGTTCATGCCTTCCCGTGAAAATCCATTCGTACTGCCGCTACCTATCATATGATAGTAACCATCTTTGACTTCGTAGTTTTTGCCTTCGATACCATATTGCGTAAGCAAATTATAGCGTTTGTCTGTTACCAGCTTTTCATAAAAGGCCAATGCACGGGCTGGGTTCGGGCTACTTTTTGGAATTGCAAAGCCATTATGAATCGGATGCACCGGCGTTGCATAGCCTGTTGTCAGCGGGAATGGATAGTACTCAAGCTTCCAGTCGGGATGAGATGCTTTGAGCTTAATGACCATATCATTAAACCGGGTTGGATTGTCGCCGAAAATACTCGCAGCTTTACCAGAAGTGACCTGATCCTGAAGTGTATCTTTTACGTTTAATACGTTTTTAGGAATGAATCCTTTATCAGCCCAGCGTTTGTAGGTGTTCAGCTCTTCTTTTTGTTCATCTGAGCCCCAATATTTGTATACCTCTGTTGGTTTTTCATATTTGATGCCAATGCCATAAGGCAAAGCACCTATACTCTTCGTGACTAATTCGGTATAGCGATCATGCAGATTTCCCTTGATATCGCTGTTCAAAGATACCGTTTTCATACTAGGCTCATGCTGACGTATCCCGTCCATGTAAGCCTCGTAACTTTTGATGTCTGTCGGTTTAGGCAAATTGTACTTTTCGCGTAAATCTTCACGCCATACAAAACCGTTTGTGACATATTCTTTGTACGTGCCAGGCACGGTATAAATTTTGCCTCCGATTTTAACCCCATCCCACATGTCCTGAGGCACGAATTTTTGTAAGGCAGGTGCGGCCTTAGGCAGTAGATCGTCTAGCGGAAGGAATGCACCCTTCTTGGCATAGGCCTGATACTGCGTCCAATCTGCAGTGAAGATCAGGTCGATAGGCTGACCCGAAGACAGTAACAGCTTATATTTTTGATCCCAGTCTGTCCACGTTGTATAGTTAAATTTGACGGTGGCATTCAGATCTTTTTCTGCCAACTTATTAATCTCTGCCTCAATGCTAGACAGGTCCTTAGGAGCATCACCCAGCATATAAAATTGCAGCTGTACTTTTTGGGCTTTATCATCCTCTCCATTTGCTTTTTGTGCGCTGTTTCCGCTACCGCCCCCACATCCGGCCAAGAGCGCCATGATAACCATTACTGCAATCAGGATGGACATGCGTTGTTTTCTTTTCTTTGTGATTGTCATGTGAATCCTCCCTTTGAAATGGTAGTCCGTTTAAATAAAACGCTTACAAAAAGTGCTGCTTGGATGGCACAATGTCAGCACATCATGCCATCTCAGCCTTTAGTGCTGCTTATCCTTTTACCGCACCAATCGTCAGCCCCTTGACAAAGTAACGCTGAATGAACGGGTACAGTAGTAAAATGGGACCCGTAACCACGATCGCCATTGCCATTTTGGTCGACTCTGTCGGCATATCGTTGGACAGGGACACGCCGGTACCTGCACCCATTTGAGCAATAAATTGCATGGAGTTAATGACATTATACAGATAGTATTGCAACTGGTATTTATGCGGGTCATTAATAAAGAGTGAGGATGAGAACCAGTCATTCCAGTAAGCCAAAGCCAGAAACAGCCCCACAGTAGCAATACCCGGTGTAGATAAAGGCAGTACAATTCGGTAGTAAATTTTAAAATCACCCGCACCGTCTATTTTAGCAGACTCGAACAGTTCTTCCGGCATCGAGGAACGAATGAAGTTTTTCATCAAAATGATCAGAAATGGAGTCATTAATCCCGGGAAAATAAGCACTGTATACGTATCTAGCAGCCCCAAATACTTCGTGAGCATAATGTACCAAGGTACTAAGCCGCCTCCGAACAACGTCGTAAAGTAAATATAGAATGAAAACGCGTTGCGGTATTTAAAATCTTTACGTGCCAGCACATACCCAGCCATCGTCATCAGGAACAGGCCCAGCGTCGTACCTACAACCGTAGTAAAAATCGTCACCCCGTACGCCCTTAACACCTCTTCAGGAAAGGTGAACACCGTCCGGTATCCTTCCAGCGAGAATTGCTGTGGAATAAAGTGATAGCCATCCCTGATAATCGATTCATTACTGGTTAGTGAAGCTGAAATAATAAGTAGGAACGGGAGTAAACAGGCAATGGATGCCACAATGATAATCACATAAGAGATGATTTTAAATAGTCGAGTGTATACATCTTCTTTGATCGCCATCCGTTTGGGTCCTCCTTTCTAGAATAAGGCATATTCGTCGTTCAGCTTGCGGATGATGTAGTTCACAGTCATGATCAGTACAAATCCGAACAGGGATTGATACACACCTGCGGCTGAAGCCATCCCCACATCAAAAGTTACTTTCAAGGAACGATACACATAAGTGTCCAAAATATCCGTCGTATTGTACAACACACCGTTGTTACCGATTAACTGATAGAACAGATCGAATTGTCCTTTCATAATGCTACCCAGCGCAAATAACAGTAGCACAACGAATGTCGACTTGAGCATAGGAACGGTAATGTACCAGATTCGTTGGAAAATGTTAGCTCCGTCTATTTTAGCTGCCTCATAATATTCGTCACTGATCCCTGTGATCGCTGCCAGGTAGATTACCATACTGTAGCCGAGATTTTTCCACAAATAGAACAGGATAATCAGGAAAATCCACACCCATGGTTTGTTATACACATCCACGCGTTCACCACCGAGTTGCACCAGCAACGTGTTCAGAAAACCATTATCATAATTAAATATGTTGTACACGATGACACTTAGAATAACGAAGGAAACAAAATACGGCAGAAACATCACAGATTGAGTGATCTTTTTAAAGTAGCGGCCTTGCAACTCATTCAGCAAAATAGCGAGGACAATCGCTAACACGTTGCCGAGTAAGATAAATGCCGCGTTGTATCCAACTGTATTCAATGTCAATTTGGTCAGCGTGCCGGATTGCCATAGAAAGCGAAAATTCTGGAGTCCGACAAACTGGGCCTCAAAAAGGCTGGTATTGAAGTCGAACTGTGTAAATGCATAATAGATGCCGACCATAGGAATGTACGAATTTATGAAGAAAAAGATTAAAGTAGGTAACAACATCAGAAATAATACTCGATTGCGAATCAGTTCATAGAAAAAACCGTGTTTCCTGCCTGTTCCCAGCCTATCGTTCAAGCGGGAATCCGTCGTAAGCATTGCAGAATTTTTGGGCATAGGCTGATTCAATGTGAGTCACTCCCCCTCTATATACATTACCGACCGCAAGGTTTGTAGCATCGCCGCCGTATGACTATATATTATGTAAGCGCATTCAAAATGAAAAGTGAAACCTCTCATGCTTCATGAACAAAGGAGTGTCCAGAGGAGTGAACAATTCGGATATTTGTGAAGTTTTATGTAATATGAGGCGCCTGATCGACGCCTTAAGCCTATTATAAAGCACATTTGGACGATCTGCTCTATTCCTTTTGCCCACCCTGAAAAGTGGTTTCATCCTGTTTCACCCGAACTCCAGTTTTCTTGGCCTGCTCCAACAACTCAGCGGCATTATCCTGCGGCTTATATCCAATTAGTTCTTCCAAGTAACCAATGTCATAATAATTATCCGTATTGGCTGACGTACCGTACAAATTAAGATAACTCATCTCCGAAGGGGCCTCGATACAGCAGACGGTCAGATGAATCATATCGCGCTCGGAGATCCATATATGAGCAGCACGCTCCGAATGCGGCCGATCGTCCCCAGGAAAATTACCGATGCGGATATTCATTGAAGATATTTTGCCCTGATCGGCATACAGCCGTCCCAACAGTTCAATATAGCACTTACTCAATCCATAAAAGCTATCAGGTCGGTAAGGATCCTCTACATCTATCGCTTCGCCTACTTTATAAAACCCTGTGGCATGATTGGAACTGGCAAAAATAATGCGCTTCACCCCATTTTTGACCGCAGCTTCATACAGCTTATACGCTCCGCTTACATTGCCAGACAGCACTTTACCGAGGAAATCCCCCTCATCCTTAATCCATGCAAAATGAAGTACCGTATCCACTCCATGTGTAAGCTCAGCCAACCTTACAGTATCATGTATATCCAGTTCGACAATCCCTGCTTCTTCATCCCTCATTACATCGGCAGCGGTTATTTCATATTTTCCTTCCGCTTTTAGTCCTTCATAGAGTACTTTCCCAATTGTGCCCGCTGCCCCTGTTATCAATAATTTCCGTGCCATCGTCCGCATCTCCCTTCTTTATGTGTCAGTGTGCTGTCATCCATAGCTTAACCAACTCCCTAAAGAGGGAACCTTGATACCATCATTCGCTGCATTCTGTCAGCTATAAAAAAGGACTCTGCTACCTGAGCAAAGTCCTTACTTATTACTTTTTTAAGATATTAATTTCAAGCTTGCTGTACTACCCTCACTCTGCGATTAACCAGATAAATGCTAAAACCGATCAATACCAGACCAATCAACAGAAAAGCCGTAATCGATTCGTGAAGCAGCATAGAACTGACAAATACCGAAATCACCGGCACCAAAAACGTATAGGAAGCGACCTTACTGGCATCTCCCGAATTGACCAGCGTGAAATACAGCAGCCAGGACAGTGAAATTCCCAGCACAGTCCCGAACACCAGTCCTGACACATATGGAACATTCCATACGATGTCTGACCAGCTTTCCGCTACCGATCCAGCTCCTGTCAACACGATGCCTCCAAGTGTACATTGAAATGCGACCAGCCACAACGAATCCACACGCTTGTTAACCTTTTTCACATACACGGTTCCCAACGCCCAGCTCACCGCTGTAACAATGGCAATAATTACACCTGCAATAGCCACATGTCCTGAAAAGCCTCCGACACTGACAGCTGCCACGCCCAGAAATCCAATGATCAATCCAATCACTTTGAGCTTGGACATTGCTTCCCCCAGCCACATCCATGCAAAAATGCCAACCAGCACAGGCTGAAGATATACCAGCACAGAGAACAGGCCAGATGGAACATACATGAGCCCCACGGTTTGCAAGCCATAAAACAGTACTACGTTAAAAATACCTGAAATAGCATACACCCGCCAATTTTCTTTCCAGCAAATGCGATTCCATCTCGGTGCTAAAATCGCTCCCAATAGCAGACCACCCAACAGTGTGCGTAGTCCTGCAAACAAAAGGGGAGGCGTGAATTCCAGTGCAACTTTATAGATGGGCCAAGAAATGCCCCACAATACAACCAGTAGCGCGATCATCATTATCCGCTTGGCTGTCGTTAACTCTCCCATGATGCTCTCGCTCCTCTATGAAAAAAATCACTAGACTTTATATATTACGCCTACGGGACAACTTTATCAAACAAAAATATATAGGGAAAAGCTCCGCTTCTCCAGTGCGCTTGTTCATGGGATAGGGTTCCGAACAGAGGAATCCAGTCTTTGGCCTATGTTACAATGTACCCAATAGATAAAGCTTATAAGGATAGGAGGGTGTCTGCACTTGATTTATTTCATCAAATTTTTATACAGCTTCGTGCTTCCTCCCGGTTTGTTCATCCTCGTGATGGCAGGGCTTGTAATCTGGCTATGGAAACGGGCGCGTAAACCTGCTGTGGTACTGCTCTTTGTTACATTGCTGCTGTATGTTTCATCGACCAATTTGGCTGGAGATTTGTTAATCCGTAGTCTGGAAAAGCAGTATCCACAGCCCAATACCGTTCAAGGCGATGTTATTGTCGTACTTGGGGGCGGAGCTACAGAGGGAACTCCCGACATCAATGGACAAGGTAATCTGTTAGGGTCTGCGGCCAACCGACTGCTCACTGCGGCTAGACTTCATGAAGCAACAGGTCTACCTATTCTTTTTTCCGGTGGACAAGTGTTTGGAGACAGTGGTAACGAAGCGAATATTGCGCAGAGACAGCTAGTAGGACTCGGTATTCCTGCAAAGGACATCTTCATTGAAAACCGTTCCTTGAATACACGGCAAAATGCCGAATATACCTCCCAAATTTTAAAACAGCACCAGCTCACAAAACCTATTCTGGTGACCTCCGCATTCCATATGCCCCGTGCTGCACTGGAATTTCAGCGTGCAGGTATGCAAGCCACAGCTTATCCAACCGACTATCTGGCAAGTGGAACATTGTCACTGTATGCTGCCAAGCTCTCACCGTCGGCTGGGGCTATCTCTACAACCGGGACAGCCCTCAAGGAGTATTTAGGAATTTTAGCATTAAAGCTTAAATAATGGGATACGCAGGTGTAAAACAAACACAGCACAAACAAGCGTCCTGATCGCT
>NZ_JBCNHI010000004.1:0-65396 GCF_050482105.1 Paenibacillus jamilae | reverse complement strand
AGCGATCAGGACGCTTGTTTTACCATTACATATTCTCATGCAAGAAAATTTCCGATATTTGTTCTTCTGATATGACCTTAAAGCCCTCCCTTTTTAACAAAGCTGAAGTTACCCCGTTGCCTGCGATTTTACGGTTTTCGAATGCCCCATTATAGATCGCTGCTGACCCGCAGGACGGACTGTTTTCTTTTAAAACAATAAGTGACGCGTTAACCTCTCTGGCTATATTCAAAGCTTCGTGCGCACCTCTAATGTACATATCACTGACATCATTGCCTGAAAGCTCGATCACCTTGGCGGTGCCACTCAGTACGTCCTCCCCAGTCCCTCCAACAATCTCCGCAGGCTCTCTCGGCGTCATAAAGCCCCCAAGTAGCTCAGGACAGATCGTCATTGCCTTCTTTTCCTCTACCAATTTCTGAATATGTACGTCCAGGCTATCCGTCCCGTTATATCGCACCTTCATGCCTGCCAAACATGAACTTACCAGAATCATTAGTTCACCTCATACCCATTGCTTTCATTATTAAGTGATTAAAGTATAAACCAGTTTTATCGTAGAGTCATCGTTCGAAATATAGTTGCTGCTCTCTCTACTGGCTGGTTTGAATCATGTATTAATGCTGCTTAAAAAAGATATCCGGTAATTTGTTACAAAGCAGTTTTCGGAGTACAGGCACGGATGGGCACCTGCCTACATACAATAAACAGACCGCAAGCCTGGTAAGTAACAAAGTCCAGTAAGTTCGCAACTACCTCAGGAGGTGTCATCCGTGCCCGGACTATTTAGTGCTATCGCTCTGTTCATCAAGGAATTGACGCTACTCGTTTCCTACGTGAAAAACAACGCCTTTCCGCAGCCATTGACTGAGAAAGAGGAAGCTCGACACCTAAAGCTGTTTGCCGAAGGCAATGCACATTCCCGTAACACACTTATTGAACATAACCTAAGGCTGGTGGCCCATATTGTAAAAAAATTCGATAACACCGGCGAAGATTTGGAGGATCTAATATCCATCGGTACCATTGGACTGATCAAGGCTATTGAAAGCTTTCAGACCGGAAAAGGAACAAAACTGGCAACATTTGCAGCCCGTTGTATAGAAAATGAGATCTTAATGACTATAGAGGTGCTAAAAGGTAATAATGTTCACTTCATCTTTAGTCACTCTAACTTCTCTAACCACCCGTCGGATTAAATTTTGCTTATCTTCAAACGTAAGCTCATCAGGATTCAGGGTTAAATAATATTCAAGTGTCTCCTTGAGCAGATTACGGCTACTTTCGTAATTCTGTACATTCTCCATCTCAGCAGTCAATTCAGCATGCCGTTGTTTTAATACCTCTTCTTTATCCGCAAGCTCCTTCAATTCCTCTCTGATTTCCTCTTCACCCATACCGATGTCAGAAGAAAATAATTTTATCAGGCGCTTACGAGCTGCTTTTGTCTTCTCCAGATCATTTTCAATCCGCTCTAACTCCTGATCGGCGAATGAATCTTGAGTTTCTTCCATACTTGCCGCTGCAATTTCTTCCGGTTGGGACAACCACATGTGTACACGATCCCAAACGAGTGTATCTAGGGTATCGCATGCAATCCTCATTCCACACCCTTTGTTTTTAGCGCCTGCGGTATTCTTTATATCGCTATACTCGAGTTTATACGTGTTCCAGTTTTTTTGACGACGACCAGTCATTGTATTTTCACACTGACCACACCGAACCAGACCAGACAGTAAATACTTGCGCAGTCCAGACTTAGCATAACGCCGTCTAGCTTCCCCTAACAGCTTTTGTGCTTGCTCAAACTGGAATTCAGTGATGATCTGGGGACAGTCAACCCAAATCCATTCTTCTTTTGGACGCAATTTAATGGCTATTTTCTCTTCTTTAGGCTTGTGCTTATTGCCTAGCATACCTTCTGTATCCCATTTGTTTTGGGCAAATTTACCTGTATATGTTTCGTTCATGAGTATTTGTCTGACTACTTGTTTGTGCCATACCTTTGCACCGCGCTTTGTCGGTATTTTTTGAGCCGTAAGATATACAGCTATACCATTTATTCCTTGTGCAATCTCATTTGGCTGGGTAAATAGGTTGAAAATGAGTTGCACGACACGCGCTTCATACTCATTAATGACATTTGCATTGTTCTGCTTGTCGTAATCATACCCATACGTATAATTATTCTTTACTACTTTTCCCTGGTTGGCTTTTTCTTTTCTACCACGTGACATACGTTCATTAATCTTCGCTTTCTCAAATTCGGCAATAGCACCACGCATAGAGTAGAATAATTGGCCTTCTGGTGTCTTGGCATACTCTCCGTTAATAAATACAAGTTCAACGCCACGGCGTTCAAATTCGTCCGTTATGATAAGCTGTAACATAAGTTTACGAGCCAAGCGGTCAGGATCTAAGCAAATAATTTTAGTAATTATTCCGTCTTTTACATCTTTACGTAGATCATCAAGTCCTGGACGCTCTAAAAACTCTCCAGATATACCTTCATCTAAATATACTTTTACATCATCAGTCCCGGCTTTCTTCTTTCCTTCCCTCACTTGAAAGTCGATTGAAAACCCCGTCTTGGCCTGTTCCTCTGTGCTGACACGTCCATACAGTCCGATCACGCTGCACACCCCCGTATTTCTGATAGAGATAATCATAACAGGCGGCTCGCAGCTTGTCAGTACATTCAGACGTTGTAAACTTTACATGCATCTGTGCATCACCTCAGCACATCGTATGCGCCGAGGGATTGTCCATATACTAAAAAAGAGCCCCGAAGGGCTCAAGCAGACTTTTTCGCATTTACGTTGTAATCTTGTACAGCCTTTTCGATTACGGCCCGTATCTCCTGTTCCGTCACATTTAAGCCCATTACCCGCAATCTGCCGATTACATAATCAATGGCTTCCTGTAGCTTCTTATCTCCCTCGAAGTCCTTGAACACCGATTCAGCATAAGCAACCGCTTCAACACCAACTTTGTGTAAAAACTCCCGGTCTTTAACAGACGTGTTGGATACATAGTATTCAGTAGCCTTCTGCTGTGCTTTTTTAAGAGCACTTGTAGCAATCGTAGCCAATAGGCCTATCAGTGCAGTTACAATGGTTAACACGTATGGTTGAGCTGCTTCTATTAATTGTTCCTTCATTATAATCACTCCTTATAGTTTAGGGAAAATATCTACCCGTTTTGGATTTTCTATGTCCCAATATACGCGTGCTCCTAAAGCTGTAGACAACACACGAGTTGGTACATGACCGATACCGCCAATATTTATTGTTTCTACCGCGTCACCGTTTATAGTAACCTTGCCGCCTGTATATCCGATTTTACCGCCTAGCATTTCACCGATCGGACGAGAAGGTACAAAGGTTACATTCTTAATGTTATATCCAGTGAACTCCTGATTACCTACTATTACCTCCATTACAGGGTACGGTGCTGGATTATCGGCTGGTTTAGGTGTAACTGGCGTTGGTGTAGGCGGCGTATCTGGTCCCGTAAATGGTACGCCTACATGAGCGCACAAGCCTTTTGCGATGGCTAGAGCAACATTGTTTTGAAAGTCGTTGTCAAACAGCGTTGCTTCTTCCACTGCGTTGCTGATAAAGCCTACTTCAACCAGCACAGCATCCATTGTAGTAGAGCGAATTACCTGAAAGTTACCATAAGCTACGCCGCGGTCTCTTAGCCCTGTAGCTGTTACCATATGCTTGTGTACAGTGTTAGCAAGGTTCTTGCTGGTAGGTCGCATATAGTACGTCTCTGTGCCTGTTGCATCTGGATTGCTGCTACTGTTGGCATGGATGGATACAAAGGCATCTGCACCTGCTTTATTTGCGATAGATACACGCTCTTTAAGCTCCAGAAACACGTCTGTGCGGCGTGTGAGAATCACCTTTAGTTCAGGGTTATCCTTTAGAAATGCCTCCACTTTAATAGCCATAGTAAGGTTAAAATCCTTTTCCTTTTTGCCAGCTGGTCCAAGTGCTCCCGGGTCCTTCGCTCCATGTCCTGCGTCAATTACGATTGTCTTTTTCGCCATCTCGTTGTCCCTCCAGTTGTTGGATTTGTCGGCATCTTGGGCATAAGTAAACGTCACCCAGGATAATAAAAAGGGCCGTTTTGGCCCCTTCAGAAAGTTTGGCAAATCTTCGTTTGGCGTGTTCGCATCCCATTCAATCCCGGCCTCCTGCATAATTAAATCTATCTTGGACTCCATCCGCATCATTCGTATATCTTGTTCCTCCGTCAGTAGCCAAGGTAGCCACTTCCGAAGTAGTCTTTTCACTTTCTTCTGCTTCAGAATCAAAAATATTATTCCGGCCGCCGTTGACAGCGAAAGCCCGTTCTTGATGATCTGTTCTGCTGCTGAAATTATAAAGTCGTACACTGCTGTCCACCGCCGGGTATAAAAACTTGTCTCGTGCTGTCGGGCCTAGCAACCATAAAACCATATTCAAAAACTCTGGAGATACCGCACACTCTCGGCTATCATCATCCAGTTCAATGTATTCCATGTCGTTTCCCCCATAAAGAAAAGGACCGCCAGATAACCTGGGGTCCTTAATAAGGTGTGTAGTTAGTAATCATTACCACAAAACGCTAGTATGAAACGATTATAATGGTACTCCCGCTTCTTCCATACGTTGATTCAGATCAATATAGATTTTGTTAATCTCCATCTGAATCTCTCTTTGCTGTTCCGCTCGCTGTTCATCAGACAAAGATTTATCCTTTCCTAGTTCTCGTTTTTGACCTTTCAACTCAGACAGTTTCTTAGAGATTGATCCTTGAGGCATAACTAGCTTGCGCAGGTCATCACTATACCAACTTGGCAAGTCTGCTTTACCATCTTGGTAATCTGCATAAGCCTGCGTGATTTTTTCTTTGGCATCGTAAAAGTCTGATGTCAAAGTGTTGCTAAACTGTGGATCAGCTATAAAGTTTTTCAACAATGTATTACGTGTATTCCCTGCCCCTTGTTCACTTGTTAAAGGTAACAGCAGCCTAGCTGCATCCCCTCCATACGCCCTCAAAAGATAGTCCACATTTTTAGGAGACAGCCCCATGTTGATTTTATCCAGCTTTTTGGATATATCAATTGCCACACTAGATGTACGTTCATCATAACGATTTACAGGCGAATTCGCCGCTAGATCCTGTGGCTCAATAGGTGCACCTGTGAAACTTTGATTGGATGCAACGGCAATTGGTGCCGCTAATGACGTAGCGTTGAGTGTACCCCATAATGATTTTTTGATACCTCCGCCTTGCGTAAACCCTTGAAGAGCTCCACTTAGAAATGGAGGTGTGTAAGCATTTACTATAGCATCCGCTGACTTACCCCAATCGACTGGGTTACCATCTTTGAATTCAGTTAACATATCGACCAGAGCTGCTCCAATAGCGTTGTACTCTGGAGGCATTGGTATTTTAGCAAATGTGCCATCCTCATTTTTACGTGCAATGAAATTACGGTACTTTTCGCGAGCAGGAATAATCTGATATTCAGGATCATCACTAAATTGTGCATATTCATAAAGTTTAGGTGCAATGACAAGACCACCTACCGCGAATGCTGTTTTGACAGGGTTATCTTTCCACTGTTTTGTAAATTTGCGGATACTTTGTACAGCAGCATTGTGGTAAGGGAACACTTTTTCGAGCCCCGGCGATTTTGCCCCTTTTCGGCTAAAGTTTACCGTGATCTCTTGAGAATCTCGCATCGCACTGCGGATAGCTTCAGGTGTTCTTACATTACCACTCTGACGTAATCCGTTCTTGTAAGCTGCAATACGGTTTACGTTTTCTGATATATCGGAAATCTTGTGAAAAAATTTGAATGGAGCTGATGTAGTAGCTCTTATCCCACGTCCAATGCCTCTAGGCGATGCAAAAGGTTCACGTAGAATGCCTGATACCGATCGGTTCAAGGCTTTATCACCCATAAGCACGGCAGAATATTCACCGCCAGTTCTTCTAAAATCTTGAGCTAATGCTCTGATTCTTTCTACACCAGGCGTCCCTTTTGGCAATGTGTCTGCTATAGAAGATATAACTGCATGGAACAAATCAGGTAAATGCCTAACTGGATTTTTGGATTGTATTAAGGACTGAATAACATCTACGCTGGCACTCTTAGCAGCAAATAACGGAGCACCAGCACCAGTAGCCCCATATTTAGTAGCATTCGTCAACTTGCCCAACAGGTCCAACACGAAGTTACTTTCCTCTGGTCCCATCCCAACCAAAGCTTTAAATACCTCTGGATTCTCTACACGCAACTTTACAGGATTTCCATTAATCATAACTGTAACTATATTATCTGTACGTTCACCTTTCTGAGCAGATTTACGGAACATCGGTACCAATTCAGCATCAAGTTTCTCCATCAAGCCTTCTACTCCATCGGTCTTCAACACATTGTTAATTTCCTCAAGTGACTTTGCACGCATCTCTGCATTTTCTGGAACAATCTCAATAATGCCTTTTAAGCTTTTAGGATCAGCTTCAATCCGTTGATAAACGGTTTTCATAACACGATTACGCAAAGAAGCATTGTACCAGCTACCTGTTTGTTCAATTGCTGATCTAAATGGGCTAACAATCTTTCGAACCGAACCATTTGGACTAAGTTCTTTAATAGGTGCTTTCTGACCACTGAATCCCCGTGTTTTCATTGCAAATGGCTGAGAGTATTTTTCAGCTTTAGAAAACTGTCTTCTCATACTTGCGTAAAATGGTTCTGCGGCTTCCATAGCAGCTACCTGACTTTCATTTACAAGATCAGGATCAAGTCTCCGCAATTTACGATAATAGTCGTCCCATTCAGCAGCTATATCTTTAAATCCTGGAAAACGCTGTTCTAGCATGGCTTTACGTGCTTTTACTTTATCTAAAGTCATTCCCAATTTAGGATCATATACATTTTCACCACGAGCCATACGAGTAGCTGCTCTGCGCAAGATTAGATAATCCTCAAATGCTGGTCCTTGTCCACGTGCTACTTTATTTCCGATTTCCTTAAGGCTCTGACCAATCACATTGCCTTCTATATCTACAAACTTATCCTGTACTGTTGTATTAGCCAAGTTATTAGCACGCCTTACGTCCTGAGCTGCTTCATATGCTTCTCGATCTATATGCTTGAGTGGACGCATTATATCAACCTGATTATTGTAGGATGTGCGTAGCATTGACTTGCCTTGAGCTTTTAAACCTTCTACATCATTACGCAACGGATTATCAACAATTTGCCCTTCTGTTGTAGCCAAATTTCTTCTGGCATTTTTCGACCCAGCGGATATGCCGACTCCTTGATTACCGAAAAGATTTGTAAACCAATTGGACTTCATAGGTGGTGCTTCACTAATCGGTATATTTTGATTAGGTGCGGATTCTGGAACAGTGACGTTATCGTCAATTCGAGCCTGTTGTCTAGCCTGTCTCGCACGCATAAACTCAGGCACAGCAGGATCGTTCATGCTAAAGGTTCGCTGGCGATTAATGGACGATTCCCCTATCCGTTGTACTGGTTCACGGCTAGATCCAGGACGAGCCCCCAATCGCTGCGTAGGGGGTAACGACTCTCCAACAAAAGTTGTATTTCTTCCAGCAGGAAGAGCTAGAGGTTCAGGTTTCCAATTGGAGGGATTAACAATAGTTCCTTCCCCAGCAGAAAGACTAGACCTTTGACCAGCCTGTGCCAGGCGCTGATCGGTACGCCCAAGAGGTAAAGCAAGCATTTCTTCTGTCTGTGGTATCGTGCGTTCTCCACCTTTTAACCTGTTCAATCCTTCACGCCAGCCAGATCCAAAACCTCTTAAAATGACGTCACCACCGCCACCAAAAGCGGCTCCTAAAGTCGCATTATGCAACATCTCTTTCCCCGTAGTCTGGTCTTGGTTGATCCCAATTGCAGTGCTGTTGATTGCACCAGCAGCCGCCCCGCTCAAGGCACCACGCGCGTAAGTGTTTGCAGTTGCTGCGCCTACTCCTGGCAATCGGGAAGCTTGTTTACTTAACGCCCCAGTAACTGCCTGCCCCGTACGTGTAGCGAGTGCGCCTTCCGCTGCTTCCAATGGACCTGTGAATAGGTTCTGTCCCTTAACACCAGGAGCAGCAGGGTTAAATCCCATTGCTAATACTCCACCTACATTACCTGCATAGTCTGCTACTTTATCCGCTGTCGCATTGCCAGTTGTGACGTTGTAATATGGACGGTCACCAATTACCATGCCGCCACCCGTACTAATCATGCGATTTGTAAAATTACCAGCGTCTGTGTCGGACATTACACCTGTACCCCATTCAGCAAACGGTTGGATGTACTTCATATAAGGATGCTCTTGGGCTGTACGTCTAATATCTGAGATGCGTAATTGATATTCGGTTGGATTAGGAGGACCTTGAAGCGGCTGAATATCCAAGCCTGTAGCCGCCTTGTACGTATCCTTTGCCTTTTGATTGCCAGCAGAAGCACGGGCAAGGGTACTATTTTCAATGAATCCTGGTCCAATCTTAAGGGCATCTGGCAACGCTGATAATGCACTTGTATCTGTAAGCTTCGGATTTGCACTTACATTGGCTTCAAACGCTGCTGTACGCCTATTCATCCTTTGTTGTGGTTGTTGCCTTTGAAGCGTGCCATTAAGAGCATCTGTTTTTATTTGCTGTGCTCGCTTCCGTTGCTGTTCGACAAACTGTTCATATCGCGATGCCATATAATCCACCTCAATACCATTTATTTTTATCCCAGAATGCTAGTGCTTTTTCAGGTGTACCGTATCGGTCTTTAATATATTGAACTCCTGCTAATGCTTGTTGCGTTGGGTCGTTCCAGTTCACGCTATTGCCACCATAAGATTTGCGGGTACCGTCCAAAAATTGAAAAAGCCCACGGGCTGTGGACTTCGAATTTTTGGCATTTGGATTAAAACTCGATTCCCGGGCAACCAGTTCCAGCGTAGGTTGTAGCCAGCTTTGCGGCAGTCCTTTCTGTTGAAGAGCAGACGCAACAGCAGAACTAGCAACTGAGTAATTACGCGGATTCGCTTTTGCATCCTTAGTTGCTTTGTAATAGTTTTTATACGCCCCGGAGCCACCGGGGCTAGTCAGTTTCCCGATGCTATTCCATATTTCTGATCAAGCTTCTTGATGGTGTCACGCGATAGGCCAGACATCAACATCGCTTGATCATCTTGTCCATCTGGTAAATTCATAGCTACTACTTGTTGATATATCATTTCTTGCGTCTTCTCGTCAGTAGGTATCTTTTTAGTGGTTGGATCAACATATTGTTGACGTATTCCATCAATGACTTGATTAACTGATGCGCCACTATATTTAGCTGTTGTGCCATTTAAGCTATCGCCGTATTTAAGCCAATCAATCGTGTTTCCATCTTGCTGAATTGCCGCCCGTTGTTGGTCAATAGCATAATTCAAACCAAACTGCCGCACATCTTCATCAAATTTAGCTTGATTAAATTGGTTTTCCCAACCTTGTTGCCCTTCGTTAAATTCTTGTTGTCTAGCAGCCAGACTGTTATTAAATTGCTGCTGTTGCGCTTGTAGCGTAAGCGGCGTATTTGGGTTATTCGCTTGTCGATTAAGTCCCTGCCAGTCGTCCTGTGGCGTTACAGCACGTCCCGTCATTTGACTGACCACATTAGCTGCATTCAAGTTTGATTCTTTACGCTGTAGATCCTGTTGCTGTCCTTGCAATGTGCGGAATCCTGTACTTGCGTTTTGAGATGCGTTGTTAGCATTCACATTCGCACCATACGCAGCAGAGTTAATGCCAAGAGACTCCAGTATCTTTCGTCTGTTATCAGCTTGTGCGCTTAAATCTGCACGCTGTTGGGCTGTGGTTCCTTTAGTCTCCGCCTGATTTTTGAATGTGAGGATGTCATTTATAGCCTGTCTCGCTTCTGCTGGCATGTAGTTACCTGTCAACTGTGCCTCGGCCATAGGTTTAGTAACGTCCTGTTGATACTGGAGGCCATACAGGTTAGCAAGCTGTGCGGCCTGTTGCTGTGCCGCGCTCTGATCGTAGTTTGCCTTATCAATAAATCGTCCGTATGCCTGCTGCATCATTTGTGGCAACGTAGTATTTGCTATGCTTTCCATGGAGCGGTTGGCAAGCTGATTAGCTAACGTTTCGGAATAGGATGATTTACCTTGTCCGGTAGCTCTCAAGCCAGCATTGGTATTGCGTTGAGCCGTTGCTAGGTTCGCCTGTGCCTCTCGTAAGGCGGCTTGGTAAGCAGGGTCAGAATCAGGGTCATACTTAAACTCTGGCAGTTTAGCAGCCTGCGTATTAGCCAAGCCAGACAAAGAGTTAAGCGTCTGCTCTAAGCGCGGCGTAGGTGGTGTAAACGTCGATGTAGTCATGTTGTTACGCACATTATTTGCAGCCTGCACCATAGGTGATGCCTTAGCTACTGTTGGCACAGATACAGGCTTAGTTGGTGTCATGCTCTGCCAAGCGTTGTTGAAATTTTGTTGTGTGGACATCGCGGAACCATTTGTAACTGATCCTGGCTTAAGAAAGTTTTTACCGTTAACCGTTACGTAGCCATTGCTATATCCTATTTGATTGTTTTTAACGCCCTTGTTATTCAACGCCTGCCGAACACCATAGTTATTGTTATTGGTGGTTGCCATTGCATACCTCCGTTCTATTTATTAAATAAAGGACCGACATCAAATTGATTTAGGTCCATCTCTAGACCACATAGAATCATCTCCTCTTGCGACGACCGGTAAATTTCACGTGTCGTCAAATTGACGTTTCGCCAACAAAAAAAGCACCCACATAAGTGAATGCTTTACTAACCTCAAATTTGAGGGCAGTGATTTTATGATATCCGTTTAGTGGATAGCATCTTTTTTGTGATCAGTTAATCAGCTCAAAATTGAGCTGAGTACTTCAATCCAAGCACCCGTATAGAGTGCGACTTTGTTGCTAACTTCAATTTGAAGATCACAAAGATTTCAATCCTCACACTCGTATACAATGTAACAATTATTAACGAGCATGAAATTCATGCTTCATTATTTAATTCTCACATACTCTGTATATAGCGACTTTGACAAACCTTGAAATTCACGATTTGCTAGAGTGCAACTTGACCGATACGGAATTTCCGTATTGCTAACTCAGCGCATTTTTGCGTTCAGTGATTTATTACTATCCGTTTAGTGGATAGTATTTCAACCATACGCAAATTGATGATAGTTCAAAATCTAACCGTCTTGATATTCAAGATTAACTGGGGTGTCGTCATTTTGACGACTGCCTTTTAGGTTAATTCAATCCCCTCAACTTTGAGGAGATTAAAAGGACTCCTAAAATTTCAGGAGTCCTAATTTACTGACCCCAAAAATGGGGTGAGTGTGTTTACCTTACTTCAACGCAATTTTGCGTCGAACTAAATCGTCAGCTCAATGAGGCTATCTAATGTAGTAATAAAATCCTTGAAGGATACATCATTTAGTTCAGCAAGCTTATTTCTCAACGCAAGATATTGCTCAGGTGAAGAATTTAATATAAAGTCCATTATCTCTTCTTCCATTATGTTTGCCTCCAGAAATATGGGGCATACACCTCTAACAAAATCTAGGCAAAAAGAAAATAATTTTGACTATAAAATATACTATTGTATAATGTCTATGATTAGGTTAGAGGGTATACCCCTTGTATAATGTCACCTTGCTCCCGCCAAGAAGACAGGTGACAACTTTCTTGAGAGTCGCTTTGTTAAGCGGCTCTTTTTAATTTGCATGTTTATTTCTCGGGTGTTCACCTAGATACTTGTCATAGACAGTTCTAGAGACTGAAATATCTAACTTGAACTTATCTGACATTGTCATCAGGTTAACAACATCCTCAAGTACAGCTTGTCTTTCTACAAGCATCTCAGGTGTCATTTCACCTTTCTTTATCTCTTTAGGGTGACCATGCATAGAAGAAATTGCTTTGTTTGCAATGGTATTAGCTTTAATGAAGTTTACTCTTACTGGTTGTCTAAGACCACTACAAAGTTTACTCATTGCCTCTTTTTGATGATCTTTATCTAACATACGGAAGACTTGAAATCCCTCAAGTCCAGTAGACTGGCGAAGTTGTTTAAGAATACTGAATACCCAACGTTTGAATTCTTTGGCTTCAGGTTTACGACTTGTCATCACTAAACTATAAATACCAAATTCATTGACAATATTGACTGGTTCGTTTCCTCGATTTAAGCCCTGAATTAAAGTTAGGGCTTTATCTTCTTGATCAACTCGAATCAATGCTTTAGTTGTGTTAGATAACAACAGAGCCTTTGTTACATCTGCCGCTACTGCCCACCAATCACCTAGTGTCTTCTCTACAAAACGAATCTCGTGCCCCATCCAGTTCTCAATACGAATATTCATATTATTCCTCCTTTTTGGTGATACTTAAAACAGTATACAAGGCGATCCAATAAATTCGATTCTTAATTTTAACGATCAGCCTAATAGAAAACCTACTATATAATTTTATTCATTTATTGACTAAGATGCCTACATTGTTTATCTCTTGTTCTTTCCTTCTTGTCTTTTAATCCCGATATGGATTAGTATTAGACTTATAAGGATTAAACAGCTTCGGAAAATAGTTCATCTAAAGAGTTAACTTTAAAGATCACTTTGAGCTTCTTTGCCATACCTACATTAATGTTCTCTGGATTTCTCTCTAGACGCCCATAGTATGCTTGAGATATCCCTAATTCCTTGGCAACATCTTCTTGAGACATGATGTTGGTTAATCTGTAGTATGCTAACTTGTTAATTGGTTTTCTCATTTCCTCACCCCCTTTTAGTACTTAATGGTCTAAAATAATGTTGTTACAATCTAAATATAAGTCGTATATAGTCTAATGTCAATGCTTGGAGGTATTTATTTTGGAAGTTTTTTCTGCGCGCCTAAAATGGCTAAGAGAATCAAAGGGATTTAGCCAACAAGAAATGGCTGATAAGTTGGGTCTCTCGCAGTCCTATTATGGTAGATTTGAAAGAGATAAGGGTGAACCTAACCTAGAAACGCTTGCTAAGATTCCTGCAATCTTAGAACAGAGCATAGACTTCTTGTTAGGTATAACTGATTTCACCTATAACGCTACAATTATCCGAGACAAATTTGATAGAGCTTCTTCAAGCTTATTTTTTTTGAGGCAGGATCTACAATTTTTGCAATTTGATCCTCATTCGGGTCTTATTACTTCAAAAGATTTTGACCCTAACAATCCTGAATCTGTTAAGTTGAAAATAGACAGTTTAAGACAAGCCATTCCACTTTGGGAAAAGCAACAAGAATCTGCAAGAAAAACATTACTAGGTATCTTGAATGAAATACCACTCGTTAAAGAATCTACTATTTCTGAAATTAAGGAAAATGATCCATACGGCTTTTTACTTGCCGATGACCTAGAATAATAGCTGAAAAAATCAAAAGGACTCCTAAAACTTAGGGAGTCCTTTTTGTTATTTTTTGAGAATTCAATTTTGAATTTTCACTGAATCCAATTTTGGATTGAGTGATAAATACGCAGACGTCTGCGCTTTTCCAAACCGTACGACGTCGTACGATTTACATTATTGCTGTGGTTCTTCAACATTTTGAAGCTTTGCCAAGTTGGCTTCAATATCCTTAACGGTATTTTCATAATCAGCAAGTTGCTGCTCATATCTACTTATGATTTCTGCAAAATCAGCTTTCTGTTTATCAGTGGTAGCACTTGCTGCTTTTTCTTTTTTATCAGTAAGGAAATCTTTTAATTCTTGAACTTTCTTGCTGTTTTCTACAAGTGCACTTTTATAACCTTCAATTTTCTCTAGTCTGTATTTTTCTTTGACTTCTGCGGTGTTCAATTTAGCACCATCCTTTTTAGTTCCATCTTTCAGAACTACATTTTTGCCATCAACTGTTACTGTATATCCAGCCGCTTCGCCAATAGATCTCACTGGAGCGTAACTCTTTCCTTCTACTACAATTGCCTTATCAAGTTCTTTTCCGTTAACCGAAACTGACGTTTCACTCTGAACTTTTTTTCCTACCAAACTTTCTATCTCGTCCGCAAATGCTCCAGCCCCAATTGTAAAGAGTGCTCCTGCTAAAAACCCAGCTACAATTTTCTTCATGATGTGTCTCCTTAGTTCCATTTTTCACCAATATAACACATCGCTTTAGGATTATGAACCTTCTAATGCTTCAAGTCTATCAAAAATTTCTGATAAATCTTGTTGAAGTGTTCTGCTGGTGCTCCTGTTATATAATCTATTCCAGTTTTCAAAATTTATTTTTTCAGAGACTGCCATATCTAAGTCTCCTCCAGTCACGTTTATAACTAAACCACCGACTCCAAACAGCTCCATTATACCGGATACATCATTTAATCCCCCTCTTGGGGTACCATTAAATACCCATTTCAAAGCAGGAGTACCAGCATAGTTTGGGTCAATAGCAATGTAATGATCAGCGCTAGAAAAAGCCGCAATTAAGTTCCCCTCTGACCCCATTTCAATTTTAGGATAAGCCCCATCAGTACTACTCAAAAGGAACTTAGTTAGTGTAACCAAGCCACTTTCAAACACCTTAAAAGCCGCCTTAGCACGGTCCGGGTCGCCTGCCCAAATACGTAGGTCATCCTCATCCGTTCGTGCGCTGCTCAAGCCTACGGCGCCGTCTCTGGATTGCAGCTCAGTTTTGTTTACGTTGTATCCGCCAATCTCCCTAACATTCCTAGAGTCGATTGCCCCGTTGACGATAAACTCTAATTCCTTAACTACTTTTGCGAACTCATCCAACAATTGTTCATGACTCGTTTGTGCGGTTAGTAATGGAGCTTGGAACATTGCCATGTGTAAAACCCTCCTTGGTTTAATTGTTGCCAATGGCAACAAATGAGATATGAATTGAATGTTGCAAATTGCAACAAACGACGGGAAAGATATGAGTTAATTCTCGCAATTTGCGAGGATAGAAAAACCTAATATAGTGGCATCTCACGTTGTTGTCGTGTGAGCTCATGCAGTTTGAAATAACCTGTACCCTCGAATTTAATCCGAATATAATTTTCGTTAGCTATCTTAGCAGTAGGTATGATCACCCGATGCTTAATAAGGTCTGCGGCTGGTGTAATCTCACCAACCTGTACCCAATCGTTGCCGTTGATAGATGGTGACAGGTATATCTTAAGGTTGCTAGTAGACAGCAAATCTACCACAGCCCATAGCTTGTACATCCGTAGCTTTTGAGCAATTGAGCTATTGTTAAACGGCTTAGTAACAAGTGACCATTTAACGTCCTGTGTGCCATCCTTAGCGGCTCCAAATAGCTGTAGCACTCTACCCTTGCTATCACCCACGTAAAGGTTCTCACCCATTGAAGCAAAGCACAGTGGGTCGATATCGTTAAACATCGTCCAAGCTTGAATGCGTGGATCATAATTTAATATGTCGTTTTGGTGAGTGGAAAAGAATAATGTCTTACCATCTGTCCCGGCGCAACTTGTAGATGATACGCCATTTATAAAGCCCTTGACGACCTCGCTAAACGATTTATCAGGCAAGACCCCACCAGTGTATTGATAGACACCGTTAAGGTTAGCGAAGTAGATAACACCGTCCTGGGTGATTACGCTTTGATTGTTGCGTATACCGATACGGTCGGCCACCATCTTAGTGGTAAAGTCCGATGGAACGCCGCCGTACATCTCGTGTAGGCTGTTAGGCATGCCTATCGTAAGCTTGGTTAAGCTACCAGACAGCATATTCACGGTTTCGCCAGCCATAGATTCCATCTCTTTGCCGTAGCTATCCTCGTCGTCACCGTTGTATAGCTCCCACTTTTCTGGCTGGTCCAGAGCACAGGACTTTATTTCCTTGCCTACAGCGCACCATAGCCTGTTTTGATAGGTGGTAATATAGTTACCTTTGGCTGGTGCTCCAGTTAAATCAGCTACCGTAGTGCCGTCATAATGCTTGATTGGGTCGACTCCGTTGGCGCCTACTAAATGGATGTCACTCCAGTTGCCCTGGAAGTTGGTGAATGACCAACGTGCCGAGGTATCCAGTCCTGATGCCAGCGTCTGCCAAGTATTATTGTTAAATACTCGCCATGTACCATCACCAAATACCGCATGTAGCTGCTGATTCTTCCACACGCCTAACCCAAGCACTGACGTACTTATTGCACTTCCTAGCACGCTGTAACCGCGCCTAGCTGCTATAACCGGGTATTCGTCCAATACAAAGTTGCTGATGCTGGTAAACAGATTGTCCTGGATGGATAAAGGGTCAAAACTACTCAACCCTTTCCATTCACGGACCGTAATAGCTTGTTGTATGCCGGGTAACGGCTGGTAGTTGGCTTGTGGGTACCGAATCACATTCACGATACCACCGCCCTTTGATAATTCTGTGCCGCCACGTTCCAAGCATTTTTATATTGATTCTCATAGTTGGCTGCTTTAACCTCATCATCCATACTATGGGCGATGTATGCAGCAAGAGCCGGGATATACGTCCAATGGTACTCAGCTGGAGCATCCGGCTCTATGGTTAAATTGCTGCTTGTATAGGTTGTGGTGCCAATCCTGTTGTACCTCACCAGACCTCCTAAATCGGCTGTATACGGCGGCGGTGATAGAGTTAATACCTTTGTTGTATCGTCGAATCTAAACGTGTTTTGGAGTGGATTAGGTGCGTCTGGCGATAGCTCATTATATTTGACCACGCCACACATCACGTAATCTATATTTTTAAATCGCACATTAGCGGATAAAGTGTACTGGCTTTGATCGAGAACCGAAACGAACGAATCGAATGCAGGTATCTTCACCACATTGAAAAAGTCCTGGTTAATTGCGTTAAGCCAGATCAACTTATCTGCTGTGTCGACTGCATTAGGTACAAGTAAATCAGCTTCTTTTATGATGTCGTTAATGTTCATATCATCACCTATGACTTTGTGACTTCGACAGTAACCTCGAATGCATTATTAGAGGATACCACGTTGATTAAAGTAAGGGATATCTTAGCGCCTTCGCTACTCACACCCCAGCGGGATATGTTGAGCTTGGCTGCTGGTCCGATGTTGGATGTGCCAATCACATCGGTAATATTACCCTGCTGAAAATGAGCATCAGCAAAGTCCCTGATAACTACCAAAAATACACGACTGACGGAAATAATGTCAGTGCTCGTGTCCTTCATAGTAATCGTGAAGGTGTGTGTCTTCTTGCTATTGTCAATTAGCGAGTCTGTCCAGAAATCAAAGGTGTACTCTTTACCATACGTAAGCGTAGTCTTCTGTCGTTTATACGTCCCCAGGTTATTTACAAGCGAAATATCTGATGCACCAGAAACTAGAGAACCAAAAGAAGCCTTATCCAGGTTACACCCAGTAAAGTTTATATTTTTACTGCCTGAGCCCGTCACAAGGTGCGTAGGCTTCGCATTCCCTTCCCAGTAATCCATTGTAAACACGTTGCCGCTGAATACTATATCTTCACAATTTATCATTCGTAAGTGCGTCTGTTGCCAGTCGTTAGCGTTTGAGTAACCTGATGCCATCATAACGTTTCCGACAAAGGCTAAATCCCTTGCGTTGTTGATGTAGATTCCTTCATTTTCACCCCGGTCAAAGACGTTTCCAACAAACGTCGAACGTTGTGTACCAGTCAGTGATATGTGCATGTCGTTATACTCGATTTTATTGTTAACGATGTTGCACGCTGACCCGTTATATACCATGCCTATCTTGCAAGTGTAAATGAAATTATCAAACACTTTGGAATCGTAGAGCAGGTTAATACCAACATTGGCGTTAAAGATAGCGTTACTATTGATCTGCCACTGCTGCCCCTGTGTACCACCAAGGTCAAAGCCTATTGCTGTGTTAAATCCTGCCCACTGGCAATTGGTTACCTGGAGCAGTCTTACCGATCCGTCTATACCATTGGTAACCCGATTTTGCCCAACCAAAGTAATATTGTGTATCCCGACGTGACTGGCACCGTTAGCCCTAAACATAAATTCGTCGCCAATCTTAGCAATGATTCGTGATGGTCCTAGGTCATATTCGTAGTCCCAAGTTTGATTGACTCCCATCAAAGATATGCCGTTGTATAGCTTGAGTTCGCCAGCGTAATACTTGCCTGCTGGGAAAAATATATATCCACCGACCAATTTGAGAGCATCAATAGCTGCCTGGATTGCTGCAGTGTCGTTGGTTACCCCATCACCTACAGCCCCGAAGTCTTTGACATTGAGTGAGTACGTTCCCTTTTTGACAAAGGTATTTTTGTTTGTGACCCAATCATTTAAGTCTGCCACCTGTTGCGGACTCATCAGACCGCTCACAGTCAGCGTTGAATTCGGTATAGGGTCGGCTCCATCGCTTAAATGGGAAGATCCATGCAAGCCGGGGATTGCGTCTCCAGTGGCTGTAAAGATTAATTTGTCTTCATCTGGGTTAGTGGTGATCGCTATGCCTGTGCGAGCCTCCAAGGTTAATGTGTCTTCCTTATCATCAGCCACTACCGGAAGCTTACCGGGCACCTCGATCGTTTTAAATGCGTTCTTCGCAAAGTTGTCGTCAGCGTACTTCTTTGCGTTTTCCTCAGCCTTATCAGCCTTTTCCTGCGCACCCAAAGGGGTTTCGTAGCGCGGCGGAACCTGTGAGCCAATATCTTGTGTTGTGTTAGGACGCCATGGTAGCACCAATATCATTCACCCCTTTACGGCCTACGTCCTAGCCGTGTAAGTCTTATATGCACGTTGTACAAGCTGTATGTGCCTGCACCTGATTGCGATGCCTTAAACGTAATTACATCGGTTGCAGCCAGGTAACGTTGCTCTTCGAATCCTAAAAATGTGACCGCGCTGGCTCCAAATCCAACTACTTGGCGACTTGTCAGCATCGTGCCGTTTTGGTTGATAGTCACGTCCAGTCGGTTGGTTGCTGGCAGGTCCTGCACAGTAGCAAGTATGTTGATGCTATACCAACCATCTAACGGGATTACTACGGTGTTACCGCTACGCATGCTGTAGCTATCTTCTACTACTGAGGTAATTGGTACATCCAGTACCGTGGGGCTTGCTGGCAAGGTTAGCAACCCACTGCGCAGATAAGTAAAAGGAAAATCTGCCCACGTTAGATAGCCTTGCTGTTTAACATATCCCGTAGTAGCTACCTGAGTATTGTTGGTTGCTGCCGCGGCTGTAGGAGCTGTAGGCGTGCCTGTGAGCGCTGGACTGGTAAGCATGGTCGCCTTGCTCTCATTGGTTACATTGCTCAAGCCCACATCTGCTTTGGTTAGCGTCACAACGCCAGTTTTTCCGGCAACACTCTGAACAGGTGACATAGGAGTAAGCAACTCCTGCCAGTTGGCTAATGCCGTTGGGTCCGTGCCCTTGAGGATGTAAGACTTACTCAAGTCAGTGCGTACAGCAACGTCGCCTGTTTGGGCTACCAGTGCCAACATATCAGCCTGAGTAGCTACCAAAAATGTATCAGTGACTGCAATGGCTGGCACAACTACAGCGTCAAGCTTACCGTTTTCGTCCAATACTGGGACATTGCCTGCTGCTGTGCCGGCATTCAAGTAAGCAGAGTTGCCAGCGTCATATACTTTGCTTAATGGGATAGGGTCAATATCTACTGGCCCAGTTGCCGTTATGGTGATTGCTCTGTCGTCCGGATCTTGAGTGACCCGTATACCGATGCCCTGTAGAATTTTAAGCTCAGTCATTTTAGCGTTTGCTGGGATACCATTAACGACCGTGTAGGCGTTCTGGTTGACCTCTGCGCCCCACTCAATACCATCTAGCTTGTTATGGTCTGTCTGAGTGACATGGACTATCTGATCAGCGGCATGAGCCTTAAAACGGTCATCCAGTGCGTCAGTGTATGCTTTGGACTCCTGCTCGGCTTTGTCTGCTTTCTCCTGAGCTCCTAACGGTGTTTCATACCTCGGGTCCAGTTCTGCCGCTGTATTTTCACTCGTGTTGTGTTTCCAAGGATAAGGATTATTGGCCATATTACCACCTCTCCTCTATTACATACCGCTCATATCCACTCGTAGCCGTACGGTAGTCAGCCAATAGCTGCTGATAACGCACATCAAAGTTGTTGTTCTCCGGCATAATATCGCGCAACACACCGTAAACCAGCAACATGTCCCAATCCGGGTCAAAACCTGTTGTTGATTGCATATCAGCCACCGTGATTTCCGGGTATACAGGCGTATAGAATATTTTAATTCCATAGGCTTTGGCATACTTAGGCGGCGGAAATATACCAATCTGACCAGCTACAAAGTAGTAATAGGTATGTTTCATACGCTCGTTAAACTGCCTGAGCGGTATCCTGTGCCAATCCCGACTATCGTCATGACCTTCGCTATTGTCATAGATTGCACGCCGTATATCGACGTCTGTGACGTTTCCCGGCGGACATGGCAGATCATATAAGCCCTCGCCCACAACGGTGTCTATGGCTTCCTCAATCACCTCTGATTGCTGTTGTGCTGCGGTTGGTGTACGCAACAACATATCTCTTACATTGGTCAGCTTACGCAAGATAGACACGACTGGGGTTTTGTTCTCCGGTAGCTTCTCGACTATTTCCTCTACTACATCCTGTACGCGCATAGTGGCACCTCTCTTAGTACAGCGCTAATATATTGGTTGCTGTCGTCCCAGTCGCTTTGATTCGTTTAGCAGGCAAGAATAACGGTACTCCTGCTGGTACAGCCTTAATTGTTACTGCATTACCTGACGGGCTTATAACAGCCACATCGCCACCTACACCACAGTACACACCAACACATTTACCATCAGGCAAATCCGCTGTATCGCTTGGTGTGACAGCCACATAATCACTTGCCTGTTTTACGGGTAGTGGGTCTAATCGGCTTGACATCTTCATACTCTTCACCTCTTTGCTTAACTATGATTTCAAGCAGTTCATTCGTTCGTTGCTGCTCCTTAATAAGAGCATTTAAAGCGTCAATCTCCATCCTGTACGACATTACAAGTACCTCCTATACGCAAAAAAGGGAGCTTTTAGCTCCCCTTCTTGGTTTCCATTCCACCGTTCTTATCAATCCAGTCACGCATGGAATTATATGTTTCAACCATTTGCTTTTGTGAGTCGTTGAAGTCGTCGGATACCTTCAGGCGAGGAACATACTTGTGCTTGGGTGTTGCACCCTTGCCGCCTCCGCTCACGGTCCATTCAACATCTTTTCTCACGGTGCCACCACCTTTACTTTCCACGAACCAGATGCGAGGTCTACTGTCGCTCCAGTTGGGTTGAACAAGGAAAATTTAATGGCATTAGCAGCAGATACATAAGCTTGTACCTGCACGCCTTGCAGATCGTATGGAGGGAATACCTCTACACGTCTGCCAAGGACGGCGCCAGTGACGGTAATGGCACTCGACACAGCTCCAGTCATCGTGGCCAAGGAAGGAGGATCAAACGTTACTGTCGTTGCAATAACATTCGAACCTCCTACGGGTTGTCCTGCTACTGTCAGGCTGTTAGTTTCAAGCGCGTCAAAATGTGTTGGCAATTTAAACCCTCCTTATACTGGGAAGTGACCATAACCCCAAGTCCAGTCAATGCAACCGTGGACACAGCTCATGATAACCTTAAACTTTTTAATTTCTGTATCGAAGTCTTCCATTGTTCCTTCTTCTGGGAGACGGTGATTGAACCACTTCATTGCTCGTTTCATGCGACGGCTATCAGCTGCAACCCACGCCTTACGATTACCTTTACTAAAGAATGGATTAACGATTACCTTGATGTCGCCTTCATAGATATTGATGTTGTGGTCTGCAGAACCTGGTTCATATCCCTCGCCCTTGCCGCTAATACCTGCAATTTGCAATGCTGCACGTTTGTTATAAGGTGCGACGATTAGTGTGTCAGGCATGATAGGCAACAAGTTTCCACGGTCATTTGTCCATTCCTGCATAGCTACTACAGTGTCATCGAATGAATCAATCGTCAGAGCATCAGTACCCTTGTTAGATTGCCCTGGTCCTGTGTCTCCGGGCGCCAAAGGATGATCTGTCGCAAACAAAGCCTTTCCATCTGGCAGAGCAGCGTTATATGTGCGACCACGGAAGTCAATTGCATTTGTTGTTTTATCCCCATTTACAAACCACTGTGCAGCCATGTTTTGACGAGTGTAGTAAACAGATCCAGCCAATGAACGAATACGGTCTTTAATAGCTGTCAGTTTTACAAAATCAACGAGGTCACGGTCAATCTCACGACCGTCAGAATATTTAGAGTGAGTGAAATACTTTTGCCATAGTTCATTCACATCAGAGTAGAATACTCGTTTGTTGGAGTGAGACCATTCTTCCATCAAGCCTTCTCCACCAATCATTTCAATGCTTTCTGTTTCTTTTGTAGATGCTTGAACATCAAACATATCAGGAATATAATCTTTCATCCCTTTTACTTCTTGGGTATACAGTTCCCGGAAAATCGGCTCCAATGTCTTACTATCCCATTGCAAAATACTTTGTACCATATTTGTTTATCCCCCTTATGAAAGTTGACGGTTTTTTACTTTAACCCGGCAAGTAGCTTTATTTGTGTTTATATCCATTACAACCAGCGCACCGCCAGTTACATCTGACGACAATACGGACAGACCATCAGCAGATACATCCACTGTATTGGCGCCTACCAAGAAAGCTGCATCTGGTGTACCCGTATAAGAAGCTTCGAAGTTATCTCCTTCACGCGCCAAAGTTACTTCTAGTTTTTTGTCAGTGCCAGCAGTAATAGTTTGATTAGCGAACCCTCCGATAGCTGCTCCGTTTGCTGTTTTGCTCCATCTACCATTTACAAGAGAGACCGCTTCACCTCTTGCAAACGCCTCGCTATTTGTTGCAAGAATATGAGCAATACGACTTTCAGGCGCTCCATAATCATTAAAAACCCATCTGAATCCCATATGTTTTTACCTCACTTTTTAACGTATTTTTTAGCTAATGCTGGGTTTAACCCGAATAATGCGAAACCGTCCGCCAACTCTTTTGGCACTTCTGGTTCTGTTTCTAACGCTGCTTGTTTCTCCACCTGAGCGCGCTTATTCAGGCGCTGTTGCTTGATTACATTCTGTTCAGTTCGCTTTCGCTCATTGGCAATGATCTTGTCCCGGTTGGTAAGTTCAAACGCATGAATAGGCTTGTATCCCTGCTCAATGAGTGCGTCCATTTCCGATGTCAGCCAGTCTGGTCGTTCCCCTTCGGCTGGCGCATTTTCGACCAACTCAGGATGCTGATTAAACAGCTCTTCCCAACCTTTGAGTAGCTGTTGTTGCTGTGCTTCCTGTTTCTGTAGCTCTTGTGCTTTGGATTCACGCTCCATCACTTCCTTAGCCTGCTGTAGCAAAGGATGCGCATCCAAGTACCTTTCAACATAGTCAGGATCAAGCCCAGCGTTCTCCACTTCTTCACGAAGCTGTTGCTTAAGGTAATCAAAATCATCCTGCCGTTTTTGCACGGCTTGCTGCTCGATTTTGTCCAAGTTTGCAAGGTATTCGTCTGTCGAGTTGAACCCGGCGATTTTGGCTGATCGCTCTAGGGCTTTCTCCGTTTCAGATCGACGCTCGCGCTCCTTTTCCAGTGCCAAACCCTTCTGTACATACTCAGGGATCTGGTTTTCATCAATCTCAACTTCTTGCTTGTTGAACTTTACTTTGAGCTTCTTGGGTTCGTCCGCTATGGCTGGCGGCTCGTCCTCTGGCTCAAGTTCTTCGTCTTGCTCCAGCACGTCTTGTTCTTCGCCCATTGGTTCATCATTGATGATGCCGAATTCCTTCAAAGCTGCGTTGATATCGACGCCCGGTGTATCTGGTGTTTCTGTAGTTTGAACATCCTCACTATGGCTGGTGGGTTGTTCGAATACTTCATCTTCCATTTGTGTTGCCTCCTATCGGTTAAGCCCTATGGCTGGGGCAGAGATAAGCAATATAAAAGGCCGCCCCACGACTGGGAACGGCCTGCATTATTCGTTTGATTTCAAGTTAAATCCCGTTTACAAACAATCCTCCATCTTCCCATTCAATTTTTAGTACTTCACCATCTGCGAAAGTGATGATAATAGTTCCCCAATCCTACATATCCGTTTTAAGTACTGTTTTTCCCTCGAACTTTTTCATTTCTCGTAACATTTCTTCCATTACACACCACCACCCATCTGATTCATCAGCCCGCCAGCTACTTTACTGGCTTCAATGTCCAGTTTCTGTTGCTGTACCTGCTGATTGAACTCCCTGTCCTGTTGCTCCTGTATCTGCTTTTGTCCAGTCAACTCACCAAGCTGTTGTTGCATTTGCTGGTTCTGCTGCTGTAACTGACCAAACTGTTCTTGCATCTGCTGGATTTGTTGTTGTAAGCCTGACTCTTCCTGAACCCTACGCTTGATAACGTCCATAGGCTCCATACGTCCATTTTGGATGGTATATCGGACAGCCTCGCCGTCGATCATAGGCATCTGTGTTACTGGGTCCATCATCTGCATCATGTTGAAAGCCATCTGTATCCAGTATTCGCGGTCATGCGGCTTATCTGAGCTTATGTTGACCAAGATATCAAATGTTGGTACATATTCTTCTGCTACATCTTTAATATCAGGCACTTCCTCACCCGTAGTCGGATCAATAGCGGTGTTACCTGTGTCATACTGTGAAGGTACCTGAGATACAAGAGATTCCCTGCTTACACTCACTGAACGCCCAGTGACACGCGCTACACGCTCCGTTGTGTAGAATTGTGCCATTAACTCAATGTACTGTTCAAACACATCTTGCAAGGCTTCCTCTATCGTGTCAGTCACCGTGTTCAGCCGTGTGCTTGCTGCTGCCATAAGTGACTTAGCTTGCTCACCGCTGGTCACGTTGCTGCTTGCCTGACCGTTCGCGCTGTCAAACTGTCCCGGCAACTTCTGAAGCATTTCCTTGTAGTATTCCAGCATGTTAAAGACAGTGGATGGAACGTTTATTCCTTCTAATTCCTTAACCCTAGCAATACCACCAGTTGCCACAGGAAGCATTGCCCCAGGTTGTGAACGCATCTCTTTCCACGTGTTGACCTGTTTTGAGGTAATAGCGCCTTCTTCGTACATCATGCCGCCGTTTCCTTGTTTAGCCATAGTCTCTACAGCTATCTCAGCGAATTTGTTAAGCATGATTTGAGGACTGATCATATCCCTTACAAAGCCTTTGCCCCACACATTACGTTCATCTGGATACAGTGTGCGAGCTGTAAAAGGATATTTACCGTGGTCATACACATAGGCTTTATGTTCCAAGAACACGCCATCTGCGCTTATATAAATGCAGTGTATACCCTCCATATCACCGTTAGCCTTAGCCAGTGATTCAGATGGGTCTTTACCTTCCATGAGCTTTGTTTCCGCTTGTTCGTTGAATATCTCCTTATCGTCACTACTAATCATCTTAGGCAGTCCGCGATACCAATACTCAATTAATCCAGCTGTGCCGGACTTCTCCAAGCCTGTACCGTATGATGCGCCATAATCCCGGTTAAATCCCTCGCTATTCGTTGACTCATGATTGAAGATTTCAATGTCGTCTGTATCATCGTCAGAAGTAACCTTTTTGCCTTGTCCTTGCCAACGCTCTTTGAAATACTCCAGTGTCTTACGAGACTTGACGATAATGGCGCCCATGTCCTGTAGGTTGATGAAGTCCTTGACCCGTGGATCTGGAAAGAACGTGCCCAGGTCAACAGGTATAATGTCATTCTGACCTGTCCACCGATTCATGCCACGTCCACCCTCAACAGTTGGGTCGTATACCGTTTTAAATATCAGCGGACCATGAATGACCATACGGCGTACAGCACGGATGTACTTCTGTTGGAATTTAATCTGTCGCAGCTCATAAGGCATATAATCATTCAGGTCAGCAGCCTTTTGCTCATCCCCTTCCTCCTGCGCTTCGAAATCAGGGTAAGGCGACCAGCCAGTGAGTTTGCCTACAATCGACTCCACTTGGGAACCGATAATATTATCCTTGCTGTTTGGCCTTAAGGCAGACTCTGGACGCAATCCCTTCCAATGGTCGCCCATATAAAAGCGTTGTTCCTGCTGCCAGTGCTTCTCAATGCTTTGCCTAGTGGATTTAAACTCTTCAAAGTCACGTTGCACCATAGCAACTAACTTCTGCTGTTGCGGCGTGTTAATCGGCTCATTGGATTGCTTTTTACTTTCGTCTGTGCCGAATATACCAGCTAATTTATCTTTTGCTTTCTCTAACACCGATGCCATTCAATCACCCCTTTCAAGCAAAATAAAAAGCCGCTTATCGCGACTCACTGTACCTCTTCTTCTGTTTCGTCTCCATCATCCCAATAGCTCATCCGTTTGCGTTTGGGCTTCGCTGATTCCTCGTTTACAGGCTGCTGATACGCCTTATATTCCCCATAGTCCTTAGCCATCAACTTATTGGTCAAGTCCTGTATAGTCTGCTGCTGAATCATCGTAATGCGGTATACAAGCGCCGCAGATATGCCCGCGCCTATTGTGCCTACAGCAAATACACCAGCTATAAACTGTATGTCTGTCATTGTCTCACCTCACCAGAATGTTTCATTTCCGCCGAATAGGTTATGTTCATCGTCATCGTCTTCATCAAATCTCACCTTATAGCTTCCGTCTGGTACTGCTGACCATGGCTTTTCCTGTACATCATTCTGCGGTCTACTCATGCACCAGTAACGCAATGCATCAGGCACGTGGTCAAGTGGATGGGCTGCTGCATCTTCCACATGTCTGTCATCGTGTACCATAGCTGGTATAGACTCAATCGCATGAAGACAAGTGTTAAATATCTTTAGGTCAGCATCCTTGTACATCTTACCTGTCACATGATCCAGTACATCCTTTACATGTAGCCATTCCCTCACTCGCTTCCAGCCGTTTACACGCTCTTTCTTAGCTTGGATTAAAGGTACTTGGAAACGCGCAAATATCTCGGCTGGCGTCACATCCTCCATCTTGGATTTATTCCAAAAGGATGTATCAGCTACCGAGTATTCATAATGTTCTGTAATAGGGCTGTTCAGCCTCACCATTTCCACCTGTTCACTAGTCAGCAGCTTACTCTTTACAAACTCGCGGTAAAGGTATGCCGTACCCTTGGGATCTAGTGCTATCCATAGACATACAAATGGGTCGTTGTAACCTTCATCCATTGCTCTGAACTTCTTCCAATAGGTAGGTATATCAAACGGTTCTACAACGTGTATAGCCCGGCTAAACTCACCAAAGTATTGCCCTGCGAATGTGTCCCAGTCACCCTCAAGCAACTGTTTCCGTTCATTGTCCGGTAGAGACATCAACCGAGCCACATAACCGGGGTCATTGTCTACCAACGCTTTGTTATCAAATACATTCGCCGGAATGAATATTCGCTTACGAATTATAGGCTCTCCAGCGTTAGCCATTCCCTCCGGCCAATGTAGTGGATTACCGTTGTCGTCAAGCTCCGGCATTTCATGTATCACTTCGGGCACGCCAATATCAATGAAACGACGCTTAACCCACGAGTGACCTATGCCCCCTGGGTTGGTTGTGCTTTTCACACTGCGTGGATATGGCTTACTACCCCGTAGACGTGAAAGCATGTATGTGTACCATCGTTCTTCAAACTGCGTTAACTCTTCCCAACGTATCTGATCGTACTCAGCACCTTGGTATTTCATAAAGTCGCTGTCATTGTCCCAGTGAGCAAGCTCAACAATTGAACCATTAAGGAATATCCATTCATGTTTTGCTTGGTTGTACTTACATAGCTCTTTGGGATAAACCTGTAATGTACGCATGATAATTGACCGCTGCAAGTCAGGGAATGTACGTCTAAAGATAATTTGTCTGCTACCCGGATACTCCAATGCATACTTGAGTGCGTCCCATATCGTAGCTTCTGACTTACCCCCACCTGCTGCACCGCCATATAACAATTCGTCCACGCCTGTGGCTTGGTGATACTTCTGCTGTCTTGGTTGAGGCTTATAAGGTATCCTGAGCGTTGTCATGGCGACATACCCGGGTCAAACACAACTGTAATACCCATTTCTCCATTTACATTCGCGTCTACTTTAGATTCTTGCTTATCAACCCAACCATAATTGTTTTTGAGGTTGAATATCACCCCAGCAGTTTGCTTTGATGTGAATAGCGATTCCTCGGCGAAATTTTCGATTTTTAACTTGGCTTTTTTTATCGTGTAACTATAATCATCATCGCGTTTTTCATAATCCAACAGGACTTTACGGCTTGTGTCCAACGCTAGAGCCAATCCAGTTATGGTATAAGGTCTAATAAGATCGCCAGCATCGTTGTGGCATGACTCAAAATAGTCGTCTATCTTTATTTGCAACTCTTCAACCGACTGGAATTTTAGTGGTCTGCCCAATGTGTTATCTTCTGCCATGTGTCTGCCTCCTCTCTCCCGTGTACCTTACTTTACCGTCACCCCTCGGTGTTTCGGGTTTAGATTACGGGATGCTTATTTAAAACTTGGCTTGTGATGGTTGTTTGCTCACATAAATTCCTTCTTTTGTAGAATCACACGTTATCGCTGGATGCAAAGGATTGGGCATTAGTGGCGACTGTATACCTTTTAGTTCTGGGTATTCCCGTTCTCCCTTTGGTTTCACCAATCTTTTATACTCTAGTATCTCCTGTGGTGAACCTTCTATAATTCCGTCTGGATGTAGTTTCATCGCTTATCCCTCCTCCTTCACTTCAATTACAAAGACATATTCATCATCATCATCAATATAAGCATCGGTGACAATCAATCCTGGATGCCTCTTCATAATTTCGTTTACTACTTCATCCATAGGTATTTTTATTTTCATTCGTTGTATATCCCTCCTTATATGTAAACCCTCTATACGGCTGCCGCTTCGCTAGGCTGTTCGGTCGTCTCGATGACCTTCGGTAAAACACAAAAAAGCCACAGATATTTTTTCCTGCGACTCCACTAAACGTATTGACAGCAATACACATTCGTGTTATTATATATTCAGAGGGTGCGGTAAGCACTCCGGAAAGGAGAAATTAAGATTATGGGGACAGCAATTGTACTTCTACTTACTGGCTTGGTTAACCTCGCAGCGGCTTGGCTTAATTTCCAAACTGCTAAGAAGAATAACCGCCGGGTAAAGTAAAAGCCCCCTTACGTCATCACCGTAAGAGGCTCAAAACACCAACGAGGTCGGGGAGAAATCCCCTTCCTTGTCCCTATTAATCTTATGCTTATTTTACCCTCTGTATACTTCGTTGTAAATTATAATTTACAAAAAAATCAGAAATAAAGGAGGCACCAGCATGGAAACTGTTACTCTCGTCATTTCGTTGGCTGGCTTAGTTTTATCGTTGGTTGCTTTGACTCAAGCTATCAAGAATAGGAGGTAATCACCTTGGCAAATGCAGCTTTGTCTTTCCGATTCCCGGAAGAATTCGTTACCTTGTTGCGTACCTGGTCATTCGTAACCGAAAAGGATCAACGCACACTATTACAAGAAGCATTTACGGAATATGCAGCCAATCACCCCGACATTAAAGAAAAAGTCGATCAAATTATAAATACACTCAATGACCCGTCCAAGTGATGGGTTATTTTTTTTTTATAACACACAACGGAATCGGACCTTTGTTTTGCTAAGTATTTCAGAAATAAAAAAGCACCCGCAGGTGCCTTTTCTTGTACTATAAGCATTACATTTGTAACTTTAGACGTGGTTGATGCGTTATCTTAGCGAAAACACCATAAACATGTCCGCATTCATCACAATGAACTACATCAAACCAAGGATCACCGCCCTGTGACTTTTCGTCACTTTCTTTGGAAACAATATGTTCCAAACCTACCGTCTTGCATTCAGGGCATTTTGGTTCTGCCATATTTCTCACCTCCATCAAACATCTTTCGACACTCAGGAAGGTTTTTCCTCCAAACAAAAAGAGCAACGGTTACCCGTTACCCTCTCTGTACAGATATCATTTGAAGAAACAGCGTGGACAGCGACTGCGCATTTAGCTACCGTTGCCCATCGCATATTTCCTATACTACTATCTTAGCATTTTGTTTGATGCATTTGTGTGCAAAAATGCGGCATTTATGCTGGTTCTACGTAACGCCAATTTGGGTCATACATGTGATCAATGTTGTTAATTTCCTTTTCATCCTCGGTCAATGGTTCTAAAGCTATAGACAAGCGTCTGATCGCCTCCGTATGCCATCTTCCTACTGTTGTTCGGTCTTTGTGCAGGATATTCGATATCTCGCTCAACGTCATGGTATTGCGTTCAAGATACTTGCGCATGATTACAGAACGCTGATCATCGTTTAATACGTGGTTTACAGCTCCATCAATCATGTTAACAATCCGGTTATATCTTGTCCTATCCCACGAATCTGGATTCTTCCTCCGCTCTGAAATAACCAATGGTAGCTTAATTGTATCGTCATCTTTCCCACAGTTTTTTACCGCGTACTGATATGAACGATAGTTTTTCAACAGCTTTGTCACTTCGTTGTGTTCCATCAATATCCCTCCTTCAACTCTACTAATGGCACAAAAGCAACCTCTCTGTACCCTTCATGCAGTTTGTATTCTTCGTATAAGTGGAATGACGGCTTTGTCCAACGTCCGATACTCCAACCTCGTCTGTCGAAGTCGAAGTACACCAACAATGAACCTGTAGCCTCTTCGTCCTTTAAATCAATCATCACCGCGTATGGGTGATCTATCCCAGGATTGTGATATCTGTAATGCTGCATCACGCTTTTATCACGTTTAAGCATTGATAGAAAAGGCAGCCGTTAGGCCACCTCTCCTTTACCAAATACCTTTAATTCTAGCGCCGTGAGTCTTTCCTCAATTGTCTTTGCTGCCACTTGTCCACCCATGTTCCCTTCAGCCACTCCGTTGGCTGTGTCTTCTTCGGTTTGAAACTGCGTAGGCAGTTCTACAACGTCTGCCTTTTCCACACCGCCAGGTTGTGCCAGATCCTCATTAGCACGTTTTTGTTCTTCGGCTGCTCTTCGAAACTGATCCGCTTCTTCAGCGGTCACCTCCCGGTATTTACCTTTTTCCAGCCATGTAAATGTGATTGTTTCATCCGTTTCAGCCAGTTTAGCAGTAAACTGCGAACCCTTATTATCCGATTGCTGTACATCATAGATAGCTGGGCGCGACTGCTTAAACTTCTCCATCTCTTCAGCAAGGTTCGTTGCCAAGTTTGTGTCAACCACTCGTGTTGCCGCTTTAGCACCAATAGCAATTTCAGTGCGCAGATCCTGCACATGATCGTTTAATCGTTCAATCTCAGCTTTTGCACTGGTCAATTCAGCAGCAGCTGCATCACGTTTTGCTGAGATATCCTCAATCTCCAGCTTAGCATTGCTTAATTCCGTTTTAGCTTGGGCTAGCTTGTCCGACATTTCGTTATTCTCAGCAATAAGCTTTGCAATTTGCTCCTCATATTCTTTCTGGAGCTCATCAATCCGCTCTTTATACCCATTGCTCATAGTTCCAAACTTAGCTTCTACAGCCAAACGAATAACATTGAAAGCCTGCTCTGAGGCAAAAAAGCTTTCCACATTTACGTCACCTGTGTTAATTCCGTCCAACACATATTTAGTAGGCTGTTGTTCTTCTTGCGTTTCAATAATTTGGTCTGTCATGCTACTACACACCTCAATCCGATTATTTTCATCTCTATACTATGATTATACCATATATAGTGCCGTTATAGTACATATTTCGCACTATTACACAACATTTCGTATACATGTAATGTTTGACTATCTCAAATATTTACGTATGGCGACCATCACAATTGCGTATATCAATAACGCCGCTATTAAGTCCATGTTATGCTCCTATTTGTTTATCCGGTGGTTTGCCTATGAATCTATGACCATCCGTTTTAAACCACGTAGCAGGCTCGTAGAGACCTTTTAACTTCCTGCCTAGTATTCGGTTATCCATTACCTTTATCACGCCTACACGCGTCCCATAATCGTCCATAAGGGTATATCCGTCTTTGTGGTTGATCCAACATGCTATCATATCTCTTCCCACCCTCCATTTTTGTAAGTGATCAACTTGAGTTCAATGTCCGGGTACTTGGAGTCAAATAGTTTGCGCTTTATGTTAAAGTCCTTGGTCTTCACCCCTTTCACATCTACCACAATGGTT
Source organism: Paenibacillus jamilae (assembly GCF_050482105.1). GTDB lineage: Bacteria > Bacillota > Bacilli > Paenibacillales > Paenibacillaceae > Paenibacillus > Paenibacillus jamilae_B. The sequence goes on along the minus strand of NZ_JBCNHI010000004.1, from coordinate 33,075 downwards.
TTACCGTGTTCCTTATACTTAAAGTCCGCTCGGTACTTCGTCGCTCTGATCGTCCTACCAAGCTTTTTAAATGATGGTATCAATACAAACTCTGGCTGTAATTCTAAATCCGATATCAAGCCAGCTCGTTCCATAAGATTGAGCTGCGTGTAATACTGTGATTCCATCTTGCTATCAAAGGTTATTCCGTTTAATACTGTCTGCTGGGCTCCATACTTGTTAGCCCTCATGCTGATTCATCCTCTTCATACTTGCGGTACTTATTCCTTTCTCTTCTCGTCATTTCTTGAAGACGAATAATCTCATGGACTACTCTGGCTTTTGATATACCCAGCTTCTTAGCAATCTTGGAGCGCGCTACGCCCTGTTCATCCTGAAACAGAATGTATTGGGTATCCCTTGGGTGTAATGGCTTGTACAGGCTTTCTATGAGGTCATCAGTGCACATGGGCAACTTACTGGTTTTAACTGGCTGTGCCTGCTCCTGTATAGATCCACCTGTGCGATAATGCTTTTTCATCATGCTGCCTCATCCTCCTCTGCTTTCTCCCACTCTAATTCTGCTCTAGCAATACGAAGCGATCCTTCAATGTCCTTATCTAAGTAGTCATAGGGGTCTATTGGATTCATGGGGTATCTTCTTCCCTTCTTATTGGAGTCTATAGTCAAAATCCTTGAATTTACCGTATTGCTTTAGGTTCATCATTTCCGCAGTTCCTACAGATCCCTCACGGTTCTTGGCGACAATGATTTCGATAATGTTTTTTTTCTCAGTATCTCGGTTGTAATAGTCGTCCCGGTACAAGAAGGATATGGTGTCTGCGTCTTGCTCGATGTTTCCAGACTCGCGCAAGTCACTCATCATTGGCCGTTTATCCTGACGCTGCTCCACTCCACGACTGAGCTGAGCCAGTGATATAACCGGACAATCATTTTCACGTGCCATCTGCTTAAGGCTGGCACTGATGTAACCCACCTCTTCATTGCGGCTGCTGAACTTTTTCCCGCCTTTTATGAGTTGCAGATAGTCGATATATACAATCAAATCTGGATGCCTCTTTTTTAGTTTTCTGACAGCTGCACGTATTTCTTGAATACTCAGTCCTGGACGATCATCTATAAATACATTCATATCTGTCAGCACTGATAAGCCAAGAGTATATGTCTCCCATTCGTCGTCTCTCAGTTGTCCGGTTCGGATGCGCTCACCGTCTATGTAGCACTCTGCGGCTATCATCCGGTCATACAATTGCATCTCTGGCTGTTCTAAGCTGAATATAGCGACTGTAAGACCCTCCTTACCGTTTCTAACGGCGTTGTTTAGGAGGAAGGCTGTTTTACCCATAGAAGGTCTTGCAGCCACGATATTAAGCGTCTGCTTCTGCCATTTGCCCGTTATTCTGTCTAACTCCGTGCCAACTGTACTGACTCCTAATGCTTGTCCGTTGTACTTCTTGTCATTTAAAAGCTCGAAGTGGTTCATGAGACCATCTTTAATATGGGAAAAGCCTTCTTTATCACGAGACTGGTCACCGATTTTCTCAGCGATACTCATTAGCTCTGCGGCAAACTCTACAGGGTCTTCATGACCGCCACTATATACTTCTTTGACAGCAATCAATCCGGTTCGCATTAAATACTTTTCCTTCACAATACGTTCATGTGAAGCGAAGTCTGAAACGGATGGAACCGACTTGCTCAGGTCAACCAAATAGCTCATACCGCCGACATCCTGCAAGGCTTGTCCCATACGTGAAGTTATAGACACAACGTCTATCTTTTTATTTTCTTCTCGTAATGAGAGCATGTTTTCAAATATGACCCTATGTCCCTCGTTATAAAATGCATCTGGCATTAGTAGAGACTCATATATTAAGTCTGGAGCTAATAGAATGGAGCCAAGTACAGATTGTTCTGCCTCTAAGCTGAAGTAGCTCATTGAGCCTCAGCTCGTTTTTCAGCCAGTAACCTCTGCATCCAAGCCTGTCTGGTTATACCTTCCCTGATCCATGGCGGATCTTTCGGTATATCTTTGCGTTCTTCATCCTGCCTGCGGATCATCTCACGTGTTCTCTCGATTTCCTTATTAGCTTCAATTCTCTCATTCGCTTTTATTAAAGTAGGTATGCCAGGAGCGAAGTCTTTCCCCAAGCTTAGATAGTCGCTCAAGTTAGCCATAACAGTTTCGAAGTCATATTGTTGGAGTTTATCCACCCAAATATCTACGACCGACTTATCAATCTTCCAACTTGGAAAATATGCTGCTGTTTTCTTTACGATATCAATAGCTTCCCTTTTTTCCATCTACCCCAGCTCCCTTTCTAATTCATCAAATATAGACATGCGACTGCTTTTTGCTCCTTTGCCTTTATGCTTCTCTTTAATGGCATTGGTATAAAAGGAAAAGGAATGAACCTTTCCGCCTTCTTCAATCTTTTTAGCATGTTTCTCTTCCATCACCTCTATAATCAGGTCAACCTGAACTCCTTTGTTCAGCAATTCAGTAACTGTAGGCCATTCTGATGGTTTCAAACCCATGCACTGATGAATACGCCCATATTCTTTATTCACTTTGTCAAAATCATTATTTTCGTCAGTAGTAATATCTTTAAGATTATCTTTAAAAGAATATATATCTTGGGGGGGTAAATAGCCCCCTGGGGGTGGTGACTGATTAGCCCCCACAGTGGGTTCTATTTCGTTACCTGGGGTCTTTTTAGCCCCCTGGGTACTTTTTTTGTTAGAATCCCATTCTGCAGTATTCGTATTAATTCCAATCACCCGCGCTTTAACATGTGTACTTTCCTCAAACACTTTTACGATCTTCATATCAATAAGCTTATTAATCTCTCGTTTAACCTGATCCTTTCGGATGCCTGTCCCCTCTGCAATAAATGCATTTCCTAGTTCATGGCTTTTTCGATGGAATCCATATGTGAACCTAAAGATGAACATGATTATGTTTGCTTGGGATCCGTTTATCCTTGTTTTATAAAGTGCTTCTAATAGTTCATGCGCTATCAGGGTGTAACCATTCTCTAGCTGAGCAGCCATATAGGATCACCGCCTACATCGCTTGTTTGTCTTGATTACCTGAGTGGCACGACCATTTTTTCATGTACTCATTAACTGCCTTGTCTAAAAATTGCTGCATTGGTATTCCGTGCTCTACGCAGAATAATTTCAACCTTTTGTGTTCCTGCGGATCGAGACGGTAAGGGATGTTTTTTGTCTTGGTGTGTTCTGCCATTATTATTCACTCCTTCAAGTCTCATTGACGTCATTATAACACGTTATCGTTTATTTTGTAACGTTATCGTTATATTTTAGTTTATACCGTTTACTTATCGCCTACTATACGTATGATAGGAATAGGTGATAAGTGATGATTAAAAGTAATTTGCCGATGCTTATGGCAGGTAAAAAGATTAGAAGTATAAACAAATTAGCTAAGGAAACTGGCGTGAGTGCCCCGGCTTTGGGTCGCCTATACGATGGGACTAACATTCGTATTGACTATTCAACTATTGAAGCACTCTGCGCCTATTTTGAAATTGGTATTGGTGAGCTACTGGAGTACGTACCAGACGAGGACTAAGCCCCTCTCTGCTCCAGTCGATCCATCTTTTGCTTAATGCGGTCTATCTGCCATTCGTAGTGCATGACATCCGCATAATTACCGTATCTATCGGCCTCGTCTCGCTTCTCTACAGCATAGGCGAGGTCAATTTTCAGTAGTGTGTAGTCGTTGTTTGCTGCCATCTTTGCTTTCCTCCGAGTCTTTTATGAGGCGATCTAGGTAATATCTCGCCTTCTTCAAATCTTCCAATCCATTCTTATGCTCATAGCGAGAAATATATTTAATTACGTTGCCTGCTAGAAAGCCTCTGTAAGCCACAGGAGACATTTTCGCATGCATGAAGTCAATTGGTTAAATGCCACCGAAAGAGTAGTGAGACGGGCGTATAGCGTCACTCATGGGCTACTCTCCCTATGCTCAAAGTGTTCGGTTCTATCCTCTCAATCAACATATACCTATCTACTTGCACAATCCCCACATATAACAGTAATGCGCATAATATAGAGGTATAGGCTCTTATCATGGGGTGTTCTCCCGCCGCATAGCTTTGTACGCTGCGGCTAAGGCATCTCCCATAGCGAAAGCTTCTGGTATCCGCCACAAGTACTTATCGCGGATTTTCGGTGCAGCGAAATACAGAGAATGGAATATTTCATCACGTCCAGTCAAATGCTGCCCCATGAGATTCTCTTTATAGTCTTTAGCAAAAGCCGGATAATCGAAGAACATGCCCCATATTTTGTGGATATGGGCGCGGTGCTTACTGGCTACATACGTTTTAATAACGAGCATGCCAAGTGCTGGATTTTCTTTTATAGCATCGTACATATCTTCACGGAATTCTTTACGCACTGACCGATATTTGTTTTTAATGTAACGACTCATACATCCACCTCGTTTGGCAGGAGTGCGTGATATGCTTTAGTCATGTCGTCCAGTTTCTTCAATGTTGCTTCATACTCTCCACGGCTTACGCAATTTGCTTGTAGTCCTTCATATGCTTTCTCAGCGGCGGTTAAATCATCGTTCCAGCCCTTAGCAACCTGTTGAAAACGTTCATATTCTCGTTGTAGCTCTGCATATTGTTGGAGCCAGTATTCAAGTGGTTCATAAGGGGTTTCTATACTAGGCATAGTCTGATACTTTGGAATATTCACGCAGGATCTTGCATGCTTGAACGCATTAACCGCATTCATATCCTCTTGCCAGTTACGTTCCCCTACCTGTATATCAGGCTGCTGTGGTGGGTCTGGATCAAAATCCTTTACGAAAATTTTCGCCCTTAGTTGTTCTTCGAATTTCTCTGTAAATCCAATATTTATACCACTCATCCACTCAAGCATTTTATATGCATCTATTAAGTGTTGTTTATCTGTCATTGTTGTTCCTCCTCAAGCCAGTTCTCAGCATTTAGCTTCGCTAGCTTAACACCCTCGATTTTCCCGCTAATTCTTATAGCCTCGTCACGATTTCCTTGGCTAACATAGTTTTTATAGAGATTTTCTAAGTTTTTGATGTTCTCATTCAGAAGCTTTATATACTCTTGCTTGCTCATGTATATCCTCCCTTAGTGGGTGTACTACACCCTGTATTGGTTTAATCCTTTTGTATAACGGCTAAAGCTCTTTGCGTGATGTCATACGACAATACATGACTGTAATTCTGGACGATTATCGCAAGTACATTTTCAACTGCATAATATTGCTTACGTGCTGTTTTTACGTCTTCCACAAGCTTGGTAATATCACTACGTACGGTCATCCCGTTATATTCTGGCTCATAAGCCCGTCCTTCGCCATCTATCGGCATTGTTCGATACTCTTTGCTTAATTCATCCAATTTTTCGTTTGTAAAATACGGCTGCATATCTATCATCCTTTCAACGCTCCGTCAGAGTGCAGGAGCGTATTGTATTGGTTTAATCATCTGATTTCTCCGCCTCAATCGCCAACTCTCTAAAATAATGGGCTAGATTTTTGAATTTTGCTCCATCAATCAAACCATCTATTCTGTCCCACTCTTCTTGTGGTAGAGTTATGGACACCTTTCGAACAACTGGTTTTTTGCCTATAGGCTTACGTCCTGCTCCCTTGCGTTTGCCGCCGCGACGACTTATTTCTTCTTTGATTTCTGGTTCATTTTTCAAATGGTTTTCTTCTTTGGCTTTAGGTGCTGGAAATAGGGTGTATAACTCTCTGTCGGGCCAAGTAGATATTTCAACTTCAAATGCATTTACAATTGTTTCGCCATCTGAGATAGCTTTTTCGCATCTCTTGATATAGTTTAAATATTTCATACGCCCTTGCCCTTTTCGAAGGCGTATAATTTCACCCATTAGCTTATCCACTCGTTGTTTTTGGAAAAATTGTTTTGTCGCATTGGAAATCCTTGACATATACGAGTATGTCTTTAGTAATTTGGTGTGAAGTTCTTCCACAATCAATCGCCCCTTTGAATTATGCTCTATAATTCAATTATAACATTGGCAAATTGATTTATGCACCATTTTTCTATTGTAGTATTGTATTGGTGGTTACTCCCCTAACTCGTTAGTAAGCCACGCTATTTTGCGGTCCTTCTCTCCCAGTTGCTCCTGAAGCCTAACAACCTCATTTGTTGCACTGGCCCACTCTCTGTCAGACCTGCGTAGCTGGCGCTTTAACTCTCCTATCTGCGTTACCGCTTCTGCCAACTCCTTTTGTTGCCTAACGATCAATTCTGCTGTTTGAGCATCACATACCATCGCCACCAATACGCCTTGCTCGTTGTTGATGATATGCTTACCGTCGTGTTCGCTATATGTCCAGTTACTCACCTTTACCGCCTCCTAACTTAACCCAAATCACTGCCCCTTGTGGATGCTTATAAGGTATAGGCTCCGGGTAAATGACTGGATTTTGCATTACCCATGCATAAGGCTTTAGATATTTGATAGCTCCCAGCGCTACATGATGTTTGTCTTGGTTGCCTAATATCAGTTCCACATCATCAGGACCATGCAACGGTACGCAATCAACCAGTTCCACCGTGCCATATACAAGTCCGCTTCCGCTCTTGATAATGCTGATGGTGCCGCGTTTATGTGTCCGGCTGCCGCGAATCTCCCACGTTTTGACTCCTGATAAAATCATATCCGCCCATTTAGGCTTAATAACGAGTCCGTCCAAATCAGTTCCCTCCTTGGGGCTGTAGTAACTCCGGGTTATCGTGTATGTTGCCGATAGGTTTTCCATGCTCATATATACCAGTCAACATCCACGCATTTACGGCCCATTCTGCATGTTCTGTACATTTCACAACTCCACGTTCAAGCGCACCGTTTGACCACGGTCTTGTAAACTCGTAAATATCACCTTCCCATACACCGTAATTCGGAAGATCTATGAATTGCCCTATTGTTGCAGGATCGACCTCGCAAAAGTCTCCTTTGTCACCAAAAATATAATGTACTCGTGGAGGAACATCCGTATAACCTTGTGAATAATAGCCAATTTCAAATTGGTAAACATAGTATCCATACACCCAGCCAGTGCCGTTGATAGGTTTACCACGGAATTTAATATCTCTCATGCTTATCTCTCCTTTTAATTTGATTGGGTAGGGTAAGAGGCTGTTATGCCTCTCCCTCTTTAATGTGTCTAATATCTATGTCAATCAGCTCTAATCCGCCTAATTCCTCTATTTCTTGTGGGCTTAAACTCATTTTGGACTTTTCAGACCGAATCTGAGTTCCAATCTCACATGTGCTATCCCCTTCGTATTCTCCTAGATATACCAACTGTCTCACCGCTACTGTTCCATACACTTTGTATTTACTCACGGGTTATCTCTCCTTTGGCATAGGTAGTAGGGGGTGTATCCCCCGCTATTAGCGCTTATTCCCTTCCAATTATTTTTGCTGTTGCAAGCATATTTTCTAAATAGGGAATGCGACCTTTATAAAAATCTCTTTCTTCTGTTGCATCTTTAATGTCGCCACCGTGCTTCCGAATCAGTTCAAGACGCTGTTCGACTTCTGGTAGCTTGGATGAAATGACATATTCAAGTTCTTCCTTGATTTTTTTGACACCTTTGACAGTTAAAATAGTAGTCATGCCGTTCCCTCCTTCTTATCCCCTATGGGGCCTTAATTTCCTCGATTTCAACGTTCAAGATTTCAAGAGCTTTGCACATGCCAAGTTGAAAAATTTCCTCGTCAGTATAATCTGTAAAAATTCGGCCTCGTCCAAATTCAAGAATCATTTTCTCAATCCGCTGCTTTGAAAGTTTCATGTGTTTTTCCTCTCTGCCCTTGGGGGCTATAGACTCCTTGCTTGATATATTGGAGACATATCAGGTGCATATTTCATTGCCTTGATATGGTCTAGTAGTATGGGTTGCCATACTCGCTTATTACTGTGTACCAATGCATGCATGTCATATGAGAGCAATACGCAATTGTCTACCTCGTATTTTCCTCCCTGTGATCCGTAAACGATGCGGTGTAAGTGTAATCCTGGTCCCGGTCTACCACTCAATAGACAGCAATTATGAGCGCCTACGGTGGCATCTCGTTCTGATACAGCAGCACGTACCTTTTCCTTGCTCATTACTTCTGGATCAACAGGAGCACGTTTCTTTTTGGGCTGCTCCCGGCGGTTATGGTGGGCCAGAATACTCTGGCGCCACTCTTGTATAGATTTCTTTCTTTTCGCGAGTGCCATAGCTACCTCCTAAAATGGTCCGTCAATGGGATCGGGTAAGGGTCCACCATCGTCGTAAAACGGGTCTTTCTCACGATCATATTTGTTCATGTTCACGCCGCCTTATTTTTATCCAGATACTGAGCAAGCTTGGTTACGTCTGCCGCCCGTACTTCTGCAAATTTAGTAATTTCATAATTCAGAAAACTATTAATTTCTTTGTAGCTGGGCCACCCTGTAGCCTTATGCTTTGCATACAACATTTTGGTTTGTCCTTCACTTGCAAACCCGCCAGAATGCCCATGGCTTTGTGTTGGTTGTACGTTGTTAGATGATGAAAAAGTTGAGTGACTCGCATTTTCCCCGTCATCATCTTCACCTGTATTAAGTGATAGAAAGGCGCTAAGGCTGTATCTACGTGCGTAGGTTGTACAACTGCCTATACCTTGTGGATCGTTCTTTACAGGCTTCATTACAATGGGTTGTGATTCTATCCATTCTCCAGACTCGTGAAGCAACATAGTGGTCATACTGAACCTTTCGCCGTCACCACCGGGGAACTGCATAATGGATAAACCATTCTTTTGTAAAATTGGTCTTACCTCATCTATGATGTTGTCCAAACTAGCATAGTTATTTTTAAAATGTGGATTCAGGCTATCCTTTTGAATCTTCTCAATTTCTCCGTTGAATTTGACCAATGCCATTGCAATATTTTTGATTGATTCGCTCTTATTGCACATGGCTTTCTCCTACTTCCAACTCATACGTGACCTTTATAGGGATTGCACGAAAGTTCTGAGGATCGTCGGGACCATAACGTCCGAGAATCCATATGTTTAAATCATCTTCACGAGGGAAATGGACTGCCTTCATAAAATCCTCTGTAGGTTCAGAATATATATTTATGAAATGACCATTTTTATGACGAGGTACATAACGGTATTTAATAACCATTGCTACTCCTCCATTCTGCTGTTATAATGAACTAAATTGTTTTCCTAAGTGCTCCAACTACGCTGCCGTTGCTTCGGCAGCCTTTTCTTTTTTATAAGCTATCGCCATGTTTTTCAGGTACACCCTCAGCAACGTTTTTGTCAGCGTTCCGCGTTGTTTTGCGATCTTTGCTAGCTCCAGAAACACCCTGCGATCCGTCATCCTTCTTCACCTCCACAAGTTTGACCTCACCTCCCCAACCGTAATGCTTTAAAATATCGTCTACGTTGCGAAACCTCATGCTGTGCGTTTGCCCTCCTGATCTTCTGGATGAAACATCTTGTCCAATTCAAATGCACACTTGGCATATGCAGCCAAATTCGCTTCGTATTCTTCCATCGTTTCTATTAAAGCTGGCTTGTAATTACGCTGTTCAAGCCGACGACATAGGCTATCAATATCAAAATCGTATTCCGCAAGATTGCGGCCGCATTCAGTTAACACATGGTATTCCGTCATAACGTCTACACTGCTTCTCAATCCTTTAGCTGGCATCGTCAAAACCTCCATTCCAACGCTTCACCATCACGAAAGTCTTATTATCAATCGCCTCTAACATGCATGACTTGCAGTGAGGTTGACCGAATACTTCGTAATCTGGATCAGCTCCACAGCCGCATTTGCCTACGTTGACAGTAGGTTCGGTGTCTGGACGTTTAAACGGGAACGGGGTAACTACTCGGTTTTCAATCTCCTTTGGATGTTTAGCCATGCTTGGCACTCCCCTTCTGTTTTTTAGCTTCTTCTTGCTTGTCCTTGGCAAAGTCTTTCATAGCTTCATGTAAAGCCTTCTGGAACTCAGGTCCCTTCTGCTCAGTCTGCTTCACTTGTTCACCACCTTGGGTGCGTCTTTTTTGAGGTAAGTTGGTATTTTGTTGTTTCCGAAATCCTGTAAGGCTGGTCTTATTAATCGGGAAAACATCGGACCGAACTCCTCTGTAACTTTGTGGGTATAATTTACTTTCATTCCGAAGCCTCCTAGATGTACAATGGGTTGTGGTTGTTCTTACATATGAATCAAGATGTTGATAGAGGGTGTCGGCATTATTGGACACCCTAGATTGAAACTAGGGTCTATCAACACTCACAACCATTTTTTCAAACTCCATAAGCTCAACATAATCAGGCATCAAATCTATTACATCAGCGTTTAAATTTTTTGCAGCCAGTTCGCAGATTTGTTCAACAGAAATATTGTTAGGGTCAAATTCTATTCCTTCAATTTTCATTTGATCACCAGCGGCGTTCGTTACAATTTCAATAAAGCTCATAGCTGACTTGTGACATTGTTCGTAATGCTTTCTTAGTTGTTTGCGAGTTAGTTCATGCTTGTCCATTTTCAGCAATCCTCCTAAGGGAATATTTTATAGATAATTCTCGGGGTCAAAATTTGCTACAAATGAAAGAGCTGGTTCAAAATCAATTCGTTTTATATGAATGTATTTGCTAGTTCCAAATTTCTTTTTCATTTTGCTCCAGATATTTTTACGGTACTTACCAACGATTTTTGGGAAATTTTCTTCCACCTCTTTGTGACGTATCTTTGCTAACTCAGTGGACTTCTCTACCACCGCCATATAAAGTTCGTCAATCTCAGCAGGGAGCAGTCTATTTATGTCTCTGAATTCTTTTGCAAACACCTGAATTTCAGCAGCGGTTTGATTTACACTTTGCTCGATCACCATCATCCGATCTAGCATTACTTCCATTGCGTTGCCTTGTTCACGTTGATTGGCAAGTGACTTTTGAAGAAAGCTGTAAACTTGGTTGGATTCTTGTGGGGATTTACTCATTTGAATTTCCTCCTATGATTCGGCCATTTATGGCACCTTTTATTTGTTTAGTGAATTCTTCTAACATCTGTATTCCTTGTTGAAGGCTTTTCTTTGTTGGAGCATCCGATGAAGCAATTGCACCCAGCATGTAACTGGAGATAGCCACTTTTTCAAGAAACTTATTAATATGCACTCTAACTTCCAAAGAGTTATAATTCGCATCTAGTTGAAGTTTGTTGAGTTGTCTTCTTGACTTTTCTTCATCAAACTCAGCAGTGTCTTTTACTTCATACTCCAGTAGTTTTTGTTTGGCGTTCTTGTAACCGTGCCTTAAATCATTGTTTTCGAACTCTAAATTTTCAATTTTCTTTTTCAAGGAATCTGGAACCACTTCAATCGGACGCTCTATAATTTGAGGAGGTTGATTCTTCGCTTCTTGCCACAAGTGTTCGAAATGGTTGGCTGAGTTCTTCGCTGTCTCAGCTTGCTTTTGTGCTTGTTTTAAAGATTTCAGCAGTTCCAAGTATTCCTTACGTGTTGTTATGTCTTCATTTAAAACAGCTTGGACAGCTTCAGGATTAGCTGACGGTTTAGATATCTCATGTACAAGGGAGATGGGTAAATCTTCAATTAGGTCTCGTTTGTTGCAATTTGCAACAATCAATTCATACCTTTGAAGCAACCTATAAACTTGATTCTTCTTCATTCCTATTGCTGTGTACCATTCTTCAAAACATCCATACCCGTGTTTCGAAAGTTCTTCCTGAGCTTCTTTCAGGTTTTGCCCGATTTCGGTGTATGCATTTGAAACAGCGACGTTCATTTTGTTTTCTTTTTCTTTTAGAAAATCAGCTATTTCTTTTGGAAGCGAAGAGTAATCAAATACACTACTCAATTGATTCATAAATGAGTTTCACCGCCAATTCGTATGGGATCATGTACTCATCCTCTGCGTATTGGGCGATTGTTTCGATCTTCGCGTCTTCCCCGAAACGTTTGATTAGGGACGAGATGTAATTTTCAAGGACACCCATACTGATCACCCCTTGATTCAGAATTCGATCACGAAGCGCGATCATTTAGAGCAAAAAAAAGTTCATCAACCGTTACTTTGTAAAAACGAGCTAACTTAAGTTGCAAGTTTCTACGAGGAAATCTTCTACCTGTCTCAATCATGGCGTAAGTGCTATAAGGAATACCGATTTGTTCAGCAACTTCCCTTAAAGAGCGGTCGCCACGAAGTTCAGACATTTTCTGATTCTTCATGTTATCCTCCTTTCAGTCACGTTTCGTGACCGCCTTATGTCTATAATATACAGTCACATTTTGTGATTGTCAACACTTTTATTCACTTATCGTGACCAAAATAATAATGTTCACGTAATGTGATATATAATAATCATCTGGAGGTGGGAATTTTGAAGTCATTTGGCGAACGTCTCTCTTATTTAAGGAACAAAAAGGGAATGTCCCAAGAAGAACTAGCAAAAATTTTAAAGATTGCAAAATCCACTCTTGGTATGTATGAAACAGACAAGAGAGAGCCAAACCACGAAATGACAGCCAAAATAGCTGATTACTTTGGTGTCAGCATTGGCTGGATAACTACAGGAAAAATCGAAAAAGAGAGCGACTACACGCTCCCAGAGGAAGTTATATCAAAAGTCATTAAGGAGGCTGAAGCACATTACGGAGTTAGCCTGAGGGATGACCCTGTTGTTGAGTCGGCTGTTCGGGATTTGATAAATAATCTTGCAAAGATGAAGCAATCAACTCAGAAAAATGATTAATTAGTGATATGTTTGATTCTTTAATACCTGTTCTAAAAATTATGTCGTTTGCCGACATCAACAACTGTTCATCCATGTTAGCAGCTCCTTTGTGTCTATTTCAGCCGTTTTTAACATATTACCACAGAACTACAGTAATCGGGAACGTATGTTCTGTTTTTACTCAAAAAAAGAGAACAAGGTGACAGTGAGATGGTGTCAGTACCCAGCCATTCCCTGCTCACCTTTATTTACACTATAACAGATATTAATTGTCAAACGTTGTCGAAAAGTGTCTAACGACCTATTCACGAATGGGGTTAGAGGTCTATTGACATTACATCTTAAGTCTACTTCTCACTATTACATAAGACCCGTCAACGAAATAAATTCGTGTTCCATTCTTGGATGGTACCTTGTCATGTACCAGTAGTTCGTTTATCAACGTAGATTGATCATATCTCTTAAATCCAAACTTACTATAAGCGCGCTCTAAATCCATTAGACGATCCATTGTTACAAATGAATAGTCCTTTGTATGGTAAGCAGGAACCTTAGCAGAATGTGCAGTCCTCTGAAATTGGTCTATCCAGTTCACTCCATCCAAAGAGAACTCAGAGATTTCCGTCAATTGTCCCGGCTGATTATCTAATTTAATTCCAATGATATTCATGATGTCACTCCCTAATATAGTCACTACCATAATAAACTATGTAATAACTGGAATATATAATAGGGAATAACGGGAAATGACGATAATATATATGACAGATAAACAGCAAATACCGCAACCGATGCGGATAAATGAGAAGCATCTTGGGGAGAGAATATGGATAACTTAGCAGAATTATATGTTGGATTATTTTTTATGGTTTTTATCATTTATCCTTTAAAAGTATTCGTTAGATGGTTGGCTGGATTTTTAAATTACAGCAACACTATGCGCTCTTGGATAACTTTTATTGCACTTACTTTTATTTATCTTATTTTCATTACTCAAATGGCTTCAAGCGCAGATGGTATTTTTAGAGGAATAGTATCAGTCACGCCAATTTTTTTAATTTATTTAGTGGTTGATCTTCAGAAAAATAATCCTAATAGTAAATTAATAAAATTCATTCATCATCTTGCAGTAAGGATTATAGTTTCTGTGCTTACATTCGTTTTGGTTCTGTTCTTCTATTCTCAACGCTTACATGACTATTTATTTATAAAATCACTTTTGATCGGCATAGTTTATGTGTGTGTAATACTTAGACGAAGAACTAAGAAACCAAGAAAAAATAAGATTCAAGAAAACGTAATTCAATCACCATGAATAGAAGCTCTGCTAACCTTAATGGGTCGGCAGAGCTTCGTTTTTTACTTAATGATATTCCTAACGGTGTTCAAAATTTCGTCCGTATTTTTACGGAACTCATCATGTTTGTCGTCAAGTAAAGTATGTATGTGTTCAGTAGATTCTTCGAATTCGTTTATTACATTGGTTAACTTAAGTTTGTATGCTGATAAGTAAATCTCATGGATATGATCGTCAAGGTTGTAATCCTTCAGTTCTGTTTTTGGCACACCATGCTTATTCAATAATTCTGCAATGTCTTGTTCGCTTAATCCAATTTCACTTAAATTATATGTAAGCTTAACCACTTTTGCTGGTGTATCCATATATGTATCCTCCTAAATATAACATCTGTTTATTTCATTGTATTCGAAATGGAAATTGAATTGCAATGAATAAACTTCGTATGATACCATAAGAATAGATAAAGGGACCGGCTGCAACCAGTCCCCTGTACAACTTACCGCTATAAGAGCGGTCGGCGCTGGTTTACGATCACGAAATAGACCGATACCTTGTCCAGGGCGGTCTATTTCCGTTTATGGAAAGAAAGTATCAGAATCACCAATGTTGCAAATTGAATCATCAACATCAGCGTGTCTTTAACTTCCATGGCTTCACCCCCTTTACAGGAGATTAGCCGACCGCCCTTGATAGCCGTTATGTTGTACAACCCAGATTATAACATACAGATGCCCCTTTCCGGGGCTTTTTCTTTGCTTATGTATGCACCTCTATTGTCATGGGGATAGAGATCCTGATGCATTTAAGATCTCTGAAAAAAACACGCAAAGACGTATCTCTCCACGATCCTATAGGGACTGACAAGGAAGGCAACGAGATTACATTAATTGATATCCTCGGATCCGAGGCGGACGATATTGTAGACAAGGTACAGCTCAAAATCGAGAAGAGTAAAATTTATCGCAATCTCGATATTTTAGATGAGCGTGAAAAAGAAGTGGTGATTGGCCGATTCGGCCTGGAAGCCGGAGGAGAAGAACGAACACAGCGGGAAATTGCACGAGAACTGGGAATTTCTCGCTCGTATGTGTCACGAATTGAAAAGCGTGCGTTGATGAAGTTGTACCATGAATTTTACAAGCAGAAGGGATAATGAATAAGCAGTTGCCTAGAATCCTAAACTATTTGGAGGCCCTGAACAGGGCCTATTTTCATTATTTGAATTTCAAATAATCTTGTATTT
Organism: Paenibacillus jamilae; assembly: GCF_050482105.1. GTDB lineage: Bacteria > Bacillota > Bacilli > Paenibacillales > Paenibacillaceae > Paenibacillus > Paenibacillus jamilae_B. The sequence continues at coordinate 17,727 of NZ_JBCNHI010000004.1, read as the reverse complement.
ACATTAGTCAGCACTTGTTTTCCCTTTTTCTTTCAGTACAGTATTAACTTTTTTCTAAATATGATAATGGAAGTGGGGAATAGACTATCGTATCTCCATCCTCATCTCGTTTTAAAATAATAGCAAACTCAGCACCCTTACTCTCATCGCCTCTTGGCAGTGGGAATATCAAAGCCGGACAACGCAACTCATAATTATGTGGAAATTCTTTTCGAAAATCCTCTAAAGCATAATTCAGAATCGCATCTATTTTATCGGTAAGCACATGAAATCCGCCTATTACAAAATCATTGTACTCTTGGGAAGCGATATACTTCTCAAATAATTTGGTTTTGTATTCCTCAACCGTACTAAAGCAAACTTCCCAATCCAAAGGGAATACGCCATCTCCCAAATAATAAGTGTATATTTTCATATTTCATACATCCCCCTTCTCGCACCTAAAATCGTTATTCAAGTTATTCATATTCTTTCTTTCAAACATTTCTATTTAAACTAGCCTAGTCTTTGGAATGAGTTAGTTAAGAATCCGAAAACGGTATCCTTATATTATTTCCTCCTATATCGTTTGAATTTCCAATTACGTTAGGTTCTTTTTCTATCCATTGCTAGTATAGTCCACGAAATAACCGGTTGCTATTAGGTATACATTCATTGAGAGTTTCATATAAATCATATACAACAACGTGTTCTACAAATTAAAAATCATAACCAAGGGAGGTAATCAGCATGACTAAATTCAGTCAAAATCCAGACAATTATTCGTTTTCCATGGAACCTGCCGTTATTCCTGAAGATAATGTTACAACGAACGGAGATACCAAAAATACTTTTCCGAAAAATGTTTTGATCGATAATAATCTCTATTGGGAGAGCAGCTTAAGCGGTAAAGGTGGAGAAATCATCTTTAAATTAGATACAGGCAAAACGATCAATGATATCCTCTTAGCCCAGCCATCTTCTCGAGCTTTTATACTTTCGTTTTCTTTTCACGGCTCGAATGATGGAGAAAATTGGTATAGGTTAGGACAAGTCGAAACTTTGCCAAGCACTGCAAAAATAACTTATCAGTTTAGTAATGAGATTCCTTTTTCATATTATAAAATAACTGTACTCTCCTCTGGATTGAATAATACAACCACCTATTATGGTATCCGGTATATTCAACTAAGAACCGCTCTCATCAATGGCGTCCCGGCCTATAGAGCATCCAATATAAATCCCGCTATTGCAGAATAAGCTAGCACTCAAAAAGGGGGGGTGGCTGACGTCCCCCCTGATTTTGGCTATTTCATATTTTTCATATGGAGCATATTATAAATCATATCAGCCGCTTCGGCACGCGTAACTTCCTGTTTGGCACGGAAGCTACCGTCTGGATATCCTTGCACTAAATTAATCTCGGTTAGACCAAGTACATCCTTTCTGGCCCACTCTACAATTTGAGAGGAATCTGAATATACACTGCTTTCTTGCTGTGGTGTAGCCTTGATAATGTTATTCACCATTTTAGCGGCCTGCTCCCGGTTTATGACCCGATTTGGACCGAAGACTTTGCTACTAAAACCTCGAGCGACTTGATCCTTAATTGCTGTTTTGAGCAAATCAACGTACCACGCAGATAGATCAATATCCTCGAAGTCTAGAGTCACATCTGTTTCGAGCGGTAATTTAAGAGAACGAACAAGCATCGAAGTAAATTCCATACGTGTTACGGGCCTGTTCGGTTCAAAAAGCGTGCTGGATGTTCCTTTAACTACACCCAAATCAGCAAGTGTATTTATCTTTTCTCTATTAAATACACGATCAATGTCACTAAAATGATTTGGCTTTGTCTCAATTGTTGAGTCTTGAAAGAACTCTGTTCCTGTTTTTGTCGGTTCCTCTACAACAGGCTGAATTGTTTTTACACCCCCCGCGCCTCCTGCTCCACCACCTGTGTCCACCGCATTTCCTGTAGTTTTGCCGTTCGCTTCTTTTGCCTCTGTGCGTTTTCCTTGACTATTTTCTGCCCAAAGTTGAACTGTATACATTTGCTTTTCTTTCAGCTGTCTCCAGATAAAAGCTCGATCCTTCCCACGATATAGGACTACTCCTTCACTAGCGAGAACAAAATTATCATTTTCATGCTCTGACTCCCAATGGATAATAAATTCACTATTCGTTGTTTCAGTCTTCGAAAATACAAATGCTGAAGACGGTAACGTCTCGACCTGACCTTCTGACTGCTTACCTTCACCGCTTGTGTTCACTGGCTTAACGGTAATACGATACAATGTAGAGCTGTCTAATCCGTCTACTTTAAACTCATGAGTGCTCGTATGACCGATAAGCATCTCGTTTTTGTAGACATTGTAAGCATCTGCACCCGGAGCTTCTTGCCATGTAATAAGCAAATCAGTATCCGTTACGCTTTTCACAACCAACCTACAATCTGGTATTTGACCTGGCAACGCTCGATACGTAAAGGGAGTTATGTCACCTTCCCCCGTGATATTCATCGCCTGTATACCAAACGAGTAAATTACACCAGGCTGGAAATCTGAAATTATGATGTGAGCTTTTCGTGTGTTAAAAGCTTCACCTGTATCTTTGCGGATTACAGCATATTGGGTAGCACTCTTGATTTCATCCCAGGCCAGCGAAATCTGTCCATTCCCAAGCTCCGTAACTTTGACATTTTGTACTTGAGGAGGAAGTGTCAGCAGTTCGCCCCACGCTGGTGGGCTGTAACCACTGCTGTTCCCACTGCTCACTTGAAAATTGTAGTTACTCCCACCTGCTAAACCAGATACAACTATCCGTGGTTCCGTACTATAATAATTTTGACCGTTGATTGTTACCTTATATTGAGTTGCCCCGTCAACCGGAGCCCATATCAATGTGGCATCGTGCTCGCGAACATCTACAGCTGCAAGTTGTAAGGCTGAATTAGGTAGCGTTAATACGTTGATAGACGTATCCAAACCCACACCACTTCGATTGTAAGCTCGAATTTTAATATTGGCCGGTCTGCCTGGTGGCAAGCCCTCAAAAGTATAAGAATAAATACCACGCGGAATCTGCACCTTTGGTTCATCGTTAACATTTAAGATGTACCCTTCAGCCCCCCGCACATCTTGCCATACTACACCAACAGAATATACATCCTTCGTTACACTTGAAAGTGTAGTTACCTGAGCTGACAATGTCATAACGCCGAGATGAGTGTAGCCTCCAAATCCTGTTGCATTTTCCGCAGATATACGATAGTTATACTCCGTTCCCGCCTGAAGTTCAGTATCGCTAAATTCTGTATACACATCGTTATAAACCGAGACCTTATCTCGCTCTAGGGCGTAGTAAGTGGCAGTGTTTACAGAATTCCACTTCAAGTCGATTCCATCTTCCCTTACAGTTACATTCCGGAATCCGTTTGGGCTGTCTGGTAGACTTAAAAAAGATACATGCTTTGCTGCGCCCTCTCCCGTGTCATTTATAGCGGATACAGAAACTTCGTAATACTTACCAGGCTCCATGTCTTTAATAGAGTTATACACATCTTGTGTAACCGTATCCTTAAATATGATTTCTCCCGTACTTGCGTCCGCAGCTGTAATATTATATTTATTAGCTGAAAAAACTGGCGTAAAGTTGACCATGATTTCTGCTGAATGACGAGAGGCCGGTCGCAACTGAACATGCTCAGGCGCATCAGGTAACGTTAATACACGGACTCGATTAGAATATGCATTGCCTCCTACATGATTACTGCAACGCAGTTCATACTCGTATTCATGTCCTCCTAATAGCCCTGTATCTGTAAAAGAATTTGTCGGATGGTTAACATCCCAAACCTCATTTGTTGTTAGATTTCGGACTGTATAGACATAACCATCATCAAGACCAGAGGGTAGAGGCCATTGCAAATCAACCTCTGTGTTGCGTACAGATGTCGCCGAAAGCACAACCGGCTGCGGTTGCTTTTGAATGCGAAGTGCACTGCTGACCGTTTCATACATGTTTCCTGCCTGGTCTTTCACCTTCGCATGGACATACCATTCACCTTCATTTGAGAGATCCAGCTGGACTATTGGTTCGGCTGCAGCCTCCCAGTTTTCGGGTGAATCGGAGCTGTTGGTGATTTTATACTGCATTGTTGATGGATCAATCCCCGAGTGCTGGTCAGTATATTGTATGTTCACATGAATATTAGTATCTTTCCATTCACGCATATTGGGTGTCAGTTGAATGCTCGGCGGCTCCAAATCGATATAAGACATTGCGTCCACCGGAACGCTTCGATTTCCAGCTGCATCTACAGCTTGAGCAGTCACTTTTACAATTCCCGAACTATTTAATATTCCCGATGAACCAGGTACATAAGCGCCAGAACCCAATTGATATTCATAATGCACTGCTGTAGTATCCGTTGCACCCGAAAGTGTAAACTGTATTGGTTTATTGATATATCGGGTAGGATTCGTTACCTCAGAAAACATAACTTTCGGAGGGCTGGGTTTGGTACGATCAATCATGACCGATTGAGTCACAATGGGACTAGACACATCAAGATTATTGATCGTCCGCGCTGATAGTTCGTAACTCCCTTCTGCATTTAATGTGAAAATGCCATTGTATGTCAGCCACTCCCCTGTTGGACTCAAACGATACTGTGTCTTCTTAATTCCATTTGTAGAGTCACTTCCTGACTCAATGGCAATGTCCACGCCACGATTCGTTGGACCCGCTTCGCTAGCCCGTATAATAGGAGCCGTCGGCCCTTTTTTATCAATCGTGACTTCTTTGCTTACCTCCAGACTCACATTACCGACGCTATCAATGGAACGAGCATAAATTGTGCTTTTGCCATCTTGATTCACATGAAATACTCCACCATAATCCTGCCAATCCTGATTTACAACGCCGGTCAACCGAAATTGAGTATGAGCTAGTCCAGAATAATCATCTGCACCCGGATGTAATGAAATGGTATATTCATTACTATTTCCTGTTGCCTCAATAATGGGGGGAGTTGGCGGCATCCTGTCTATCCGTACATTCGCGGAAGAAAGACCACTATACTGGTTATTGACGTCCACTGTTCGGGCATAAATTGTATTTACACCATGATCATTGACAGTGAAGGGACCAGTGTATTGCTGAAATACTCCTCCATTCAGGCTATATTCATAATATTTTAGTCCTTCAGGAGCCACATCCCCATTGATCCACACGGTTACAGGCTCTTTCGTCCACCCTGTAACCGCCTGTCCCTCTGTGTCTGCATGAATCTGGGGTGGTTTAGGCATAAGGTCCAATTTGGGAATAACACGGATTCCAAACCTGGATATATCATTACTTGTCTGTTGGTTAGTTCCCATCGCTCTGAAATAGCGAACATCCCTTAATGTAATTGAGTCAGTAATATCTATCCATTTTCCCTGGTAGTAGCTATCGGCATAGAATTTCGTTACATTAGTCCATGTATATAAATTCGTACCGTTAGGTCTCCAACTGTCGCCCGCAGCAGCATTCGATGTATATATATCTGTATGATAAGACCCCTCAATGTAAACAAAAATCCTGTAATCCGAAGCCTTAATAGATCTTCCAATATCAATAAAACGATTTGTCGGCTGTTTAGTTCCATCACATGTATACCTTGCCGAACCCATGCCAGTGTATACTTCCGTTGCTCCTATCCCACTTCCCAACCAAGAGCCCCAACTGTCGCCCCCACCCGGCAAATTGTTTTGGCAAAAGGGACCTCCGATGATTTCCTGGGTAGCAGCTGATACCCTTTCCGGGAATATGGGAATGGTCATTAATAAGAGGAGTAAAGCCAATACTCCATACACCCATTTATTGTGCTTCCTAACCTTTCGTTTATTTTTTCGATACATACACTTCTCCTTACTTTATTTTATTTTCAAAGAGTCCTACATACTCGCTTTGATTAAAATAGAAAAAGCACCTCAAACGAAGGCAATCATGCCTAGGTTCGAGGTGCTTCCTCAAGTTCACGAGTATGTTTTGAAGCTATTATACTTCGTTCCAAACAGGATGTAAACAGCACAGCAAAATGAACTGTAATAAATTTTTGAAATTCTCATCTCAGAGACCCTTTTGAAGCTTTAATTGGCCTGAACACCCAAATTCCGTAAAAATCCCCGCATATTTTGCATGTAAGCATCCTGAACAGAAGAAGATTCCTGAAGAAGATTTTGCATACTATTCATAAACGCGGAAGCTGAGGATGTATCCGCTTTGTCAAACTGATTCGTTAACTGTGGTTTATTTAACAGCTCTTCAGTCTGTCCTGTACGTTCCTTGTATTTATTAATCCAATCAGGGTGTTGAGGAACCTTTTGCGCAAAACTCAATAGCTGGCTTAATCCATTTCCTCCACCCTTAATGTCATTCATGAACGCAGTATATTTTTGAGGATCGACCTGTTTCATCACTTCCGACAGCTTGACATAGTCCTCAGGAGCACCTATCGGACGATCTGTTGGAGTCGTGTAGCTAATATCTCCGGTCTCTGAATCAATGGTTCGTGTTAAGGCAATACCAGCTATCTGGTTCATGGTTTCCATAAATTCCTTAGCTTTATCGCCCTCCATGTAATGATCTGCAATATACCTGGACTGGGAAACTCCCATCTCCAGCAATACTGCGCGCTGCTTCTCATCCGTTACCGTTCCATCGACGATAAAATTGGATTGAATCATGTTGTACACAGCATCGGATACTTCTTCCGGTTGGTCCTCCAAAACCCGGTTTAATGCATCATTGATCTGTGTTGTACCGAAATACTTGGCAGCATGTGACACGATATCCCCTTCAGCCAGCTTTCTGCCAGCTTCACTAATCTCCACGGTGTCCTGAACGACGAACCTGGAGATTTTTTCTTCATGGAGCTGGGGGGATGGAACTTGCTTGCTTGCCGGATTGATCCGTAAGCTACCAGAGCTAAGAACCGCTTGTTGTGCTCTAAGAGGTTCAAAATTCATCCTATTTCCTCCTGTCATGTTTGTAACAGGCAATCTAAGGCGTATGTATAATTGTAATGTAATCCTGTTGCTATATATATCGGACAAAGCATATATGGAATGAATATATGCTTTGTCCTAAAAATGAACAATTTTTGAAGCAAGCTCCTGACTCTGAATGTAAATTGTTAAAACAAACAAGCTGACGCTATCACCACTTTTTAGAACAGTACATCAACCACCATAAATGCTATAAGCAAAGTGATACACAATATCTGTAGCTGTAAGTGAAGTACCTGACACCTGGGCAGCTACACCTGAAAGATCATAGTAATGTGTAAAGCTTATAGGTCCAGACAAGTATTCCGCAATACTTCCTGTTGAATGCGGCAGGGAAAGGGTCACACTAAAGGCTCCATTTTGATCCGTATAACCAGTGCCTGTACGAGTTCGATTCCCGCTACTTTCAGTCCAGTTCTGGTTCAACCATGTCACATTAACTGGCGCATTTGCTACTGGATAATTATCCGTTGTAGTAACGACACCCTTTACAGTCAGGCTGGTGTTTCCATTAACCCGATAATGGCGACCGTAAGAGTAGGACGGATAGTCATTCGGACCGTTTTTAGAGTCGTAACCGTTAATTACAATTTTTCCAGCCCGAAGTATTGGTTTAAGTGTCAGTGCATATAAATGGTCGGGTGAATACTGGTTGGTGGTGTACACTCGCACATAGTAGGTTCCCGTATTCAAAGTGACATTATGATTGGTTTGCGGCAGAAGCACCATTTGGTTGCCACTAAGAGCCCCGTAAACTTCCGCTTTGTAACCGTAGCTTTCCGAAGCGCTGTCCAGTTTGACATTCAAACCATCATAATTGCGATTCGCAGGAATTGTGATTTGATACCAATCGTTGTCAATTCCTGAATGAATGGAGCGTGAATTCAGGGTAGAGCCCCCTGTACTAAATGTAAAGTTATAGGCATGAAAAGCACTCTCATCCGGTTCATAGGCATCATATTGAGAGCTTATATCCACAGTTAAATAGAAAGGGTCATTTATGCTCGATCCCTTTTTGGAATGGACTGCAATTGCGTAAGCTTTCTCAGAACCGGTAGCATTGCGGCTTCCTACGTTTTCAGGAAGTGAGGCAGACCCATGTTCATACTTGTTAAAATAGGTTCCATAGGTGGAGGCATCAATAGCATTGGGGTTGATATCCCCTGTCGTCATATCAAATTCGTACAAGTATAAGTCATAGTCAAGCTGTTCTGAAAATGGACCATCCAATTGTGCCTGCAACAATTCACCTGGCTTCACATAAATCGGATATAAAAACTGTGTGCCTCCCTCTTCCGTAATTGTACCTGAATACGTAGCAGAAGAAGCTGTAGCTGCCGTTGGACTAGCTTTCAGGGAAGGAAGGGTCTCCCTTTTCAAAGAGAATGTCTCTGGTGCTTTGAAATTGATATTTTCCTGCATGTTATAAACGGAGGATGTAATACCTTCAGGCTTGTCCACCCGGGTTAAATGCTCAATAACATCTTCGTTGTTCGTTGTTAGCTGAAAACTGGAATCAGTTTCAATAGCTTGTTTTTCCTTGTTCATCTCTGTACCTTGACTTGCGTTTGCAGTCATCCCAAAAGCAAACAGGAGCATCAAGCTTAGCATAACTGAAATAGCCTTTCTGAACCTCTTCATACCGAAATCCCCTCTCAAATGGTTTAAGGAATTCCCGCTTTCCCCAGATAAACCAGGGCAATTTCTAGGCTGTTGTCTCCATGATAAAACATTTTTGGTTCTAATGGAATATACTATGCTAAATATTTTTAGTCGTCATTTCCTAAAATAGAAAGCTCTAGAATCAATAGATTAAATGAGTATACTAGGATAAAAGACTTACTTTAGACACTTTTTTTACCATAAAAAACCTACCATTCTCTTATTTATACGATATAATAAACTGATATGGGTAGTTCTTTTTGACTATAAAACATGTCTAATTACCCATAAACATACATAGAAAAAGGGGATTACAGATGAAAAAACTCGGTGTATTTATGTTAGTATTGTGTTGCTTTTCAATTTTGGCAGCATGCTCTACCGATCCGGTAAAAAAAGATTTAATCACGTATATGAATGACGGAATGCTTCCCTTAGGAAAAGATGAAAAAGCAGTAACTGAAAAATATGAAGCCGCGACCGGAGATAATTACACAGATGATCTAACACTTTATAATACCTTAAACGATGAAATCATCCCGGAATACACCAAATTTGTCGATAAAGTAGAAGCTGTAAAAACGGAAACTCCTGAGGTAAGAGCCGTTCATGAAATCTATATCAAGGCTGTTAACACTCAAAATGAAGCGTTCATTAAGTTGTTAGATGCACTGGATAAACAGGATCTGAACTTAGTCAATGAAAGTAACGCCAAGCTCAGCGAGGGTAGAAAGCTATTTAGAGATTTTGAAGAACAAGTTAACACACTGGCTAAAGAGCATGACGTAACGATCAATAAGAAATAAATTTTAAAGCTCCCTTATGGGGAGCTTTTTTTTCTATATCTTAGGAATACTCGAAGCAAATTACCGCTTTCCTTAATTCTCGATCATAAAATAAGTAAACCGTATCGGCCCCAAACGCCTGAAAATAATATCCGGTGAAAGAACCGATATAGGTAAATGTCTCACCATTGGCACGTTTAGGCACATGAAGCAGATTGGTTTGCTCAAACTGGAGCATTTCATCCAATGATTCCCCATATTCCTTGATGTAGCTTTGGGCCTTTTCAGACTGAAATGCGATATCATCCAAAATACCGTTGACTTCAGGATAGCTAAGTCCCCAACCACTAGATTGCTTTTCCTCAAAATCTCGGGTGAGTTCATCTACCGACTCTTTGGCATTTCCAAAGGAGGAATAAGGATAGATTTTATTGTTTTTCAGGAAAAAATCTTTACGTGCTTCGTAGTCTTGTTCATTAGCGATGTACACCTGTTCCAGCCCGCCCAACGCCATGATTTCTTTCTTCATACGTAGATATGCTTTATCCCCGGTAGATTTCAGCACTTCATAGTTAGCTTCCAATTGCGCTTTCTGATGGAGACTAAAATAGTTCCAGTTTGCTTCGAATTTGTATTTGCCGTCAATTACATCGAATCCCAGCATATCTTCCTTGGTATATGAGGTATGGAATTGCTGAGTATTTTCACCCACACAGCCTTCGTGGATTTCTTTTGCGGAAACAAAATGAAGCCACTCATCCTGCTCTGGAAATAAGAACTGGAGATTAATCGAGCAGATTGGCAGAAAGTGCTTGCGGTGATGTTCAAGATCGCTGGCAAATACGTCCTCGTATGCTGGAAAACGTTTGATAAATCTCTCTGGTATGTTCATGGATGCTCCTCCTAATTGTACGGTTCTATGGTTGCTTTTCGATCCGAAACGTCCCTTCACTCGAAATCACGCTGTAAATTTCATCAAATCCTTCTTCGTAACTTGGGACCTCTAGTTTACTCATTACACTTTTAATACCGATTTCAGGAATATACTCTTTGCCTGTGCGCTGCTCATTACGCTTAATAGATTCAGCATAATCAGGCTCAAAATAGTAGCCAATGATTTTAAACCCCTTATTTTTACAAGCATCTATATATTTCTTTCGTTCTTCGACTGTTGGATTGGTATTGTCCACTACAAAACGCTGCATCGTTTCGATGGAGGTCTGAAGGTACATATTTTCCCTATTCCGTGTTTTAAGCATATCCAAGTTTATCCGCATATGTGTTTTGAAGAATCGCTCTTTATAAAAAGTCGACTTGCCCGAAGCCTGAATTCCTATAAAAATAACACACTCCAAACCTCACACATCCTTATCCAAGTATACATATTGGTTAATATAATCTCTATTTTGTGAGAAGGTTTTTATTTCACAGCAATATTATCCTCAAAAACAAAAACGGAGATGGCTATATCTTCTTCCACTTTAATATCTGAAAATAAATGCAGTAAGCGGGAATCCATATAATCCTCCAGTTCTTTATTGAACTGTACAGGATAGATTTTTTGTACCATTTTGGTTCGAGCTGCGTGCACCATCTCTCTTCCTGCAACCTCTTGTGCAAGAAACTTTTCAGATGGAGTTAAATTACCGTATAGCATTGTGATGGCCATATTATCTACAAAGGTTGTATGTATACGTTCCGGGCCTTTTCCAAATAGCTCTTTACGTACTTTTCGAATAATTTCGTTAAAACCCGTTTCCTTTCTCATGTCGCACCGCTCTCCTAAATCTACTAAAATACTTGTTACTATTTCCATCATAACCTATTCCTATAATATAAAACAGAGATTAAGCGAAAGTGGTTCTTGAAACATGCTATGCTTACCATTGGACTTCATCGAAAAGAAAACACAGCCTGTCCGATCGGACAGACTGCGTATATTACTGAACCCAAATAGACTAATCTTTCACCAATCGACCCGACAGCATCAACATGATAAACGAGAATAAAATGATGACGGCCACCCAACTCCAGGAGAGTGTCATATTTCCGACTTCAGACGCAGTGTAAATCGCCGTAGGCAAGGTTTGAGTCTGTTCAGGAATATTACCCGCAAGCATCAGCGTAGCACCAAATTCCCCTAATCCTCGGGCAAATCCGAGAATGTACCCTGAAATGAGCGGTCGGTAGGCAAGGGGCATCGTTATATGGCGAAACACTTGCCATTCGGTAGCACCTTGCGCACGTGCAGCCTGCTCTATCTCGGGTTCTACAGCTTCAAAGCCTGCTTTAATCGTTCGGTAAGCCAGTGGAAAAGCAACAACTACGGCGGCCACCACTGCTGCTCCCCACGTAAAAACAATTGTCTGCTGGAACAGGCTTTCAAAGGCAGCGCCAATCCAGCCTTTCCTTCCCAGCAAGATGAGTAAAATAAAGCCGACAACAGTGGGTGGCAAAACGAGTGGAAGAAGGAGGACGGTCTCGATCACGCTGCTTCCTCTCCGCAGCTTCCAGTTCGCCATCATCCACGCTACCACAGTTGCTAATAAAAAGACAATGATGCTGGCAACGACAGCGACTTTAACAGATACGATAACCGGAGGAAAAAAAGCCGACCAATTCAACGGGACCCCCTCCTTTATCTGTGAATTCTATTTCTTTTCTGCTGGGGTTGAAAATCCATCCTTACTGAATACGCTCATAGCTTCATCGGTACGCAGGAAATCAACGAACTCGCCTGCCTCCTTGTTGTGTTTGGTTGCTTTTACAATGCCTTCCGGGTACAGGATAGGTGCATGCAATTCCTCAGGTACTTCTAGTGCTACGACTGTTTTATCGGATGATTTGGCATCTGTCAAATAAACGAGTCCAGCATCGGCATTGCCTGTTTCAACATAGTTTAATACCTGTCTTACGTCTTTGGCAAATACCATTTTCGGCTCCAGCTTGTCCCATAATCCGGCCTTTGTCAGCGATTCTTTGGAATACTGTCCAGCCGGAACGGTAGTAGGCTCCCCAACGGCAAGCTTCATGAAAGAAGGACTTGTCAGATCATTGAGTGTAATGCTCTTGTTATCTGTGCTCTTCGCCTTATCTTGCGGAACAACCACAACCAGTTTATTTTGGAGCAATACACTATCCTTTTCTACCAAAGAAGCATCGGTTAAAGCCTTCATTTGCTTCATACCTGCCGAAATAAATACATCAGCGGGCGCACCCTGCTCAATTTGTTTTTGTAATGTCCCGGATGAAGCATAGTTAAAGCTAAGCTTGATATCTGGGTGCTGCTTTTCATACTGTTCTTTTAGCGTATTCAGACTATCTTGAAGGCTCGCTGCGGCGGATATAATCAACTCTGTTTTAGGTGCAGACGGTGTCGATTGTACAGCAGCCGGAGACGAGCATCCAGCCAGAACCCATGCCAACAATCCAACGAACATGAAAATGTAACCGAATTTCTTTTTCAATTTACTTTTCCCCTGTCCTCTAAATTCCGTAAGGAGGTGACAGCGTACATCTCATTACGGTCTGAATCTATTGGGTCAACCCAAATATTTGTGATAAATAGATCTCGCCTCGGCGATATCCTTGGTGCCATGAATGAGAACACGTCCATCCTGAAAAAGAACCATCCGGTGCACTCCAATGACGGCGGATACTAGGTATGAATTATGTTCCACTTTGCCCCCCTGACGAGACAGCAGACGAGCGGCTTCGTTCAGATTACGTACAGCACCCATGACCGGTCGAATCTGAACTGTATCACGCCCACACAGTACCGCCGTTTTGGCCTGATGCTCCGCTTGTAAAAATGGATACACCGGATGCTCACCACACGTCGGGCAATCGGCTTTCTTCATGGCGCTAATCTGGATCGCCTGATGCTGATTATTCCATAGATCGAAGGAAATCAGCTTACCCTGCAGAGCTGAATTGTCCCCAGTCAGCAGCTTTAATGCTTCGGCACTTTGGTAGGCTGCAACCATCTGTACAGCTGGACTAATGACACCGACCGTATCACAGGTCGCACCTCCGAGCGGTACAGTTCCGAGCAGACAATGCAGACAGGGTGTCTGCCCCGGAACGATCGTAAAGGTTGTCCCGTAACTGCCTACACACGCTCCGTAAATCCAAGGAATTTGATGCTTTACAGCGTAATCGTTCAAAAGCAGACGTGTATCGAAATTATCAGTGGCATCTACGATGAGGTCGACCCCTGCCGCAATATCGCTGATTTCCTCCAGCGATACATCTTGGACTAGCGCACGGATGTCCACGTCCGAATTGATTTGCTGCAATCGCCTCTGGGCGGCTACTGCCTTGGGGATCTGTTCACGAGCATCCGCTTCGTCATAAAGTTGCTGACGTTGCAGGTTGCTCCAATCCACATAATCTCGGTCTACCAACGTCAACCGTCCGATGCCCGCTCGCACCAGCATGTCCGCGTTGGCCGTTCCCAGTGCTCCGGCACCTACCATTAACACATGCTTGCTGCGGATATGTTGTTGTCCTGTCGGCCCGATTCTTCCGAATAATTCTTGTCTTGAATATCTGGCGTGGGACGCCTGCGTGTGTGCTTCTGCATCCGCATCCGTTGTTGGGTCCTTTTTCATTTCAGACATCGTTATTTACGCCCCCATACTTCTAATCCATTAATTGCTGTAAGTTGATCAGTCAACATAAAGTCCAGATGTCCCGCCTAACATGAAGGTTATGGGGTGCTATGAGGATTCCAGCCACCTAGCTGGTGTCCCTTCCACTCTGAGCCATCCTCCCACACTTCCTTTTTCCAAATCGGTACAATTTGCTTTAAGCGTTCAATGGCATGGCGGCTGGCCTCGTAGCAAGCATCACGGTGCGCAGCAGAAACAGCAATCACGACACTGGTCTCTCCAATTCTTACCGTACCAAGCCGATGTGTCATGGCAATACGTGTTGACGGCCAACGATCTGCAATCTCGTCGCCAATCTGCTTCATCGTGTTCATCGCCATCGGGACATACGCTTCATATTCAAGCAGCACCGTTCGCTGACCTTGTGTAAATTCCCGAGTCGTACCATTAAAGGTCAAAGAAGCCCCATGTGAAGGGTCGTGTACCTTGGAGGTTACCGCGTCGGCATCAATCGGGTCGTAGGTAATAGCGTATAAGCCACATGCTGAAACGACCGTCTCCATGCCGGGTGCTGACTGATGAAGAGCAATTGCGTCTGATGGAAGCACAAGCTCACCCGGAGAAGCCAGCTTTTTTTGATGGGTAAAAAAAGAACCTGACAGTTGTGAAGCTAACTCCGGGTACAGCTCATTCAGCCTTGCTCGAATGTCTGCAATAGTCACCGTTTCCTGTGAAAGTTCTACGGTGATCACGTCACCAAAATGCTCCGCCAATCCTGCGAATAGTTGAATATGGTATTGCATATGCATCTAACCCCCTTTGTACCTTTATTCTTTAATTAATCTAGCTGTTACTAGAGCTCATCCTCCTGAAACCGGAGGAATAATTGCAATCTCATCATGTATACTTACCAAATCCTCAGGAGCAGCGTAAGCTTGATTCCTGGCAACAAAAGCCCCCTGCAACTGCACTGCTGCTTCAGGGAAATATTGAGACAGCAAGTCTTTTAATGCGTTGACAGTCATCGTTTCCTGATCAGCAGGCACCGTGATCATAGGACTTCCCATCAGCTCTGCAAGTCCAGCAAATACTTGAATATGATAGTTCATTAAGTAGGTTCCCCCCTTTCAGGCACATGGACTGACCATCGGACGTACACCAAGAAAAACCAACATGAACTAATACCTCGAAAGGTTTTATTCCATGCTGGTTAACGATGATGGTCTACATTGATTATTTTTTATATTATATTTTAGATTCGACCAGTTCATCAATCCGCTCCGTGTGCGTGTATACGTTCAAAGAACGACTTCGTATAAAGCCGACAGTAGTAATTCCCAGATCCTCTGCCAATTCAAGTGCAAGCTCTGTGGGAGCTGACTTGGACAGAACCACCTCACAACCAATCTTTGCAACCTTCAACAAAATTTCAGAAGAAATGCGCCCACTGAATACGATGATTTTATCCTGTAACATAATATCATGCTTTAGGCAGTGCCCATAGATTTTATCAAGCGCATTGTGTCGTCCGATATCCATTCTGGACAGGATTATTCCGTCTTTGTCACACAGCGCGGCATTGTGAACGCCACCCGTCTCCTGAAACGTACGCGCCGAGTTTTGCATCAAATTCATCAGCCGGAAGCAGTCGTCAAAAGACACCGTAACATGAGTATCATTCATTCTTTTTGCCACTTTGGCATCATTTATAAAGTAAAATCCCTGTCTACTTTTGCCGCAACAGGAGGTAATGTATCGCTTGGAATGAAAGTTTTGATAAAACTCATTCATCCGACGGGTTTTAATATGAATGAAACCTTCTTTTTCCTGAACCCAAATATCTTCGATGTCATCATACCGTTGAATGACGCCTTCAGAAGCCAAAAAGCCTACTACCATATCCTCAACATACTCTGGTGTACAAACCATGGTGGCAAATTCCTGCTGATTGATTTTAATGGTCACCGGATACTCCGTCACCACATTATCTTCAAAACGCTTGATTTGACCGTCCTGATAACGTAGAATCTCGCGTTTTACTTCAGCCGGCTTTTCCATGTGCTCAACTCCCTTGTTTCTGACAGGCTGGCTCTTCGGTTCACCCGCCGATATGTGACATTTCAATTTTGGACGATGCTTGCCTTGTATGAGTCAACCGTTCCTCTGAATATCGATCGGTACGTCCTCTCCAAACATGCTCAATGTAAGATCTAATCTCATCATCGGACTGCTCGGACCGCAGCATCGTGCGAAGCTTGTACCCTTTGGACGCAAATAGGCACGTGTACAAGGAGCCCTCAGCAGAAATTCTCGCCCGTGTACATGTGGAGCAGAAGGCGTCCGTAACGGATGAAATGATGCCGATCTCCCCGTCTCTATCCAGATATCTATAGCGCGTCGCCACTTCACCCTTGTACTGAGGCGGAACAGGTTCTAACGGCATGTGCTCGTGGATGGTTTCAATGATCTGCTGCTTGGAAACCACCTGATCCAATTTCCAGCCATTGGTGTTGCCTACATCCATAAACTCAACAAAGCGCAAAATATGCTTTTTCTTCTGAAAATAGTCGGCCATAGGCACGATATCCTGATCGTTAAAGCCCTTCTGCACGACCATATTTATTTTCACCTGCATTCCTGCTTGAGCTGCAGCCTCAATACCTTCCAGCACGGCCTTTACACTGCTTCTCCCCCCGTTCATTCGGCGGAATCGATCATCATCAAGTGAATCTAGACTAACCGTCACTCGCTTCAGTCCTGCCTCTCGCAGTAAGACTGCATACTTAGGCAAAAATACCCCGTTTGTCGTCATGGCAATATCTTCAACTCCATCGAGTTGAGTTAACGAATGAATAAGCGAGGATAAATCTCTTCTCAGCAACGGCTCCCCACCAGTAATACGCAGCTTTGTAACACCCAGCGAGACAAAAATACGAGAGAGACGCGTAATTTCCTCAAAGGTCAATATTTTTTCTTTTGGCAAAAACGGATAGTCATGGCCAAATATTTCTTCAGGCATACAATATCGGCACCGAAAATTACATCGGTCTATGACGGATATTCTCAAGTCCCGTAACGGACGATTCCATTGATCGTCGCTCCGGTTCGCCATCCCGTTCACCTCAATCCGTCTTCATTAATAAACCTCTTTAAGCTGTAAACTGAACCAAAAAACCGGCATCACAACAACTTCTTCGCGTATGAATATCGAAGAATCTGCTAAATGCCGGTTAATTTATCTACATCAGGATTTAACGAATCCTCACATCATGTGATATAGAAAAATCAAACTAACAAGCGCTGCGCCAAATAAAATATACGCGATTCCCACGTACACTCCATTCACGAATGCCCTCAAATAGATTACATTCCTATTGTTAGCAATCCTGGAACGTTTGTCAATGTTTTTTCGATTTCTCAATCGATAATCATTATCAATTAAAAATTTTAATAATTCACCGTTGAACTATCTTAAATTTTACGCTATAGTTACACCAGATGACATGCAGAAAATGACATATCTGATCTATTGATATACAGACGGTGCGTACTGTTTGGTATTAATACATACTCCTATGGCGGATTGGCCTCCAGGACCTAGAGCTTGGTTACTACTCCACCATAAACACAAGT
>NZ_JBCNHI010000003.1:0-441035 GCF_050482105.1 Paenibacillus jamilae | reverse complement strand
AAGACCAACCGAAGCTGGTTAATCGAAAGAGCGATTAGCTCATTTTGAAACTGACGAGATAAAATATCTCAATGTTGATTTTGCGAACAAAATCATTTACTCACTCGTTGTTCAGTTTTCAAAGATCAAACATTTTCATTCGCATCAGGGTTTCTTTCGTTCCCCTCAGCAACTTTTATAGTATATCATGTTTCTTAGTTTTGTGTCAACACTTTTTTTCAAAGTGTTTTTCGCTCTTTATTTCAACACTTGAAGCGACAAGAAATAATATATCATATCTCCACTATATTGTGCAACTGTTTTTTCAAAAAACCCAGTTAAGTAACAATACACTCGATATAAAGCTCTCTTTGAAGCATCAGGTTAATAATCTCGCCGTCTACTTGAATCAATGGACGAGTCGGGTGGTCTCGATCAGCAAATATAATTTCCCCTGTACGGTTATCATTGAGGCGCACCTTAGTCCCGTTATTAAATTGGGTTAGCTTTTGAATAAAGACTTGGACCACACTCGGATCAAGCTTTCCAAATGATTCTGATTTAATTTGCTCTAGAACCAGATACGGTGATTGTGCAGGTCGGTATGTTTTCTCCAGGGTCATAGCATGGAATACATCAGCCACCCCTACGATTTTAGCGTAAATGTGGATTTGCTCACCCTTAAGGCGCAATGGATATCCAGTACCGTCCACTTTCTCATGATGCTGAAGAGCTGCCAACCGTACACCTTCGTTAATGGCCTTCACATTTTTAAGCAACTGGTATCCTAGTGATGTATGGCGGCGTACTTCTTCTTGCTCCTCCTGCGTCAGTTGAGAGGGCTTGTACAGAATGGACGGGTCCATCTTAGCATTCCCTATATCATGAAGCAGTCCAGCAAATGCCACCTGCATCCAATCCTTTTGAGGCAACCCAATCCATTGTGCAATGGAGTATGAGGTAAGGGAGGTTAACACGGCATTGTGAAAAATATAGTCCACTTCGATCATGGCAGGCGGAGTATAGGTCATTACATTATAGCGCTGGATATACGCCAATAAGGACTCCAGTTGTCCCCGCAACTCATAAATAGATAAATTAGAGACGAGCACTGATTGAAACGCATTCTTAACAAGGAGCACCATTTTGTCATACTCATCCTGAAATTGTTCAGATTCATCTCGTCCATCTAACGAAGTTCCTTGCGAATCAGCTGTTCCAGATCTAACAGTGGTAAGCTCGCCACTCAATTTGGCAATATCATCCGTACCCACTTCTACTTGCTGGATCAGGAATGCCTCCAAAATCTCCAAGTCACGTGGTAGCAGAATGCGCCCCTTCGGTAGGAGCAAGCTACCCATTTCAGTAAATACGTCGCTTTGTAATTTAAGTCCTGCTTTTAGTTCGGATACGGGTACAGTTGTCATGGTCAACCTCTCTGTTCTCACAACAGCTGCTCCAGCTGCCAGTTATGATGTCATTATATTACTTGGAAATGATCCTGTACATTCATTTTATGCCATTTAAAACGTGCCGGTCTGAATTGGTCGCCCTGAACAAAGAAAAAAGACTCTCTTGACCAAATAGCCAGAGAGCCTCTTTTATCTAAATTTTTAAAAATCACTGTTGCTTCTAAATTCAGGGCTTATTCGTCCTCAGAAGATTCTGGATCGTTACCTTCCGTATCTTCTGTATTCGCTTCAAGAGTTGGTTCAGCAGATGATAGAGTTGGCTCCTCACCAGTTCCTCCGTCCTCTAATAAATCCTCAAGCAGCTCATCTTGTTCCTCATTCTTGTTCGCCCGACAAACCGTTGCAACCGAATCGTCCTCGCGAATATTAATCAACCGTACCCCTTGTGTATTCCGGCCCATTGTGGAGATTTCCCCCATACTAGTCCGAATCAAGGTGCCACTAGCTGTAATAATCATCAGATCCTCTTCGGCTTTTACAACCTTGAGTCCGACAACTGGACCATTTTTATCGGTAACGTTAATCGTCTTGATTCCCTTGCCTCCACGGCTCTGAATACGATAATCCACAGCAGGGGTGCGTTTACCATAACCCTTGGCTGTTACGATCAGAATATCCAGGTTGGTATCGACGATATCCATGCCAATTACAGCATCACTTTCATCAAGGCTAATCCCTTTAACACCTGTAGCGCTACGCCCCATAGATCGTACATCACTTTCAGGGAAACGGATAGACATACCTTGTGCTGTACCAATAATCATCTCCTGCTGTCCATCAGTCAGTTTCACTTCAATCAGGGCGTCATCTTCACGCAAGTTAATGGCAATCAGGCCACCTTTGCGGATGTTCGCATAGTCATCAAGTGGTGTCTTTTTAATAATGCCATGTTGGGTCGCAAAGAACAGATAGCTGTCCTCCACAAATTCCTCAATTGGAATCACCGCATTGATCGACTCACCCTGTTCAATCTGAATCAGGTTAATGATCGGTGTCCCCCGAGCTGTCCGGCTTAGATCCGGAATCTCATACGCCTTAATCCGGTAGACCTTGCCCTTGTCTGTAAAGAATAACAAATGATGATGTGAATTCGTAATAAACAGATGCTCTACGAAGTCCTCGTCTTTGGTATCCATACCTACTACACCACGACCACCACGCTTTTGGCTGCGATAGGTAGTAACAGGGAGACGTTTGATATATCCAGTATGGGTTACAGTAATAATAACGTCTTCACGCGGAATGAGATCCTCATCCAAAATACTTTCTTCACCCACTGTAATTTCAGTGCGGCGATCATCGGCGTAGCGTCCTTTCAGCTCATTTAGCTCTTCGCTAATGATGTTGAGCACCAGATGCTCATTCGCCAAAATTTCGCGATATTCCATAATCTTTTGAATGAGCTCGTTATATTCATTCTCAATCTTCTCACGTTCCAAACCAGTTAAGCGTTGCAGTCGCATATCGAGAATAGCCTGAGCCTGCTCAAGAGTCAGCGAGAAACGCTCAATCAGTCCTTCACGGGCTGCTTCTGCAGTTTGGGAAGAACGAATCAAGGAAATAACCTCGTCCAGATGATCAAGAGCAATACGCAAACCTTCCAGGATGTGTGCTCTAGCTTCGGCTTTTTTCAGATCGAATTCTGTCCGGCGACGAATAACCTCAACTTGATGCTTGAGATAATAATACAAGACATCTTTCAGGTTCAAAATCTTCGGTTCATTGTTTACAATGGCGAGCATGTTGATACCGAAATTGGACTGCATCGCCGTATGCTTAAACAAATTGTTCAGAACGACATTCGGGTTCACGTCTCTACGCAACTCGATCACGATACGCATACCCGTACGGTCGGATTCATCTCGAAGATCCGTAATGCCCTCAATACGTTTGTCCCGTACTAATTCAGCAATTTTCTCGACCAGACGCGCCTTATTCACTTGGTAAGGCAGTTCATGTACGATAATCCGTGCTTTATTGCCAATTTCCTCTATCGTGGTTTTTGCACGCATGGTTACAGATCCGCGGCCTGTCTGGTATGCCTGACGAATGCCTGAGCGACCTAAGATATAACCTGCTGTTGGGAAATCGGGTCCCTGAATGTAATCCATAAGTTCCATCGGTGTAATGTCGGGATTTTCGATCAGAGCTTGTACACCATCAATAACCTCTCCCAAGTTATGCGGAGGAATATTGGTGGCCATACCAACTGCAATCCCGCCAACGCCGTTAACCAGCAAGTTAGGATAACGTGCAGGCAATACAACAGGCTCGTTCTCTTCGCCATCATAGTTCGGCATAAAATCAACGGTCTCTTTGTTCAAATCACGGAGCATCTCCATGGCAATCTTGGACAGCCGTGCTTCAGTGTAACGCATTGCTGCTGCCATATCTCCATCCACGGAGCCAAAGTTACCGTGTCCATCCACCAACATATAACGCAAGGAAAAATCCTGCGCCATCCGCACCATCGTATCATACACAGCTGTATCACCATGAGGGTGATACTTACCGATAACTTCACCGACGATTCTTGCTGACTTTTTGTAAGGCTTATCTGGCGACATGCCTAGCTCGGACATCGCGTACAGAATACGACGGTGTACCGGCTTCAGTCCGTCCCGCACATCAGGCAAGGCACGGCTAACAATAATACTCATGGCATAATCCATAAAGGATTCGCGCATTTCCACTCCGATATCCCTATTGATGATTTGCGAGTTATTTTGATCCGCCATGCTGGTCCTCCTTCTCATCCTTCAATACAGCGCTCTCTATGTGAAAAGCCCAACAAGACACTGCCTATATACTCCGCTCTTTTGCGCAGGATTTTGGCTGAAATCCTCATCTGTATAATTATATTACTTTCACAAAAAGAGCACAATTAAACGCATTTGTCCTCTTTACAGCGTAAATCCCTCGTCATTCCCCTTCTGCCTGTAGCAGATCGCTATCTTCTTGTACAACTTACAAGCCCTGATTACAACAAATTCCCTTGAGCTGGGGATTAGCCCCCACCCTAAGGGCCTTTTCCACATACAATACGTATACGGTCAGGGTTCTACTTAGCAAAATTCCGAAAAACGCCGTATTTCTCTATTATATCATTGTTTTACGCGCTTGTCCTTTAGTTTCCCTTGTTTTGTTAAAGGGTGTGGATTCCAGGTACATGACTCATATTTCGAAAGGAAAGGGATGAGAATACTTGTCTATTCAAAGAGTATCCAGTAAGTGGGCCAAAACAAATGCCATTCTCCCCAATCTGGCATTGGCCGCTTATATACCAGAAACACGTTTGTACACATTTGAGCACTTGAATGAGATGTTGGCAGTGTATGGCACTGTCTATATTAAGCCGGATAACGGTACTTATGGCAAAGGGGTTATGCGTGCAGAAAGGCAGACAGAGCAGCTTCCGCCAACAGAAGAAGGAATCATCGAGGAGAGAACTTGGTATGTGCTTCGCTATGAAGTAGATATCCTCACCTTTGAAAGTCTGGATGAGCTGCATAGGGTGGTTTCTTCACGTATAAAGAAACGTCCCTATCTGATACAGCGCGGGATCCCCCTTCTTCAGCATGAAGCCCGTCCCTTCGATCTGAGGGTATTGACCCAGATGAATTTGAGACATCACTGGGAAACAACGCTTATTGTAGGACGTGTAGCTGCTCCTGACAAAGTCGTCACCAATCATCACAGTGGTGGTACAACGCGCTTTTTCAATGAACTGGTAGCCCCATATATGGACGTAAAGGAGGCTGTACGACTGGAGCAAAAATTATCGAAAATGGGCGAGCGGGTAGCCTGGCAGCTACAAAAGAGATATCCTCGTTTAAGGGAAATTGGGCTAGATGTGGGGCTTGACCAGCAAAACTATCCATGGATTCTGGAGGTCAATACAAGACCAGCCATCAAAGTGTTCTCTTCCCTCCCCAACAAAAGCCTCTATCATAAAATATTCAGATATGCAGTAGGCTACGGCCGGTATGCGGCGTCCACGGGTAAATCTGTACGCTCTAAGAAAAAAGCCTAAAACATTGAAATTAAATATTCAAATCCATCCGGGCCGGTTAATGACAAGAAAAGGGACGCCCATTTGGGCGCCCCTTGTGAAATCTTGCATATACAATTCTCATGAACAGATAACATCGCCTAGAATAAGACGTATTAGAAATCTAGGTTTTTCACATACTTCGCATGTTCTTGGATAAAGTCGCGACGGGGTTCCACATTGTCACCCATTAAGGTATTGAACAGCGTATCAGCCAGCATTGCGTCACTAACAGTAACTTGCAGCATTGTACGGCTCTCAGGGTCCATCGTGGTTTCCCAAAGCTGGGTCGCATTCATCTCACCCAAACCTTTATAGCGCTGTACATTGTATTTGGCGTTTTCTCCAAATTCCTTGATGATCTCGTCACGTTCCGCTTCAGAGTTGGCATAACGCACAACTTTGTTACGCTCAACTTTAAATAGTGGTGGCTGAGCAATGTATATATAGCCAGCATCAATGATTTTGCGCATGTAGCGATAGAAGAACGTCAGCAACAATGTGCGAATATGCGCACCATCGACATCAGCATCCGTCATGATAATAACCTTGTGATAACGGGCTTTGGTGATGTCAAAGTCATCTCCGATTCCTGTACCCATTGCTGTAACCATCGACCGTATTTCATCACTGGACAAGATACGGTCCAAGCGTGCCTTTTCAACATTCAGGATTTTACCGCGAATTGGCAAAATCGCTTGAAAGTGACGATCACGCCCCTGCTTGGCTGATCCCCCTGCTGAGTCACCTTCGACGATGTATAGTTCACTGATCGAAGCGTCCTTAGAGGAGCAATCCGCCAGCTTACCTGGGAGCGAACTGATTTCCAGGGCACTTTTGCGACGGGTAAGCTCACGCGCTTTACGTGCTGCTTCCCGAGCACGAGCTGCTTGTAATGATTTATCAACCACGCGGCGGGAGACAGCCGGATTCTCCTCCAGGAATTCCTGAAGTTTCTCTGCAAACAGAGACTCGACAATTCCTCGCACTTCACTGTTGCCGAGCTTTGTCTTCGTCTGACCCTCAAACTGTGGTTCCGGTATTTTGACCGAGATAATCGCTGTCAGACCTTCACGTACATCGTCACCGGTCAAATTAGCATTGTTGTCCTTAATCAAGCCATTTTTGCGTGCATAATCGTTAATGATACGGGTTAATGCACTCTTGAAACCTGATTCATGTGTTCCGCCCTCATGGGTGTTGATATTGTTGGCGAAAGAATAAATATTTTCGGTATAGCTGTCGTTATATTGCAATGCAACTTCGACCTGAATCATGTCACGAGAGCCTTCGACATAAATCGGCTGTTCATGCAGGGCTTCCCTTTTTTGATTCAGAAACTGCACATATTCACTGATTCCGCCCTCATAGTGGAATGTATCACTGGCGCCTGTCCGTTCATCAGTCAAGCTAATTGCAATGCCTTTGTTCAGGAAAGCCAGCTCACGAATCCGTGTCTGCAGCGTATCGTAGTCATACACAGTCGTTTCGGTAAAGATTTGTTCGTCTGGATAGAAGGTCGTTTGGGTACCTGTCTCTTCTGTATCACCGATGACTCTGACATCATATTGCGGAGCACCACGATGGTACTCCTGCTCATATACATGTCCATCCCGTTTAACATGAACGATCATCTTGCTGGAGAGTGCGTTCACCACGGATACACCAACCCCGTGCAGACCACCGGATACCTTGTACCCCCCGCCTCCGAATTTACCACCTGCGTGAAGCACGGTCATTACGACTTCCAGCGCTGACTTTTTCATTTTGGCGTGTTCACTTACCGGAATACCGCGGCCGTTATCTGTAACGGTAATGCTATTATCTTTGTGAACGACAACTTGAATGCTGTTACAATAACCCGCCAGCGCTTCATCAATGCTGTTGTCCACAACTTCCCATACCAGATGATGGAGCCCCTTGGCGCTCGTGGAACCAATATACATCCCAGGACGTTTCCGAACCGCCTCCAGGCCTTCAAGGACCTGAATCTCGCCCGCATCATAAGACGGTTGATTCATAGACATGCCTTTCACCTACTTCTATAGATTTCTATGGTTAAGCATTGGCAAAAAACTGGTTTGCCCGCTTTTTGAGTGTTGTTGAGGAGATGGGGGAATAATACACCGTATTCTGAGTCACTACGATGGATTTGGCTTCCTCTTCGCCAATCATCTCGACATGCTTTTGCTGTTGGGCGTGGTTCACGTATTGTTTGGAGATTTTAGAGGATTTTTCAATCGAGATATCGAAAATAGCCACAAGCTCTGACGAGCGGATGATCTTTTCTCCACCCAGATGAATATACATAGCGGTCGCTCACTCCTTAGTGTTCCACATGCCCGTCGTGGACGTGAAAAATATGGGCACCCTTAAGCCGTTCTGCGTTTAACGTCTCAATCCCGGTTGCCGTGATAAAGGTCTGCACCTTGCTCTGGAAAGTCTCGATCAGTTGAGTCTGACGATAGGGGTCCAGCTCGGACAATACATCATCCAGCAGCAGGATAGGATACTCCCCAATTTCCTCATGAATTAATTCTATTTCGGCCAGCTTCAAAGACAGGGCCGTCGTCCGTTGCTGCCCCTGAGAGCCATACGTATGCACTTCTCTGCCATTAATGGCAAAGGCCAAATCATCACGATGGGGTCCCGCCAAAGTCATGCCACGGCGGATTTCCTGTTCCCTCATTTGGGATAACTTTATCATAAATCGCTCCAATAAGACAGCTTCATCTTCTTCCTCTGGATCACCGAAGGAGGGAACATAGGTTAATTTTAACTCCTCTGTCCCGCCTGCAATCCCTTCATGAATGGCCTGAGCCCACTTTTGTAGCTTTGTTATAAATTGTTTCCGCTTTTTTACAATTTTAACACCATGCTCAACAAGTTGCTCATTCCATACCTCCAGCATCAGCTGCACGGACACCATATCTTTACCCCAGGCTTGCTTGAGCAGGTTATTTCGCTGAACCAGCACTTTCTGATACTGCTGCAAATGATACAGATATCCTGGCGCAACCTGTCCAATTTCCATGTCAAGAAACCGGCGGCGAACCCCCGGTGTTCCTTTGACGATTTCCAGATCCTCGGGCGCAAACATAACCACGTTTAACGACCCGATAAAATCACTCAGCTTTCGCTGCTCTAGCCCGTTGATCTTTGCCTTTTTGCCTTGTGTGGATAACGAGAGGTCCAATCTGATTTTCCCGTATTTTTTATCCACATCGGCAGCCAGGTGGGTGGAAGTAGCCCCGAAAGAAATTAATTCCTTGTCGCGGGACGTTCGGTGACTTTTAGTTAAAGCCAATACAAAAATCGCCTCAACCAGATTCGTTTTGCCTTGCGCATTTTGTCCGATCAGCAAATTAACGGGCCCAAATTCATTCAGCTCAAGCTGTCCATAGTTCCGATACTGCTGCAAAACAATGTTGTTCACAAACACATAGGGTCCCCCTTGTTATTCCGCACCTAAAAGGAGTCCTTGCCGTTCAGGCGATCATGCTCCTGCCGTAACCTCGAAACGTCCAATGTCCTCTACTTCTACGGTATCCCCTGGGTACAATTTTCTTCCACGCCGTTCTTCTGGTTCACCATTAACGCGGACTTGTCCCTCCTGCAGCAGTGCTTTAGCCATGCCTCCTGTGGAGACACAATCGGCTAATTTCAAAAATTGATCGAGCTTGATGTATTCGGTCTGTATAGATATGGGTTTCAAGGTCTGTTCATCCTTTCGCTTGTTCTCGGATAGGTAACGCTAGTTGGTTGTGCGATATGGCAGGATGATGTACAGCGCATTGCTGGAATCTGCCGGTTTTAAAATAATGGGGCTCATAATGCCAGTAAAAGCAATCGTCAACTGCTCGCTGTCAATCACCTTCAGCACGTCGAGCATATATTTGGAGTTGAACGAGATTTTGAGTGGCTCTCCCTCAAATTTAGACACATTTACTTCCTCACGTACTTTACCAAGCTCAGATGAGCTGGAGGAAATCTCTAGATCACCATTTTCCAACGATTGCATTTTTACAATATTCGTTTTTTCCTCACGAGACAGCAAATAAGCACGGTCAATAGACTCGCTCAAACTTTTTGTATCTACAACCAGTTCTGTTTTGTAGGAGGTCGGAATAATTCTAGAAGTATCAGGATAGGTACCATCCAAAATGCGAGAATAAAATAACACCCGGTCCACCTTAAATAATACCTGATTGTCCGCTACGACGATATCCACAAGCATATTTTGATCTGGAATAATTCTGCTCAGCTCGTTGAGCGTTTTGCCTGCAATGACAACATTGCTAAAACGCAAGCCTTCAGACGTCTCCAAATGAGCGCTGCGGGTGGCAAGGCGGTGGCGGTCCGTTGCGACAAATTTCAATTCACCCTCAGCCAAATTCCACAATACCCCAGTCAAAATAGGTGTCGTTTCATGGGTAGAAATAGAGAATACCGTCTGTTTAATCATATTTTTAAGCAAATCACCTGGCACAGAGATGACTTGATTTTCTTCAATGTTGGGAAGCACCGGGAATTCTTCAGGGTCCAAGCCAACGATCTGAATTTCAGTAGCTCCGGATGAGATAAAGGTTTGGAATTGGTCCTTTACCTCCATGCGGATCTCCTGGGACGGCAACTTTTTGATAATTTCGACAAAGAATTTAGCGGGCAGCACTACACTGCCAGGTTGTTCGATCTGAACGACCGTTTGGTCACCATCCTCCATCGGAATAAAGGATTGAATAGAGATGTCTGTATCGCTGGCGGTCAGTGTGACTCCCTGGTGATTCACATCCAGCTTAATACCGCTCAAAATTGGAATTGTAGTCCGACTGGATATCGCTTTGGATACATGTTGTATAGCCTCGTTCAAAACGTTTTTCAGAATGCTAATCTTCATAAGTTCCTCCTACGGGTTTTAATCCTTCAAGCACGCGTTGACGCGGGCCTTATATAGGTGATGTATATCTTTAAAATATATTAGTAATAGTAATAGGCGCACTGAATATGTGGATAACTATGTGTAACCCTAATAAAATCAAGCCTATCCACATGTGTATAAATTGTGTATAGGCTCTGAACTTGTTCAGGTTGGATTTTTGATTTTTTCTATTAGGTTGTTGATAACTTTAAATAGATCCTGATCCACTTGAATGGATTTGGAGATTTTTTCGTGCGCATGAATGACCGTCGTATGATCACGTCCACCGAAAGCCTCACCGATTTTCGGTAAAGAATAGTCGGTTAGCTCACGGGAAAGATACATGGCAATCTGCCGTGGGAAAGCCACAGCCTTCGTCCGCTTACGCGCTTTGAAATCTTCTAGTCGTAGATTATAAAATTCCCCGACTTGATGCTGTATATCCTGAATCGTGATCATTTTTGGGCGGCTGGATGGGATAATATCCTTTAACGCCTCAGCCGCGAGATGGCTTGATACATCCTGATTGGTTAAGGAAGAATAAGCGACAACACGAATGAGTGCCCCTTCCAGCTCACGGATGTTTGTATCAATTTGATTGGCGATATACATCATGGCCTCATTAGGAATATCCAGGTTTTCTGCCCGTGCCTTTTTGCGAAGAATAGCTATTCTTGTCTCCAAATCCGGCGGTTGAATATCCGTAATAAGTCCCCACTCAAAGCGAGAGCGCAGCCGTTCTTCCAGCGTTGGAATTTCTTTAGGCGGCCGATCACTTGAGATGATAATCTGCTTGCGTTCCTCATGAAGCGCATTGAACGTATGGAAAAATTCCTCTTGCGTTGATTCCTTGCCCGCAATGAATTGAATATCATCAATGAGCAAAATATCGATATTGCGATATTTATTCCGGAAACTTTCCCCGCGGTTGTCCCGGATGGCATTAATGAATTCGTTCGTAAACTTCTCCGACGATAAATAAACGACCTTGCTGGTCGGATTATGCTCCAAAATATAGTGTCCGATAGCATGCATCAGATGCGTTTTCCCCAGACCTACACCACCGTATAGAAACAGCGGATTGTAAGCTTTGGCCGGCGCCTCGGCGACGGCCAGCGATGCCGCATGGGCAAAACGGTTCCCCGATCCGATGACAAATGTATCGAATGTATATTTGGGATTCAGCATATGGGACACAGCTTCTTCTTGAACGACCGGCTGCTGCTGAGGCTGCTGTTGAAGGTCGACCTCGGCGGGCTTGTTCTCTTCAATAACGAACTTGACCTCTAAATGCTTGCCCAAAATCTCATAAACCGTTGCTCCGACTAGCTTGGTATAGCGGCTTTCAAGCCATTCCACGGCAAAAGTTGTCGGTGCAGAAATCACAATGGAGTGGTCATTTAGTTTCGCTGCCTTGGTAGCCTTAAACCAAGTGTCGTAACTCGGCTTACTCAGCTTGGTTTGTATGATGGATAGAATTTGCTGCCATAGTTCAGAGGTATGGCTGTCCACAGACGTCACTCCTTTTAAATCCTGACATTTTACCGAAATTAAGCTGCAGAGAGCTGCTCTCGGCGCTTCGGCAAAACGCCTAAAATCCCAAAAATATTGTTGAAGGCCATAAAAAGACATACCGCCGCCTAAATCATGCGGCAGTGTAGTGAGAGAACGCAGCACAAAATGCCCTGAAAAATAGTAATGGAAAATTCCACTGCTGACCAGCAGAAGAAAGACGATATTTCTCAGGAGGGAATGTGCGGCACGATCCGTTCTCTTGATCCCGCAGGCCAAAACGGGACTGCAATATGTCGAAATCAAATGAAAAATGTAGAATATATCCCCAGAATCCCGAATCCGCACAAAAATAAAAATATGGATAAATTGAACTTGTTCACAACTTTATCCACAGGGTGTTGATAATATGGAGGGTAAAACAACATATTCACATTCAAAAGTAATATCATCATAGCAAAAGAAGCCTTGTATTTCAATGACTCGTGGTTATTTATCCACAAATTCAATCTGTTGTGTACAATTTTTATTCACAACACAAGATATTGTTTATAATTTGTTCAGTTTTCGACAATAACTCTTTTTCGCTCTAAAATGTTATGCACAGGTTATGACCATTTAAATCACAATTCCATTCTTTTTGTGGATCTGTGTATAACATCTGTTGCCTTTTGGTTACAGTAGGTTATTTTTGTGTAGAAAATTTCCGGTAACGTTTCCGACAATATTTTTGACGAGCCGGATAGCGGTATCTGAAATGGTGTGGATTCAAGCCCCAAAGAACTAGCGAAAAAAAGGCCAGCTGATGAAAGAACGGAAACTACAAAATAATAAAGGGATGATGCTGGGGAGGTGGCAAAAAAACGAAAATAAGGGGGAGAAAAGAGTGGGCAGAGTGATGGGGGAGACGGAGAAGTCTTTTAAATGTGAAAAAGAGGGAGAAGATTCAGAAGTACATTGACTTTGACCGCTATTTGTGGTTAAATGTACAAAGGTGTTTTTTGTGGAGATTGCTATGTTAGGTATATTCCATATAAAACGTATTCCTTGTAAGGAGGTGCAGCACAATGAGACCGACTTTCAGACCGAATGTCAGCAAACGTAAAAAAGTTCACGGCTTCCGTAAAAGAATGAGCACGAAGAATGGCCGTAAAGTTTTGGCAGCTCGTCGCCAAAAAGGTAGAAAAGTATTGAGTGCGTAATGCGTGCATAAAGACCACTACGGTGGTCTTTTTTTTCATAATTTTTTCATAATTGAAGTGTTTATGGATCGGATCGCTTCTTTTAATTGTAGATATGTAGTGTGAAAAGAGGGAGAAGTCCTGCATTCGGTACTATATTAGATGAAGCTTTTGAAAACGGATATAAAATAAGCGAGATTACCATGTTGGAATGTTGTCCATACTTCTTATTATATAAGAGGTCAGGGGAGCTTACTGATATGTGTAAAAGAGATGAGCAAGGAGAAGCGCCGTGCAAAAAAAATTGCGTCTACGAAACCGGGCGGACTTTGGGCGCGTATACCGCCATGGCAAATCTTTTGCCAACCATCAGTTTGTGGTGTACTGGTTCCGCCGCAGAGAGGTAGAGCAGTTCCGCGTCGGAATTTCGGCTAGCAAGAAGATCGGCAACGCAGTTGTCCGCAACCGGATGCGTAGGATCGTTAAGGAAATCGTACGCCATCATGAGCAGGAATTGGTGGAACAGATTGACCTGATTTTTATCGTTCGTAAGGGTGCGGTTACCCTGTCGTATCAAGAGCTGGAGAAAAGCGTGCTGCACGTTTTGCGCAAAGCCTCGCTGCTCAAGTCTACGCGCCGATAATCAGTATCTTTGTCCTACAGGATATGGTATGATTTACGTTGGAATGGATTGGTTAAGAAAGGGGTTATGAAGTGTCGCGTTTGAAGACTCAACGGGGAAAATGGTTCCTCCTGATTGCCTTATTGGCACTTGTTGCTGTGCTGTCCGGATGTACCCAGGCGGCTCACAATTCTTACACGACGGCAGACTTGGCCAATGGATCTTGGTGGCAGAGATATGTCGTTTACTGGTTTTCGTATGCGCTGGATACATTTGCCCAATGGTTCTCTGGAGAATATGGCCTGGCCGTATTAATCTTGGTGATCATCGTGCGTACCATTATTTTGCCGCTTACACTCAAGCAAGTACGCAGTTCCAGAGCAATGCAGGCTATTCAGCCACAATTAAAAGAAATTCAAGCGAAATACAAGGATACACCTGAGCGAGTTCAGCAAGAAACGATGAAATTGTTTCAAGAAAACAAGGTTAACCCGATGGCAGGCTGTCTGCCCTTGCTTGTACAGATGCCTATTTTTATCGCGCTTTATAATGCCATTTATTATAACTCGGCATTGCGGGATCATGACTTTTTGTGGCTCCAGTTAGGTAAACCGGATCACTTCTTTATCCTGCCGATTTTAGCAGCGATTACGACCTTTGTCCAAACCTGGATGATGATGAAAATGAATCCGACGCCGCAGCAGGGACCGATGCAATTTCTGTTGTACGTCTATCCGGTGCTGATTCTGTTCATGTCGTATAACTTTCCGTCTGCTTTGCCGTTGTACTGGTTCTTCAGTAATATTTACACCATTGTTCAAAACTATTTCCTTTATCGGAATAATGATAAGGACGCAGCACTGGCCAACGTGAAAACAGCCAGTCTCACGAAAACAGGCTCCTCTAATAGTAAGAAAAAAGGCGGCAAAAACTCGAAGGGGGCTAAAAAGTCGAGATGACCAAAGTCGTGACATCAGGAAAAACCGTTGAAGATGCTGTAAGACAAGGACTCTCCCAGCTGGGAGTAAGCCGTGAACGGGTAACCGTAAACGTGTTGGAACAGCCGTCAAAAGGATTCCTGGGGTGGCTAGGGGTCAAAAAGGCGAAGGTGGAGCTTACACTGCTCTCTGAGCCGTCTCCTGAAACCACACACACGGCTGAACCTCATGTATTGGCTCAAGCACCTTCTGAAGTGGGACAGGCTGTATCAGAGGCTGGGTCTGTTGCGCAGAAAGTGCAGATGAACATGGAAGCACCCGGGGGACATGTAGATCCTTATGAAGAGGCGGTGTGTTTCATCCGTGAAACAGCTGCAGGAATGGGACTGGACGTTGAAGTCGATGTCCGTCATCGCAAGGATGAAAGCACACTGGATATCTCTGGACCATCGCTCGGTATGCTGATTGGCCGCAGAGGACAGACTTTAGATGCATTGCAGTACCTGACGAATATTGTTGCCAACCGTCATTCTGATAAATTTATCCGCATTGTGCTGGATGCCGAGCAATTTCGTGCACGGCGGCGGAAAACGCTAGAGGATTTGGCGGAACGATTAGCAAATCAGGCGGTTCGTTATGGTAAGGAAGTGGTACTGGAGCCAATGCCGTCCCAGGAGCGAAAGCTGATTCACGCCAAGCTCCAGCAGCATGCGCTGGTTAGAACATACAGCAAGGGGGACGAGCCTAATCGGCGCGTTGTCATTGCCAAGAAATAATCCGACGCAATGGCTCTCTGCAAGCTGCAGAAGCCATTGCTTTTTTTCTTATATTTCACACTGAACCGGGTGCCGTCCTTCATGAAGGACGGCAATGCCGTTTTTACTTGATAGGAGGTTGAAACGATATGCTGAGCGATACCATAGCTGCCATTGCCACGGCTGTCGGCGAGGGCGGCATTGCAGTTGTGCGGGTCAGCGGTCCAGGAGCGGTTACAGAAGTGGAGACTTTGTTCCGTAGCAAAACTCCCTTAAGTAAGGCTCCAACGCACACCGTACACTATGGACATATTATAGATCCTCAAAGCCAAGAGAAGGTGGAGGAGGTTTTAGTTACAGTGATGCGGGCACCACGTTCTTTTACAACAGAAGATGTGGTGGAAATTAGCACGCATGGCGGAGTAGTAGCTGTTAAACGGGTGATGGATCTGTTACTGCTGCAAAATATACGTCTGGCTGAGCCAGGTGAATTTACGAAACGCGCCTTTTTGAATGGTCGTATTGATCTGAGTCAAGCGGAGGGCGTCATTGACTTAATTCGCTCCAAATCGGATAAAGCCTTTTCGGTGGCTTTGAAGCAGGTGGACGGGCAGCTGTCCCAGAATATTCGTCGCTTGCGTCATGTGTTGGTGGAGACACTTGCTCACATTGAAGTAAACATTGATTACCCTGAGCATGATGTAGAATCCTTTACGTCTGAGCTAATCAAGGATAAAAGCAGCCAGGTCATGGCAGAAATTGATCGATTATTGCATACAGCGGAGCAGGGGAAAATCTTGCGTGAAGGGCTGACTACAGCAATTGTCGGAAGACCAAATGTAGGCAAATCGTCACTGCTAAACACACTGGCTCAGGGGGAACGGGCGATTGTGACCGATATTCCGGGCACGACCCGTGACGTTATTGAGGAGTATGTGACGATTAATAATATTCCGCTCAAATTGCTGGATACAGCTGGAATCCGCGAAACGATGGACGTCGTGGAACGGATCGGGGTAGAGCGTTCGAGAACGGCAGTTAGTGAAGCGGATT
The DNA here is from genome assembly GCF_050482105.1 of Paenibacillus jamilae. Taxonomy (GTDB): domain Bacteria; phylum Bacillota; class Bacilli; order Paenibacillales; family Paenibacillaceae; genus Paenibacillus; species Paenibacillus jamilae_B. The sequence continues at coordinate 424,554 of NZ_JBCNHI010000003.1, read as the reverse complement.
TGCTGCTCATCGTCATTAATGCCAACGAGCCACTGCACGAGGATGAAATGGCATTAATGGAACAAATCCGCGGTAGACAAGCGATTGTTATTATGAATAAAATGGACTTACCGGCCCAAATAGACCGGGATTTGTTGCTGCGCTATGTCCCTGAGGAGCTTATTGTGCCGATGTCTGTGAAGGAAAATGAGGGAGCAGATCGGCTGGAACAGGCTATATCCAATCTATTCTTTAGCGGCAAGCTAGAATCGGCGGATATGACGTATGTCAGCAATGTACGACATATTGCTTTGCTAAAGAAAGCACGCCAATCGCTGGTAGATGCCTATGAAGCCGCTGATCAATTTGTTCCGATCGATATGATCCAAATTGATGTAAGGTTGGCATGGGAGCAGTTGGGCGAGATTGTAGGCGATACTGCGCATGATGCATTAATAGATCAAATATTTTCACAATTCTGTCTGGGCAAGTAGAACATTCAAGCACGGCTGGTTTAAGCCGGCTATCGTTATAGATACACAAAAGCATATTCGGGGTGAAGACTCGAATGTATAGGGAGGTAAGAGAGGTATGGGATATCAAGGAGGCGACTATGATGTGATTGTCGTCGGTGCGGGCCATGCGGGCGTAGAATCAGCCTTGGCAGCAGCACGGATGGGCTGTCGTACATTGATGATCACAATTAACCTGGATATGGTCGCGTTCATGCCCTGCAACCCGTCTATTGGCGGTCCTGCAAAAGGACATGTCGTACGGGAGATTGATGCATTGGGCGGCGAAATGGGTCGGAATATCGACAAAACATTTATCCAAATGAGAATGTTAAATACTGGTAAAGGACCGGCCGTGCATGCCTTGCGTGCGCAAGCTGACAAGTTTTCTTATCAGCACGCAATGAAGGAAACAATGGAAAAGGAACCGAATCTGACCTTACGTCAAGGTATGGTTGAAGAGCTGATTATAGAAGACGGTCAATGCGTCGGTGTGATTACGAAGACGGGCACAGAGTATCGTAGTAAAACAGTTGTGTTGACTACTGGCACCTATCTGCGCGGAAAAATTATTATGGGTGAGCTGATGTATGAGAGTGGTCCGAACAATCAGCAGCCTTCATTGAGACTTTCTGAACATTTGAGAGAGCTGGGTTTTGATCTCGTTCGGTTTAAAACAGGAACGCCACCACGTGTGCATAAGGATACAATTGATTTTAGCAAAACGGAGATACAACCAGGTGATGATCAGCCGAAGTTTTTCTCTTATGAAACGAAGTCCTCGGATAATGAGCAGCTGCCTTGCTGGCTGACGTATACTTCGGTGGAAACACATCAGATTATTAATGATAACCTGCATCGGGCGCCAATGTTCTCTGGTCTGATTGAAGGAACGGGACCACGTTATTGCCCCTCTATCGAAGATAAAGTGGTGCGTTTCAGTGATAAACCGAAGCATCAAATCTTTTTGGAGCCTGAGGGTAAAAACACATCCGAATACTATGTTCAAGGCTTGTCGACAAGCTTGCCAGAGGACGTGCAATTAGCTGTGCTACGTACCATTCCAGGAATGGAAAAGGTAGAAATGATGCGTAATGGTTACGCGATTGAATATGATGCGATGGTACCTACTCAGTTGTGGCCTACTTTGGAAACGAAAAAAGTACCTGGCTTGTTCACGGCAGGCCAGATTAACGGAACATCTGGTTATGAGGAAGCTGCAGGTCAAGGAATTATGGCTGGGATCAATGCAGCTCGTAAGGTGCAGGGCAAAGAGCCTGTCGTACTGGATCGTTCTCAAGGCTACATTGGGGTTCTGATTGACGACCTAGTGACGAAGGGGACAAATGAGCCCTATCGCTTGCTGACATCCCGTGCAGAATACCGTCTGTTGTTGCGGCATGATAACGCGGATCTGCGATTGACTCCGATCGGGCATGATATTGGCCTGATTACAGATGAACGATACGAGCGCTTTTTGGATAAAAAACAAAAGGTAGAGCAAGAAATTGAGCGTTTACGCTTAGCTAAAGTTCGCCCGGTTGATGTAAATGAGATGCTGGAGCAAGGCGGATCTGCACCGATACAGGACGGCAGTAATTTGTTAACAGTGCTGCGTCGACCTGAGATCAGCTATGCACAAGTGGCACAAATTTCGCCTTCACCTGTAGCTCTTACTGAGGAAGAGCAAGAACAGGTGGAAATCCAAATTAAGTATGCGGGCTACATTGAAAAGCAATTAATGCATGTAGAACGCCTGCAAAAGATGGAGAAGAAGAAGCTCCCAGAGGATATTGCCTACAACGAAGTTCAGGGCTTGGCTATTGAAGCTAAGCAGAAGCTTGAGAAAATCCGTCCGATGTCCATTGGTCAGGCCTCCCGTATCTCCGGTGTAACTCCTGCGGATATTTCCATTTTGCTGGTTTATCTGGAGCACTATAACCGTGTAACGGCAGCGAGGGGATCATAATGGACGCGATACAACAGCAGTTTAAGCAGCGGCTGGCAGAGCATAGCATTGTGATTAATGACAGCCAGTTAGAACAGTTTGAAACATATTACCGTGTGCTGGTTGAATGGAATGAAAAAATGAACCTGACGGGTATTACTGAACGAGATGCGGTGTACACCAAGCATTTTTACGATTCTCTTTCACTTGCCTTTTATGTTCCGTTAAATGATGTGGGAAGCCTGGCTGACATTGGTTCAGGTGCAGGTTTTCCTGGCATCCCCTTGAAAATATGCTTTCCACATATCCAGTTGACCATTGTAGATTCACTGAACAAACGTATACAATTCTTAGCGCATGTTGTAGAGCAGTTGGGACTGGAAGATGTTGAACTGATTCACAGCAGGGCAGAGGAGTTGGGACGCAAAACAGGATATCGTGATAGCTACGATCTGGTCACAGCCCGAGCTGTTGCACGCCTCGCGGTACTAAATGAATTTTGCCTGCCTTTTGTCCGTGAAGGAGGCTACTTTGCAGCAATGAAGGGTAGTGATCCAACGGAAGAAATCAGGGAGGCTTCCTACAGTTTGAAAGAGCTAAAGGGGAAAATCAAACATGTTCAGGCCTTCCAGCTACCTGTTGAGGATGCAGCGAGGCATATGATTATTATTGAAAAAAGAGCAGCTACACCACGGAAATACCCGCGTAAGCCAGGCACTCCTTTGAAGACACCTTTAGTGTAAATGTTTGAAAGAAAGTGAATGTTTCACGTGAAACATTCACTTTTTTTATGGTTTATTGATCTGTACTTAAGAATATTTTTTGCCGAATGCCCTCTACATAATTTATTCTTGTATCCTTTCGAAAAGCTGGTAGAGACGATAGGATTATGACTGGAAAAGTGATAGAATAGAGATAATCGTTTTAGTGTAAGTTGGCTGCTTCCCGTACTCATGATTTCAGATATACATATAGGGAAGTGGGACAACAAATGTCAGGGGAGTACGTGGAGTGTACCCGCTTACGGCGCTGTTTTATATAGAAGGGTCTACAATCCCCGTAAGGATCTGTTTTTCACGAAGCGCTGTTTGTATGGTGCTATTATGAAATTAGGTGGTATTATACGGAATGAAAGAACAATTTTCCAAGCTATTTGGTTTGACGGAGCGATCCAATGGGGACGAAATAAAACAAATTCCAGTTCGGGATATTGTCAGCAGTCCTTATCAGCCCCGTACCATATTTGACGACGAGAAGATTGATGAGCTATGCCAGACTATTAAGACGCATGGTGTTATTCAGCCGATTGTCGTTCGTTTCCGTAATGGACAATATGAGATTATAGCAGGGGAACGTCGTTGGAGAGCTGTCACCAAGCTGGGTATGGAGACAATTCCAGCCATTGTTCGTGAGTTTAATGATTCACAAGCTGCATCCATCGCGTTGATTGAGAACCTTCAGCGGGAAGGTTTAACAGCGATTGAAGAGGCTGTAGCTTATCAAAAGCTGATTGACCTGCATCAACTTACCCAGGAAAGCCTCGCTCAGCGACTTGGCAAAAGCCAATCTACGATTGCTAATAAAATACGTTTGCTTCATTTGCCGGAGAGAGTGAAAGAGGCTCTAATGGAACGTAAGGTGTCCGAGCGTCATGCTCGTGCATTATTGTCGCTAGAGACCGAAGAACTACAGTACAAGGTTTTAGATGAAGTAATTGCTAAGGAACTTAATGTAAAGCAGACAGAGGCACGAGTTGCCTTTTATAAACAAGTATCCACGATTAAGAAATCAAAGCGGATTTCCTTTACCAAGGATGTCCGGCTTGCGCTGAATACGATTCGTCAATCCATTGATATGGTGTCTGGCTCCGGGCTCGATATCAAAACAAAGGAATCTGATCATGAGGATCACTATGAGATTGTCATTCAAATTCCCAAACGTAAGTAAGGGATGAAGCGTACAGGCGGCAGCAATTGCCGCTTTTTGTGTCTAACGCCAACATAAAACCGCAGCATACTCGTATTCTATTTTGAAATTGCCGTTATCCATAAGTTAAGGACTAAGTAACGTCTTCATAGAAGCTTTTGCAATCATGGAATATAGCAGGATTCCGATTAAATTATGAGGTGAATGAAGTGTCAAAAATAATAGCCGTGGCCAATCAAAAAGGCGGAGTAGGCAAAACGACTACTTCCGTGAATTTGGGCGCCGGACTTGCTTCCCTCGGCAAAAGGGTATTGCTCGTGGATATCGACCCGCAAGGTAATACAACCAGCGGTGTGGGTATCAATAAGGCGGATGTGGCAAATTGCATTTATGATGTACTCATTAACGAGGTTGACCCTAGTGAAGCGATTATTAGTACACAGGTCGAGGGATTGGACATTATCCCGGCAACCATTCAATTAGCAGGTGCGGAAATCGAGCTGGTACCAACCATCTCTCGCGAATTGAGATTAAAAAGATCACTTCAACTCGTCAAGCATAATTACGATTATATATTGATAGATTGCCCTCCATCGCTGGGTATTTTGACGCTCAATTCTTTGACAGCTTCCGATTCGGTCATTATTCCAATTCAATGTGAATATTACGCGCTGGAAGGATTAAGTCAGTTGTTGAATACTGTGCGATTAGTACAAAAACATCTAAACACCTCATTGCAAATTGAAGGTGTGTTGCTAACCATGTTTGATGCCCGCACGAACTTGGGTATTCAGGTTATTGAAGAAGTGAAAAAGTATTTTCAAAGCAAAGTTTATCAGACGATTATTCCACGCAACGTGAGACTCAGCGAAGCACCATCACATGGCCAGTCCATTATTACGTATGATCCCCGTTCTCGTGGGGCAGAGGTATATATTGAGTTGGCAAAGGAAGTGGTATCTTATGAGTAAACGGTTGGGAAAGGGATTGGATGCGCTTATTCCCTCCCTTACAGTCAGCGAAGAGGATAAGGTTGTTGACATTCCGCTCAGCCAGTTGCGAGCAAACCCATATCAACCTCGGAAAACGTTTGATGAGGAGTCCATTAAGGAATTAGCGGAATCCATTCGTCAACACGGTGTAATCCAACCGATTATTGCACGTAGTGTTTTGAGAGGATATGAGATCATAGCCGGGGAAAGACGGTTTCGGGCATCTCAATTTTGCGGGAATCCGACCATACCTGTGGTTGTTCGCAATTTTACAGATCAGCAGGTAATGGAGATTGCCCTAATTGAGAATTTGCAGCGTGAAAACTTAAATGCAATGGAAGTGGCAGTAGCTTATCAGGGGCTAATGGATCAATTCTCCTTAACTCAGGAAGAGTTGTCCATGAAGGTGGGAAAATCACGTTCGCATATTGCCAATTTCCTTCGCTTGCTTGCATTGCCTGAGGAGGTTAAAGATTATGTTTCACGTGGAACATTGTCTATGGGGCATGCAAGGGCAATTGTTGGACTCAAAGACCCAGACATGGTGAAACAGCTGGCCATGCAATGCATTGAGCAACAGTGGAGTGTCCGCGAACTTGAGGAAGCCGTACAGCAATTGGATCATAAGCCTGGGGAGACAAAAGCTAAAGCGAAGGTGCGAAAAAAGGACCCCTATATCGACCATATGGAAGAGTCCCTGCGAGAGCGTTTTAAAACAACGGTAAAGATCAAGCACAATAAAGACAAGGGCAAAATTGAATTAAATTATTACAGCCAGCAGGATTTGGAAAGATTACTGGAGCTATTACAGTAGTCTGTAAAAATATGGACATGTCTCCTTAGGTAAAATGGAAAGCGAGATATGTCTTTGCTTTGTCTGGAATTGCAGGGATTAGAATGGTTTTGATGGATAAACTAATAGCCTTGTGTTATTTGTCTCGCTGTTCTCAAACGTTTAAAATAAAAGGTAAGCAAAGCAGTAACATGATTTTTGAGGTAGAGGGGTAGAAACAAACATATGGCTGAATTGAATGGACTAATCATGGAGCAGCTTGCTGGAATTGTTGCAGGGATCATGCTTATTTTGCTTATCCTGTTGATAGTTATAATTGTACAGGGATCAAAACTGAAGAAGATGCGGCGAAAGTATGAAACCATGATGGCAGGCAGCGGGGTCGAAAATTTGGAAACGCTGCTGATTGATTTAAAGGTACAAATGGATACGATCGAAGATGAGCAGGAAAGCCACCGTGCAAGTATGAAATCACTACGGAGTAAACTGACTGGATTGAAGGGACATATAGGGATCAAACGCTATAACGCCTTTGGTGAGAGAGGAAGTGATTTAAGCTTCTCTCTGGCTATAGTGGACGATAATCAGGACGGAATAGTATTGACTGGCATCTATAACCGGGATGGCTCATATGTGTATGCCAAGCCTCTGGAAGCGGGACAATCCTCTTATTCCTTATCGCCTGAAGAGAAAGAAGCTATTACTCTTGCGCAGCAAGTAGGACAGACCGGTAATGCCACTCCTTAATTGCGGAGTACAAGCTACTAGCAATGATATCTGACAATTTCATGACCAGATTTAGTCTCGTATTTTGCAATACAAAGTATTCCATAAAGCCGCCGACGTTAACGATACCAGTCAAATGGATATCGCCGACCGGCGGTAATTCTTTATTTACACCTGCTCCAGGCTTGAGAGGACCCTCTGCAACCTGAATGCATCCAACACTGGAGGTTTGTCCAAGACATGCGTCTATGCCGATAATATAAGGTTGTTCGTACCGGTCATATATGCCGTTCAGCGTCGTTTGCAGATTCATAGCATGCACAGGCTCGTCTAATGTTCCATACAGGTTAAACAGGGGGCTTTTATAGCGTGACAAGTGAGTCCCCACGAGTGGACCAAGGCAATCTCCAGTAGAACGGTCAGTGCCGATGCAAACAATAACGATATTTTGCAGACTCCGCGCCTGATGCAGATGGAACAGCAAACGATGGATGATAGCTGATTGGATCCCGGGATCGGTGTGTGATATTTTTAAGCTTAGGGGTTCTTGCCCCGGAATGAAGTCAGATGGATGAGTCATGGAATCTTCCTTTCGTCCTGTAATGGAGTATGCAGGTTGTGCTCGGCTATCTTTAAAATTTCACTTGGCCTGCGGGTAACAATTATTTTCAAGATAGTAGCTAGTATATGGATAAACTTGTGCTTTTATACTCAGGAAAAGTAGATTATTCATAGTCGTATGTTTGAAGTCGGGAGATATGCTTATATAGATAGGAAATAGGATGTGGGATACAGAAAGAGTAATTCCCTGGTTTAAGGAGGAGTACAGCATGACCTTTATACATTGGTTGACCGGTAATTTGGACGCGGATGACGTAGTGCAAGGTGCGATTCATTGGAAGGATGCTGTATGGAAATGGCTTACTGATAGCACAATGTGGTCGACCTTTTTGTTTGTGGTTTTGAAAATCGCAATTATTTTCATCATTACACGTATCTTTATTCGAGTTATTAATAAAATTATAGATAAGTCGATGGAGCAAAAAGGAGATAACGGCAGATTCCGATTGAATACCAGACGGTTAACGACTGTTGGTGAATTGCTAAAAAATGTAACAAATATTGTATTCAATTTCATCTTAATTATGCTGGTGCTATCGCAAATGGGTATAAATTTAGGCCCTTTAATTGCTGGAGCAGGAGTGCTTGGGTTGGCTGTAGGTTTTGGGGCACAGAGCTTGGTTAAGGATGTGATTACCGGATTCTTTATTATATTTGAGGATCAGTTTGCCGTAGGAGACGTCATTCAGACGGGAACTTTCAAAGGAACGGTAGAAATGATTGGGCTGCGTACAACCAGGCTGGTGAGTTGGAAAGGTGAAGTTTATATTTTACCGAACGGTTCCATTACGACGGTAACGAACTTCTCCATGTCCAATGCGTTGGCGGTCGTGGATGTACCGATGAAGGCAGAGCGTAGTCTGGAGGAAGCCGTCAGCTTGGTCAAACAGGCGATCCAAGGCATTGAAGAGTCCAATGCACAGATACTTAATATGCCGGATGTGTTAGGCGTTCAGTCTATGACTACATCAGAGTATATCGTACGGATTGTGGCTGAATGTATGCCGAATACAGGGGCCTTGGTAGAGCGAGATATTCAGAATAATATCAAGAGGGCTCTGGAAGACGAGGAACATCGTCAGGCTGCGCTGGAGACGGCGATCACCCTTGAAAAGGAAGATGAGCCAGAGAGAAAAGGAGGAGAGAAGGGTGGAGCGTAAGTCGTTTGAACTAGGGGATATTGTGCAGATGAAGAAGCCTCATCCGTGTGGAACGAACGAGATGGAAATTATCCGGATGGGGATGGATATTCGAATCAAATGTGTCGGATGCCAGCATAGTGTGCTGATACCGCGTGCTAAGTTTGAAAAGAACATGAAAAAAGTGCTTCGCTCAAAGTCCAGTGCTGACGAGCAGAATTAGGAAACCATTTGGGCAGAGAAAGTGGATCATGGTGGACAAGAATCAGCTTGCGTCATGATAGCAATGATGATATAATTATCCTTGCTGCGGAAAGGTACCCAAGAGGTCCAAGGGGGCTGACTCGAAATCAGTTAGGCGTCGCAAGGCGTGCGTGGGTTCGAATCCCACTCTTTCCGCCACTAACTTTATGAACTTGATCAATCTCTTACGTCTGTTGACGTAGGGGGTTTTTTGGTTTATGGAAATAAATCATTATAAGATTACAAAAAATGAATTGAACGATATCGAAGAAAAGATTAAGAATCTCTTGATGGATGAATAAGGCGTTAGGGCAAAAGAAAGCTCCTAACTGCGTTTGAAATAATTGCCGTTAGGAGCTTTCTTTTGTTATAGCTGATTAGGCGGGTAATGATAGCGTTTTGTTCTCTTTGAGCCAGAGATCATCAGAAGGATGGCTGCAATTAAATGGAGTGCCCAGCCAACAAAAGGAATCCAGGCTAGCAAGGAAGTGAGTACTCCCCATACAGAACCGTAGATCGCTTCCTGATTGCGTAACGACAGGATAAGTGTTATTGCATGCAGGATAAGCATGAATCCAAGAGCAGAGTAGCCCGTCCCCATGACAATAGCTCCTCCCACAATCGGTACAGCAAGCACCAATTCGAATATACCTGATATCCACTTTAATATACGAGAATAGCTCATCTTTAAACCTCCGTAGATAATAGGTCTTTTGTACTTGGATATATTCTAGCAGAAGGAGCTGAATTAATCTGCATTTTACCAGTATATGCAAAAAGTCCGATAATGCAACAAAGGAGGACCACAAAGGTCCTCCATCGTAGGCGATACATTTTTAACAGGATACGATCTGTCCAATCACATCATGAAACTCGGTGTACTGACTAGCAATACCGTGTTGAAAAGACAGTGTCCTTTTACACAAACCTAACGCTTCTAATGCCCGGAATGGATCTCCTAACAGTTTGTAAGGCTACGTTGTCCAACGGAACCACACCTCTCTGTTGTATCGCCTAATCATAATATGGCCAGGATGCCAAAGAAATATACATTAGTGGACGCGAGCTTTTGTTTTTTTCTTCCACTTGCGATTATGGTTGGTGGTCTTCGGAAAGGAATCGCCTCTTTCCAACGTTATTTGCTGCGGGTTTTGGATTTCAGTATGAAAGCTTTTTTCTCCAACCTCCATATATACGCCGTCGTTTGGGACCTTATCCCCGGGTACGAACTCAGTCTTTTCACCCATACGATTGTGCCTCCTTAGATAATGAATTTGGACTGCAACGGTTATTGTGCGCTGTCTTAAACAGAAACATGCGAAAACAGGTGTGCAGATCGTAGTTAATCAAAAATTCTTTCCTTATATATATGCAAAACTTATGATGGGATATAAAATTGTATAAAACGAAAGAATATGAAGTGTGTATATGGCCTTGAGTCTTGTACTCGAAATTGCAGGTTGCATTCAGTTGTTCATTTTGGTAAACTGTTTTAGTGCGAGTTTAGGCTCGTTCCTTGCTCTCAACTGAGATTGAGGGCCTTATGTCCATAAGGAGGTGTAAAGAATGCGCAAATATGAAGTGATGTACATTATTCGTCCTGACATTGAACAAGAAGCTGTTCAAGCGACAGTCGACAAATTCCAAGGTATCATCTCTAACGGCGGTGGCGAAATTACGAATCACGATGTAACTAAACGCCGTCTTGCGTATGAGATCAAGAAATTCCGTGATGGTTCTTTCGTTCTGGTAAACTTCACAGCAGAACCTGCTGTTGTTACTGAGCTTGAGCGTATCATGAAAATTTCTGACGAAGTAATTCGTTATCTCATTACGAACGACGTAGCTTAATTATTGTACGTGATTATGTGATGAACAACGCTCAAAGGAGGGGATTGGATTGTTGAACCGTGTCATTCTGATCGGTCGTTTGACCAAAGATCCAGAGCTGCGCTATACACCGTCTGGTGTAGCAGTAACCCAGTTCACCCTGGCTGTAGACCGTCCGTTTACAAGTCAAGGCGGCGAACGGGAAGCGGATTTCTTGCCGATCGTAACCTGGCGTCAGCTTGCTGAAACATGCGCTAACTATCTTCGTAAAGGTCGTTTGACGGCTGTTGAAGGCCGTGTACAGGTACGTAATTATGAGAACAATGAAGGAAAACGTGTATACGTGACTGAAATTGTTGCTGATAATGTACGTTTCTTGGAATCTAACCGCGATAGCGGCAACGGTGGCGGCAATAGCGGTGGAGGTATGCGTGAGGAGTCTCCTTTTGGGGGCGGTAACAGCAATAGTGGACGCGGGAATAATAACTCGCGAAACAATCAGGATCCTTTTTCCGATGACGGAAAACCGATCGATATTTCGGATGATGATTTACCATTTTAATTGGGAAAGGACTGACAAAGAATGGGCTTCAGACAAAGAGAAGGCGGAGACGATAACAAAAGACCAGCTCGTCGTGGTGGTCGCAACAAACGTCGTAAAGTATGTTTCTTCACTGTGAACAAAATTACTCACATTGACTATAAAGATACAGACCTGCTTAAAAAATTCATCAGCGAACGTGGAAAAATTCTTCCTCGTCGTGTGACTGGAACAAGCGCGAAATATCAACGTATGTTGACAATCGCTGTTAAACGTTCCCGTCAAATCGCATTGCTTCCTTACACTACTGAATAGTAGTGGGTGGAAAGAAAAGATGCTCCCAATCCTGGGAGCATCTTTTTTTTATGATTTTTTTTATTGACAACAAGTGCCATCTATTGTAACTTACTAATAATACAATCCATGTTTACCCATTAAGTATAAATTACCTTTTAGTTGCTTAGGAATTACAAGCTCCCCAACTCGCCAGAGTACACATTTCGATCATTTGAAATGTTATTTTATATTACATGATATTCAGTTATTTCTCATTTTCCACAAGTAATTTTCATAAACTTTACAAAAATAGATGTTTTGCAATTGTATATTACATAAAAAAAGATATTGACGTGATATTATTTTACACTTAAGATAAACCTTAATAAAAATGTAATGGTTGTCGGTGCACAAAATTGACCAAGGGTCTAAAACATGTGTTTACGCTATCATTAGATACAGTGAGGAGGATGTGCAAACTTCATTTTCAAACCTCAAGCTTTAACGAATCACCGCAGGAATGAGACAGGCTGTTAAATAAAGAACCGACAAGGGGGATTAACAGGATGGTGCAAAAGAAGAAGTGGTTTTCTTTGCTTATGGTGCTTACGATCGTTGGTGTTCTGTTTGCAGGATGTAGTGGAGGTGCTAATGAGGCACAGCCGCAGCAAGGCAATACGGATAATCAAACAGAGGGAAATGAAGGCGGCGCACCGGTTACAGAGGGTGTAATTAAAGCGACGGATTTGTCACAAAATCCTCCAGGAGCAACAAATCGGAAAGATAACATTGTAGTAGGTATGACATCACCTAAAGGGGTATTTAACCCGCTATTCTGGCAAACAACCTACGATTTATATGTAGTCAGAACGGTATTTGATTCCTTCTTACAGGTGAAGGCAGATGGTACATATGAAAATAGTTTGGCTGAGAAGGTTGATGTATCGCCAGATGGTCTAAAATACACCTTCCACCTGAAACCAGGTGTGAAGTATAGTGACGGCACTCCAGTAACGGTAAAGGATTATGCTTTTGTTCTCAAAGTGCTGCATGATCCGAATTATGATGGAGAAAGCGATATATTATCTTTTAAGATTAAAGGCGGTAAGGAATACCACGATGGCAAGGCGAATGATATCTCAGGTATCAAGGTCATCAATGATAACACAGTAGAAGTAACCGTTACAGAAGCAACAGCTTATACGAAGGACTATCTGGGTGAGCAATACTTTATGCCAGAAGCTTATTACGGAAAAGGATTCAAGAAGGGTAACCTAGACAGCATCAAGGCGCTTAATAATAAACCAATCGGCTCCGGGCAGTATGTGCTGAAGAGCTTTTCCCCGGGCCAACAAGTCGTACTTGAAGCGAATTCCAACTACTTCAAAGGCGCACCAAAGGTGAAATCAGTTATTTTCAAAACGACAACAGAGGAAACAAACCTGTCTATGCTGCAAACAGGCGAAACGGACATGGACAACATCACAGTTACGGAAGACAATGTAGAGGAATTAAAGGCGCTAGGCTTCTTAGACGTGAATATTATGCCGACCAATGGCTATGGATATATTGCGTTTAATCACAAGGAAAAGAAATTCCAGGACCCTAAAGTACGTCAGGCTTTAACTATTGGCTTAAACCGTAAAGAGATTGTGCAGGGCGTGTATGGCCCGTATGCGAATGTCATTAACATTCCACAATCTACAGAATCCTGGTCTTATACGGATGAAGGCATCAATAAATATGAGTTTGATACAGCGAAGGCGAAGGCTTTGCTGGATGAAGCAGGCTGGAAGGTTGGTGCTGACGGAATTCGTGAAAAGGACGGCGAAAAGCTCACTATTAACTTCTCCGCAACTGCTGATAATCCAGTAGTAGAGGCCTTGCTGCCGATCATGTCCAATAACTATAAGGAGCTAGGCATCAAGCTGACTTCCGAAACTTTAGATTTTAACGCCATTATGGATAAAAAGGATACAGGCAAGTTTGATATGTTCTTTGCGGCCTGGGGCTTAACTCCAGACCCGGATACAACGACTTTTATTACGAATGGTGCACAAAATGATATCGGCTATTCCAATAAAAAGGTTGATGAATTAACACTTGCTGGCAAGCATGAACTGGATCAAGAGAAACGCAAACAGATTTACAAGCAGCTCTATCAAGAGCTGAACAAGGATCTGCCAACTATCTTTATGTACCAACGCAGAGATATGTGGCCTGTTAATGGACGTGTATCCGGTTTAGAAATTACGCCATACAAAGATTTTGAGTTCACTCTGCATAACGCTCAAATCGCTCAATAAGGGTTGCCAATCGTATGCTCAGCTCTCACGAGCTGGGCATATCACTTTATTCGTCTGGAGGAATGAATATGAAGCAGTACATTATTCGAAGACTGCTGCAACTCATCCCCACACTTATTGGCATATCCATTATCGTTTTTGCGATTTCAGCCATGGTGCCGGGTGATTATATTACAGCCAAGCAGAATCCGAATATGACCGCCGAAAAGGCACAGCAGCTACGACATATCTACGGGCTGGATAAGCCGGAATACCAACGTTATTTTATATGGGCCGGTAATATGTTAAAGGGAAATATGGGGGATTCATTACAGCATAAGCAGCCGGTAACCAAAGTTATTGGCAACTATGTATGGAACTCTTTTATTATCGCTTTTTTTAGTCTTATTTTTAGCTGGCTCATTGCAGTTGTTGCAGGGGTATTTTCAGCTAAGTTTCAATATTCCTTGTTCGATAAGTTTGTTACGTTATTCATTTTCTTATGTATGTCGCTGCCTTCATTTTTTATTGGTCTATTGGTCATCAAAATATTTGCTCTCGAATGGGGTATTCTTCCAGTTGGGGGGATGACTACAGCAGGCATGGAAGCAGGCTCGTGGGCGTATATGGTGGATATCCTCAAGCATATGTTCCTGCCGACACTCGTACTTACAATGCTAAGTACAGGAAGTCTGACTCGTTATTTCCGTACAGGTATGTTGGAGGTTATCCGTCAGGATTATATCCGCACCGCACGCGCCAAGGGCTTGAAGGAACGGACGGTTATTTTCAAACATGCACTGCGCAATGCGCTGATTCCAGCAATCACACTGCTTGGGTTCGAGCTTCCAGCCTTATTTGGTGGGGCAATGATCCTGGAAAAGGTGTTTGTATGGCCAGGTGTGGGGCAGGTTTATCTGGAGTCCATTAGTATGCGCGATTATCCGTTTATGTTGGGCTTCACCATTTTCCTAGCCGTTCTCACGCTCATAGGCAATCTACTTTCTGATGTATTGTATGGCATGGCAGATCCAAGAATTCGCTTGAAGTAGGAGGGATACTATTGTCCGCAGAAACAGTCACGATTGAAACGAATCAAAAGGCGGCGATCCGTCCTGAAGCGTCTCCATGGAGAATCGCCGTTCGCCGTTTTAATCAAAACCGCTTGGCTTTGGCAGGTCTCGTTATATTAATTCTGATGGTTATCATTTGTGCATTTGGTCCCATGATTTCACCTTATCATTTAGATGATTACAAGCTATCTGACAAAAACTTATCCCCTAATGCGAAGTACTGGCTCGGTACGGATAAGTTTGGTAGAGATATTTTACTGCGTACGATGCTGGCTGGCCGTATTTCTTTGACAGTGGGGCTGGTCGCCACGTTTATTTCGGTCATGATCGGGGCAACGTTGGGTGCGCTGGCAGGGTTTTATCGTAAAGGCGTGGATACGGTGATTATGCGGATTGCCGATATTTTTATGGCGCTGCCTACATTGCCGCTGCTTATTATTTTGGGTGCTGTTCTATCGGATTTGAAGGTTGATCCGTCGAATCGTATTTATTTTCTGATGCTTATTATCGGAATTTTGAGCTGGACGAGCTTGTCCCGTCTGGTCAGAGGACAGATTCTTACGCTGCGTGAACAGGAATTTATGCAGGCGACGGAAGCACTGGGGTTGAGAGACCGCCGAAAAATATTCCGACATCTGCTGCCGAACACGATTCCTACTATTATTGTTACGGCTACGCTTGGAGTGGCGGGGGCGATTATTACAGAATCTGCGCTCAGTTACTTGGGGATTGGTGTCGTACCGCCCACACCTTCGTGGGGAAATATGATATCGGCTGCGAATAACCTGATTGACTTCCGCAAACGCCCCTGGATATGGGTACCACCGGGAATGTGTATTCTGATCACGGTTGTAGCGATCAATCTGATTGGCGACGGTTTGCGTGATGCGCTGGACCCTAAAATGAAGAAGTAGGAGACGAACGTTTATGGAAAATGCTTTGATTGAATTTCGTAACCTGAAAACCCACTTTCATACCTCTAACGGAACTGTCAAAGCGGTCAATGACGTCAGTTTTAAAATTCGTGAGGGTGAAACGCTCTGTGTGGTAGGAGAATCTGGCTGCGGTAAGAGTGTAACCGCGATGACGATGATGCGATTGATTGACTCTCCCCACACCTCAGACGGACAAATCTGGTTTGAGGGCAAAGACCTCTTGAAACTCAATAAGGGTCAAATGCAGCAAATTCGCGGCAATGACATTTCGATTATTTTTCAGGAACCAATGTCTTCACTGAATCCGGTGCTTACGATTGGGGAACAGATTACGGAGCCGTTGCTGATGCATACATTAATGAGTAAAAAAGAGGCACGTGCTCGGGCAATTGAACTGATTAATTTGGTGGGCATTTCGCGACCGGAGGAAATATTCCAATCCTATCCTCATGAGCTGAGTGGAGGTATGCGCCAGCGGATTATGATTGCGATTGCTTTAAGCTGTAATCCGAAGCTGTTGATTGCGGATGAACCAACGACGGCACTGGATGTGACGATTCAGGCGCAGATTCTCGATTTAATGCGGGATTTGAAGGATAAGCTTAAAACGTCCATTATGCTGATTACACACGACTTGGGTGTCGTGGCAGAAATGGCCGATTATGTGGTCGTTATGTACGCTGGGAACGTTATTGAAGAAGCTCCTGTTATTGAGCTGTTTAAAAATCCGCAGCATCCGTATACCCAAGGACTGTTAAAGGCTAAACCTGTCATTAATCAGAAAATGGATCGGTTGTATTCTATCCCAGGACAGGTGCCAAACCCCATTGAACTGGGTGAAAATTGCCATTTTCATGATCGGTGTGCACATTGTATGCAAATATGCAAGGATCAGGCTCCTCCCTTGAATGAAAAGGAGAATGGCCATAAGGTTGCCTGCTGGTTATATGAGAAAGAAGGAGGACAACGGATATGAGCGAGCCTTTGATTCAAGTGGAAGGGCTGAAAAAGTATTTCCCGATCACAGGCGGAGTTTTTCAGCGTACGGTCGGACATGTCAAGGCGGTCGATGATGTATCTTTTCATATTCATAAGGGTGAGTCCTTTGGTCTGGTAGGAGAATCGGGCTGCGGTAAAAGTACGATTGGGCGTACGCTTCTCAGATTGATGGATAAAACAGAGGGATCAGTACTTTACAAGGGCGAAGACTTGCACGCGTTAAACAAGGAGCAGATTCGTGCGCTTCGTCCGAAGCTGCAAATTGTCTTCCAGGACCCTTTTAGTTCACTGAATCCGAGAATCAAGGTGGGTGAGGCGATTGGAGAGGCCTTGCTGGATCACGGATTGATTGACCGTAGTGAGTTGCGGCAGAAGGTCAACGAAACGCTTCACATTTGCGGGCTGTCCTCGTATCACTATGATCGTTATCCGCATGAGTTCTCTGGCGGTCAACGGCAACGGATCGGGATTGCGCGGGCCTTGATTTTGAATCCTGATTTTATTGTGGCTGACGAGCCGGTATCTGCTCTAGATGTATCGATTCAGGCCCAGATCATTAACTTGTTAAGCGATTTGCAGCAGGAACGCCAACTGACGTATCTGTTCATCTCGCATGATCTGAGTGTGGTCGAGCATCTGTGTAGCCGTATTGGCGTGATGTACCTGGGCTCAATGGTAGAGTTAGCCTCCAAGGAGCAGCTGTTCAGCAACCCGCTTCACCCGTACACCAAGGCGCTGCTATCAGCAGTACCGATTCCAGATCCGACGATCAAAAGACAGCGGATTGTATTAAAAGGGGACATCCCGTCTCCGGCTAATCCGCCGTCAGGTTGCAAGTTTCATACACGCTGTCCTATGGCGGAAGCGCGCTGTAAGACAGAGGCTCCGGTATATCGCGATGCAGGGGACCAGCATTTTGTGGCTTGTCATTTTGCCTAATACGACATATTTAAGCAGAAATATCCGCCGTCTTGTAACCATGGATTGGCGGATATTTTGTCGTGAAATAAAAAAAAGGTAAAAAAATTGTATCTTTTTTTTGAAAAATTGCAGACAAAATGGATTTTTCATCGTCTAATAAGATATGGAGGTTATTACGATGATGAAAAAACATTGGTTACGTTGGGCTATTGTCGTCCCTGTACTTATTATATTGATTTTTATTACACTTGGACCCCGCTTGTTGATCGGAAAGCCGAATGTGGATGCAGAGGCTGCAGTGCTGATGGACATGCATACTGGGGAATTGCTGATGGATGTAAATGGCGATAAGCCCATGCCCTCGGCAAATATGTCCAAGCTCATGACCGAGCTACTGATACTGGAGGATATTCGGACCGGACGGTTAGGCTGGAATGATGAGGTGCGAATTAGTCGTTATGCCAGTACGGTGGGTGGTGTTAATCTCTCTCTCCGGTATGGAGAAAGGATGACCGTGTCTGAACTGTTTCAGAGTATGGTGGTGTATTCAGCGAATGACGCTGCTGTGGCGCTGGCAGAGCGTTCGTCAGGCAATGAATCCGCTTTTGTAAAGCGTATGAACGAAAAGGCTGCCCAAATCGGGTTGTCGGCCGATAGTCGTTTTAGTAATGCCTCTGGGGCCGGTCAGAGCGAATTGGGACCGAACCATCCTAAGGATATTCGCGGAGAAACGAAAATGACAGCAAGCGACACTGCAAAGCTGGCTTCTTACTTGATTACGTCACATCCTGAGATTCTTAGAACATCCAGCCGTACGCAGATGGAGTTGAAGGATAAGGGCATTTATATCAGTAATACGAACTGGATGCTGCCTTCCTTAGCTGGACCGTACTCTTATGCAGGAACGGACGGATTGAAAGCAGGGTACACAAGCGATGCTGGATACTGCTTCACTGGTACAGCTGAGCAGCATGGCAAACGGTTAGTTGCTGTAGTGCTAGGTGCACCGAGCAAGGAAGAGCGTTTTGAGCAGACACGGAAGTTATTCGATTATGGTTTTTCTCTGTCTACCTCTTTCCCAGTGCGACTGCAAAATTTGGTGAAGCTGGCTCCGCATTAAAATAAAAGATAACTTTGAAAGCTACATAGGATACTTATATACATTAATGAGAGCTTTGACCGTGAGGGCAAGGCTCTTTTTGTCATGAATTTGAAGAACTGACCACGCCATGGCACTTTTGACAACAAGGTAGCAGACCTTTTATGCTTTGAGGGGAAGTTTCCGCTTCATGAGGGACCAATCCGGTTTAATGAAGAGATGGGATTTGTGGAGGAAAGAAGGAAGGAAGCTATGATGGAGAGAAGACATAAGAGAAAGACCCGTGGAAAGCCCAAGAAGAAAAAGAGGTTTACCGCTCTATATATTTCATGTATTGTCTTGCTTTTGTTTGCAGTGGGGGGCTATTTATTCCGCAAACAGCTGACGCTCGTGGCTTTTGACTGGTTTGTGTCACCGACGCTGGAAAGCAAGTTGGAGAAATCCTACCAGCCTCGTCAATCCAAGGAACAACAGCCCCAAGAGACCGTTGCTTACCAGAAGGAGCCTTTTTCGGTGTTATTACTGGGGACAGATCAACGGCCCAATGAAAAGGCACGTGGTCGTTCAGATACGGTGATATATGCTGCTGTACGGCCCGCAGAATCGCGTGTGCTCTTGATTTCTATCCCAAGGGATACGTATGTACAGATTGCCGGACATGATTCGAATCGAGATGGCGAGGATGATTTTGATAAGTTGGGGCATGCTTATGCGTTCGGAGGCGAGGATATGTCCATGGCCACCGTAGAGAAGCTGATGGAGCATAAGGTCGATTATTATGCTACGATTAATTTCCAGGGCATTCAGGATGCCGTAAATGCAGTGGGCGGAGTAGTACTTCCTATCGACCAGCCCATCGAGAATAAAAATCCGCTGCATATCAAGTTCCGTATTGAAGCGGGCAAGCCGCTTTATAATGGTGAAGAAGCCATGTATTATGTTAGGTATCGGGAAGATAGCGACTTCAACCGAACAAAACGCCAGCAAATTTTTTTGAATGCTATGGCAGATAGGCTGTTGAATATCGACGGAATCACCAAGATCCCAGAGCTGCTCGATATTATGGGAGCCAATTTCAAAACGGATATGGAGCCTTCCTTTATTACTGGGCTTGGCAAGCAAGCTATTTCACAAGGGAATCCACAAATTTCGAGTTTTACGATTACGGGGGAAGGGTTTAAAAAGAAGGGTCTGTACTATGACCGGGCTAATGAACAGGAGCTTGAAAATGCCAGACTTATGATTGCAAACTGGCTAGACTCTGATACAACCCCACAGACGCTGAGGCTTCCCGACAAGCAGGACATTCAGTGAGTAATCAATGGATTTATATTTGATTTTGAGGGGGATTCGTTTCTCATGAATATCGCTTTTTTCTTGCTTCCCAAACAAGAGGTCGCTTGTGTAACGGCAGATGCTACTTTACGGCAAACGTTGGAACGGATGGAATATCATCGGTTTACGGCGGTTCCTATTTTGGATAAGGAAGGTAGATATACAGGTACGGTTACAGAGGGCGACCTGTTGTGGCATATGAAGGAGTCTGAGGGGAAAATCACCTTTGAAAACGCTTCTAAGTTTATGCTTAAGGACGTTCCGCTGCGGGTTTCGATGAAACCCGTATCCATTGATGCCAATATGGAGGATCTGATTAATTTGGCAAAGGTACAAAACTTTGTGCCTGTTGTGGATGATATGGAACGGTTTATCGGCATTGTACGCCGCAGCCAAATTATTGAGTATTGTGAGAAATTTGTGTCCAAGGAATCGCTTAATACGTCATCTTAAGATTGCGTATGGCTGTGAATAAATGGCTTGCAGGAGCAGAATGCAGCAGCAAGGCTGCCCAGAGGATTGCTGTTATTTATGGGGTAACGATGTCGGCAAAGGCTTATAATAAGTAGTAGAGCTGCTCTGAAAATGACTATTTACCCTATGGGGTAACAGTTATTTTCAGAATAGGTTATGCTATAATGGAGAATAAAGCTTTTTCAGAGGGGTGTGACTCTTCATCATATGCCTAAAGAAATGGATGTAGTTAAACGAGCCAAGGTTATTGAATGGCTTAAAACAGAGGTCCTTGACCAAGTCTCCCGTCTGTTTAAGGCGATGTGGGAAGGCAGTACAGTCCGCATTGGTGATTGTTTGGCCAGCCTGATGATGAGCAGTTATATTCTGGGAAGGCGTCTTGGGGTGTCTTACCGTGAATTGGATGATCTACTCATCGACAAGCTAAGAAAGCACAGAAAAGAAGGACACCAGCTGGAGGATTGGTATCAGGACATTTCCGCACTGGAAGAACATATGCGTAAGAGGTGAAAACGTTGAAATTCCGCTTGGCCACTGTAGCATGGAGCATTATTTATTTGCTTCTGCTGCTGACTCTATTGACACCATTTAGAATTATTACTGTATTTTTCTTGATTGTGCCTGGCGCTGTATTGTTTTCATCGCTGCCTTTCAAAGGATTTCTAGTTCACGTCATACCGGTGCTTTTAATTATAGCGCTACTCGATGTGTATTCGCTGCTTCCTGCGATTTACTTTTTAATTCCTTCTATATTGATGGGACGGGTATATAAAAAGGGAGGCCCTGCTTTTCAGGCGCTGATGACCGGAACAGGCATTATTTTAGCCGAGTTGTTGTTTGTACTGTTTATCGCTACGTATTCCTTCGGGTTTGATCTTTCACAGTCCCTTCGCGATCAGGCTGAAATGTCAGCTAATGTAGTACAGCAAATTTTGAGTGCGAATCCGATGTTTGCGAATATGAACTGGACAGCAGAAGATACGCAGAAACTTGGTACAATGCTGATTGGTAAGGTTCCATATGTGATGATCGTCAGCTCGTTCATACTGGCAGTGATCACACATGCTTTGGCGCGCCCTGCATTGAGCAGTCTCGATGTACCGGTACGTAAAATGAAGCCCGCCCGCGAGTGGATGCTACCACGCACGCTGATCTGGTACTATCTGCTGGCGATTGTAATTGGATGGATAGCAGATTCTTCCGATAGCAGCTGGATTCAAACGGTTTCCATTAGTATGCTACCGCTAATCCATGCATGCTTTATTATCCAGACAATTGGTTTTGTATACTTCTGGACGCATAGCCGTAAAATGAGCCCGGTGATTGCGTTGCTGCTGTCGCTCGTCGTTCTGGTGTTCCAGCCGCTCCGCATTATAGGTATTATTGATTTGGCCTTTCCGCTGCGTGAAGCTATTACAAGATCAAAGAAATAGGGTGAACAGTCATGCCTAAATTTCTACAAAAACGCTGGCACGGCTATCAGACGGTCTGGGCGTTTTTATTGCTGCTGGTGCTTGTCATATGTATTTCCATGTATAACTGGGAACTGGGTGTGATAGGACTGCTGCTATCATTCTTGCTCGGCGGACTGATGCTGAAGACGGAGCTGGATTTTCGTCGGGAACTGAATCAATATATCAGTGGCCTTTCCTTCCGGATCAAACGGGTGGAGGGAGAAGCGATCAGCACACTGCCGTTCGGTATCATTTTATACAGTGAAAATCGAACGGTAGAATGGCACAATCGTTTTGCCAGTGAGATGTTTGAGGAGCAATCTTTGATTGGAGAGCCCCTTCAAGATTTGTTTCCTCAACTCGCAAACGCTCTAAGCACTAAAAAGGAAACGAAAGAGCCTGCTCGTGAACTAAAGGTGGAACTACAGCATGATGAACGTCATTATCAGTTTCTAATCGTGCCTGATGAGCGTTTGATATATTTGTATGAAGTGACGGAGCTTGCGGTACTGCGTAAGCAGTACGAAAACGAGCGGTTAGCGCTTGGTATCGTTATGCTCGATAATATGGACGAGGCCGCTCAGGGAATGGACGATCAGCAACGCACCGCGCTTATTGCGAAAGTTTCCAGCGAGATTACGTCTTGGGCTAATCAGTACAATATTTATTTGCGCCGGTTGTCATCTGAGCGTTATCTTATTATGCTGAATCATAAAGCACTTCAAGAACTGGAGCAAAGTCGATTCGTCATTCTGGATACCGTAAGGGAAATGACCGCGGATTTGAAAGTACCGATGACATTGAGCATTGGCTTGTCTTTCGGCGCAGAGAGTATCAAGGAGTTGGGCGAGCTGGCTCAATCCAGTCTAGATATGGCGCTTGGACGTGGGGGAGATCAGGCAGCAGTGAAAGCGGGACAGCGTCTTTCTTTTTACGGAGGCAAGTCCAATGCTGTCGAGAAGCGTACTAGGGTGCGAGCCCGAGTCATTGCGCATGCGCTACGTGATCTGATGCAGGAGAGCGACCGTGTGCTGATCATGGGACACAAAATACCAGACATGGACGCAATTGGAGCGGCTATCGGTGTGTGGAAGGCTGCGGCGCTTTACAATGTAGAGGCACATATCGTACTGGATAAATCCAATCCGTCTATTGACCGAATGATGGAGCAGGTAAACAAGGATGAGAAGCTGTCGCAGGCACTCATGACACCGGAGCAGTCGCTTCAGATGATGACTGAGCACAGCTTGCTGGTGGTGGTGGATACACACAAGGCCTCAATGACGATTGAGCCGCGTCTGGTGCAGACGGCCAGCCGGGTGGTGGTTGTGGATCATCATCGTCGGGGCGAGGAATTTATTAATGATTCTGTTCTGATCTATTTGGAGCCATATGCGTCATCGGCCTGTGAGCTGGTGACCGAGCTGCTGCAATATATTCATGAGAAGGTCCAGCTGACACCGCTGGAGGCGACATCACTGCTGGCGGGGATTACGGTGGATACCAAGCATTTCTCCCTGCATACAGGCTCACGCACGTTCGAAGCAGCAGGCTTCTTAAGACGTAGTGGAGCAGATACAGTGATGATCCAGCGCATGTTAAAAGAGGACCTGGATGAATATATTGCTAAGGCGGAAATTATTAAGCATGCTAAAATGATATACGGGCATATCGCAATTGCGGTGACCGAGCCCGGACAAAAAATACCGCAGCTCCTGATTGCTCAGGTGGCGGATTCATTACTCAATATGACGGATGTACTGGCCTCCTTTGTGGTCAGTGAACGTCCTGACGGCCTGGTGGGGATCAGCGCCCGTTCACTCGGACGCATGAACGTACAGGTCGTCATGGAACGGCTAGGCGGCGGAGGACATCTGACGAACGCAGCGGTTCAGCTGGATTGCTCGCTGGAGGAAGCTAAGCGCAGAGTGGTCGACGTACTGGCCGAAATCGATGGGGAAGAGGGGTTATTTGAATGAAGGTAATATTCATTAAAGATATGAAGGGCCAAGGTAAGAAGGGGCAAGTTAAGGAAGTATCCGACGGTTATGCAGCGAATTTTCTGTTACCGCGTGGTATTGCTCGTCCAGCAACGGAAGGAAATATGAAGACGCTGGAAAACCAAAATGCTGCTGAGGAAAAACGCAAGCAAGAGGAAAAGGAAGAGGCACAAGTACTCGGCAAAAAGCTGGAAGAGACTACAATTCAGCTCAAAGCAAAGGCTGGAGAAGGCGGACGTCTGTTCGGCGCGATTACAAGCAAGCAAATCGCAGAGGCTGTTGCTAAAACAGGTATCAAGCTGGACAAACGCAAAATCGAGCTGGAAGAACCGATTCGTACGTTGGGCGTGACTCAAATGACCGTCAAGCTTCATCCTGAGGTCAAAGCTACGCTGAAAGTACAGGTGACTGAAGAATAATTATGGGCGGCGAATTTTTTGATCGGATTCCTCCGCAAAATCTGGAGGCTGAACAGGCGGTTATCGGGTCTATTTTGCTTCAGTCTGAAGCACTGATTACCGCAATGGAGCGGGTGCAGACCGAGGACTTTTACGATAAAGCTCATCAGATGATTTACGAAGCAATGATTGAGCTGGGTGAATCCGGGCAGCCGATTGACTTGGTTACGCTGACCTCGAAAATTCAAGACAAAGGTCAGCTAGAGGATATCGGTGGTGTCAGTTATCTGGCGAAGCTGGCTCACGGGGTGCCGACAGCGGCTAACGTGGATTACTATGCCCAGATCATTGAAGAAAAAGCGATGCTTCGTCGCTTGATTCGTGCAGCTACGCAAATTGTGAGTGAAGGCTATAGCAACGGCGAGGATGTGGCCGGAATGCTGAGCGATGCCGAGCGCAAGATTATGGAAATCTCCAATGGTCGCTCTGGCAGTGGTTTTATCGCCATCCGCGATGTCGTGATGGAAGTGTTCGACCGCGTTGAATTGCTGCATCAGAACAAGGGCAACACAACCGGAATTCCATCCGGATTCGTTGACCTGGACAAGATGACGGCAGGTTTCCAGCGCAATGACCTGATCATTGTGGCTGCTCGTCCATCTGTAGGTAAAACAGCATTCGCTCTGAATATTGCACAAAACGTTGCAGTACGGGCAAAGGAGACAGTTGCCATCTTCAGTCTGGAAATGTCGGCGGCTCAGCTCGTGCAGCGGATGATCTGTGCCGAAGCTAACCTGGACGCGAATGTCATGCGGACAGGTGAATTTAAAGGCGACGAAGATTGGGCGAAGCTTACGATGGGCATTGCAGCCTTGTCGGAGGCAGAAATCTATATCGATGATACGCCCGGTGTCACCGTGGCTGATATTCGTGCCAAGTGCCGCCGTCTCAAGACGGAAAAGGGACTGGGCATGATCGTTATTGACTACTTGCAGCTCATTCACGGACGCGGCAAAGCGGGCGAGAACCGGCAGCAGGAGGTATCCGAAATTTCACGGACATTGAAACAAATCGCCCGTGAGCTTGAAGTGCCTGTAATTGCCCTTTCCCAGCTGAGCCGGGGCGTGGAGCAGCGTCAAGATAAGCGGCCAATGATGAGTGACTTGCGGGAATCGGGTTCCATTGAGCAGGATGCTGACATCGTTGCGTTTCTGTACCGGGATGATTATTACAATCAGGAAACAGAAAAGAAAAATATTATTGAGATTATCATTGCCAAGCAGCGTAACGGCCCGGTCGGTACGGTAGAGTTGGTATTTCTCAAAAATTATAATAAATTCGCTAATTACGAGCGTGCCCATTCAGATGCGTTCGCCGGTTAATATATTAGTATGATTAGAAAAGGCTCTTTCGACGCGGATATCGCGATTTCGAGAGAGCCTTTTTTATAGAATTTATATATTTTCATAGAACGATTGAAACTCTCAATTACGAACAATACTATTTTCATGTAATATAATGTTCGTTTTTTATTTGACTTTAAAAAATGGTACTGGTACACTTATAGTGCTGCTTCAACGCAGTGGGGAGATCATTACGCCCGGGACTTTCCGAACTTGTGGAATGTCTGCGACGGACGTTTTTTCCTGCTGTCCGAGAACGCTCCATATTTGCCCGCTGAGGCGGTTGAAGCCAGATATGCGTTAGCGCGTCAGCTCAAAATCAGAGTGTCTGTGGGCACTCCACGGAGGAATGAAACATGTCAACTGTAGTCGTTGTGGGGACACAATGGGGAGACGAAGGCAAAGGTAAAATTACGGACTATCTGGCGGAAAGCGCCGAAGTAGTGGCCCGTTACCAAGGCGGAAACAATGCTGGTCATACGATTCTCATTGACGGTAAAAAGTATAAGCTGAGCCTGATTCCATCCGGCGTTTTTTATGAAGATAAAAAGTGTGTTATTGGCAACGGCATGGTAGTGAATCCAGCCGCTCTTATTGAAGAAATTACTTATATTCATGATAATGGATTTTCCACGAAAAATTTGGTCATTAGTGACCGCGCACATGTCATTATGCCTTACCATATGACGCTGGATGTGCTGGAAGAAGACCGCAAGGGTCCTAACAAAATTGGTACCACCCGTAAAGGGATCGGTCCTGCTTATATGGATAAAGCTGCACGTAACGGTATTCGTATTGCTGATTTGATGGATGCAGAGGAGTTCGAGAAAAAGCTGCGCCATCTGACGAAGGAAAAGAATCAAGTGATTGAACAAGTATACGGCGGCGAGCCGTTGGATGTTGAAGAAATATTGAAGCAGTATCTGGAGTATGCTGAGTTTATCCGTCCTTATGTAGCTGATACGTCTGTAGTGCTGAATGATGCGATCGACGCTAATCGTAAAGTGTTGTTTGAAGGTGCGCAAGGCGTTATGCTCGATATCGACCAAGGTACGTATCCATACGTTACGTCCTCTAACCCATCGGCTGGTGGCGTATGTATCGGTTCTGGTGTAGGCCCATCCAAGATTCAACAAGTGATCGGTGTAGCCAAATCGTACACAACTCGTGTAGGGGATGGACCTTTCCCAACGGAACTACACGATGAAATCGGCGATTACATTCGCGAAACAGGCCATGAGTACGGTACGGTTACAGGTCGTCCTCGCCGCGTAGGCTGGTTTGACAGCGTCGTTGTACGCCATGCCCGTCGTGTTAGTGGATTAACGGGTCTTTCCCTGAACTCGCTGGACGTATTGACAGGTCTGAAAACAGTCAAAATCTGTACAGGCTACAAATATCGTGGTGAGATCATTACGCATTACCCAGCAAGTCTGAAAATGCTGGCAGAGTGCGAAGCGGTGTACGAAGAAATGCCGGGCTGGAGCGAAGACATTACGGGTGTGAAAACACTGGAGGAACTGCCTGAGACTACCCGTCATTATGTACAACGCGTATCTGAGTTGACTGGCATTCCAATTGCTATCTTCTCGGTTGGCCGTAACCGTGATCAAACAAACCAAGTGCTTCCGATTTATTTGTAAAATAAAATGCTATTCATACACGTTCAAGGAGAGAGGGCTATTAAAGCCCTCTCTTTTTTTATTGTTGAAGTGTAAATCCGTATTTTCACACTTTACATAATCTTATCTTCCCTGTCGATTTGTGATAACAAACCCTCTCTATAATCCAAAATGAAAAGAGATTCGGACGTCTAGACGTCTTGAGAGGGATGAATTATGAACTGGTATCTTCGCTCACTCGGCACACGCAAAATTGTGGAATTCATCGTGCTTGTCATTTTCGTCATTTTTTTCTTGGGGCCTCTGACCAATCTGCTCCTGTTGGCCGTCTCGGGCAAATGGCAATATCCTGCACCACTCCCGCAGAGCTTGTCCCTGGAATGGTGGAAGTTTGTACTTACCCAGGATGATGTGCTCAGTTCGATTTCCCTATCCTTCCTGATTGCTATTACCGTTACAGTCTGCTCGATTATTGTGTGTGTTCCTGCCGCTTATGCCTTTGCGCGGATTTCCTTTCCACTCAGTAAGTGGTTTCTGTTTTCCTTCTTGCTTACACATGCCTTTCCGAAGATGGGTTTGTATGTGTCCATCGCCGTATTGTTTTACCAGTTTGGGCTGATGAACACCTTTGCAGGCATTGTGCTCATCCACATGGTGAACACGCTCATGTATATGACCTGGATTCCATCCTCTGCATTCCGCAGTGTACATCGCGCCCAGGAGGAGTCAGCTAGGGATGCCGGAGCCGGCCCCTTTCGGGTGTTCTGGAAAATCACCTTTCCTATGGCACTGCCCGGCATTGTGGTTGCTTCCATCTTTACCTTTCTGGCTTCACTGGACGAGGCACAGGGGACGCTGCTGGTCGGCACACCAGATTATAAAACGATGCCAGTCATCATGTATTCGATCATTGCCGATTATCCGAGCACGACGGGGGCGGTGTTCTCGGTCATTCTTACGCTGCCCACGATTATTCTGCTTTTGGCCGCCAAGCGGTTTGTAAGTGCGGATGTACTGGCAGGCGGATTTCAGGTGAAATAACGTAATTGGTTAAAAGAGGAGTTTGCAAAAATCCTGAAAAAGGAGCCTAAGCTAATGCCTATTCAACTATCCATTCAAGAGTTAACCAAACGTTTCAAGACAGGAGACGGAGTCAAAGGCATTTCACTTGACGTGATGAAGGGAGAACTGGTGACCTTACTCGGGCCGTCCGGCTGTGGCAAAACAACCGTGCTTCGCTCGATTGGCGGTTTCCTGGAGCCGGATGGCGGTGATATCCAGATTCAAGGCAAAAGCGTACTGAAGCTCCCTCCCGAAAAGCGTCCGACAGCCATGGTGTTCCAAAGCTATAATCTGTGGCCGCATATGACGGTGTATGACAATCTGGCCTTCGGTTTGAAAATCCGCAAGGTGAAAAAGGCGGAAATCGACTGCCAGGTCAAGGAAGCGCTGGCACTGGTGCGACTGGAAACGGCGGAACGCAAAACGCCCGGCCAGCTCTCAGGTGGCCAGCAGCAGCGGGTAGCGCTCGCCCGTGCCTTGCTGCTAAAGCCGGATGTCTTGCTGCTGGACGAGCCGTTCTCCGCACTTGATGCCAAACTGCGGATGGAGATGCGAGAAGAGCTACGCGACATCCAGATGCGGACGGGGATGACTATGGTGTTTGTCACCCACGATCAGGAGGAGGCACTGTCGATTTCCGACCGGATTGTGGTTATGAATGCAGGCCGGATTGAGCAGCTGTCGACGCCGCAGGAGATTTACGACAATCCGCAATCGCTGTTTGTAGCTGGATTTATTGGGCGTATCAACTTATTAAGGGGGGTGAGCAAAGGTCGCAGTGTTTCCGTGAATGGAGTATCCTTTCCGCAAGAGCATGAATATACAGGTGAATCCATGGTAGGTGTAAGACCGGAGGATATTGTTCTGACGAATGAAGATGGTTCTTCGCTTTCTGGGACAATCCGACAGGTGATGGTACTTGGGCATTATGCCGAGGTGTCGCTGGACAGCGGGAGGGATCATCTGAAAATGTTCGTGCCGCGTGACCGGGCTGCAGAGCTGCGCAGTGGAGAGCAGATTAGATTCAGCTTCAATAAAATTATTACTTTTCCAGCAGCACAGTGAATGTGTACCTTCAATCTTCTACATCGTTTCAATGTCAATCCATCATGAACGCATCAGCTAGCGGTATTGCGAACTTGTGCAAACATCTAAAGGAGGAAACAACGTGTTTGGGAAAAAGAAGATGAGTCTGATTTTGGCTGGGGTACTCAGTCTGTCATTATTGGCCGGATGTGGGAACAGTGGCAAGGCCGCAACCACGACAGGAGAGGCCAAGGACACGAAAGCAGGGGCAGCTGCGGGCACGACGGAGATCTCTTTGTACACTGGCGGATCTTTGAACGTCAAAGAGTTGTGGGAAACGTTAATTCAAGATTTTGAGGCTAAAAACGATCATATCAAGGTGAAGCTGGTGTATCTGCCAGCTGGAACGGGGGGAGCATCTACGCTGGATCGTCTGATTGCAGCCAAAAAGAGCGGACAAACCGATGTAGATATCGATCTGTATGAGGGCAGTCTGGACGACATCACCAGAGGCGTAGGCGAACAACTGTGGGACACGATGGATACCAAGAAGGTTCCGAACCTAGCCAATGTGGATGAAACCTATCTAAAGCAAGTGAATAACCAGGCTATTCCATACCGGGCATCCTCGGTAGTGCTCGCCTACAATAGCGCAAAGGTGGCTACGCCTCCAAAAACAGCAGACGAGCTATATACGTGGATTCGTCAGCATCCCGGCAAGTTTGCTTATAATGATCCGTCCACGGGTGGGTCAGGGAGTTCATTTGTAAATACCGTCATCTATAACTTTCTTCCGCCAGAGGCCATGAACAGTAACGATCCGGCTAATATGAAAAAATGGGATCAAGGTTTCTCGCTGCTCAAGGAACTGGGGCCTTCTATGTATCAGAAGGGTGTGTACCCGAAGAAGAATCAGGGTACGCTTGATATTTTGGCAAGCGGAGAGGTGGATATGATTCCAGCATGGTCCGACATGGCCTTGGAGCAATTGGCAAAAGGGCTGCTGCCTGACACGATCAAGCTGACACAGATTGATCCTGCTTTTACAGGCGGTCCGTCCTATCTGATGGTTCCTTCTCTTTCCTCCAAGAAGGAAGCGACACAAGAGTTCCTGAACTATGTGCTGACACCAGACGCGCAGAAGGTTGTGATCAATAAAATGTATGGCTATCCGGGGATCAAGTGGAGTCTGATGCCAAAAGAATTGCAAGAGAAGTTCAATAGTGTATCTTCAGGCTACCGCAGCTTCAACAGCGGCGAGCTCCAGCAGGAGATCTATAAGCGCTGGCAAAGTGAAGTCGCAGGCGGCTAATCATGAGTTCATCTACTAAAAGAGGGATGTTGGGGCTTGCCCTAGTCATCCCGTCTTTTCTCATTTTGCTGATGGTCGTCATTATTCCTATTCTCTATGCCGTGAAGGAGAGCTTGATTGATCAGCATGGAACCGGCTACGGCCTGGCGAACTATATTCGGCTGTTTACGGAGCCTGCCATGCGCAAAAACATCATATATACGATCAATGTGACGCTAGTCTCGACCGCTCTTACACTGATTATCAGCTATGCCTTGGCGATTTACCTGAGATTTGGCAAAGGGATCGTCGTGAAATGGATAGGCCGATTGTATTTTATTCCAATGTTTGTTCCCGGTGTAATTGCAACGTATGCGATTATTACAATGTATGGAAATCACGGCTGGGCTGCACGTCTTTTGCTTCCCCTCGGCATGGAGACGATTCCAAGAATTATTTATGACTACAAAGGGCTGGTGCTGGCCAATTTGTGGTTCAACATCCCGTTCGCCACCATGCTGCTCAGCTCAGCGCTTGCCAGCATTCCGAACGCTGTGATTGAAAGCGCCAAAGATGCAGGAGCCAGCACACTCCAGCTGTTTGGACGCTTTATTTTACCCCTTTCCTACAAAACGATGTGGGTTGCGGTGACCTTTATCTTTATGGGGATCATGGGGAGCTTTACAGCTCCGTTCCTGATTGGTGCCAACTCGCCGCAGGTATTGGGTGTAGCCATGCAGCAGGTATTTTCCAGCTTCCAGGAAACACATACGGCAAGTGCAATGGCTGTGTTTATGTTTTTACTGTGTTCTTTTATGGGCTACTTTTATATTCGAACCATGGTAAAAGATGCGGATGTGGGCTAGGGTGCCGCTATACACTAAGGAGGTTACAAGGATGAACAGCCAAGCAGAAGTGCAGATGACCGGGTTCCGCGGGGAATTACAGGAAAAAGATCTGCTGGATTGCGGATATCGGATTGCCTTACACAAGGCCGAGGTCGAGCTTAGCACAGGAAACGGATTCCGATTTATGTTTTCCATGCCGGAGGACGGATTCGCAGAGCTCGATCTGCTGGCTCGATCGGAGAGCGACTGGGCTGCGACTGACCGGGAATCAGCCTTCGTGCGCCTCTACCTGAACGATGTCTATAATCAGGACGTTATTTTGTATTATGGCAGTAGTTTGGGTGTATACACTCGTTTGTTGGGGTATCTGAAGGAAGGCGAATATGAAGTGTATGCGGAATTCCGCGAATTGGAGTCTGCTCCGCTGGTGTCCAGAGCATGGATCGATGGGGTCGAGCTGCGCTGTGTGGCTGATTCATCGGCCAGATCGCTTATCTATCGCCACACTCCTCTTCTGTATGGCCGCAATCTGTCCCATCCTTATGAAAATCGTTTCACGGATACGCCGCTGGTTTTGTTTTATTCGGTGGCAGAGGAGGAAAAGCGGACGATCATCGAATATCAGATGATGTTCAGCCATGAAGATGAAGGAACGCCAGCCCCCTTGTTAATGAGCAAGTGGGGAAGAACAACAGATATTGAATGGATGTATCGTGTTGAGTTGGATGCTGATGGAAGCGTGTTGAGTGCTGTTTTTCAAGGCCCTCATCATATAACCACTGCCTTTCAGGGAAGCTATGATTTGGGAGGACACCCCATTCTTCAATCAGCGACGACCAATGGAAACTTTACCGATCATATTACGTCAGGCTACCGTTTTATGCTGACACCATCCTTCCAGTGGAAGCCAGAGGAAGAGCCGCGCGAGGCGGTCATGAGCCGTTTTCCTTTTGCCTATCAGGTCACACAGTGGGAAATGGAACGTCAACAGGAGCTGGAAATGCCAGCGCTTGCGTCATCCCTAGCGCTTGCTCCTCAGCGAAGCTATGTCTTTATCCAGACCTCCAAGTACCCTGTGCTTGGTACCGAAGGCGGACGTGCTTTGGCATCCAGACCTGGCTTTAATCGACGTGAAGAGGATGCTTGTGTCGATATTCAGCTTCGCCTGCATGGCTCCGATCAGTGGTATTCATCATGCCATTATGATCTGAGATTCGGGGATTTTAGAGCCGCCTATGAAGGGGCAGAATCATTCTTTTCCACAACGGTCAAGCTATCGGGAGAGCCTGCACTGGATGATATAGCGGAAATCAGAGCAGTGCTGCTGGAAGGTGGTGCCGATCGTATACAGGTAGCGGGGTTGTATGCTTTTATGCTGAGCGAGAATTATTTGCCGCAGCAGCCTGGGATTCGTACAGATCGGGTAATTGAGCTGACGAGGGATACCCCAACAGGTATTCTATGGACAGCGGCAGATGAGGCGGGATCTGTAGCTCACGCTGATGATTCCCAGGCAGGCAAGGATGAACAGATATGAGCAAGCTGCTGCATGTGGAAGGAACGGTTGATCGTTCCTGTACCCAGAGCCATATTACGTATTCTTTTCATATTTCACAGCAGCCAGAAATCATTCACATTCAGTTTTCGTACACTCCCAAGCTGCTGGAGGATCAGGAGCAGGCTCGAACAATAATTGAAGAAAGCATGAGCCGATACGGATACGATGAGCCGGGGCATACGGAGGAAGCGTGGAAGAAGTATACGCCATTGCAAAATTTATTAACGCTGTCTGTTGATGATCCTGTTCGCCATCGGGGCAATGCGCATCGACCCGAGATGCAACAGGAGCATCAATTGGGTTGTTCTGCGGCTTCGCCGGGATTTGTCGCCGGAGACAACCCCGCGGGAATGTGGAAGATAACCGTCAGTCTGCACGCGGTTGTAACAGAGTCGCTGACATACAGCATTCAGGTATGGGGGGAGGATGCTGTACATGGTTAAATGGATTTCGGCGGAGCTTCATACCCATACGCTTCATAGTGACGGCAAGCAAACACTGGAGGAGCTGGCCCAAAGCGCAGCCCATCTCGGGCTTGAATGCATCGCTATGACAGATCATAATACCCAGTCGGCACTTGTCGATCAAGAGCGGGTGCAACAGCAGTACGGTGTTCCAATCATTCCAGGGATGGAATGGACAACCTTTTACGGACATATGCTGACGCTTGGGGTAGACCGTTTTATCGACTGGCGTGTGTTGGGGCCGGATGATATCCACGAGGGGATTCGAAGGGTACATGAGCAGGGGGGAATTGCAGGAATTGCCCATCCGTTCAGGATCGGAAGTCCAATCTGCACAGGATGTTTTTGGGAGTACACCATTCAGGACTGGCATGAGATCGATTATATTGAGGTATGGTCAACGCTCATGCCGTCGATTAAGCGTGACAGCCAGCGGGCATTTGCGATGTGGACCGATCTGCTGAACCAGGGATATCGCATCACGGCGGTGAGTGGTCGGGACTGGCATGTATCCAAACCAGACGATGCCCTGCCAGCTGTCACCTATCTGGGTGTGCAGGAGGAAGCAGGCGAGCTAGACACCTTGGCAAACCGGGCTGTTGAGGCCATCCGCAACGGCTCTGTATCGGTTACGCTGGGACCGTTACTGACAATGCAGGCACAGGTGAAAGGGAAGGACAGACGCTATAAGATTGGAGAAGCTATAGAGTCGATGGTGGAAGAAGATTCACTGTCGGTGACGATACAGTTGGATGTAGAGACCAGAGCAGCCTACTATCGTCTGGAGCCGCAGAGCCTTCGGCTGCTGCTGACCAGCCATCAGGGCACATGCTCTGAAATCCACATTCCTGCACAATCAGGAGAATATACAATAACGCTGCAAGACCTAGCAGAAAAGGGCTGGATACGAGCCGAGCTGTATGGCTGTATGGAATACTGCGTGACCATGATTGCTTTTACGAATCCGATTTATATTGTTTGAATGTTAGGCCATTATGATAGAAAGGCTGGGCTTGGACGGTGTCGACCAAACAAGAGAGCGTGAAGTTGCTCATAGAAGAATATATTCAGGTTAACCAGATTGGTCCGGGTGACCAGCTGCCTTCGGAAGCCGTGCTTTCTCAATCGTTCCGAGTATCGCGCACGACGCTACGTGGAGCTATCCGGCAGTTGGAATCGGAGGGAAAGCTGCTGGTGAAGCACGGGAGTGGTACGTTTGCCACCCGCCCGCTTCCCAGCATTCCCAGTTCATTGGATCGCCTATACAGCATTGGGGATATGATTCGCTCGGCGGGGCTTCGGGAGGATGAGCAGTTAAAATCCATCCAGAGAATTTCGGCGTGCCCACCGGATATTGCGCAGCAAATGGAGCTTTCCGAGCATGAGCCGATGATTGTACTAGAGCGTACGCGTACCGCGGACGGAGAGGCGGTAGCACACTCTATTAACTGGATGCCGGAAAGATTAGCGAGTCCTATTGTGGAGGAAGGGTCTTTTTCGGGGTCTTTATTTCAGAGCCTGGAGCTTCAGGCTGGGGTACGAATTGTAGGGGCATATTCAGAGCTGACCGTTCCAGACGCTCATGATGCTCATGCCACACGTCTGCTTCAGCA
Source organism: Paenibacillus jamilae (assembly GCF_050482105.1). Classification (GTDB taxonomy): domain Bacteria; phylum Bacillota; class Bacilli; order Paenibacillales; family Paenibacillaceae; genus Paenibacillus; species Paenibacillus jamilae_B. Next base: position 389,168 of record NZ_JBCNHI010000003.1, on the reverse strand, counting down.
ATCGCAGGCTACGGTGCTACTGCTCAAGCAGCTTCATTACGATGAGCTGAACCGACAGGTGCTGTATTCACTGGATTACGTCCGCAATGATATTTTCCGTTTTTGGGTGCGCCGTACGCGCTGATCCACTGCCAGAATGCATCTACCATTCAATCGTGCTAGTTTTACATATTCCAAGGGTTAAAAATCGTCATATCTCGTCAATACTGGTCTATATGCACTTCATGATGTACACATGGCAAGATGCGTATAAGGAGGTAACGGGATATGAGGTGGCTTGGATGGCTGCTCAAAAAAGGAATGACGGTGGTGCTGGTGAGCGCGCTAACACTGGCTGTAACAGGTGTAGTCGTGAATGCTTATGTTCAATCGCTGCTGCGGCAATTTAACATTCAGCTCGATCAACAGCCGATATGGGGACTTGGTTGGCTCAATGGAAGCACAGGCGCAAATAAAAGCACGGAAACAGGGAAGAGCAAGACGACAGGGAGCGACTCTGGAAGCGCAACCCCTCCCGATCATGCTTTGCCTGTCATGGGACAGGACCTAGAAGAAAGCGGAAGTAAGATAGGTAGTGCACCCAATGACAAGGGATCTCAGGAGGGGTCCACCTCGGCGAGGACACCAGGCAGCGAGTCGCAGCAGGCAGGTGGTACAGCTACACCCGAAACGAGTATCGAAGGTCATGATTTGGTTATTACGCCTGATCATTTGACGGAGAAGAAGAACAATTTGCCGGCGGACCAGAAGCAGGAGATTTTTACGATTCTGATGAGTAAACTGCCGCCAGAAGAGATGCAGAAAATATCAGCCGCGATGGAAGGCGGTCTCACCGAGCAGGAGCTTCAAGATATTCAGCAGGTGCTAGCGAAGTATTTGACCAAGGAGGAATATAACAAACTGATGGGTATGCTTAAATAATATCGATGAATGTATGGGCAATGTTAATGCTCAAAATAGGACTGTGGAATCCGCGCCGGGCGCGGATTTTTTTGCGTGCAAGGAAGTAATTGGGGTGTAGTTGAATTCTTTGTAAAAGCTATGTTAAAGTAAACTGTGTTGTGAAAAGGTTAAATTTTTGAAACCTTTTACGTAACTATGCAATGATAGATAGCGACTATTATCATAGAAAAGCCTGCAAAATGGCTACTTTTATCGTGTGAAAAAGACAATAATGAACGCATTTATAGAGATAGGGTATGCTGAAAAGGAGAGAACCATGGAGGTTTCTAAGGGGAAGTTATCACCAGACCACGGGAATGGAAATTCAAGTGTTGAAGGCAATTCTGCTGGCAAAGCAGGGAAAATAGCAGCATGGTGGAGCGGACGGAAAAGATGGTTGAGTTGGACGGCAGGCGGCATTGTGATTGTTGGCGGTCTTATTTTTGCTAGCAATCAGTACGTTGGAGCCAATACAGTTCCTTATTATAAAGTATATGTTAAAGGCGTTGAGGTCGGCAGTATCCTGAATGAACAACAGCTTAAGCAGCTATACACAACGAAGAGCAAACAGTATAAAGACAAGTATCCTGACGTGCAAATGGTGCTCAATACGAGCGCGGTAACGACGAGCACGGAAAAGGCATATAAGGCAGATATCGATAGTGCAGCCACGCTGAAGAAGCTGGACGGCATGCTGACTGCCTATGCCAAAGGAGTAGAAATGAAGGTCAACGGACAGACGGTTGGCATTGTAAAGGATAAAGCGACTGCACAAGCGGCTTTAAAGCAAGTGCAGAAGAAATACACACCTGCGGGTGAAGGTACGGCGACAGGCATCAAGGGGCTGGTTCGCAAAACATCCGTGGGGAGTAGCCATGCCAGCGCCAGCACTAAGGCCCCTAAAGCTTGGCTGGAGTCTGCCAGTATCCGTGAAAAGATTGCCTATGAACCGGTAAAAGCAGATCCGAACAAGGTGCTGACGGAGGCAGAAGCGGTTAAGGTACTGACCGAGGGGCGTGAAGCTCCTACAACCTATACGGTGCAAGAAGGCGATTCTTTGTCGTCGATTGCTACGAAGTTCGATACGACGGCTTGGGAGATTAAGCAGAACAATCCCGGTCTGCGTGAGTTGTACTTGCAAATTGGGGACGAGTTAAAGGTCACGGCTCCCAAGGTTCCTGTCACCGTACGAACGGTAGAAAAGGTCGTCGAGCAGATTGCCATCGAGCCTGAGGTGGAGATTCGACAGAGTGATGAATTAAAGGCAGGAGCTACGAAAGTCGTCAGACCTGGACAAGCTGGTCTTAAAGAGATGGACTATCGTCTGACCAAAGAGAACGGTGAAGTTATACAAGAGGAATGGCTCGGTCAAAAGGTGCTGCAACCGTCTGTTACCGAGGTGGTCCTGAGAGGAACGAAAGTCGAGGGAGAAGGCTCGGGTCAATTTGCTTGGCCGACTGCGGGTGCGATCATGACGAGCAGCTTCGGAGGACGCTGGGGACGTATGCATGAAGGTGTTGACTTGGTCGGCAACCATTCGATTCAAGCTTCAGATGATGGCGTCGTCACATTTGCCGGTCAGCAGAATGGTTATGGTAATGTCATTATGATTGATCATCGCAATGGCTATCAAACGGTATACGGGCATTTGAACAGTATTGGTGTTCATGTGGGACAGGTTGTTCAGCAAGGTGAAGCGATTGGTATCATGGGAAGCACTGGACGCTCCACAGGCACACATGTTCACTTTGAGATTCGCAAAAATAATACGCCACAAAATCCAATGACGTATTTAAGATAGATTGGATGTTTAAATCGAGAGTTATGTGATTCGATGAGGATCAAGGAGAAAGACCATGTTTTCTGCATGCTTAACAGCCAGGTGCAGGCATGGTTTTTTCTGCGTAAAGAAAAGGGTCTGGAAAAGTAATGGAATAGCGTACGGGTATGATAGAATAGAATAAGCATCTTATGGGCGCTAACAAACAAAAGTTAATGATAGATGATGATCCGTGAGAAGAGGTGAACGCTGTATGCAGGGGACGATTCTAGTAGTGGATGATGAACAACCTATCGCTGATATTTTGAAGTTTAATTTGGAAAAAGAGGGCTACCAGGTGATTTGCGCCTTCGATGGAATCAGTGCGGTGGATATTGCGGTTAAGCAGCAGCCAGACCTGATTTTGCTAGACCTGATGTTGCCGGGCATGGACGGTATGGACGTATGCCGCGAGGTGCGTGGACATCAGCTTCAGACGCCAATTATTATGCTGACTGCCAAGGACGGGGAAATCGACAAAGTGCTAGGGCTGGAGCTGGGGGCAGACGATTATGTAACGAAGCCGTTCAGCACACGCGAATTGCTGGCACGGGTGAAGGCACAGATGCGTAGACAGCAACGCGGTGTGGGGGGCACATCGGAAAGCCGCCCACAAGAGGATAAACAGGGGCTACGCGTAGGCGATCTCTTTTTTGATGCGGATATGTATACAGCCTATAAAAACGGAACTCCACTTGACCTGACGCACCGAGAATATGAACTTCTATATTATATGGCGAAAAATGCAGGCAAGGTCATGACTCGCGAGCATTTGCTTCAAGCGGTATGGGGGTTTGAATACTACGGGGATGTACGGACGGTAGATGTGACGATCCGGCGGCTGCGCGAGAAGATTGAGGAAAATCCAAGCAAGCCGGAGACGATCCTGACACGGCGTGGCCTCGGATATATCGTTAGCGGGGGCAAAGGTGGCCTGCGGGCATGAGATGGCTGTCCTTCTTTCGCACCATTCATGCCAAGCTGATTATTATCTATGTGCTGCTGATCTTGGTGGCCATGCAGTTGATTGGAGTCTATTTTGTCAGCTCAATGAAGAACTCGTTGACGAGTAATTTTACGCAGGATTTGCAAGCGCGGGCAGAGATGCTGTCTGTGCTGGCGGAACAGGATCTGAGCGGAAGTGATGGCAAAATGGAAGAAGACAGCGTTGAAAGTCTGCGTGCACGCGTAAATAACTTGTTTGACTTTAGCGGCGCGGAAATTCAGGTGCTGGATGCCAGTGGCAAAGTACTGATTACTTCCCAAGGCTCTCATGCCGACTATGTCGGACGTAAAAATACGCAGACAGTGGTTAGCCGCGCACTCCAAGGAATACGTGATAACGAGGAATATATGGTGGACGAGGATAACATCCGCAAGAAGGTCGTCGCCAAGCCTGTCATCAGCCAAGGCAAAATTGTCGGTGCAGTGTACATCGCTGCTTCCATGGCTGAGCTGTACGATACGATGAAACGCATTAACAATGTGTTTCTCTCGGGTATGTTGATTGCGCTGGCGTTGACGGCTGTGCTGGGCGTGGTGTTGGCCCACACGATTACGCATCCAATCAAAGTAATGACACGGCATGCGACGGAGGTCGCTGAGGGCAAATTTGACCAGCAGATGCCAGTGTTTGGCGAAGATGAGATTGGCAGGCTGAGCGTGGCCTTTAACTATATGACAGGACGTCTGCGCGAGGCACTGTCGCAGAATGAGGAGGAGAAGGAAAAACTCTCCTCCATCTTGACCAATATGAGCGACGGCGTGGTCGCTACCGACGATCATGGCCGGGTCATTCTGGTCAATCGCCGGGCCAGCGCCATGCTGGGTGTGAACGAGAATGAGATGACCGGCAGACATATCGCGGTACTGCTCGGGATCGACCCGGAGGAAACCGAGGCCCTGTACAGCGGCTCGTCGGCTTCTACGCTCTTGCAGCTGGAGCCGGCTGGTCAGGATGAACCCATCGTCATCCGTGTGACCTTTACGCCGATTCATCGGCGCGAATTTGGCATTACGGGCACGATTGCTGTGCTTCAGGACGTGACGGAGCAGGAGGAGATGGAGACGACGCGGCGGGAATTCGTCGCTAATGTATCCCATGAGCTGCGCACACCGCTGACGACGATCCGCAGCTATGCGGAAGCGCTGGATGACGGCGCGATGGCTGAGCCGCAGCTTGCAGAGCGTTTTGTGGGTGTCATCCGCAACGAGACGGAGCGTATGATCCGGCTGGTTACGGATTTGCTGCATCTGTCGCGGCTTGATTCCAATGAGGCGCCTTTGCGGATGCAGCCTGCCGATGTGATGGAGATGCTGGACGAGGTCGCGGATCGGTTTTCTTTTCAAATGAAGCAAAAACATATTCGCTCAGGCATGTTCGTAGAGCAGGGGATCGGCAAGGTCGTGATCGACCGCGATCAGATTGATCAGGTGCTGGACAATTTGATGTCCAATGCACTGAAATATACACCAGAAGGTGGGAGTATCCGGATTGAAGCTCGCCGCAACCATGAGGGCATGCTGGCTATTTCGGTACAGGATACTGGAATTGGTATTCCCAAAAAAGATCTGGACCGGATTTTTGAACGGTTTTATCGTGTGGACAAGGCGAGATCGCGCAATATGGGTGGCACAGGACTGGGACTGTCGATTGCCCGGGAAATTGTAAAGGCCCATGGAGGCCAGATTTTCTTGGAGTCCGAATACGGTCAGGGAACGTGTACGACCTTTACGCTGCCTATGCCGGGTGAAGGGAGGGAAGCACAGTGAAAGAACGTTTGAAGTCATGGACGCTTATTCTGCTGGTGGCTTCCAGCCTGGTTCAGACTTATTTTTTGATCTACCGTCTTCCGGGCAGTGATTCTGTACTCACTTCAGAAACGAACTATGTCAAAACTGAAAGCATGGGACAGGAGAAAAAGATTGAGAACCTTGTATTTCCTGATAGAATGCTTATTCATCAAGGTGAGAAGAAACATACCGTTTTTTATCCGGGGGTTACTTTTTACGATTTGATTTATACACGGCTGGAAAGCCGAAGCTTTAACAATTTCCAACGCCGGAGTATCCAGTCAGCGGACTGGGCACGGATTCGCAGTGAGGATGAGGGGATTGAGTTATCATTTTCCGGCGGGGTTCCGGTTTCATTACTGGAGCGGGTCATGCGTCTGACGCCGGATTCAGTATTTCAGGGAGAGACCATTAACCGCATCTGGATCTATATCGACGAAAAGAATGCCAAGCCGCACGCACTCTTTTTCAGTGCCAGAGGCGATGTGGTGTATGAGGCCAACCAGTTCGATATGACTGTAGAAGACATTCGGCAGCATGTGAATTTTGGGAGAAATGCCCCGTTGTACAAGCTGGTGAATAATCAGTATTACATTCCCGTGGATGACCTGGAGACTGTACAGCCTGTGGTATATGCCGGGTTGTTTACAACAGAACAGATGCAGCGAAATTTATTTTTCGATCCGGGCATTACGCGCAATATTCAGGAAAAAGACGGTTCCCAGATTTATACAGATAGCAAGCGTAGCTTACAGATCAAGCAGGATCAACGTTGGATGAGCTATACCGATCCTAGTGCACCGGGAGCGGATGGAAGCAGCCCAATTAGGGACGTGTTGGCCGCAGTTGATTTTGTAAATCAGCATGGCGGTTGGGATGCCTCATATCAGATGAAATTGAGAAGCAGCGATGAAAATCGCACGAGTGTGATGTTCCAGCAGTATTATGGCGCTTATCCGGTGCTGGACACGCCATCGTTCCGATTTGGTACGATCTCATTGCAAATCCAGCAGGAAACGGCATCTGTCTATGATCGTTCGCTGCTGTATCTCAAGGGCGGCGAGCAATCATCGAAGAAGGTATTGTTGCCCGGTGGCGAGGCCTTGGAGAAGCAACTGCAAACGGTAGGCGAAGGCAAGACGATTAGAGATCTGACTCCTGTATATCAGCCGGAGTTGATCAATGACGGATTGAAGCTTGTCCCTGAGTGGCGTATTACATTCAGCGATGGTTCTGCTGCAGAGATTCATGCTGTTCCTGTAACGACAGCATCCAATACAACACCAGCGAAGTTAGGCCAAGAGACAAAGTGATGATAGGAAGGGGGAACGGGAATGGATTGGAGCCGCGCTAAAAACGTACTGATCTGTACATTTTTGCTGCTCAATGTGGTATTGGGTTATCAACTGTGGCATGATGCGCAGGAAACGGCTGGGCCGAATCTGGATTTTACTTCACTGGATGAAAACACGCAGCGTTTAATGGAAGAGAAAAGCATTCAGGTGTTGGCTCCGATTCCCGGAGATACCCCGCAGCTGCCCAAGCTGTCCTACACCTATGTCCATAGTGGAGAAAAAGTTGAACTTGTGCAGCTGCTGAGACCGGTGGACAGCAAGCTGGTATTCACTCACGATGCGCTAGTGGAGGCACTGGAGCCGCAAATCCAGGATATTGATAACTATCAGTATGATCCGCTGGATGTTCAGGAGGAGCTTGTATCCGGACAAGCAGATGCTTTTGTGCTGCATCCGTTGGTACAAGGCAAGTGGCCGCTCTTTAATGTGAAGCTGGCTCTGTTTTACAGCAATCAGAAGATTACAGGATATCGCAAAGTTCAGGTAGAGCTTCAGCCTTCGGATGAGGCCAAAAAAATGCTGCCTGCGTCCAAAGCCTTGGCCAGGCTAATCGACGGCTATTTGCCACGTGACTCCGTAGTGAAGGATATCCGGCTCGGATATTACGGACAGACCTTTAACTCCGATAGTCAGGTGGCTGCTCCGGTGTGGCGTTTTATGCTGGACAACGGAAAAGGTGTGTATTACGTGCAGATGAATGGAGATGTCATTAGTCCAAAGACAGAACATACAGAAGGGTCTTGAACAGATATGGGGATTTCTTTTACCGTGCTGTCGAGCGGTTCGACCGGCAACGCTACCGTTGTGCGGAACGAAGACACGACATTGCTCATTGATGCAGGTCTCAGCGCAAAGCGTATTGACGAATTGCTGAAAGAACGCGATCTGAGCGGAGAGGAATTGGATGGTATTTTGGTCACGCATGAGCATTCCGATCATGTTAAAGGACTAGGCGCCATGGCGCGTAAATATAATTTACCTATATACGCTAATGAGAAGACATGGTCTGCCATCAGCAACGCTGTTGGGCAAATCGTGGATGATAACCGCAGAATATTGGAGACAGGTGCGACACGAGAATTTGAGTCATTGCGTGTAGAGTCATTCGGCATCTCCCATGATGCGGCTGAGCCCGTGGGGTATAGCTTTTATGATGGGGCAGAGAAGCTTAGCGTAGCGACCGATCTCGGCTATGTTAGCGATAAGGTAAAACAAGCGATATCAGATGCAGATGTATTGGTGCTGGAGGCTAATCATGATGTAGAAATGCTGCGTATGGGCCGTTATCCTTGGAACATCAAACGCCGTATTCTCAGCGATATCGGCCACTTATCCAATGAGATGGCGGGTGCGATTCTTAGCGAGCTGCTGACAGGTCGGACCAAGCGAACGTACCTGGCACATTTGAGCCGCGACCACAATATGATGGAGCTTGCGAAGATGACCGTACGTGATGCGATGGAAGACCGCGGCTGTTTTTATAAGGATAGTGAGTTTCGATTGTGTGATACGTATTATGATCGTCCTACACCTTGGGATAAGGTAAGTGAGCCATAAAGCTGTCCAGCTCGGCGGCTTTGCGCTCAACTTCTTCACGGGTCACTATGCCTTTGTCCACCAGTAGTTCAATCAATGTACTTAGCGCCAGTGTATTACGGTAGTGCTCGTCTTTCAAATCCGCAAGCTTGGCTGCCATGCGAACTTCATCCATAGCGGAACGATGGGAATTCATCATATATTCCTCCTGTAAAAATATTTTTAAAATGGCGTGCAATAAGCTTGGTTCTGCCTGTGGTTTTTCCAGGTGCTGTGATACAATAAAGCTAACAACAGAAGGCTTTCTGAAGGAAGGCTCTCATCGAAAGTATAGGCTGCTTTAAGCGGACGGGAACAAGCCAGAACGTCTCTATGAGACGGTCAGTTTGTAATAGAATAGAAGACTTGTTACTATTGTAGTCCATTGGTTTGGAAATCATTCCTCTTTTTTCCTCTATTCGGAGCCAGATTCGGCGTGTATGCTAATTTATGAGATTTGGTTGCTTAGGAAGGCACCGTTTGTGGTGATTAATAAGTAGGCCGGAACGATTAGTTGCTGTAATTCCGATGGTAGGGGATATTCAATCCATTTGAGATGTTCAACGGAGCAGGTTCTCTGTAGCATAGGTTGGCGCAAGCCCGAATAGCCCTAATTTTTTAGTGAGTGTCGGTCATGACAACGAAGGGGAGAGGATTAGCATGGGCTTGTTTGATGATGATTTTTATTCAACGAAGGTGTCCACACGTGCGGCTAAAAAAACGGCATTTAAGGCGCGTCGCGGAGGACGGGGACGTTGGCCGCACAGGAATCGTCGGGTAAGTCCGGTGCAGGCAGCTGTCATTAGTGGTGCGGTTAGTGCAGTGGTTTCCGTGCTGCTGTTCAGCTTTATTACAGGTCTGCCCTCCACTACAGCGGTAACCGGAGCAAGTCATTATCCCTTGCGGCAAGCAGCGGGTGATCCGTATGATCGGATTGTGCAAGCGGCAGCCAAGGTACGCCCAGCCGTCGTCAGCATCGTAAATCTGAAGGGGGAAGACGGTAAAAGTACGGAGCAATCAGCGCTTGGATCGGGCGTTATTTTCCGAGTGAGTTCAGGCAAAGCCTTTATTATGACGAATAACCATGTCATCGAAGGATCGGATGATTTGGATATTGTAACCGTAGACGGTGTCAGAAAAGAGGCAAAGCTGGTCGGAAAGGATCGCATTAGTGATATCGCTGTATTGGCCGTTGATGATAAAGGCATTAGCACAGTGGCGGATATCGGTGACTCCAGCAAACTTCGTCTGGGCGAGACGGTCATTGCGATTGGCAACCCACTCGGATTGGGAGACACACTGACCTCCGGCATTGTGAGCTATACGAATCGCATCATTCCCATTTCCATTAATCAGGATGGCGTATATGATTGGGAGCAGCATGTGATTCAGACCGATGCAGCGATTAATGAAGGAAACAGCGGCGGAGCGTTGGTCGATCTGGACGGACGGGTGATTGGCATCAATACGATGAAAATCGCCGATACAGGTGTGGAAGGACTGGGCTTTGCCATTCCTGCTAATGAGGTAATGAAGACGGTGAATGAACTGGTTGAGGATGGCAAGATCACCCGCCCTTATCTGGGGGTGTACACGGTGGACCTCAATAATGAGTATGCACCTTTGGATGAAACTCAGCGCAAGGAACTCAAGCTGCCTGACAGCGTCAAGGATGGGGCCGTTGTTCTGGAGGCCCATGGTCCTGCCAAGGAGGGCGGCTTGAAGCTGAACGATGTCATTACAGCGTTTGATGGGGAACCGATTAACTCTACGCTTGATTTGCGTCGCTATCTGTATGATCACAAGAAGATTGGCGATGAGCTGAAGGTTACCTTTTACCGGGCAGGCAAGGAAGAGTCGGTGACGTTAAAATTAACAGATAAGCCGGAAGGCTAAGTTTGAGTGGTATACTTAACTATAAAGAAGGCGCTCGCCGGCTCATTTCCGGGAACGCCTTTTTTTGCTTTCTGCTGTGCCTTAGATTAAGATGTCACTCCCGTCACACGGGTTCCGCTCTTGGTAATTTTGTATGTCACTACATCTCCGCTCCAGAAGTGGAACTTCAACGTGACTTCACCATCCTTCACACTGTTGAAAAATTCAGGCAGCAGCTTGATGCCGTTCGTATCATAGGCAGGGGAAAAAGTATTGCCAAACTCTTTATAAGGTGTCCAATCCTGTGGACCGGCATTGCCTCCATTCGTATACACGGCTTCCATGGTCGCAAGCTGGCTACCACGGAAGTCTGTTGGAATGGTAAAGGCTTGTGTAGTCCCTTCGACGGCACTTAATTTTGGAGTATCATACACGACGACTTTAAAATTCCAATCCGCCCCCTTATTAAACTTGGCGTTAATAACGGCATTCTCACCATATTTACCGGAAGTAATTAGGCTGGTAAGTAAGCTGGCTTTAAAGGTTAATGAATCTCCACTCAACGTATAGTCGGTGCCCTGTTTCAGTTGCTTGCTGTCGGCATTGAGTGATTTCAATTGGTTGCCGTTCAGGTTTAAAGTGACCTTGGTATCCTGAACAGGAGAGCCTTTCTTCAAGTGAATGAGATCACTAGCTGCATTGGAGGAACGTCCTTTCAGGCTGGCCTTCATGACATTAAAGAGTTCAGGATCAGACCACTTGTAAGTGCTCCGATTCAAATGCTGGCCGTTATCCCAGAGCATACCTGTTACTTTCTTCTCTTTCATGTAATAAGTCAAAAACTCGAAGAATTTCAGCTTTTCGCCCTGTTCAATAACACCTGTATGTTTATCGAAACCGAGCAGGCCATATTCACCGACAATAACCGGGATTCCCTTGGCTACAAAGGTGTTATAGACATTATCAAAGGTTTGAACAATATCGTTTTGGGTAGCTTTATCAAATGTTGTATTCCCGGCAATGTTCACACTGAAAGGCCAAAAGCCATAATAGTGGACGGTCGCAATCAGATTGGGATCATTCAGCCCAGTAATTGTGTTGTAAAGTTGGCTGATCTTGGCTTGGGCAGGTGCAGCATCCAGACCGGATAGGACAAGGGGACGCGTGGCGTTCTTACCACCGGAGGCGCGAACGATTTTGTGGAAGGATACATTTAGCTCATGAAGCATCTGATTCATTTTCGCTTCATCCGTGGTTCCCCCTTCAGAAAACCGGGGCTCGTTAATACTTTCAAACATCAGTTTGTTAGGCTGGTCTTTAAAGCGATCTGCAATTTGTGTCCATAATGCGTTATAGCGAGCTAATACTTCATCATGCTTGGGCTCCATGCTGCTTACCCACGTCCATGAATCGTGATGGACATTAATCATAACATACAGATTGGCATCCAGTGCCCAGCGAACAACCTCTTCTACACGGTTCATGTAAGCAGACTCAACGGTATAATGGGGTGCTGCTCCAATATGCTTGTCCCAGGTGACGGGAATCCGGATACTTTTGTACCCTTGAGCAGCAATTTGCTGGATCAAAGCTTGGGTAATGCGCGGATTGCCCCAAGCTGTCTCATCCGCCCCGACAGCATCCAGCGAGTTTCCTAAATTCCATCCAGGCTGCATGGCTTCCACATATGACTGCATATTGCTTGTAGCAGCAGCTGGCTGTGCTTGTCCGTCCGTTTCAGCAGCAGCGGCCACGGATGCGAACGTGGATAACAATAGGGTAATGGCAAGCGTCAACGACAGCAATGAAATGGGTCTTCGTTTTAACATAACAGGCCCCTTTACAAAGTTATTTTGAAAGCGCTTTCCACTAAACATTACCATATTATTCTATTCTGCAATACCTGCATAATTCAAGTAAAAATCATGTGTGAATTAGTTATTTTACAATTGTAAGCGTTATTATTGAAAAAACACAGAAATGAGTGTAGAATCTATGACCCTACAAAATCCTCAAATACAAAAGAAAGAAGGAGATGAATATGAATAAGTGGAACACCGAAGAGGCCATTCGGCGCTGGAATATGCATGCCGAAAAATTTACTGCCAAGTACACCGAAGAAGGGGATCGGTCTCGTGAAGTGCTGCTAAATCCTGCTTTGCAAGAGTGTATGGGACTGATCGAAGGTAAAAAAGTGCTGGATGCTGGATGTGGCGAAGGTTACCTGAGTCGGAAAATGGTCAATGCAGGCGCGTTGGTGGAAGCTGTCGATTACTCGACAGAAATGCTGAAACTTGCAAAAGAGCGGACACCATCAGCGTTGGGAATTACATATCACCATGGCAATCTGGAGAAGCTGGAGATGTTCGGGGACCAGAGCTTTGATCTGATCGTGTCCAATATGGTCATACAGGACTTGGCTCATTATGAGCAGGCGATTGCCGAAATGCAGCGATTATTAGTTCCAGGAGGCCGCTTTATTTTTTCTATTCTGCATCCGTGCTTTCTGACGCCTCAGAGTGGATGGGTGAAGGATGAGACAGGGAAAAAGCTGTATTGGAAAGTGGATCAATATTTCAATGAAGGCCCATTGGAGCAAGCGATCCCTTATGATCAGGAGGAAAAGCTTTTGTATTTTCACCGTACGCTGGGCAGCTATGTACAGACCATTGTGGAGGCGGGCTTGTTGTTGGATGGGATGATCGAACCGAAGCCGTCTGTTGACATGCTGGAGAAATATCCCCATTTCTGTGAAGACCTGAACGTCAGTAATTTTCTCATTTTTAAGACCAAACGTCAGGGATAGTGGGCAAGCCCTTTCCTTTCTGCGTCAAGTGTGGTAGAACAAAAGAAGGCGGTTTTGACACACCTACAACAGGAAGAGCTTCAAACGGAAAGGGATGCAACGGAATGTACGTGGTATGTAAAGAGCATGTGGAACTGGCAATTGATATGTTCGTCGATGAATACGAGGATGCACCGGATGTCGTCGATCTCAAAGAAACGAAATTTTCGGATTGGGACCCTCCAGTGAAGTGCAAGGAATGTGAGAAAAAAGCAGAGTTTTTGGTCGTCTAAAAAAACAAGCACGGGCGTTTCGGGCAGAAACGTCCTTTTTGTATATATCCCCACCACGTACTGAGACAGGAGTGAACGTTGGATGGACCCTTTGCTGCATTCACTGTTTCGTCCGCTTCAGGTCAATGGAAGTGATCCCCATACATATTATATTGAGCAAAAGCCGACTGCTGCGCTGAGGGCTTACGTAGCCTGCTATTGGGAGTCGGGTCCGGCTACCAGAGAAGTTTCTGAACGGAATATGGCAGTATCGGATAGAGGTGAAGCTTCATTAGGCTGGCTGGAGGAAGAAGAGGCAGTGGACCGGGTATTACCTGATGGTTGTACGGATATTCTATTAGAATACGACCCGGTGAGTAAGCGTCAGGAACTCTCATACTGCGGGACATTTACGAATCCGTTCGTGTCTACCAGACAAGCAGGGTCCGGGACACGTATTTTTGCGGTGCGATTTTTCCCCGGTGGAGCACATTATTTTCATGGCATGCCGACTCATTTGTTTACAGGAGGTAATTACCACTTGGAAGACATATGGCCCGAGAATATTGAGATCATAGGTGAGCGTATTTTGGAGGCACGAGACTTTAATGAACGGGTGCGCCTAATGGATCAATATCTCAACCAGCTTCTACTGCGTCGTAGGACAAGCGATTGTGACCTGATGAAAAATCTGCTGCATCGCATCTTTGTGAGCGGCGGGAGTGTGGGGGTTAAGGAGCTTGCCGAGCGTGAGGCGATCAGTGAAAGACAGCTCAACCGCAAATTTGGGCAATGGATCGGGGTCAGCCCCAAAAAGTTCAGTGAAGTCGTCCGTTTCCAGAGCGTTCTGCACAGTATTCAGAATGGTGGTTATGTCGATGCGATGGAGCTGGCATTAAAGCACAGCTTTTTTGACCAAGCGCATCTAATCCGTGATTTTCGCAGATTTTATGGAGCTTCCCCGCTTACTGCGGCTAAAGACTTTCGGAAGTTGTCCGATTTTTACAATACACACCCAGAGGCTTCGGCTATACTCAAAATATGAAGAAGAATGCAAAGGAGAGATGAGGATATGAGTGGAACGCTGCAAGTTCGTGATCATCTGCTGAATGAGCTGGAGACTGGAGTACGGACGGGGGAAGCCTTGATTCGTAAAATACGTCCAGAGGATTGGAGCTTTCGCCCACAGGACAATTTCCGCTCGCTGCTGGAATTAGTGCACCACTTTGTGCTTATTCCAGCTTCGGATCTTGCGATTATGCAGGAGAAGTCCGAGGCAGAAGTGGGAAGCATTGAAAATAGCCTGTCCGGGGTGGAAGATCCCGAGCGCTTGGCTACGGCTTTCAGGCAGAATTTTGAGGTATATAAGGCTTACATTCTTTCGCTTAGCGAAGAAGATTATCTGAATCGTTCGACGAAAGCTTTCTATATGGAGCATGGGCATTTACAGGTTCAATGGCAGATTGAGACCGTGACCCATGTGTTCCATCACCGCTCGCAGATCTACAATTATCTGAAGCAACTGGGACATGAAGTGAGCTTTTTTATGTTGTATGCTTGAGTTTTTTATGGAGATTTATGAGGGCACCTGTGCGGTGCTCTTTTTTGGTTTTATTTAAGGCTTTTTAGGGTGGAATGACTTAGTCGAACGCGCGTGAAACTTCTTTACTAACACGTCTAAGAATCCCGATTTGCTCTTCATTCAATCGGCTGGTCAACGCAACAAACTCATCTATGGCCTCTTGCCGAATCATTTCGTCTGCAGTCATATGTTCTTCGGAAAACATTAACTCACTGATAGACACGTTTAAGGCGGTTAACACCTTCTCCAAGGTATCAATCGAAAAGTTTCTTTCTCCTCTTTCTAATGCACCAATATATCTATAGTCCAAGCTTGCAATGTCAGCTAGCTTTTGCTGTGTAAGTCCCTTTGCATTTCGAATAGCCCGGATTCTTGTACCGATTTGCTTGCGTAATTCAGCCATATTACCACCTCATAACAAGCTTATGGAAGATGAAGTGTAAAAGTCAGGTCAAAATATATAGTAAAAATGGTTTATATTGCGCTTTTTAAGTAGTATAATTAGTCTGTTTAGTCACTTCTCACGAGTGGTTGGCAACTCTAAATCGATAAAGAGGATATACTAGAGGAGGTAATATTTTTGCAGGAGGACATTCTTAAATCACTCAAACCAGATGTGATCGTACAACTGTTAAAAATGGCTTATTCCTTCGAAAGCTGGACTCAGGTAAAGACTACATCTGGCATTTTATATAGCCGTGTCCAGCGTATCTACGAAGAACGGCAGTATCATAAAGCAATGAAATTACCCATCCCGCATGTGAATCTAGAACGTCCGTTGGTATATTATTTTGGGCTCAGTCACCTGATGTGCGGAATGGCTCACCAGAATCAGGGTGCATATGAGCAGGCAAGGGAGTGCATCTATAAGTATGCTGAGCTAGGGTGGATGGAGGATTTAGAGGAAGAAGACAATCAAGTTGTCGAGGAATTCAGGTTTTTAGCCAAGACCAATTTATATGCAGTAGATATTTTATCTGGAAATATAGAGCTGATCGAGGAATATGTAGCCTTTTTGCAGGATAATCTAGAGGAAATATTACCGGGGCTAAATACCATATTACAGGCAGCGCTTATGTATCATTTGGATGTGGCAGATATCTTACATACGTTTGCAGAGCAGATTGATGAATTTGAGAGTTATGAAGACGCAGAGAACATATCTTACTATTATAGCTACTGCTATCATTTGGTTTTGTACTATCGGAAGTACGGCAGATTACAGGATGCAGTGGGACTTACTGTGCGGGCGATGCAACTAGCAGATCAGTCAGGTAACGATCGTAATTTTAAGAAATGTACAGCATTGTTCGAATCACTGCGCGGGTCAGCGACAGCGGAGCAAATCAGCGAATATCGACAGATAGTAATGCAGTCTCTTGATGAATACGAAACGAATAGGGATTTCATTGTGAAGAGCGTAAAGAATGATCCGCTATAATTTGAGCAGGGAATAGGCTCATAGTGGAGAGGAAATAGATAGGTAAGAGACGTTTCAGGTGCTAAAATAACTATGTTACAGTTATGTTTTTAGTTTGGGATCGTAAATACGATTTTACATTATCATTCGATATAGATAGGGGTATGGAATTTGTTTATTCAACTTATAGGTGTTGGCAAGTTAAAAGAGAAGTATTTGGTCATGGGCATTCAGGAATACGCAAAACGGCTAGGGCCATACATCAAGTTCCAAATGATCGAAGTAGCCGATGAAAAGGCTCCAGACACACTGAGCGAGGCGGAGGTTCGGCAGGTCAAGGAGCGAGAGGGCGAGCGTATTTTAGCCCATGTGAAAAGTGAGGCACACGTGATTGTACTTGCCATCGACGGCAAACTGTGGAGTTCGGAAGAACTCGCGGAGGAATTGGACAAGCTCGGCACCTACGGTACAAGCCATGTTATCTTCGTTATTGGCGGCAGCCACGGTCTCTCTGACGAAGTCCTCCGCCGCGCCCAACAGAAGCTAAGCTTCGGAAGGATGACTTTGCCTCATCAATTGATGCGATTGGTGCTGGTGGAACAGATTTATCGGGCGGTGAAGATTAATCGGGGGGAACCGTACCACAAGTAGAGGCAAGAAAGGTTGTAAATAAGGTGGGAGTTCGTTTGTTGAAACGGATAAATTAAGAGGGATATTATCTAATTTATCCGTTTTACGATACAATAAGTGCAGAAGTGTAAAAGTTTTTGAGATGTTTATTTCTGAAAAGCCAAATTCGAGTTCAACCTTATCGACTTTACGTGATTCTCCCTCACGATGCTTGATTAGAATATGGCGAATTAATAGTTGAAGTAACTGTTTTTGTTTCTCCCGTGGCGACTGTTCGTATAATATAAGAAATTGCTCCAGAAGTATTTTAATAAGATCAGGTTCAATAATTTTTAAATCACCAGAATTTCGGGTCGAACTTAAATTAATACTTTTTGTTCTAATTGCTCCTTTTCAATTTCAACTTTCTGCATCCGTTCTTGTAATACATTCATGGAAAGTGTCCTTTTCTCAAATGCATCTAAATATCGTTCTCGTAACTCTTGTATTTCTGATAGGCGATCGACATTTTGTTTTAGCAATTCCGTTAATGGAAAAATGACGGTTTCATTTTGTGCGGTATCCCTTCTTATTTAAGTGGTTCGCAATAGCTTTCAACCCCATGTTATTCTCATATGAAAAATAAGTTTGACTATATCCGCTTCGTTCTGATTTATGACAAGTTTCTTTTCGATTAAATCGTAACCCAAGATAATACCATCATTCTACGACCCTTCTAATGCCCTTTGTTTCATACCTAATTTAATATTTTCCGATAACGTGTTTCGTTCCATTTCTGCTATAGAGGTCATTATTTGAACTACTAAGCGCCCGATCGGGCTTACTGTGTCAAAGTTTTCCGAATAGGAAATGAATTTCACATTGTATTCTTCAAACTTATCTAACAGAACGAGAGTATCCAACATATTGCGAGAGAGACGAGAGATTTTCCAAACAAGAACCGTATCAAACTCTTTCTTTTCAATATCAGCCACAAGCCGCTACATTGCAGGACGACCCTTTATGGATTTTCCACTAATGCCTTCATTGATGTATTCTTCAACAATTTTCCAATCGTAAAGTTGTGTGAATTGGCGTAAGGTATCTATTTGAGCGGATATACTGTATCCCTCGGCAGCTTGTTCTTCTGTGGAAACACGAATGTACAGTCAAACTCTCCTTATTTCTACCATAGTAATAACCTCCTTTTCATATTAATAATTATGCACAATAAAAAAAGGAAAGGACGGGTCCTTTCCAGAAAACTACAAGGCTATTAATTTGGGTATATAGAAATTTGTTCGAAAATCCATCTCTATTCATAAATAAATGGAATAATAATTTTTAAAAAATAATTATCTTAAACTTAAGGAATATTTCGAATACCGGTTAGTATAACCGCCTGTCTCTAATTGTTCATCAAACTTATATACTGTAATGTTTAGTTTTCTAAGAAATTGCTTCATTAAATTGACTCTTCTTAAATAATAGATCATTTGAATGAAACATAGGGTTCGTTGTGTGAAAAGGTAATTTGAATAAGTAAACAACTCTTAATAATGCATTATAAGTGTTAATACTCCATCCAACAGATTACACACGAACACTATTTCCTAAGCTCATTTGTTTCCCCAATTTTAACACATGGAATAGTAGAAAATCTATTTTTAGTAGCAGCAATTCTTTCATATGATACCTTATCTGCTTTGTAGCAATACCATAGTGTGTTTTTCTTTCTTTTTAAGTAGTGCTACTATATAATCAGGGCATTTTGACTATAGGTAAAATGTACTACTTAGAGGGGTGGGTTCTATTTGTCTGCAAATACTGACCAATTCGAACGTGATATTGCGAAATCTATTAAGGGCGTTGGGATAATACCATTTGATATTCCACAGTGGATGAGGGATATAGGTATTCGTCCTGGCGCAAAAATTATTGGTATTGAGTGGGTAGGGAGCTCTGGAGCGAAAACTGATATTTTGATTCGTTTAGAAAACTCTGAACCAATTAAAATTTCGGCGAAATTAAGTAGTGCTGATTATTTTGGTAATTGGTATTCTCATGGTCGAGTTATTGAAGAGTTTGGAGCAGATGCTTTTTATAGACTTGTATCTGATTGTACGAAATGGTCTAATCGGTGGAAGACAAATCCGTCTGCATCTTTATTTGTTGGCGTGAGTATTTGTTTTGGAAGACGGAGCGGAAATACAGCAAGGGAGTTTACTGATGTATTTACATATAATGATATAGTGAAGATTGTGGCGGGATATGGTTCAGGCGATCATATTGCCAATTGTTTGTATGTCTCCTCAAGTGTTCCAAGAAGTATTAATGATTTGGTTTTAAAATTAAAGCCTATTGATAAAGAAACTATATTTCAATTAAGTAGTAACTTCAAAATTGCTTATCGACCTATCAATCCTATGACTGAGGGAACTAATAGAGGAAAAGCTATTTATACTCAGTTTAAACCGTACCAACGTCTGTCACAGAAGACTACTATTAAAACACTTTCTCAATTGATACAGCTTGGTGAGTATGTTGAAGTTGAGCCAAATAGTTTAAATCATAATCGCTTATTAAATGAGTTAGAAAGTAATTATAATATTTTTATACCACGTAAATAAATCATATTAGAGCCTTTTGATATAAAAAGGCTCTAATATTGAATTTTCTTTTTTTATCTATTTTCGTAAATCCATTTGGCAATCGGTTGAGCAATGATCCTGGCTAATTGAACTGGAACTGCATTTCCAATTTGTTTATAAATCTTGTCTAAACGACCGTTTTTAGACATTTCATCATTCTTTCCATCACTAAAATTATACCAATCAGGGAAAGTTTGAATGCGTGCGATTTCCTTTACCGATAGTCTGCGATTATTTTCTTCTCCGTCTTGGAAAATCCACTTGTTTTTATCGACCTTCTCCATTGGAAGTCCACCTGGATGAATAGGAGCTTGTCTACCACTTGCTTGAATAGTAAAACTCTGTTCATTCCAATTTTTTTTGCGATTTCGGCTCATAAAGATGGTGGAATATGAACCTGTGAAATATTCGCCAGGGTTTTCTTCTAAGTCTCCTATTGCTTCCGTTAAAGTTATATAAGGATTCAGGAATAAACCGTCTCCATGGGAAGGTTCAGGGAATTCATATTTGAATTTAATATCTTCTCGAACACCTACTAAGAATACCCTTTCCCGAAGTTGTGGAACACCATAATCCCTTGCATTTACAAGTTTGTGATACACACGGTATCCTGCAGCTTCAAAATCTTGACGGATTTGATGGAAAACTTCTCCTTTACCAAGAGTCAGCATCCCTTTTACATTTTCCATAATAAAGAACTTTGGTTGTACTTGCATTAAACAACGAATATAGTGGATATATAAAAAATTTCGAGGGTCATCAACCAATCGTGGTCCAGCCTCGCTAAATCCAGGGCATGGTGGTCCCCCTACGACAACATCAGCTTTTGGAAACTCCTTCACTTTTCGGATGTCTTTATTGTGTATAAAAACAGAATTAGGAAAGTTCTGTTTATAGGTTTCTAGGGCTTCTTTAAAGATATCGTTGGAATAGAGATGATGAAAAATACTCTCTTCTCGAATTGAGTTGAAAGTATCTTTATTTTTAAAAAGTTCGTTGGTTCTTTCTTCCCCAATAATTACATCTAATCCGGCTAATTCGAGACCAAGGTCAAGCCCTCCTGCCCCACAAAATAGACCTAAAACATTAGCTTTGTCAGTTTTAAAAAAAAGATTTTCCATATCGTAATCTTGCGGTTCGTCTATATTTAGATGAGTTTCCTCTTCAATTTTTTTTATAAGGAGATTTTTAACATCATTAATGTCATAATTGGGTGCTGGTTTGAATTTACCCCGCCCTCGTTCTTCCAGTTTTAACATGTTTCATCTTTCCTCCTGATTACAAACTAAAATCCTTTAGTGTATCCTCAATTTCATCCTGCAGAACACCAATATATTTTTTGGTGATACTTGGAGTTGAATGGGAAAAAAATTCTTGTAAGATTGCTAAATTTTTATATTTTTTATAGTGATGATATCCGAAAGTTTTCCGAAGTGTTCTGGAACCAACATGTTTGATTCCAGTTATTTCAGCGGCCTTTTGTAGTGTACGGTATGCTTGGGTAAGGGTGATGTATCCATCACCTTTTCTCGAAGGAAATAGAAGATTTTCAGGCTCCATAGAAGCTGTATATTTGTCTATTTCATTTCGTAAGTATTCATTCAAATAGATGGTACGAAATTCACCTGTTTTTTGCTCTTTTATACGAATATGAGTCTTATCTCGAATATCCTGAACCCGAAGGGGAAGAATATCGGACATTCTCAATCCAACATTAATTCCAAAAACAAAAAGAAAATAATCTCTATAAGAACAATAACGAATCAAAGAGTTTTTCATTTGCTGAATTTCTTCTAATGAACGTATGGGTTGTACGTTCTTTTCTTTTGTCATTTTTTTCACCACAAATAAATAATATGATACATTAAATGTATCATATTATTTATTAACCGTCTATATTACGGTCTATTTCTATTATATTAAGATGTTTAATGTACCAATACATATAAGTTCATACATTCATTGAAATAGAAAAAATCATCTGTTAGCCATAAGGTGGATTCATGAGTGCAAAAGGGGAAAGAGATATTCAAAAGTAAATTGAATTAATTATTAAAGACTTTCCTTTTACGGAAAAAGAGCGAAACAAGTTTCTTGCTTCGCTTTTTCCTTCATCTAATTCTCAATTAAAATAGGGGGTCTATCTCAATTTTGATTACAATTGTTTGCCTCTGTTAATGTTAGGGTGAACCGTACCATAAGTAGCGGCAAGTTTCTTTGGGCTTCGATAAAGGCTTTATATTTGAGAATTTATAAACTTGCCGTTACAGACAAAGCTGAGAACCATATCACATATTTCGGGGGGGAATTTTACCACTGGTACTCAACTAATGGGCTAAGGTTCAGTGAAATGGCTGTTTAATATCGTTTTCTATTTATTTAGCCAGAGTAACACATCCGCTTAGCCTAAAATATGATGAGTCTAGAAATCAAATGAGGTGAGCATATGGCAGTTGTAAAATCCAGGCAACAGGATATCGATATGTTGGCAAGGTTGCTTCGAGCTGAGGCTGAGGCCGAAGGCGAAATGGGCATGCTCCTTGTTGGAGCTGTTGGCATTAACCGAATAAGAGCGAATTGTTCCGATTTTAAAGGAATCCGGACAATTCCCCAAATGATTAACCAGCCGCATGCGTTCGAAGCGCTACAACATGGCATGTACTATCAAAGAGCAAGAGATAGAGAACGCCGTCTGGCACAACGGGTTGTGAATGGGGAACGGAATTGGCCAGCCAAATACTCGCTATGGTACTTCCGCCCAGGATCGTATGAAAACCCCGGACCATGTCCGCCAACTTGGTATAATCAGCCGTTTGTAGGTCGATGGAAGAAACATTGTTTTTATGAACCGACTGCGATTGAATGCGAAAATGTATATAGTACGTTTTAAAATCTGCATAATTGCATCAGACCAAGTTTTATTTCGGCGGGACTCATGCATGACTTTGTAGGTAAGGAATACCTGAATCACAACGCTCCGCCAACCTTACTAAAAACGAACATAACATACTTAGTGGGTGGTTTTTCAGTAACAGTTTGGTTTAATTAGTAAAAAGACAGTTAGGGCACATTGAGTAGCCTTAACTGTCCTTTTATTCATGACTCCAAACAGATTGCAGAAATCGTTAGAAATGACGCCAGCCGCTGTTGACAGCGCCTTGCAAAGAGCCAGAGAACGATGGATAGGGTGAAACTCTGTTCAGAAGAAGAATGGATACGATAGCTAACCAGAACTTTCATGCGGCAGACCTGCACAAGGATGGCATACAGGATGTTTATTCGTGCACCTGAAAAAGTTTACCAAAGCGATGGAGAGTGAGCTTTTTTGATTTCGCCGTTGAATTCGAAAATAAATTTCAAATCTCTATGTTTGTCTCCAAAAACTCAAGATATTTTGGGTCGTCTTCCATAAAAATCTCAATACCGGCGCCCATGTAAGCCCGGGTTAGCTCGTCAGCCGCCTTTTCAAATTTTTCCTGTTCATAATATAACTGCCCCAGCCGAAGATGAATATACGGATTACCCAACCCCTTCGGACACTGTACGGCATTAAAAAAGCACTTGAAGGCCTTATCGAAATTCTTCATACGATAGTGGACATCCCCAATAGCTACATATATCCAGGTAGCGGTCTCCCATTCTTGATGATTTTCAGGCAATAAACGGAGGGCGGCAATATAATTTTGCTTGGCGGCATCAAGATCGCCTACCTTCACTAAGTCATCGCCTTGTTTACATAGAGCCCTAATTGCGGAATAAGTGGAATCTGAGAGCTGCAAAGTGATCTCTCCTGTTCTATTCGATTGGATTAGGCATTCATATGAGAAGTCTACCAAATTTTTAAGCCTATTCATAGATTGAAGGCGCGTTCTAGTTTATGTGGGTACTATTTTCAAGAGGGCCATGTGTGGCATGTATTATTTTAATGGCTTGATTATGGTTTAGAAGAAAGGATGATAGAGATGCCAAATGATAATCAGCAGCTTCACAAGGAATCGATTAAGTACCTAACGACTGCGCCTCTTCGCGAGAATGATCCTAAGTTTATTTGCGCAATAAGTGATGTAGCCTATGAGTTTTTAAGATCTGCCTTCGGATTGCCTCTACTAATTAAAAAATACGGATATCCATGTTTAAAAAAAGTACTTCAACAAGTCGAGAAACAGTATCAGGATATGCCGGAAGCATTTAGGGGGCATTTTACCTTTGATGAAAATGGAAAGGCAGTTCAATTGAGAAGTCCAAGCGAAACGAAGCAAATGATTGAACGCTTTTTCGCATCACAGAACCGTTATTAATCAGCCGGATAAGGAGGTAATTCGGTATCACTCATCACAGTCAGATAACCCCAATCTTCTCCAATTTTAATTGGAGTGTTCCTACCCACTCTCCCAATTTCTATGCTTTAATAAAATGAGTAGTATCAACAAGAAGCGTTGAAAGTGGGATTCTATGAAGCGACTAACGATTGGCCTGTTCGCCCATGTGGATGCAGGTAAGACAACTTTTGCGGAACAGCTGCTGTACCATACGAACAGTATCCGGTCCCGGGGGCGGGTGGATCATCAGGATGCGTTTCTGGACAGCCACGACATCGAGAGGGCAAGGGGTATTACGGTGTTCGCAGATCAGGCGGTAATAGAATATAAAGGAGAAAGTTATTATTTAATTGACACGCCCGGACACGTCGATTTCTCCCCGGAAATGGAGCGGGCGATTCAGGTCATTGATTATGCCATCCTGATTGTAAGCGCAGTTGAAGGTGTCCAGGGTCATACGGAGACGGTCTGGCAGCTGCTGCGTAAGCATCGAATTCCGACGTTCTTCTTTATCAACAAGACGGATCGGATCGGCGCGGATGCAGGCAGAACCGAGGCCGAAATCCGTCAGCAGTTGACGGGGGAAGTATGCTGCATTACAGAAAGCTTCGCTGACGGCATGATCGGTGAGCCGCTGCGGGAAGCCATGGCGGAGCGGGACGAAGCCTTGCTGGAAGCATTTCTGGAGGGGAGAGAGGATGCCGACTTCTGGCTGGAGGCCTTGCAGAGGATGATAGCGGCGGGTCTTCTCTTCCCCTGTGCTTACGGCTCTGCGCTTCAGGATACGGGCATCATTGAATTTCTGGATCAGCTGCATCTACTGACGACATCTAGTTATGACGAGAATGCTTCGTTCCAGGGGCGGGTTTATAAAATCCGGCACGATGCAGGTGGAGCGAGACTCACGTTCATTAAGGCGCTCGGTGGTCGGTTAAAGGTGAGAGAACAGCTTCGTTACGAGAGTGGCGGCGTTCAATATGACGAAAAAGTTACGCGGATCTTCATGTTTAACGGCCTTAAATCGCAGCCGGTGGAACAAGTGGAAGCTGGCGATTTATTTGCAGTTGCCGGCTTGTCCGCCGCCGAGGCCGGACAAGGCCTGGGGGCAATATCAGACAAGTTAGCTTACGATTCGGAGCCGACGTTACAATCGAAGGTATTATTCGACAATTCGATACATGTACAGAAGGTGCTCGGTGCTTTTCGCACGCTGGAGGCGGAGGAGCCGTCTCTGAACGTCGTTTGGGATGAGAAATTGCAGGAGATTTCTATCCGCGTCATGGGGTTGATTCAACTGGAAGTGTTGGAGCAGCTTGTTAGAGAGCGGTTTGGCTTTGCTATCTCTTTTGGACAACCGGAAATCTTGTATAAGGAAACGATTCAATCAGCTGTAAAAGGGTACGGCCACTTTGAACCGCTCAGGCACTATGCGGAAGTACATCTGCTGATTGAACCGGGAGAAAGGGGCAGCGGCATCATGTTCGATAGCAGATGTCATGCCGATGATCTGAATGTCAGCTATCAGAATCTGATTCGGAATCATCTCTACGAACGGGAGCATCACGGACTGCTGACCGGCATGCCAGTCACCGACGTGAGCATTACGCTGCTGAGGGGCCGCGCGCATAAAGAACATACCCATGGCGGTGATTTCCGTGAGGCTGCCTTTCGAGCACTACGGCAGGGTCTGGAGAAGGCGGACAACGTGCTGCTGGAGCCCTATTACGATTTCAAAATCAAGGTCGCTATCGATGAAATGGGCAGGGTACTGTCCGATATTCAGCGTGCTTCAGGTACTTTTAATCCGCCGCAGACAATCGGGACGCAAGCGATGGTCACAGGCAGGGTACCCGTGTCGACCTTCATGAACTACAGTGCCGAATTTGCATCCTTTACGCATGGACGAGGCAGTATCCGTTGCGTGTTCAGCGGCTACGACCGCTGCCATAATACGGAGGAAGTTCTAGAACGAATGGGCTACCGCAAAGAGGCAGACCCACTGTATACATCCTCCTCTATCTTTTGCGCCAAGGGGGCGGGTTACTCGGTGCCATGGAATGAGGCAGAAGCCAAGATGCACCTTGAATTAGAACCTTGAATGATCTATTAGGAAACTAAGCAACTAAGAAATTGGCGTGAGTAGTAAACCTAATAATGTGCCACTTTTACGATTCAAACTGGGCAGTTGCCGTTACTAGGACAGATGTCCCTACATAGAAATAAGCTGATGAGAAAGGCTTATGTCATGAGCAGGGATGGTGTAAAGTAGATGGCACAAAAGCTGCAAAAGAAAAGTACACGATTAACCGGAAGGATCGTAATTCCGGGGAATCCGTCATACAATATGGCCAGAATGGAGTTCAATAGGCGTTTTTCCAAATTTCCAAGGGTCATTGTTTTTTGCCAACGAACTCAGGATGTGATCAACGCAGTCAAATGGGCTCGTGAGCGGGGCATAAGGCTGCGAGTGCGCAGCGGACGGCATAGCTATGAGGGCTTCTCAACTGTAAATGGCGGTATTATTATCGATGTGAGCGAGATGAATAAGGTTAAGGTTGATCGAAAAAATGGAGTGGCCATTGTCCAAACAGGAAATCCACTTGCCCGTGTGTACAAGAAGCTGTGGAATAAGCGTGTGGCCATTCCGGCGGGGACTGCACCCGACGTAGGCGTAGCTGGGCTCACTCTGGGAGGGGGCATTGGACTTCTTTCCCGCAAATATGGACTTACGTGCGATAACTTGAAACAAGTGAAGATGGTCGTAGCTTCGGGGCGGTATGGGGCAAAGACGATTGTGGCAGAGAGCAAGAAACATTCCGATCTGTTGTGGGCATCACGAGGCGGAGGGGGCGGAAACTTTGGTGTTGCTACCGAATTTACATTTCGGATTAGACCGATTTCGAAGGTTTCTATATACAGTATTACGTGGAAATGGAGTGACCTTGAGAAGGTATTACCGGCTTGGCAACGCTGGGCCCCATCGGTCACAAACCGCTTAACCTCAACCATTGAGGTGGCTGCCAAGCAGGTGGGAACGATTGTATCTACTGGGCAATTGCTTGGCGGTGCTGAGGAGCTGCGTCGATTGATTAGACCGCTCTTGCGAGCAGGCACTCCGGTGAAGGTGATGGTGAAGACAGTACCTTTTATTGAAGCAACCCAATTTTTTGCCGAGTCAGACCTGAATTTGGAACCAAAGTTTAAAATAACCGGGGCCTACGGGTTTCAACCTTTGCCGCCTGAAGGAGTACGAATTATACGCGACTTTTTAGCCAAAGCACCCAACAGGCATGCTAGCGTGTGGAGTCAGAGCTTAGGTGGTGCGGGAAGCGCGGTGAGTCGAGTATCGCCTACTGCAACGGCCTATCCTCATCGGAAGGCTGAGACAATCTACGAACTGTCAGCCCGCTGGAGAAATGATGGGGAGCAAGAGCGGAATATTCAGTGGGTGGAAAGGTTCCGTAAAGCGGTACGTCCCTTTGTTAAAGGGAATTATGTGAATTTTCCCGATCTGCAGATTAAGAACTGGCCCAAGGCGTATTATGGCGTGAACTTTGGCAGATTGAAGCAGGTGAAACGAAAGTATGACCCTCATAATGTATTTCGTTTTGCTCAGAGTATTCCAGTGGGTAAACAGGTCAGAAAATGACAATACACACACCATATCGAAAATAAAACAAGGAGCTGCCGGTGGCAGCTCCTTTAGCAATTCCACTGATAGCGACGATAAGTTGAACCGTATCATAAGAAGGACAAGTTTTTGCTTGAGGTGGGCATAATAGATTCATTGTGTGAAAGGAAGGAGCTGCACGACAAGGAAATGGACCGTCCCTATGTAATTTTACCTGAAGAACAAGCGCCCAATGGTATAGAGCATTGTGAAATTTGCGAGCTATCCAAGCAGCGGAATCGTGTCATCTGGGGTGAAGGAAATCCGAAAGCTCCACTTATGATGATTCTGGATAATCCCGGAGCCCGGGAGGATCGGGAAGGAGCAGCTTCACCTATCACCCGCTTGCAGTAAGAAGACGACCCAATTTACTTAGGTTCTTTGTAGCAGATTTAAAAGCTTTGAAGGAGAAGTGGAAGGAGATTCAACCCAAGCAGGAAATAGATTAACGAGAATATTATAGGAAAGGGGCTGGTCGTGCCAGCCCCTCTTTCATTTCATTTTCTCCAACTCCTCCTTTAATCTTGCATTCTCTTCCAACAGCTTTTGAACGTCCGGGACATCCTTGCCCGAAACCCAGCCATACAAATCATTTCTTGCTGCATACTCTGACAATTGATCACGAAGTACCATTTTAATGTGCCGTACATCTTCAACATAATAGATCGGGATATGTTCCATGACTGATTGCTTAAACTTTTGAAACTTCTGATAGTGTTCAATTGCTGCGAAGTCGTATGGCTTTTGTCTTAATGCTTCATCTGTGACAACAAAGGCAAACCTAGGTTTGCCTGCCTCTCCGGCATACTCATACTCCCAGTGCGTATAGCTCTTCGATTCATCAGGAAGCGTTAAACCATAGAATCCTCCGAGAATCAGAAGATATACATCGGACTCGTCAATCCATCTCTTCCTAATTTTCATTGGACTTTCCTTGAAAAATTGCTCGATTCCAGCAGGGATATGACCAGCTTGAAGTATGGCTTCAACAGCGGTATGTCTTTCCTCAATAAGATCGTTGAAAGTAGACGATATGTAAATTTGCAATTTTCTCCTCATAGGCCCACCCAAATTAAAGAATTAGTTTAAAAAGAATCTACCACTCTCTCACTTTATTTGTCAAAATGCAGAAGTAAAAGCCCCTCCGTTTTTTAGTTGGATGGGACTAATTTTTAAAGTTGTTGAAGGTTGGATTGAACTTAAGTATTCGCTACCGGGTATTTTTATGGGATTGAATCCTGGTATTTGTCGATATACAGCGTCCCGTCCAATTGAAGCTCTGCGTAAAATACTTGATCCAATGAATGAATGCTGGCTTTCTTTAATTGTTGGTTGAGCCAGGCAACGGAGACATCGATTTTTATAAGATTTTTTCTACGATTTTGCCATCAATGATAAGCTCAGTCGGAATTCTTTGAATAGGCGTAACAGTTGCTTGTATATCTTTTTTCGTTGCAGGCAGCAGTTCTTCTTTTTTTAACACACTGAGTTTACCGTCAGGTTCCAGAAGTGCGAATTCGACTTCTTCGGGTGAGAAGACATCCTTGTTCCGAAGCAACATGCTTAAATCATCAATGTTGAGGTGTTGTTTACCCAACGCCCTTTCCAAAATCTTTCCTTTCTTAATGAGAATCGTAGGCTGGCCGTCGAGAATTTCACGAGCTTTGACGGAGTGCAATCCGATCAATGCGATGATGAACGCCAAGAGCGACCATAAGACCAAGCTAGATATTCCTTGCAGTAGCGTGATTTGTCTGTTGACGATAATCTCGGCAGTGGTGGAGCCGAAGGTAATCCCTGTTACATAATTGAAAAACGTTAGATGTCCGACTTGTTTTTTACCGAGCAGACGTGTCAAAACGAGTAGAGCAACGAAGGATGTTGCCGTACGAAATAGAATTTCTCCATACGTCATGTGCTGAGCTCCTTGCATAACAGATAGTTTTAGATTGGCCTTTATTTCCATCTCCTATACTTGTTAAGTGAAATGAGCCTAATGAACATGAACGGCTGAAAGGTCGTCTTTTACAGCGTAACGAGGGAGTGAATCGCGCATATTCCAGGATTCAGGCAAAAGGTAGGTAGATTTAGGATGAACAATCTTTATAATGGAAATAAGATATAAACCTTTATAGGGCTAAGGGGCGATTGCCATGAAAACGACGCAAGAAATAGAGACACTGGCGGCAGAGATTGCCGGTGTGGCTAGGACGTCCTTTCGCACTCTTTTTGAAAATGGTGAACGTTACTATTACTGCACGCCATTTACGACTGGAGAGGGACATGCGCCAAGCATTTCCGCTTGGTCATGGGAGGCCTTGGAGAGGGAAGCCGCCAGGCAAGAAGACGAAAGCGAAACGCCGGGATCAACGATTGCAGAACTCATCAAATGGTCCTATGCCGATTCGCCTTATTGCTGTTTCAGGGATGAGGACTTCGATCATGTTAAACAATTGTTTATGGATCGCCCTTCCATTGCGGAGCTTGCGGCTGACGAATGGAATCGTGAATTTGATTCGAGGCTGAAGGCCATGGAGCTGGCGATGAAAATGCTCGATGATGAAGGCATGTTTGCCATGAATCAACCGCGAGATTCCGTGTGCGTCCTTGTCGAGGTCATGCCGCCGGATGAGATCAATACCCAAATCGCCTTGCGTTTGAATCGGGCGGAGTCTCCGGCTATGCAAGCATGGCTGGCAGAAGCGGCGGAGTAAGGGCATTCGTGTTTCTTGAGGGAGAGTTGTAAGATGCCTAATGAAAATCAAATGAATATTTTAATTGAGAGAACAGATTGTATTCTTTATTATGCGAGACCGGTCCTATCGAACGAACATAGTGCAGGCTGGATTGGCGGGAATGCACCCGAATTTTTTGATAATCAATCAGACCACATCCACGAAGGTAACCAAAAGTATGTTTTTTACTTGAGCCTCGTCCATCCCTTTAAACCCGAGAGCATGATTTCGATCTTTATCCCTGAATATTATGAGGAGTATTTAGAAAACAACATTTATCCTAATTGCTCGATCAAGGTGATTGAACATCCCATGTCAGCTGAGAGCGTTAAAAATATGTTTACTAACTCAGGCCTTGTAAAGCATGCAATTTCAGACGGGGAACTAAGTCATGACGAAAAATCGATGGATCAGCCTTTTTTGGTCAAAATAGGTGGAAACCCGAGACTTATTCAAAATGAAGACTATTATTTTACGAAGCTGAAGGATGAATCATTTTCTTTTTTCTTTCAAGTAGATGAAGATGGTTATCCTGAAACGTTGCTTCAGGAGGATTACAATTATCCTTTTGGTTTTGGATCACTATATGTTTTTGCCAAAATGGGGGCGACTGAGATACAACATCCAGTAGCAGGTTTTTGGCAATTCTCTTGATTTGGCGTGGGCTAACGAGCCCGTCAAGCGATTTTTGGCGTGCGTATGCCCCATTCGCACAAGCAGGCAGCCCGCCCCTGGCGTAAACTGAATTAAATCAGTGAGCGAGGTGAACTTCCATGGCACAATCGAAAGAGATGCGTGCACGGGCTAAGAAGTTTCAAGGCCGTCCGGTCTGTGTCACCCTGCACAGCGGAGAGACTTATGTCGGCTACATCACCGACGTGAATCGCGGCGGGTTGGTACTTTCCAGTGCTGGGGCTCCCGCGCGTGCTCCTTCCAGGAAACAAGACTCCCGACCTCTCAAACGCAGGGCTGGTGCGCATGGCCCGAGCGCCCGTCTTGGCAACCGGAGAAGCGGCGCACGCAAACCGTCTAGCCGTTCGCGCTCCCGCAAGCCGGATGCCAATGTATCTGCATTCCTACCGATGATGGGCTCGCTGTTGGGCGGGCTGGGTGGGCTTGGCGGTGCCACTGCGGGCGCAGGTGGGCTTGGAGGTATGCTCGGCGGCGGCCTGCGGCTGTTCGGCATGATCCAGAAGTTTGTTCCGGTCGTGAGAATGGGCTACGGCATGATCAAGTCCATTCGCCCGTTTCTCGGCGCTGTTAAAGGCTTGATGCCCTCGACTAGTCCGACCACGCCGAATAACGAATAATCGTACCCCTCTGGACTTTAAGCCCCCTTTGAGTGGTCAGATCAAAGGGGGCTAGCCCACAAGCCATTAGGACTACCACTGTCTAATCCAAATTGGATTTAGCTCGGAATAACCCATTTCTTTTAATAAATCCCAGGCATTATCCAGAACCTGAGGCTTCCCCTGGGTCCAAAGCTCTTGTCGCTTTGCCATCAAGTAAGAGATAATTTCAGCGATATGCTTGGGTTTACCCAGATGGAGGACAGTTTCCATGTTATTATTTTGTGCTGAAATATCATGAAAGGCCCAATAAGTACGAGGCTCTTCATCGGGAGGATCTGCCTGGAAGATGAGCGTGACTTTGATGTTTTTATTCTCTTTGGGAGATAGGTTTAAGACGAAGCGTGACCCGCCTGAATACCAATAAACGAATGCATAACCGTCGACCGTAATATTTCTTAATTGGCTTTTCATTATTTTCCCCTCACTATATGTTGGTTAAAAGTGATCTGCGTTTGATGAGTTAGTTAATGTAATCAGCGCGAGTGTACCCTATACAATAATACATAGGTTTGTAAAGAAATAAGATCCACAGAAAAAGTACTGCGTTGCTGGATAAGCAAACAACGGAAACCCAGCTATAGTCAACAGGAGGATTCAAATATGTGGTTTAGGAAGAATGAAACGCAACTGGATCGAATAAAAAACAAACTGAGTCAAGCCATGCACAAAGATGCGGATTTCTCAGTGTTTGGAGCATCCTCACATCAATATAGGGTTAAAGAGAAGCTTACAGCAAAAGAGCTGGCGGACTGGCAGGCACATAATCAGGTCACCCTTCCTGAGCCTTACGCGCTGTTTTTAACGAACGTCGGCAATGGTGGCGCCGGACCCTATTATGGAATTTATTCAATTGAAAAGGCAACTTCCTACACCGAGCGTCAGGCACTCCTTGCAAAATCCGTTCTGCATCCCGGAATGACCAAAGAGGAATGGAACCATCTGACGGAACCACTGACCTCGGATGAGGATATCCCCGATGAGGAATACGACGACGCCCGTAATCGGGTGCTGGGCGGCATGTTGTGCATAGGCACACAAGGCTGCGAATACGACATGTACCTCGTACTTGAAGGGAAATATAGAGGGAGAATTGTGTACACCTCCGATTTTCATCCCGATCACCCTTTTTTCTTTGTCTATGAAGATAGCTTTCTGGACTGGTATGAGCGCTGGCTGGATGAAATTATTTTGGATTATGATATCGGGTGGTTTGGCAGTCGAATGCCAGGTGATGAGAATGCGCTGATCCAGATTTATCAGAGCGCTTCAAACGAAGAAATCCAAGCCAAAGCGCTTGATGGAATGTTCAAGTTTAAGGAAGTCTCTCAGATCACTCTTGATTTCTTGAAAAGTATAGTGGAGCAAAGCTCAAAAAATCGGGCCACAGCCGTTCGGCTAATCTGCAAAACTTCTTTTGACACGGGTAGAAAATATATTCTGGAACTGTTGCAATCAGATGAATATGAGGATTTTCTGCAAGGTTTAATGATTCTGCACGCTTCCAGTAAAACAGCAAATTTAACGGAATTTATTCCAGTGATCTTGCAAAGACTTGACAGGATCGACGACCCAGAAACGTTGCGTTATGCAGGGTATATTTTGGAGATATACGGTGCGATTACGCTTCAGAACTTTGCGCCTTTCTTATGTCATGCCGACCTGAAAATGCAAACCACTGCCATCTATGCCGCACGCAGTTGCGAAAATAAGCTGGAAAGCTGGCAGATCATTGAGAAGATGTTAAAGAGCGGCGACCCGCAGGTTATGAAAAGCTCAATTCTATACTGGGGCGTTATTCCACATGAGAAGATGCTGCCTTACTATAAAGCGGTATGGCCAGAATATAGAACAAATCCAAATTTCATAGAAAAATTTATTGGTTGCTTGCGAGAACTGCATTTGCCAGATGATTATTTCGACAATGAGGAATCGTGAGGAAGGTGTACATGAATCACCCACTCGTCATTGAATGAGCGATTCATAAGAGCAAGAAAGGGCTGACTTTTCGGAGTGTCTGGGCACCGGAATCGTCAGCCTGTTGTGAAGATTATCCTACACCATCACTTTCTAACAAGGAATAGAAATGATCACGGTCTTCGTTATCAAATTTGCCAAGTGCCCGTACCCTAACAAATTCATGTCCGCCATACATATCTACTTCCTCACCGTACTTATTGTAGAGCGCGATCATATTGCCATCTGGATTCAATTCCAGATACCCGTAACATTTTGTTTCAGGCGCTTCACCGTAAAAAAGCGTAAATCTGATCTTGATCACTCTGTGCATGCAGATCCTCCTCTTTTGCCATTCGTATTGGCTTTGAATTTATACAGTATCCCCCACAAAATGTCAACAGATTTAGTTTTCACGTGATAATGGTGAATAAGTTATTTCGCTGCGCATCTGCCAAGGAATCCAAAAAAGGCAAAAACGCTACTGACATCTTGTCAGTAGCGTTTTTGTATATTACGAGTATGTGAATTTCGCAAATTTCCCCTTCACTTCAGTTTCTTCTTTACCGTCTCTCCTTCAATTAACACGGGCTGATAATAGGTTTGGTTGCTTAGATCCTTCTTCCCTTGCAGTTTCTTAATAACCCAATCGGCGGCATCCCGGCCCATTTGTTCCTGTGGGTGTGTCAATGTCGTTAGTTTGATGTTCGCATTTTTGGAGATATAGGAATTGTCTTGGCCAATAATGGACAAATCTTCGGGAACCGATATATCAAGCTGTCTGCATACATGTACAACTTCTAATCCCACCTCGTCGTTATAGCAGACAATTGCGGTTAAATCGTCCCTTTGTTCGGTCAGAAATTTCTTTAAGTTAGTGGACAGTTCCTGCTTCGTTTCAGTATAGAATGAGAGCACTTGCTCTGGGTGGAACCGTAATTTGGCTTCTCCAAGCGCTTTGATATAGCCCTTCATTCGATACTTTCCTTGTAAATCGTCCATTTTGGCAATGATGCCAATCTGTGTGTGCCCGTTAGCGATCAATTCTTTGGTTGCCAGATAGCTGGATTGTACGTCATCGAGACAGAAGTAAGGAACCTCCAACTCTTCATAATAGGCATTAATCATGATGAATGGAACATCCTGTTCCTTGAACGTCAGATAGTAAGCGATATTGGGATTATATAGATTGCTCTTCGTAGGCTCAATGATCAAACCATCGACACC
Organism: Paenibacillus jamilae; assembly: GCF_050482105.1. Lineage (GTDB taxonomy): Bacteria > Bacillota > Bacilli > Paenibacillales > Paenibacillaceae > Paenibacillus > Paenibacillus jamilae_B. The sequence continues at coordinate 354,234 of NZ_JBCNHI010000003.1, read as the reverse complement.
AAAGGACAGCATCATCTCCAAAGCTTTCTTTTCCTGTGCGACATCATTATTGGTACTGGCTAATAGTAATGAATAATTATCTTCGTTCAATCTGGCTTCAATCCCACGAATAATAGAGGGGAAGATGTAATCAGAGATGTAGGTCGTGATGACCCCGATGGTTTTATTGGTGGAATTGCCACCGGTTTTTGATCGGAATTGGTTGCTGACATAGGTGCCAGATCCTTTTTCACTTCTTAAAAAACCTTCGTTGGATAGTTCCAAAATAGCCTTTCGAACTGTCTGGCGACTAACTTTATACTTATCCTGCAAAGCCAATTCCGTTGGAATTTGCTCTCCTACGCTGTATGCTCCTGAAAGAATGTTGCTTTTTATATCCTCAAGGATGACCTGATACTTTGGTTTCACTTTATTCCTTCTTTCCAAGTTGTTCTAATACTAATTGCCATAACCGTAATATTTGTATGTACATATTTTAGCATAATTATGAGCTTATTATAATCTATTGTCCTGTATGTATAAATACTAAGAATAAAATAGAAAAATACTCGGTTCACTATATTATTTGTAAGTATAACTATGGTTTTATGTTGACAAATGTACGCACAAAAAATTATACTAATGCTGTAAACAAAAGAAAGCGCCTTCTTTCAATTATTGCGATTATAACAGTTGTTCAGAGAGAGGAGTAACGTGAGCATGGATCAAGACATTAAACAAGCGATTACTAAGGGAGAAACTTCACTTGGTATCGAATTTGGATCCACACGTATCAAGGCAGTGCTGATTGATCATCGTTTTGAAACAATCGCATCTGGAAGCTATGAGTGGGAAAACCTCTTGGTAGATGGATATTGGACGTACAACTTAGAGAGCATTATTACAGGTCTACAAGAGGCTTATCGTGAAATGAAGCAAGAGGTTGAACAAAAATACGGAATCACCCTTCATACGGTTGGTTCCATAGGATTCTCTGCAATGATGCACGGCTATATGGCTTTTGACAGCAAGGGCGAGTTGCTTGTTCCGTTCCGTACTTGGCGGAATGCGACAACCGGTGCTGCAGCAAAAGCTTTAACTGATAAATTCCAATTCAACATTCCTGAGCGATGGAGTATTGCTCACTTGTATCAAGCGATATTGAACGAAGAACAACATGTTCCTCATATTGATTTTATTACGACGTTGGCTGGATATATTCACTGGCTGCTGACTGGCAACAAAGCCATTGGCATCGGAGACGCTTCGGGGATCTTCCCAATTGATGAGACTACACATGATTATAACGAGTCGATGGTTAAGCAATTTGATGAACTCATTGCAGCCAAAGGCTACGATTGGAAATTACAAGACATTATTCCTAAAGTTCATATCTCAGGCGAACAGGCAGGTGTACTAACCGCAGCGGGAGCCAAAATCTTAGATAAATCCGGAGATTTACAACCAGGTATTCCGCTTTGTCCTCCAGAAGGTGATGCGGGAACAGGAATGGTCGCTACGAATAGTGTGAGAAAACGTACTGGCAACGTGTCTGTGGGAACCTCAGTTTTTGCCATGATCGTATTAGAGAAGGATCTTTCGGCGGTATATCCGGAAATTGATCTGGTGACCACACCGAATGGTAATCCGGTCGGAATGGTTCATGCTAACAACTGTTCAAGTGATCTCAATGCTTGGCTGGGCTTGTTCCGTGAATTCTATGAGGCCATGGGGCAAAAGGCGGACCCGAATCAATTATTCAGCGTGTTGCTGAATAAGGCCCTGGAAGCAGATCCAGATGGCGGCGGCTTACTTAGCTACGGCTATTTGTCAGGTGAGAATATCACCGGAATAGAGAAAGGCCGGCCATTGTTTGTCCGTTCTCCTGAGAGTCGTTTCAATTTGGCCAATTTCATGCGCACTCATCTGTTCACTGCATTTGCTGCTTTGAAAATCGGGATGGATATTTTGACGAAGAGAGAAAATGTCGCAATTGACAGCATTCTGGCTCACGGCGGTTTATTCAAAACCCCTATCGTTGGACAAAAAATTGTCGCGGCAGCTATGGATGTTCCGGTGTCCGTGATGGCAACAGCTGGAGAAGGCGGAGCGTGGGGTATGGCTATTCTGGCTTCTTACATGATGAACAAGGATCAGCAAGAAAGTCTGGAAGACTTCCTCGACCAAAAAGTATTCAGAGATGTTGAGGGACAAGAAATTCATCCTGATCGTTCTGATGTTAAGGGATTCGAAACATTCTTGGAACGCTACACACAAGGCCTGGCGATTGAGCAGGCTGCTGTAGATAATCTAGTGGAAAACTGGAGGAATTGACGTGTTAGAGCAGCTGAAAGAAGAAGTATTTCAAGCCAATCTGGATTTGCCTAAACATGGACTCGTGAAATACACCTGGGGTAACGTAAGCGCGGTTGATCGTGAGCGTAGCTTATTCGTTATCAAACCGAGTGGTGTTAGCTATGACACGATGAAACCTAGCGATATGGTTGTTGTTGATTTTGACGGCAATGTTGTTGAAGGAGAGATGAGACCTTCATCGGATACACCGACTCATGCCGTACTTTACAAGCACTACGCTGAAATCGGTGGTATCGTGCACACGCATTCGACCTGGGCGACCGTTTGGGCTCAAGCCGGCCTGGATGTACCTGTAATGGGGACTACTCATGCTGACACCTTCTATGGTTCTGTTCCTTGCGCTCGTTTTTTGACACAAGAGGAGATTGATCGTGGCTACGAAGCCGAAACCGGCCGTGTCATTATTGAAACTTTTGAGCAGCGTGGGTTGGATATTTTAGCAGTGCCAGGTGTCCTGCTTAAAGGTCATGCTCCCTTCACTTGGGGAAAAGATGCGAAATCCGCAGTTATGAATAGCGTCGTATTGGAAGAAGTTTCGAAAATGAACCTATTCGCGCGGGAATTGAATCATTTTGCTGAAGAATTGCCGCAGCGTATTCTAGATAAACACTATTTGCGCAAACATGGGAAAGACGCTTACTACGGGCAAAAATAAGACCAACTAAACTAACAAACGAAGAAAAGAGGATGAATGTTATGTCAACAGTAGGTACAAAACAGTTCTGGTTTGTCGTAGGCTCACAACATCTGTATGGGGAAGAAGCATTAGCAGAAGTGAAAGCACACGCACAAGAAATGACCGATGCCTTAAATAAAAGCGGTGTTCTGCCTTATCCGCTCGTATTGCAGGATCTGGCAGTTAGTGCAGACAAAATCACCAGCCTCATGAAAGAAGTCAACTATCGTGACGAGGTTGCTGGTGTCATCACTTGGATGCATACTTTCTCACCTGCAAAAATGTGGATTCGCGGTACGAAATTGCTGCAAAAACCGCTGCTTCATTTGGCTACTCAGTATAATGAAAGCATTCCTTGGGCTACAATTGACATGGACTTCATGAACCTCAACCAGGCAGCTCATGGTGACCGTGAATATGGATTTATCAATGCCCGTCTGAAAAAACAGAATAAAGTGGTCGTAGGGTATTGGGAACGCGCGGAAGTGCAAAAGCAAATCGCAGAGTGGATGGATGTAGCGGTTGCTTATAACGAAAGCTTCAATATCAAAGTTGCCCGTTTTGGCGACAACATGCGTAACGTTGGTGTTACGGAAGGGGATAAAGTCGAGGCCCAGATCCAATTTGGATGGACCGTTGACTACTTCGGAATTGGCGATCTTGTTCAGTACGTCAATGCTGTGAAGGAAGAAGAAATTGATGCTTTATTCGCGGAATATTCCAAACTGTATGAATTTGATTATGGTACTTACAGCAAGGAAGCTTGGGAATCCAGCGTAAGAGTGCAAGCAAGCTATGAAATTGCTATTAAGCGATTCCTGGATGATGGCGGTTATACTGCCTTCACTACAAACTTTGAAGATCTCTACGGTATGAAGCAGCTTCCTGGTCTGGCCGTTCAACGTCTGATGGCACAAGGATACGGATTTGCTGGTGAAGGTGACTGGAAGACTGCAGCGCTCGATCGTCTGCTTAAAGTCATGAGCCATAACCAATCCACTGGCTTTATGGAAGACTACACCTATGAATTAGCAGCTGGTCAGGAATCGATCCTTCAATCCCACATGCTTGAAGTTGACCCAACGTTGGCAAGCAACAAGCCTAAAATCATCGTTTCTCCGTTAGGTATCGGCGATCGTGAAGATCCAGCCCGTCTAGTATTTGACGGCAAGGCAGGAGACGGTGTGGTTGTTTCCATGGCTGACTTTGGCACACATTATAAACTGTTGATCAATGAGGTTACTGCATTTGAACCAACAGTTCCTGCTCCCAAACTTCCAGTGGCCCGTGTACTGTGGAACGTGAAGCCAAACTTCCAAGATGGAGTTAAAGCATGGATTGAGAACGGCGGCGGTCACCATACTGTAGTTTCCTTGAATCTAACCACAGACCAAATTGTTACTTATGCCAAACTAGTTAACCTGGAATACGTAATTATTAAGTAATTATAATTCATCTATACAAGCATTGGGTCAGTCCTCAGGACCCAATGCTTTTTATTGTTTCTCAGAGGATTTTTAATTCATGAGGATGTGATACTATGGCGAATTTACCATCTGCGGCAACAAAATTGGTTATCGTTGAAGGGATACCTGGCTCTGGAAAATCTACATTATCCCAATATATACAGGACACCTTAAACACGCATCGAATAGAATCGGAGCTATTTTTAGAAGGGAACTTACGACATCCCGCTGATTATGAATCGGTTGCATGTGTGCCGAATGAGGAACTTAATAGGCTCCGGTCTAGCTATGCCGATGTATTTCATGATATTGATCCATTTGTATCGCTAAGCGGTAACGAATCATTAATCGCATACGCGCTTGCGCAGCAATCAGCTCAAAATGAAATTCCCTCTAGTTTGTATGAGGAAATACGGCGCTATGAAATCTACGATGGGATACCTGTAGAAAAATATTGCGAGTTGGTGGTTCAACGTTGGAGTTCTTTTGCTAAAGATCAGCGAGAAAAGGAAAAGCTGGTCATACTCGAATGCTGTTTTTTACAGAACCCAGGGTGTGCATTACTCGCTCGACATGATGCTGGAAATGATCGATTTGTTCAGCACGTATTACAGATTGCGGAGCAAATTCAGGACCTTAATCCAATTTTGTTCTATCTGAAGCAACCTAGTGTCCGTGAGACGATTGAGCGAGTGAAAACGATGAGGTCCCAAGAGTGGCTAGATTTTGTGGTTTGGTACCATACGGAGCAGGATTATGGAAAGAATAAGGGACTACACGGGTACGATGGATATATACAGTTCCTTGAACATCGACGAGAGCTAGAATTGCACATTATTGAGCAGCTTCCTTTTCAAACTTTTATAATGGATAACTCCGATTATGATTGGGAAAATCAACAGCGGACTATTTCGAACGTCATGATGAAGTATTTATAATCTCGGGAAACGATAGTTTAATTAGACAAAGTAACCATTTGCAGCCTTACCGGCACTTATATATAGAATTTACATACAGAGGAGGTGCAAGAGGTGCAGCGATGGATTGGGGAAGCTCGGCTAGGCGACCAAATCGCATGGGAGCAAATTGTACAGCATTTCAGTGGGATGGCTTTTTCAGTAGCATATACGAGGTTAGGGGATTGGGGTCTGGTTGAGGATACAGTTCAGGAGGCGTTCGCTGAGGCTTTTGCCAATCTCCATAAGTTACAGGAAGCAGAGGCGTTCCCTGGATGGTTCAAGATCATTGTCGAACGTCAATGTCATCGTCTTCTACGCCGGAAGAAGCCCACGATGATGCCGTTGGACGAAACTATAGTCATGGATGTAGAGAAATTTGATGTGGAGCTTATCGCTGAAAGAAGGGAATGGCACCAAAAGCTTCATCAATCCGTCGAGGGTTTATCTGACAAGTTAAAACTGGCAGTTCAGCTGTACTATTTTCAGGGATATTCGATCGGTGAAATATCAAGCTATCTAAGCGTATCTCCATCCGTGCTAAAGAAACGGCTGTTCGATGCCCGCAATAAGCTGAGAGCTTCGCTGCTTGTTACCGACTTTGTATCCATGTTTAACGACATTTATGAAGGAGGAGAGTCGGTGCTGCATATAGTTAACGGAGATCATGTCGGTGACAAGCTCAGGAAAGGGAACATTCGTGGAGATATCTTGGTCTGGAGAGAAGTGTATCCGATAGGCCCTGTTTTTCTTGAAATGGGCGAGCCCTCATCGAGAGCAGCTAGAGTGGAATATTTGGAGAGGACTCTCGGGATTCCGGTACAAGACTATGTATCTAATTGCGAGGCTCAGGAGCAGATTTTGCATAACTTTCATAAATATGATGAAGTCGTACTATGGTTTGAGCACGATTTGTTCGACCAGCTGATGCTAAGCTACTTGTTGTATTGGTTTTCAAAACAGACCTTAGGCCAAACCAAACTGAGCTTGCTGTGTATTGGCAACTACCCAGGTATTGAACCGTTTAGGGGCTTGGGACAGCTTACAACGAAGCAGTTAGAAAAATTGTCAGGCACGTGGCAGCAGATTGGCCAGCAGGAGCTTGAGATGGGCAAAAGAATCTGGGAAGCATATGCCTCCCCGGATATAACACGGCATATTGATATTTTGCATGAAGACACATCTGCCCTGCCTTTTGCTCATGCGGCACTTGAACTGCACCTATCTCGTCTACCTTCTACCGCCAATGGGCTGGGCATCGTAGAGCAGACAACTTTGGAACTCATCCAGCAAGGAGTAAATACTCCACAAGAATTGTTTAAGCAGATCGGGAACCGAATAAATGATCTAGGAATGGGTGATTTGGAATTTTGGTATCGTTTAAGGAGTATGTCGGAACGACCACATGCACTATTAGAGGTTCAAGGGTCACATTCATTTCCTGATCATCAAAAGAAAATAACGTCGTCCTTTGACCAATGTGTTATTGCCTTAACGAAGGTAGGGAGGAATACAGCGGCGGGAGCACATGACTGGGTGAAGATGAAGGGAATAGACGAGTGGTACGGCGGTCTGTGGCTGCAAGGTGATTTGTCATGGCGCTGGGATTCAGGGAGTAAGCAGTTGGTGTATACGGACACCTTATTGTAAATGACAGCAGGTTCTGGATGTGGAGCGGGCTTAGTTTATATCAAAAGCCCAGTCACATCCTGATACCCCATACTAACCAACAATTCATTACCATTTAGCTCATGTACTTTCTTTACTGTCACATCTAACTCCATACCAAGTATATATTGCAACACTTCAGCAACATATTTAGGCTGGTTAAGGTTAATAGAATATTGCTTACCCTCTTTCATCACCCGTAATCCTTCATTCAGAGGGCTACCAGTGATAATTGTATCTTTAGTAGTAAACTGAATTATAAATTTTATATCTCTATTTTCAGAAATAATAGTCAACTTGGATCTACAGTAAATATCTCTAACCGTTCTATAATTCCACCAATATGTATTTCCACTAACTACTATTTTTCTCATAGCAATCTTGTCCCCTTTCCTACAAGGAAGCAGAATCATTGCCGATTCTGCTTCTTAGATTAAGTCGCTGCGGAGTGATCGCTCGGCTTCACAAAAGCCCCAGAGTGGCATTGGTATCGTAGGTGAGCCGTTAATGCTTCACCCAGGCAGAAGTCCAGCTCATGAAGAGGGCGACAGCCGGTGACGGAGCCGTGGTCTTGCCCTGGCAGCATGCTTCAGTATTTCATCCGTTAACTCGTATCTTGGCCCCATGTCCCTTATTTTAATTGATTTCTACGTATTGTACAGTTTGTGTACAGCTCCAAGATGAATCGCGCGATAATTCTTAAAATTCTACATAACAATTTCTAGTTATTCATATACATAAACTGTTGATTTAAATGATCACAAAGCTGTAGTTCTCGGATGTATCTTGTAAAAAAACGGAGTTCAATTGTTATTTTCGCGAGGAAATTCTCACTTTTTAGCAGAAATGATTTATAATTATCAGATAATAGTAGATATAATTTTTAAAAGATTATATTTTAGGTATAATGGAGATAGAAAAGGTATGTTCCTGAGTGGAGCCTTGCTTCTTGAGTCAGTTAAGCAGGAGGGCCTGCTCTTTTTTGCAAATATAAGAGATAAGGAAGGTTTTTATGAATAGTATTCAGAAAAATACAGACGTTATCTTAATCGGTGCCGGAGTCATGAGCGCGACTTTGGGATCATTGCTGAAAGAGTTAGCACCGGAATGGGAAATTAAAGTGTTTGAGAAACTGGCAAGTGCAGGAGAAGAAAGCTCTAACGAATGGAATAATGCAGGTACGGGTCATGCTGCACTGTGCGAGCTGAACTACACATCTGAAAAAGCGGACGGATCTGTAGATATTCGTAAAGCGGTTAATATCAACGAACAGTTTCAGCTCTCAAGACAGTTTTGGTCTTTTCTTGTCAACAGTAATTTGATTCGTAATCCACAGGACTTTATCAGGCCAATACCTCATATGAGTTTGGTAATGGGTGAAAAAAACGTATCTTTTTTAAAAAAGCGCTTTAAAGCGCTTTCAAGTGTTTCTCTGTTTCAAGGCATGGAATTTTCCGATGACCCTGAAAAGCTGAAGGAATGGATTCCGCTAATTATGGAAGGCCGTGCATTGAATGAACCGATTGCAGCAACCAAAATCGACTCTGGAACAGATGTTAACTTTGGTGCTTTAACACGCATGTTGTTTGACCATTTAAAAAGCAAAAATGTCGAAATTAAATACAAGCATAGTGTAAAGGATATTAAACGTGCGAGCGACGGCTCATGGAGAGTCAAAGTGAATAACCTGGATAACGGTAAAGTTGAATATCATAATGCCAAGTTTGTCTTTATCGGTGGTGGGGGCGGAAGTCTGCCTTTACTGCAAAAAACCGGCATTCCTGAGTCCAAATATATCGGGGGTTTCCCGGTAAGTGGGCTATTTATGGTATGTAACAATCCTAAATTGGTTGCCGAGCATCATGCAAAAGTATACGGTAAAGCTAAGGTGGGTGCTCCTCCCATGTCTGTTCCGCATCTGGATACAAGATATATTGGTAACCAAAAAGCATTGCTGTTTGGACCATTTGCCGGCTTCTCACCAAAGTTCTTGAAAACGGGATCAAACTTGGACCTGATTGGTTCCGTAAAGCCCAATAACCTCATTACGATGTTGGCGGCAGGGGCAAAGGAGATGGCGTTGACCAAATACCTGATTCAGCAAGTGATGCTATCGAATGAAAAGCGTTTGGAAGAATTACGCGAGTTTATTCCCAATGCGAAAATTGAGGACTGGGAGATCGTGGTGGCGGGCCAACGCGTGCAAGTGATCAAAGATACGGAGGGCGGCAAAGGAACTCTTCAATTTGGTACGGAAGTGGTTAGTTCGGCTGACGGATCAGTAGCTGCTTTGCTCGGTGCTTCTCCAGGGGCTTCGACTGCTGTGCACGTTATGCTGGAAGTATTAGAGAAATGCTTCCCACAGCATATGGAAGAGTGGGAACCGAAAATAAAAGAAATGATTCCTTCTTATGGCGTGTCGCTGGCGGAAAACCCAGAGCTTTACCAAGAGATATATAACACCACAACAGAGGTGCTGGGTCTGGGCGAAAAAGAACCGTTGCATCGTTAATTTTTATGGGGCTAGTATCTGGATCATCCAAATATTTTTTTAATAAAATGTACAGTAATCTTACAATTCGTATTCAAATCGCATAAGCAGCAACGTAAAGCGGTGGGGAGTTCTCCACCGCTAAAAATAATTTCGTTGGAGCGCTGATCTTTGTAATCTTCTGTGTTTATTTGGGCCAACTATAGTAATCACAGTAATTATGAAGCAGGCTATAAAGGGGAAAAACCATTCTTTACCGATCGTTCCCGATATGATAGGATAAAGCCAGACAGAGAATAAAGATATGCGATGACCAATGGAGAATGATCGTTTCCAAAAGGTCTTTTCATTTAATCCAGATGTATTCTAAATGGTCAGGAGGTAGATATAATGGCCAGGAGCAAAGAATTTGATGAAAACGTTGTTCTGGAAAAGGCCATGAAGCTGTTCTGGGAGCAAGGGTATGAGAAGACCTCGATGAATGATCTTGTCGAACATATGGGCATCCATCGAAGAAGTATCTATGATACCTTTACCGACAAGCACACCTTGTTCCTCAAAGCGATGGACCGATTTGGAGAGCGAATTAGCGGTAGATGGACGGCAGGAATCAAGCAATCTCAGACGGCTAAGCAGGCGCTTCAGTACATTTTCGACTTCATTATTAACGGTGAAGAGGACGTACCTTCCGGCTGCATGTTCGTGAATTCGGCTGTCGAATTAGCGATTCGGGATGAGGAGATTGACACGATCGCGAAGAGTTCCTTTGCGAAATCGGAGGAACTGCTTGCAGAAATCGTCACGTGGGGACAGCAAAACGGCGAATTCACACAGCAGTACGAAACGAAGGAATTGGCTGAGTATCTGCAAAATTCCCTAGCGGGACTGCGGGTTATGGTACGGACCTCCGTTCCGAAAGAAAAGCTGCAACGGATTGCTGAGCTGAACCTGCGTATTTTAGAGATATAGACAATAAAGGAAGGCAAATTTTTTTCACATTTCTAGAACGATCGTTCTCAATATTGTGCACCGTGCGTCATGTCCAAGCGTGTCTAATTTGATCGCAATTAATAAATAAAAACCGAGGAGGAAATGAATTATGACAAACAAAATCGCGTTAATTACGGGTGCAAGTAAAGGAATTGGTCTAGAGGTTGCAAGACAACTGGGACGGCAAGGGATAACGGTGTTGGTCGCTGCGCGCACGAAAACAGCAGCAGATGAAGCAGCAGCCGGGCTGTTGCAAGAAGGCATTCAGGCAGTCGGCGTGAAGCTTGAGGTGACGAATTCTGCACATATCGCGGAATTGGCCCAATTCATCGAGGATACTTACGGACGGCTGGACATTTTGGTCAACAATGCAGGCATTTTGGCAGAAAAAGCGGGTTATGACGGGGATGCTTTCAGAGATACTTTTGAGGTGAACACAGTCGCACCCTATTTGATTACAGAAGCACTGTTGCCGTTACTGTTAAAGAGCAAAGCAGGCAGAATCGTCAATCAAAGCAGCGCCATAGGCTCGATTCAGTTCCAGTTGACCAATGAACGGGTGCAGCAGCTTGCTACCCCGGCTTATGCGGCATCTAAAGCAGCCTTGAATATGCTGACAGCCTACTGGGCGCAAAAAAACAGTGGGACGCATCTGAAGGTCAATTCCACACACCCCGGCTTGGTCAAAACGCAGATGGGTGGGGAAAAGGCGGAGCTGTCGGTGGAGGATGGAGCGAAAACGGCGGTTCGGCTGGCGACCCTGCCGGAGGATGGTCCAACAGGCGGATTTTATTATATGGATGACCAGCTTCCGTGGTAAAGCGTGTCGCACGAAAGAAATAGGTATCAAAACGATTACTTAAAGAGAGACCGTCCTTAGTACAGGATAGTCTCTCTTCAAAACCTTTCTACGACATCTATTAAGATGGACTATTAAGCAAATCCTCAGCTATTTTAACTAAATCTTTTTTGGTCAGCGGGCTGTCTTGGTTATCGGATATGTTGTAGTGTAAATGTCTTTTTTCATCGAGCCATCCCAGTCGGTTTTTTCCTGCTTCCAAGGGCTTGCTTGCTTCACTTGCCCTGATGTAATAGACCTTGGTTCCTTTGATTGTCACTTGCTCAGCCGAATCCTGTTCATTTTGCATGATGGTCGTCTTCGTGACTTCCGGAGTATATTTGGCGACGGTAATATTTACATAGTCGTTTCCTTTCGCATACCGGGCAAAAGAGAAGTCTGACTTGTCCCAGCACAGCTTTTGAATAAACAGATTTTCGCCCTCCGGTGCAGCTTTAGCCTGTTGCATCAGTTGATCGGTTAAAGCCTGATATTCCTTTTTATCTATCTTCCCAGGATATGCAGCGACTGGATAGATGTATCCGTAATCAAACTTGTAGCCATCCGGTAGATGAGTGGGATTGCTGAGTAATGGAGCCTCAGTCCGCTTGATTTCATCTTGTAAGCTGTTGAAGCTTGAGAGTTCAGCCGGTTTGTACGCAAACAGGACCGGATTAGATAGGTTGTTTTGATTCATGGAATCGTCTTTGACGTAATAAGCAGCATATTCTCCTGGTTGCAAACGGCTCTTCACCTCTTCATTCCACCGTTCGTAGGTGGAGGTATACGTTTTGGAGGCGTCCGTTTCGGTAGGTGTTTTGGCGGTATTTAATACAACGGCGCCCTTACTGTTGCGGAACTCAAGATATTGTGAAGCCGCGTATCCAGTCACAGAGGCCCCTACTACAAAAAGCAGAATCATGATGGGGACGGTGACGCGAGGCTGAAAATGGATTTTTCTGATATTTACCTTTTTGGGCGTCGCCTTTTGGTAGACTTTTTCCATCACTTTGTCAGAGACGTCAAAAGCCTGAATTTTCGAAGCGTTCTCTGGCTCGGTTAGCTTGTCCATGTTTTTGAATCCTCTGTCTTGCAGATCGGTGTATTTTAGGCTTTGTTTTTGAATTCTGTCTTGTAACTCACGCATTTTTGGTCCTCCTTTAGGGGCTCCATTATTTTCTTGAGCTTTGTTTTTGTTCTGCCGTATTTTTTCTTGGTAGCGTCCTCGCTTTTGTTCATGATTTCCGCGATTTCCCCAAACGTTTTTTCTTCAAAAATGCGCAGCACCAACAGGTTACGCTCCTCTGCGTTCAATTGATCCAACGCCCGACTCAGTGGTTCACTAAAAAGCTGACGTTCCATAATCTGCGCTGCACTGTCTGAAGTTCCATTAGTTGAGGTGAACAGGCTAAGTCTGAATTTGCGCTGTAGCTTCTTCCTGCGAATCAGGTTCAGGCAGTGATGATAGGCCATTTTATACAGCCAGGAGGAAAAGCCCGCTGCCGGCTTGTACCTGCTGATTTTCTCAAAGGCATTGACGAAAATATCCTGTACAGCCTCTTCCGCCTCCTGCTCATTTCCTAATAGCCTCCAGCAGTACACAAAAATCTGACGTTGATACTCCTGTACAATGTAGGCGTAATCCTGGATTTCGCCAGCTTGAACTTGTTGGATTCTGTATTCGATTTCCTTATTCAAAGATGTAGGCACCCCCTCTGATCAAAAAGAAAACTATATCTATATAACAAACGAAGATGACCAAAAGGGACACCTTGTCTAAAATTTTTTTAAGTGTTGTAGCGACTCTTTAAGAGAATACGATAAAGCAGATCAATTATCACCCACGTAATTAGTTTTATAGAGTTAAAGGTATATTGTGGAAGTGAAGAGATGGTAAAATGAAATTAAGAATTGATAAGAAGGAGGTCTACAGTTTCTGGTGAATGAAAGTGCTAAGAAATATAATTTTGATCATGTGATGCTTTACCTTCATGATCAAATGAAGTTGCTGCCTAACTTAGAATCAAAATACATTGGATTAACCATGCCGTTTCCTCCACAAGCTGCGCTACGGAATAGGATGGTTGAAAGTATTGAGACATTAATAGCACACGATGAGGACGTTTGTATTGCTGTTCATTTTAATCAATCTGATGCTGGGGCTATTGAATATGAGAAAATAATTTTTATAGGAACGGATTACTTGCATCTCAAGAGAATCGCTGATTTTATGAAAAGACAAGATGTTAACCTGAGCATCAAAGACACCTGCATACTCTATAGAGAATGTACTGCTGACTTGAACATAAATTTAAAAGGCAATCATTCCAGAATAACAAGTTTGAATGACCTATTTGCAGGAGTTGAAATTCATATTGATCGTTTAGAGGCTGGAATGGGATATCGATATGAAAATAAACAAGTGAATGAGGATATTATCCATTATTGCTGTCATAAAGATGATGAGGAAGGTAGGGAGCTTGGATACCAATTATTTGTAAAATCGTTGGATTACTTTTCCAAGAAATTATTAGCTGAAGGATTTGTATTAGGGTATCCTGCTGTAGATTCTAAAATTAGAATAATGAAGGCCTCTTGTTCAATGTGTTTTTATCGAGATTATTATTACATTAGTGGAGCACATATATCACTCAAAACCGCCATGCAGCAAGCAGATTGGCAAATATGCGAACCTTTGATGCAGGTCCATATGATCTGTAACAAGCTATATTTTGAAGAGAACTCCTTTTTTAGAGGGGTAGAAAATCTATGTATATTCGAGGACGAAGATGATTATAAGTTATCGTTTAAATCTAGACTTTCCACAATCATTGATATTCTAGAAGAGATGTATAACCATAAAAATGATGTTTCGGACTTCCATATAGAATTGGACAGCTACGTGCCAGTTGAAGGTGTTACTCAGTTAAAAGAGAAATTCAAAGTCATTTATAATATCGATAAATGGAAAGATGAGTTAGAGGAGCAAGAGATGAACTCGGCCATCCCGCCTGTATAGCTTACGAAAACCTTCGGCTGTTCTGGACGGGATGGCCTCACTCTTTTTATGCAGGTACCTTCTACTTATGCCCTTTGCGTACCTTTAACAGCTTGCCCTTTACGGTCGTATTCTTCATTATTTCAAGCACCAGTGGGCCCTTGCCATTCAGAATCTCAACATCTGTCACATTATCCAGAATCGTAATGATGCCGATATCATCTGCCGTTACCCCGTCAAGCTTAGCGATGGTACCCACAAAATCGACAGCTCTAAGTTTTTTCTTCTTACCACCGTTAAAATTGAGCTTCATAATCTGTTGGTTTAATTGCTTGCGCTTGTCGTTTTTGAGTACAGTTTTTACATGTAGGTTCCGCTCGAAATCTTCTCTGCGGAGATCTACAGCCTCTTCCGAGGGGGCTTTTACTTGCGGAATTGCAAATCCAATATATGTTTCAATATCAGCTAATCGGTTGTTATCTTTAGGAGTGATTAGAGTAATGGCTTTCCCCGTTTTGCCAGCACGTCCTGTACGGCCTGTACGATGAACATAGCTTTCCTTTTCAAGGGGAATATCGTAGTTGATGACATGGGTGATATTCGTGATATCAATCCCTCTGGCGGCTACATCCGTTGCGATCAAGTAACGGAATCGTCCCCTTCTGAATGCGTTCATTACCTCAAATCGCTCATCCTGCTCCATGCCGCCATGAATGCGATCACATGGATATTCGAGGTCAGCCAATGCTCTGAATAGTGTATCTACATGCTCTTGCGTACGGCAGAAAATGATGCAGCTGTCAGGGTTCTCAACAATGAGCAGATCCTGCAGCAGAGCCAGCTTGTCCGCCTCTCGCACCTGGATAAGAGAGTGATCAATCGTGGCAGTCGTTACACCTGTCGCCTTAATCTCAATTTCCACAGGATCGTTCATATATTTACGTGATAGTTTGGCTACATCTTCGGGAAAAGTAGCGGAAAACAACATCGTAACCCGGTCACTAGGCAGCGCCTGAATAATCGACTGAACCTGCTCGATAAAGCCCATATTCAGCATCTCGTCAGCTTCATCAATCACGAGATAGGCAATTCGATTTAAGGATAGCGTGCCTCGTTCAATGTGATCCAGTACACGTCCAGGCGTACCTACAGCCACATGTGTTCTTTGTTTTAGCTCGGCCTTTTGTATATGAAAAGGATGTTTCCCATAAAGGGGCGTTGCTTTGATCCGCTTAAAGCGTCCAATATTCGTGATGTCTTCAGTAACCTGTAATGCGAGCTCACGAGTTGGTGTCAGGATTAAAGCTTGGGGTTTATTTTCATTCCAATCTACTAGCTCACAAAGTGGAATACCATATGCTGCTGTTTTGCCGCTGCCTGTTTGCGATTTGGCTACAAGATCCTTCCTCGCAAGCGCAACGGGAATAACCTCCGTTTGAATCTCTGTTGGCGTCTCATAGCCCAGGCTATTCAGAGCCCTCACAATTTCTTCACTTAATGGATAATCTGCAAAATGCTTCTGACTCATTCTCAACCTCTTCTGCGCTGTATTTAAGAACCATTACATATATCATGTCATCGTGTATCGAACTTATACTCATCTAGTATACTCTATATCCAGAATCACTCTAATACATATTAGCGATTAACATGTTGTTTTCCAGTAAGGCAACTATACTTTTCAGGGGCGAAAAAACACAGTTTTTTGGGATTCATGTTGTAGCTATCCTGCAATGATGTAAGATTTTTCGGGTAAAATCTATACTTTCACATGTAGCAGAAAACAACTATTCATTCTTATAATTGGAAATGTAAGCGTTTAAATTATTGAGGAAGAGTATTATCAAACTATATGTGTGAGGAGGAGATTTTATGTTGAGAGTTAGAGTGGGCAAGTTGGTGAGCAGCTTGGCGTTGGCGGGTGTGTTGTTATCGTCTGTTCTGGTCAACCAGGCTGATGCTGGCCTGGCAAATGGAAGCAAATTTTTGGGGAATGTCATTGCGGGCAGTGTCCCTCCTAGTTACGGAACATACTGGAATCAAGTGACGCCAGAGAACTCGACTAAGTGGGAATCGGTTGAAGGCAATCGTAACAACATGAACTGGTCGCAGGCGGATACTGCCTACAATTATGCGCGTAGCAATGGCTTCCCGTTCAAGTTCCATACGTTGGTATGGGGTGCCCAGGAGCCAGGTTGGGTTAGCGGACTGCCGGCTGCTGACCAGAAAGCGGAAGTGACTCAGTGGATTAAAGCAGCAGGTCAACGCTATCCGAATGCGGAGTTTGTAGATGTAGTGAATGAGCCGCTGCATCAGAAGCCGTCCTACCGCAATGCCATTGGTGGCGACGGGTCGACCGGATGGGATTGGGTCATATGGTCGTTCCAACAGGCCAGACAAGCTTTTCCGAATGCCAAGCTACTTATAAATGAATATGGAATTATCAATGACCCTTCATTAACCGACCAATATGTCAATATTATTAATCAGCTCAAGAGCAGAGGTCTGATTGACGGAATTGGCATTCAATGCCACCAGTTCAGTATGGACACCGTCTCAGTCAACACGATGAATAGTGTACTAAATAAGCTGTCGGCGACCGGGCTGCCGATCTATGTGTCGGAACTGGATATAACTGGAGATGACAACACCCAACTTGCCAGATACAAAGAGAAGTTTCCGGTACTCTGGCAACATCCTTCAGTGAAGGGAGTTACGCTCTGGGGGTATATCCAGGGACAAACCTGGAAGGCGAACACACATCTGTTGAACTCGAACGGCTCAGAACGCCCTGCACTCCAATGGTTGAGACAATATCTGCAGAGATAAGCTATAGGTGGCACTTAAAACCCAACAGATGCGAACTTTTGTCAAATGTCTGGGCTGGGTAGTTATTTATTAGAAGAAGTCTTGGCTGAATTTGTATTCCCAAGGCTTCTTTTTATTTAGCTTAAACATATTTTTTTGCTTGAAATAAAACCGTCTGGACGGTATAGTTAAATGGGTGGTGATCAGAATGAGTACAACTAAAAAAACATTAAAAAGGGAATTAATACTTAGAGCGGCTTCTATGATTGTCCAAGAAGCAGGAGTAGAAAAGTTAACGTTAGAAGCGGTTGCTAAGAAGGCGGGAGTAAGTAAGGGAGGATTGCTTTACCATTTTCCGAATAAAGATGAATTGATTCTGGGGATGGTTGAGCAGCTATCGACCAGCTTTATCACTGAATTTAATGAAAGGGCAGAAAAAGACACGCATTCCCAAGGTAGATGGACTCGCGCTTATATGAATACGTCATTTTCCGGGGATCAGGATGCAAGTGACCTGTATACCGCTCTCTCGGCAGCACAATTTACGAACCCTCATATGCTCAAGCGGCTTCAGGATGAGTATGCGAATATCCAAAATAAAATCGAAAACGACGAATTGGACCCGGTCCGTTCTACGATTGTCCGATTAGCTATAGACGGTTTGTGGTTTGCCGAAATGTTTGGGCTTGCTCTTCCCAATGAAGAGCTGAAGCAAAAAATTATAGAAGAATTAAAGACATATATAAAGGAGGATGAATAATGGCTTATCTTTTTTTGGCAATCTCTATTGCCGGTGAGCTTATTGGTACTTCAATGCTTAAGGCTTCAGAAGGTTTTACGAGACTGTATCCGACTTTATTCACGATTGTCGCGTTTGTAATCTCTTTTTTCTTTATTTCACTAGCCCTCAAGACACTTCCTCTTAATATGACTTATGCTATCTGGTCAGGGGTAGGGGCTGTTGCTACAACAGTGATCTCAGTATTGATTTGGAAGGAGAAAATTAATACCGGAAGTATCGTAGGGATTGCTTTAATTGTTATCGGCGTGGTGGTATTGAACCTATTTGGTGCAGGACATGGTGAGGCCAAAGGAACAACAGAAGTAACCAGTTCAATCGTTCAAAAATGAAATAATATGATATCACTTCAGTTCGCAAATAGGCGGTAGATCCTCATTTATCGACTTAGAAGATTCTAAGAATGATAAGTGGGGAATCTACCGCCCGAAAATCATGGTTTATACGAATAAGCTTAGTAATAAGATAAATCCTAATCCGGCTACAGAAATGATAGTTTCGAGCAGTGTCCATGTGGCAAAGGTTTCTTTCATGCTTAAACCGAAATACTCTTTAAACATCCAGAACCCGGCATCGTTAACATGGGAAGCTATTAAACTACCCGCTCCCGTGGCAAGCACGACTAAAGCAAGATTAACGTCGGATTGGCCTAACATTGGAATCACTAAACCAGAGGTTGTTAAGGCTGCAACTGTTGCAGAACCTAAGGAAATACGTAAGATTGCAGCGATGATCCAAGCCAATAGAATTGGTGATAATGTAGTTCCATTAAATAAATCGGCTACATAGTCACCTACGCCGCCATTAATCAGTACTTGTTTGAAGGCTCCGCCTCCCCCAATGATTAAGAGCATCATCCCAATATGAGTAATAGCAGTCGTACAGGACGCCATTACATCTTTGATTGGAATTTTTCTTGCGATTCCCATGGTGTATACGGCAACCAGTAAGGAAATTAGCATGGAAGTTGATGCATCACCAATAAAACGGATCGCTGCCAGTAAACTATTATCCGCAAATCCCATTGTTTTTTGAAGCAAGGTAATAATCGTAGCAATCGACATTAAGATGACAGGAAGCATTGCCGTAAATACGCTGATTCCAAATCCAGGTGTTTCCTCGGACTTAAATACTTTTTGCTCACCTAAAGAGGAAATGTTACCGGTTTTCGTAAATGATGCAGGCACAAGCCTTTTGGCAAGCTTCGTAAATACAGGTCCCGCCAAAATAACGGTTGGAACGGAAATAATGAAGCCATAAAGCAATACCTCGCCAAGGTTCGCACCATACTCGCCAGCAATTACGGTTGGGCCTGGATGTGGAGGCAAGAAACCGTGTGTGACAGACAAAGCCGCAACCATCGGAATACCGAGATGTAGAATAGAGACCTTTAGTTCTTTTGAAATGGCAAATACGATGGGAATTAACAATACTAATCCTACTTCAAAAAATAATGCAATCCCAATAATGAATGAAGCTGCTACGACCGCCCATTGAATATTTTTTTCACCAAATTTGTCAACGAGGGTCATGGCAATCTTTTGGGCACCCCCAGAATCCGCGATTAACTTCCCTAACATCGCTCCAAGTCCAAAAATTAACGCTAAGTGACCCAGTGTTCCGCCTAATCCGGCCTCAATGGTTTTGACAATTTCCTCTAAAGGCATTCCAAGTGCTAAGGCCACGCCGAACGATACAATGATTAGGGAAATAAAGGTGTTTAGTTTGAAGCCCATGATTAAAATGAGTAATGCTAAAATTCCAATCGTTACAACGACTAACGGCATTGTAATTACCTCCTCTATTATCCTTTTAGTGTTTAATTAAGCCTCTTTGGTAGTTAGCAATCCGTGTATAATCCTCTTCTAATACTCTGGATAGGTTAATGAAAATCGGCAGCAGCTTCTTATACTCCTTGGTTGCTTCTTCTTTGGGTGCATGTTTGTTGGTACTACCAATCATTTCAGAGACGACTTCAAAGGATTGGATTTTGCCAGTGGCATACAAACCTAAAATACAAGCTCCAAGACAAGAACTTTCGTAGCTCTCTGGTACGACGACTTCAGATGAGAATATATCAGACATCATTTGCCGCCAAACAGCTGATCTTGCGAAGCCTCCTGTAGCTTGAATTCGGGTCACAGGACCGTCCATGCATTCAGTTAGGGCCAAAAATACGGTGTACAAATTGTAAATGACTCCTTCTAGAGCTGCACGAATCATATGTTCTTTTTTATGTGACATTGTTAAACCGAAGAATGAGCCACGTACGTCTGGATTCCACAATGGCGCACGTTCACCAGCAAGGTAGGGGTGGAATAGCAATCCATCAGATCCTGGTCTTACACGTTCAGCTATCTTGGTCAGTACATCATAGGGATCAATGCCTAGTCGTTTGGCTGTTTCTACTTCGGATGAGGCAAGCTCGTCACGAATCCAGCGAAGAACCATCCCGCCGTTGTTGACCGGCCCACCAATGACCCAGTGCTTTTCCGTTAAGGCATAACAAAATATTCTTCCCTTTTCGTCTGTTTGAGGCTTGTCTATGATGGTTCGAATGGCACCGCTTGTCCCGATGGTAACGGCTACTTCGCCTTTTCGTATCGCATTTACGCCCAGATTAGAGAGGACTCCATCGCTGGCTCCAATGACAAACGGTGTCTGTGGATCGATCCCCATCTCTTTTGCTATATCTGAATTACAGCCGGTAAATATTTTGGTTGTGGGTACGAGCTCAGACAGTTGAGAAGGGGTTATGCCCGCAATTTTTAAAGCTTCTTCATCCCAATCTAGTTTCTCCAGATTCATCATGCCCATAGCTGAAGCCAGGGAATAATCAACAACATATTGGTCAAAGAGCTTTTTAAAAATATATTCTTTAATGCCAATGTATTTTTTAACCCTGACAGCGGTTTCAGGAAGGTCATTCACAATCCAGGCTATTTTCGTTAAAGGTGACATGGGGTGAATGGGTGTTCCTGTCCGTCTATAGACTGCTTGGCCATTCAACTGAACTTTTATGTGATGTGCCCATGCCTCACTTCGATTATCTGCCCAGGTGATACAGGACGTAAGTGGCTGATCATGTTCATCCATCGCAATGACACTATGCATGGCACTGCTAAATGAAACAAACAAAAGCCTTTTTTGTGAGTGACGTTTCATGATATTCGAAGTCGCTTGTAGGACTGCTTGAAAAATCTCCTCTGGATTTTGTTCGGCAGTCGCTATATCCGGTGTATAAAGCGGGTACCCAATATTTTCTTGTTGGATGACTTCGCCTTTTTCACTAAATAAAACAGCTTTCGTACTGGTGGTTCCGATATCTATACCTAACATGTAATTAGTCATTTTGTGGTACGGCTCCTTTGGACAGCAGTTGTTGGGACATCCATAAGTCTTCTACTTTACCTTGAACATCATCAAAGTTTTTATGTAAAGACTTAATCATAAGGTCTCTATCTTTTACCTGGATTGCTTCGATATAAAGCTCATGATTTTTTACAATCCGTGTGAAGTCTTCATACTTTTCTTTGAAACGCATACGCATCGACAACAGAATGAGGCTTTCCATCACGGGCTTTAAATTATTCCAGATCATCAGGATGTATGAATGATTAACTGCACGAATAATCGTTTCATGAAACAAGACATCTTGATATGAGAACTCATCGGCATCACTATACTTGACTGCGACTTTCATCATTTCGAGTATTTTACTAAGTTCCTTTGCTAAATCATGAGTGTCCATTTGTATTAGTCGTTCAAATACAAAGGACTCTATAAGTAGACGAACATCATAAATTTCTTCAATTTCTTTCTCTGATAGACCAATAACGACCGCCCCCATTCTTTCGAGTCGGATAATATTTTCAGAAGCCAATATTTTTAACGCTTCACGAATGGGGGAGCGACTTACAGCAAAATCAGCAGCTAATTTATTTTCAGAAAGTATGGTACCGCTTTCAATAGCGTTAGAAATAATACGCATTCTAAGCTCGGATGTTACACGATCACCAGCAGAGGCCTTTAGAAGCCATTTGGAGGGATATAGGAAATCACTGGATTGATCCATAAATTCACCTTCTCATTAATCAAGTATACTTGTATACAAGTATTATAATCTAAAATTTTAAATTTGCAAGCGTATTCATTAAATTGGTTTTGTAGGCCTATTCGGGCTTTTTTTGTGCAAATGCACAATCAATTTCGTCTGTTCTTCAATAGGATTCACGCGCTGCAATCGATATAATGAAAGCGTAATCAAAAATTGCCCGGGGGGTTAGACAGATGGAAGGGTTAACGATCAGTTGGATAGGAGCTCTGGCAGGGCTAGCTATTGCAATTATTTTGATATTGAGAAAGCTGAATCCGGTTTACGCTTTATTTTTGGGAGCCATTGTAGGCGCTTTATTGGGCGGAGCCAATCTGGAGCAGACGATCAGCGTGCTAATTAGTGGTACACAAAGTGTGATGGGGACGGTCATTCGTGTGCTCGCCGCAGGTGTATTGGCAGGCGTGATGATGGAGTCTGGGGCAGCGGAGACGATTGCACAGGCTATTGTAAAGAAGTTTGGCGGTAGTAAAGCGATTCTCGCACTAGCGTTAGCGACGATGATTATTACAGCGGTAGGCGTATTTATTCCCGTTGCAGTGCTAATTGTGGCACCTATTGCCTTGTCTGTTGGGAACAAAATGGGAATTT
The DNA here is from genome assembly GCF_050482105.1 of Paenibacillus jamilae. Classification (GTDB taxonomy): domain Bacteria; phylum Bacillota; class Bacilli; order Paenibacillales; family Paenibacillaceae; genus Paenibacillus; species Paenibacillus jamilae_B. The sequence continues at coordinate 331,484 of NZ_JBCNHI010000003.1, read as the reverse complement.
CCAAGCTGGCTCTTCTGTTGGCCTTGTCTGGAGGCGGAAAGGCGGGGAACATTATCTCTCCGAATCCCAATACGATTGCGGCGGCGCGTGGGTTTAATCTGGATTTAAGCCACGTTATGTTGGCGGGTGTGGTACCTGCGATATGCGGATTAATCATGACGGTTCTAGTGGCGTCTATGTTAAAAAACAAAGGTGTGAAGGTATCCGACCAAGAGACGATGGACAGTGATGTCGATACATCGAAGTACCCGGCATTGGGACGGGCAATTGTAGCTCCGGTAGTAGCTGTTATCTTGTTAATGATTAACCCGATTGGTTCCATCTCTGGTATTGAAGCACTGTCGAATTTCAAAGTCGACGCGATGTACATTTTGCCGATCGCCGGGATTGTGGGTATGCTGGCCATGGGACAAGGGCGCAATATCCTGAAGTATTCGGCTTCGGGTTTGAATAAAATGACGGCAACCGTGCTCATCTTGATCGGTGCAGGCGGAATTGCGGGTCTGATCTCTGCGTCTAATTTATCTGCTCAGGTGGTTGGCTTGATTGAGGCTTCGGGTGCTTCTGGCACATTTTTGGCACCGCTTGCAGGAATTCTGATGGCAGCTGCCACAGCATCGACCTCGACGGGCGTTATTTTGGCGACTGGGTCGTTTGGGGAAGCCATTCTCAACATGGGGACAGCTCCGTTAGCCGCCGCTGTAATGGTGCATACAGGAGCTACCGTCATTGACTCCTTACCACAGGGCAACTATTTCCACGTTACGGCAGACAGCATGAAAATGAGCATTAAACAACGGATGGGATTAATCCCTTATGAGGCTATCGTGGGCGGAACTATGGCGATTGTAGCAACCATATTGTATGGATTCATACTTTAATATTCACGATGGGGTGACAAAATGAGAGAGAAAACATTTGTACTGGCACCGGATTCTTTTAAAGAAAGCATGACGGCAAAGGAAGTGTGCATCGCAATGGAGAAAGGATTACGCAAGGTCTATCCGACAGCCCATTATGTCCATGTTCCGATGGCAGACGGTGGTGAAGGAACAGTGCAGTCACTGGTGGATGCGACAGGCGGGCAGCTTCGTTACATGGAGGTGACAGGACCGCTTGGAGAACCTGTAAAAGCGGCATACGGCTTGCTGGGAGACGGCACCACTGCGGCAATTGAAATGGCATCTGCCAGTGGAATCCATCTGGTTAATAAGGACAACAAAAACCCGTTAAAGACAACAACCTATGGTACGGGTGAGTTAATCCGTGAGTGTCTGAACCAGGGAATTCGGAAAATTATCATCGGCATCGGCGGAAGCGCAACCAACGATGGTGGTACAGGTATGGCGGAAGCGTTGGGCGCTAGATTTCTGGATGCAGCAGGCAATACTCTTCCACGCGGCGGCGGCAGTCTGGGCGAGCTGGCCAGTATTGATATTTCATCACTGGATGACCGCTTGCAGCAGGTACAATTGATTGTGGCCTGTGATGTGACGAACCCGCTGTGCGGGGAGCATGGGGCGTCCCATGTATTCGGCCCGCAAAAAGGCGCAACTCCGGAAATGGTGCAGCAATTGGATGCCAATCTTGCCCATTATGCGGATGTGGTAAAGCAGCAGATGGGCAAGGATGTGCGTGATCTGCCGGGAGCAGGTGCAGCTGGCGGATTGGGTGCGGGTTTATTGATTTTTACTCAGGCCGCGCTGCAAAAAGGCATTGAAATTGTGATTGAATACACTGGCTTAAAGCAGAAGCTTGCCACGGCCGATATCGTATTGACGGGCGAAGGCGGCATTGATTTTCAGACCAAATTCGGTAAAACTCCGTATGGAGTAGCTCAGGCAGCCAAACAATCGGGCAAAAAGGTCATTGCGGTTGCAGGTTATATCGGGGAAGGGATCGACACGCTATACAAGGAAGGAATAGATGCGGTGTTTGGCATCGTGCCGGGAGCCTCGGAGCTGGGTAAGCTGCTGGCTGAAGGGCCGCAAAACGTAGAGCGCACATGCGAGAATATCGCGAGAGTGCTTCAATTCAGTGAGAAATAAACAGATGATAAGCGAGAAGCATAAAACGGTATCATACAAATAAGGTATAATCGAGCGCTCGCCTGTAATCCCGGTTTTCTTTAGCTGATGGAGATTGGCTGAAAAATTTGGGAGTGACGGCGAGCGAAAACTATTACAGTGTGCTTTGGCGTGACACAGCAGTTTATTGATACAGCGCCAGTAGGCCGTGTGTAAGCTCAAAAAGCTGAAGGAGATTCCGAGGATCTTTGTCAGTTAAGGTATGGATGCGCTTCAGGCGGTATTGCAGTGTATTCCGGTGAATGTTTAATTCATCTGCAGTAAAGGAGACACTGCCATTATGGTTAATAAAGCTCCGCAGCGTATCCAGCAAATCCACGGTATCTTCCAGCTTGCTGACCAGATGGATTGTGTTAGTCAGGTTGGTTTGGCTTAATTTGACCAAAAATTCGACTTCTGCAAAAGAAACAATCTGCACAGGTGGGCGCAGTGCTAGTACAACATTCATAGCGGACTTGGCTTGCATATAAATATCCGCAATACTGTGTTCTTGTCTGCTAACGGTAATCAGCACATCGGGATGGCTGCGTACAAGTGGCTCCAGCAGCTTGGCGGTCGGCTCCTGATTTTGCATCAGGATGAGATAGCTGTCTTCTTCCATGCGAAAGGATGGATGCTGCATGAATATATTGGATAAATCCGCTAAATGGGTAGAATCGGAAGGAAGATGCTTTACATATACGGCCGAAGTTTTGAGAAGCAAATCAATGTGATATTGAGCAGCTTCTTTTTTTATTTTTTGAGTGTAGGCTCCCTGATGGTTTAGCAGCATCTCCAATACAGATTTTTTGCGGTTAGCCTCGTCGGCCAAATGTTCCAAGGAAATGCGTTGTTCAATCAGGAGAGATACCGTAGTTTTAACAATATTGCAAAAAGGACGAACTTCGTCAGGATTGCCTGAAATACCTATGACACCGACTAGCTCATGATGGATCACAATCGGTTCATTGGTTCCTTTTTTCTCGTAATGTCCGTCCTGCCACACTTCAATCATTTTCCCAGTTTCGAGCGCCTGAACAGCCCCTTGGTGAATGGTTCCGATTCGTTCACTCTCGCCGCTGCCAATGATGATGCCTCGTTCATTCATAATATTGATGTTGTATGGAATATCCTTCATCATTTTGTCTACGATGTCTTGGGCTTGTCTTTCGGAGAGCGGAAACAGATCAGGATTCCTCCTTTATCTAGTGATGTAAGGTGTATTACTGCATCTCATGCTTGAAAGGGTTTTCAAATTGTTGTGCATCTGAACAACATGATAAAGCAGAGCGCCGAGCATGTCAGCCTATTTTATCATAGTTGTGAAGAATAGTTGTATGCAAAAAACAGGGCTCCAATCCAGGAGCACCTGTCTTTTGTGTCTCATTCTTTCATCAACCGTCACGCTGTCTAAGGGCGAACCTCACGGAAGCTATAGGTAATATCATGAAGTTCTTTCTTCAAACGGCTATATTTTGATGCAGGCGTATACCCGATGATCTGATAGAAATTATTTTCAGTCTCAATAATAGCTACGCGGGTGACATAATGGTTTACATCCTTCTGTCCTTTAATTGTGAATTCAAGGGCCGGATATCCTTGAATCGTGGTGTTGGATGAGGGCCCTACCGTAGAGAGGTTAAACTCTTTGGTCATGTTGTTTTGAATTTTCTTTGTGTAGTACTGGAGCGTTACATCACCTAATTTCTTTTTCGAACTGGACAGTACGATAACAGACTTTTGAATGTACGGATTGAATATCGCAATATCTGCTTTTCCTTCCCGGTCCGGGTCTGTTGACCAATCTAACGGAGCTGAGAGCTGAACATGTCCATCTCTACTTACAAAACTCTGCTCCTGCTTGCTTACCGGAGCTTTATTGGACTCGTAACTGTTTGCCAGTACAAAAATAGCATTTACAAACGAGGCTCCCAAGATCACCATTGCGGTAAAAAATATGAAGAGCGACCGTCTCATCGCCCTTTTGCTAATCGGCTCTAAATCCCGTACCTTTACAACATATGTACCTGCAGCTAAATCACCAATTCGTTGTCTTGATGAAGTTACTAACACGCTGATACCAGCAGGCAGTGAACCCATGAGCAATGGATTGGTGTCTATTAACCTGAGCAGCGTACGAATGAGTGATTTAAGAAAACCAGGAGGTCTTCCTTCTCCGTTAACCACCTTAATACGAAAAACGAATTTGCCAAGCGTATAGCCTGTGTAACCTTCCAAGAGCAAATAATAGCAGAAGAAAGCTATAATCAGAATGCAACGGGAAGCAATCGCTAAGGGCAACAACCATCTGTCTGTTATCTGAATGACTGAGATAAAGAAACAAATATACCCGATTATAAAAAATATAAAATCAAAAAGGGTTGCTCCCCAACGTCTAAACAAAATAGACGAACCGTAGGTTTTGGATATTTCGGCCATTCTGTTTGTCTCTCCATAATTTTGCCCATGCCGAATGTACCTCTCTCTTGCTGTTGCCTGTGAAATCTGTGGTAAGTGCTGGTCTTCCAAATCATACACCTCATTTTAATAATCCATAATTTAAAACACACTCCTTATATAACGGTTATTTTATCATCCATGCTTAGGAAAATATTTTATAAACAAGGAACTAAACACAAATATTCCTTTATAGGCATTCTTTCATTTGCTTTATAATTGGAAGAAGCAAGTAATGATCATCGAATATGAACTTAGCGGCGTAGGTATGCAAGGAAAAGCTTGCGAAAGTGAACAACGGAGAGGCGGCGAGAATATGAAACAGGAGTTTCCGGTTATAACAACCGAACGTCTTGTATTACGAAAAATGGTAGTGACGGACAGCAAGGACATGTTGGAATACTTTTCAGATGAGCAGGTGATGAAGTTTTACGGGCTGAGCCCATTTGAGTCTGAACAGGAGGCACTGGATGAGATCCGTTGGTATGATCGGATTTTTGAGACAGATCAGGGAATCCGCTGGGCTCTTCAAACGAAGGAAGGTAAAATCATCGGTTCTTGCGGATTTCATAACTGGGATCAACGTCATCACCGAGCAGAAATGGGTTATGAATTGTCCAGAGCTTATTGGGGCCAAGGGTTAATGTCAGAGGTACTTGCAGCTGTAATCGACTATGGGTTTAATACCCTCCTCTTGAACCGCATTCAGGCACTAGTAGAGCCGGAGAATACACAATCCTTGCATTTGCTTGAAAAAGCAGGCTTTCGGCAGGAAGGAATCCTGTCCCAGTATGAATTTACGGCCGGGAAATATGATGATCTTTGCATGTGCGCAATCGTTAAATCAGAATATATCAAACGTTATCAGAAATGGAAGATATAGTTGGAACAAGCGGCATACACATTTCATATTGCTCAATAGCATCCTTCGAGAAGCCTGCTTTTTGGATAAAGCCTTCAAGAGAATTGTTGTCAGACAGGCAGATATACACCTTCTCGACCTTTTGGGTTTCTGCCGCTTGATGAAGTAGGGTACGTCCAAGGCCTTGGTTTCGATGTTTGGGATCGACCCAAAGAAAGTTGATTTTACCTTGAGCACTCATAGCAATCATGCCAAGTCTGGTTTGGTTCACTGCGTAGATGCCGAGAAAAACTTCTTGTGTGCTGTTGGCGTAATAAGGTGGGTCACTTTGCCAATGGATGTGACAGTCGGTGAGGATTTTACGAAAAGCTGCAATATCATCAAATGTTAGTTTCTTAAACATGTACGGTGATGAGGGAGCGGGAGAGATTGATGGGACAGTACCGTTGTAGTATTTTAGCGTATAGCGTACCTCATAGCCGTGCTTTTTATAGAACTGGACAGCCCGATCATTATCCGTAATGACTTCGAGCCATAGCTGCTGACAGTTCTCGGAGATGGCCGTTTGTTTATGCAATTCGAGCAACCTGTTGCTAATACCCTGGCCACGGTAAGCTGGACCGATGCATAGCGTGCCACAACGCATGGTTTTATCCCCGTCAAACTGCCGGATACCGCCGAGAATTAAGCCGATTGGCTGATTTTCATCCATGGCAAGGAAAGAGTGGTTCCGTGAATTACCCTCTGGACCGAAAAAACGTGTCGCGAAATCGTCCTGTTCCATGGTCAGGCGAATGGAATAGTCTGAGAATCCGAGCGAAAATGCCTGGAAAATGTGCTCCATGCTGACTTCATTGCATCTCAAATAGGTGATCACTGTTCTTCCTCCTGAAAATCCAGTATATTGGGATTGTCTTATTATACACTCCGTATGTTGCTGTAGGGTTACAATTAGTATATCGATAAGCTAATTGGTAGCTAACAAAATATAACCCGATATGCCTGAACATTCTTTATTTTGGAAGATAGGAGATTGGAATGAACCAAAGGCAAGTAGAAATTTTTCGCAAGTTGTTAACTGAATCGAACCGACTGTGGTTAGTGCAGGATCTGGCCGATCAAACGGATTGCTCAGAAAAGACGATTCGTAACGATCTAAAAGTAATTGAAGAATATTTAGTTAAACACTCTGATGCTAATCTGGTGAGAAGACCGGGGCGCGGCATTTATTTGGAGATCAGTGAAGCGGAGCAGGCTGATTTATTTCACCGGCTGTATGCAGGCGATAGTACAACCCAGCATGAATCGGATGAGGAGAGGGTGCTGCATCTCGCCTATCGGCTCTTGATGGATGCCAAGCCTGTAACGATACAAGATCTGGCCTCTCAGTATTATGTGAACAAAACGGTGATCCGTAGAGATATGGAGAAGATTGATGACTGGCTGCACAGCTTTGATCTTGCCTTGATCACCAAGCAGCGCATTGGCTTGACCATTCAGGGCACAGAGAAAAACAAACGAATCGCCTTGGCGCGGATGAACCAGCTGATTGATAGTCCTGAGTTAACGGGACAGATGATGCGTAGGCAGTTTGAGCCACATGAAATTGCAACCATCCATCATGAACTAAAAGTATTTCAAAAAAATCATGAACTCAGCTTTACGGATGAAGCTTTTGAGGGTCTAATGCTCCATATTCTCCTAATGGTCAAACGTACCAAACTGGGACAGCCCATCTCTCTCTCCGAGCAAGACATTTCCTTTTTGCAGGAGAAGGTTGAATTTACATGGGCGACTTCGTTTTTACAGCAGCTGCAAAAGCTGTTTTCCGTACCGTTTTCCAAGGAAGAAACGGCCTATCTAACCCTGCATTTGCTGGGTGGAAAGTTTCGTTACCAGCAGGAGGATAGCAAGGGGAAGCACAGCGACCTGGCAGACAGCCATCCGCTTTTGCCTAAATTGATTGAGCAGTTAATCCGGCGGATGTCAGAGCTGAACATGATTGACTTTTCCAAGGATAGGATGTTGTTGAAAGGGTTAAAGGTCCATTTATACACAACCCTGAACCGGCTTCAATATGGGCTGACGGTATCAAATCCTATGCTGACTGAGATCAAGAAGATGTACCCTTACATGTTCGACCGGGTTATTATTACGCTGGAAGAGGTAGGGAATTTATTTCGGTTATCGTTCCCCGAGGAAGAAGCGGCGTATTTAACGCTACATTTTCAGGCATCCGTGGAGCGACTTCACCAAAAAGAGAGTCACCCTCAAAGGGCCATCATCGTGTGTCACATGGGCATCGGTATGTCCCAGCTACTGCGTACAAAGGTGGAACGTAAGTTTCCGGCTGTACATGTGGAGACGACCCTCTCGAAGGCAGAAGTCCAGGACTATCTCGCAACCCAGGAGGTGGATCTGATTATTACAACCGTGGCCCTTCCAGAGCTTAGCGTTCCACACATTCTCGTTTCTCCATTGCTGGATGCCAAGGACGAGCGCCAACTGGAGCAAGTGATCAGACGGCTGGATGAGCCTGAATCTAGAGTCGCAGATGAATCTATATTTTTTAAGTACACAACACCTTTTTTAGTCTTTCCCCAGCAAGAAGTGCAGCGTCCAGAACAATTGATTTCCAAGCTGGCGCAAATACTGGAGGACAAAGGATATGTGGAGACAGGTTATGTGGACAGCGTATTGGCGCGAGAAAAAATGTCGGCTACAACGATTGGAGGAGGCATAGCCATCCCGCATGGCGGCTCTGAGTGGATAAGACAGTCCACCATTGTAGTCGCTACCTTAAAGAAGCCACTTACTTGGGGAACAGAGAAGGTAGAGCTTGTCTTCTTGCTTGCGGTAAAACAGGATGGGCGGGAAGAAATGCGACAGTTATTTAAGGAATTATCCCTAATCAGTGAGCAGCCAGCTCTAGTTCATGCTTTATCCAAGGAGACAGATGCGATGAGACTATTAGGGAAGCTGAAGGGATAAAGGTAAACTAAATTTAAAACATTACTTTGGAGCAGGACTTATAGATGAGTCCTGTTTTTTTATTAGTATTATTCTATTTTTCCGAAACTTCCGGTAAAAAGTTCACCCGATAACAGCAAAAAAGGCGGTTATACTATCAATGTAAGCGGAAACACCAGAGAGAAGGGGAATGACTATGAAGATATTGGCGATTACCTCATGTCCTAACGGAATTGCACATACGTATATGGCAGCTGAGAATTTGCAAAAGGCAGCAGCTAAGCTCGGTATCGAGATGAAGGTCGAGACACAAGGCTCCATTGGAGTAGAAAATCAACTCACGGAACAGGAGATCCGTGAAGCGGATGGCATTATTATTGCAGCGGATAAGACGGTGGTCAAAGACCGCTTCGTCGGCAAGAAACTGCTGGTGGTCGGAGTACAGGATGGGATTCGCCGTCCAGAAGAATTGATCCAGCGGGTGATGAAGGGCAATGTGCCTGTGTACCAGGCAGAGTCACGTGCTTCCGAGGCTAGCTCACAGGAGAACAAACCGAAGCAAAATCCTATCTACCGCCACTTGATGAATGGGGTATCCTATATGGTGCCATTCATCGTCATTGGGGGATTGCTCATTGCCATTGCATTGACGATTGGCGGTGAGAAGACACCAGGCGGTCTGGTGATACCGGACGGTTCATTTTGGAAGACGGTTCAAAATATTGGTTCAGCTTCGTTTACCTTTATGATCCCCATCCTCGCTGGATTCATTGCGATGAGTATTGCGGATAGACCGGGGCTTGCACCTGGTATGGTTGGCGGATTCATTGCTGCAAACGGCAGTTTTTATGGAAGTGAGGCGGGAGCCGGATTTATCGGCGGAATTATCGCTGGTTTCCTGGCAGGTTATGTTGCACTGGGTATTCGGAAATTGAAGGTTGGGCGAGCGTTACAGCCGATCATGCCTATTATTATTATCCCTGTGTTGTCATCTTTAATTGTAGGATTAATCTTTGTCTTTATCATCGGTTCTCCAGTCGCACATTTGTTTGAGGCCTTAACGGGTTGGCTGGCAGGTATGCAAGGTACAAGCTCAATTCTATTGGCACTGATTCTAGGTGCAATGATCTCCTTCGATATGGGTGGTCCGGTCAATAAAGTAGCATTTTTATTCGGCTCGGCCATGATTGGCGAAGGAAATTATGAGATTATGGGACCGATCGCCGTTGCGATTTGTATTCCACCGATTAGCATGGGACTTGCCGCAATGATCAACAAACGTAAATTTGCACCCGCAGAACGAGAGGCTGGGAAGGCGACATTCACGATGGGATTATTCGGTATTACTGAAGGAGCGATTCCCTTCGCTGCACAAGATCCATTGCGTGTTATTCCTAGCATCATGGCTGGGTCCATGGTCGGATCAGTCATTGCCATGTTGGGGAATGTAGGAGATAAGGTAGCTCATGGTGGGCCGATTGTAGCTGTGCTTGGTGCAGTGGACAATGTAATCATGTTCTTCATCGCCGTTATTGTTGGCGCAGCCGTGTCAGTTATCCTGGTGAGCCTGCTGAAAAGAGATATTACAACTGCAAATCCGGCTGTTGCCGGAGAAGCAATATCTGAAAATTCTGCCGCAGTAGCGGAACAATCTACAATTACTACAACTGCCACCGAGTCGTCAGCTTCAGTAGCTGCCAATAACGAGCCAGTAGTATCCTCACAGGTCGTTCACATTGAGAAGTTGACGGATATCGTAACGATGGATCTAATTAATCTGGATCTGGAAGGAACGACACAGGATGCTGTGATTGACGAAATGATCGGAGCACTTGAGAGAACTGGTGCCGTAAGCTCTGCGAGTGGCTTTAAACAGGCTATACTGGACCGAGAGAAGGAAAGCTCCACAGGCATTGGAATGAATATCGCTATCCCTCACGGTAAATCGGAAGCTGTTCTGAAGCCAAGCGTGGTCTTTGGGTTGAAGCGGAGCGGAGTGGATTGGAAAAGCCTGGACGGAAGTGAAGCGAAACTGATCTTCATGATTGCTGTTCCGCGTAATAGCAAGGACAATGCACATCTGAAGGTGCTGCAAATGCTGTCTCGTAAGCTGATGGACGATCATTTTAGAGAAGCGCTTCTAGCGGTTACGACCAAGGAAGATGCATATCAATTGCTGAATCAGGTGCATTAATCCGTGTGCTAAGAAATCGTATCCAAGAAAAGAGGTTCCCGAAGTTACAGTAGGGAGCCTCTTTTCTTTAAAAAACAGCGATGCGAGAGTCAGCGGCGTTCATCGTGTGACATGAGCAGAATGCCAAGAAAGACAAAACCTGTACCTGCCAGATGAGCAAATGAGAAGGACTCACGGAGGATGATATAGGACAGCAGCAGTGTACTGACGGGAATACACCCCGTGTATACAGCGGCTGTACTAGCCGGTACCCTTGAGACGCCTCGGAACCATAAAACGTAGGCTAATGCTGTGACAAAGATACCATAATATAAGACAAGCCCAATCTCTCCTACACCAACTTGGTTAAAATCGAACTGTTGGGTCTCCCCGAAAGAACATGCCATAAACATAAGCATTGCAAAGAGTGTTATATACATGGTTCCAAGCAGGGAAGAGACATGGCTGGATAGCATTTTGCGTAATACTGTTAGTGCAGCTTCCCCGAACACGGCAGCCAGAACAAGCAACATGCCCATAAACGAGGTTGCGTTGGGAGCATTAGACCGGAGCCCTGTTAGATGAGGCAATTGCAGTGCCAAAACACCGAGCAGCGAACAGGCAATACCGAGCCCGGGACGCAGCGAAATTTTTTCTCTCAGCAGTACATACGAAAGAAGTGCAACGATGGCTGGTGTCAAGCTTGTTAGAATTCCACTTTCGGAAGCAGAGGCGTAGGTCAGCCCGTATAGCATCAGGACCCGGAAGAGAAACATGCCGATCAAGGCCTGTATGAATAAAATTAAGGCATCTCGTCTACCGATTCTAAATGAAGTTTTCTGGATGAGCACTATGGGCACCAAGAACATAAGGGCAACGGCCAGACTGGCTGATTGTGATAAAAAGACAGGCAGCCGCATTACGACCAGTTTACCGACTACCACAGAACTACCAACAATAGAGGTTGCGATCACTAATTCCATGTAAGTCGAAAAGGTAGGTTTGTTCATTTCATGTCTCCTCTTGTACAGATATTGATATATACTGTAGCAATAGAAACTGGGCACTTGTAGATCCAGTTGAACAGGCTTTTAACAGTACCGCTTGAGGGGGCAGCCTATGTGGATATCTATCGATAGAAATGTGACGGTCCCGATGCTGCGTCAGGTGCATCAAGCCATACGGGACCAAATTTTAACTGGAGAACTGCAGGCAGGGGATAAGCTTCCTTCCACTCGGGTACTGGCCTTACAGTTGAATGTCTCCCGTAATGTTATTCTCGAAGCTTATGAAATGCTGCTGGCCGAAGGTATGACCATTGCTCACCCTGGTTCAGGTACCTATGTAGCTGAGGGGGCTGTCCTGCCGGGTTACGTATCTACACCGCCTGTTGAAGCATCTGAGCCTGCAATGAATGCCCTATGTTCAAATGGGGAGTCAGTCATTTCCTTCCGGACAGGCCTTCCCGCGCTGGGATTGTTCCCGCGCAAATCATGGGCTGACTTGTTTCAGAGTGTATGCAAAGAGGCTCCCGATCTAGCATTGGGTTATGGAGATCCTGCTGGAGAACTGGAGCTACGAAGGGAGCTGGCTGACTATTTGGTTCGTACCAGAGGAGTGAAAGCAAAGCCAGAACATATTGTAATCACTAGCGGAGCAGTGCAAGCGATTCAGCTTGTCACCCGTCTGATGCTGTCCGTGGGGGATGAAGTCCTAGTTGAGGAACCGACGAACGAAGATTTAAGAAGCATTCTATCGGCTACAGGGGCGACTCTACGGAGCATGCCTGTGGATGATTCGGGAATGATAACAGCCAATCTGCCGCAAAAAGGATGCCCCAAACTGGCATATCTGACACCTTCGCACCAGTTCCCTTTGGGCGGCATCCTGCCAATTCAGAGGAGGATCGAGCTTATTCAGTATGCAGCCCGCACAGGGTGCCTGCTGCTCGAGGATGATTATGACAGTGAATTCCGGTATGATGGTGCGCCCGTTCACTCCTTGCAAAGTCTGGACCCAGAACGTGTGCTATACGTGGGGACATTTAGCAAAATCCTGTTCCCTGCATTGCGGATCGGCTATATTGTTCTTCCACCATCACGAGTCGCTGATTTTATCCGGTTAAAGCAACTGGCAGATTACCAGACGGCGAGTCTGGAGCAAATTGTGTTGAGTCGGTATATAAGGAAGCGACTCCTTCATAAACATGTACATAAGATGAAGAAAGTATATGCCAAGCGTCGTCAAGTGCTGCTCGATAGCCTTGAGCAGCACTTTGCAGGACATTACCGAGTGTGCGGCCGAGCGGCTGGTCTACATTTGGTAGCAGAGTTTCAGTTCCCGTTCCGAAAGGATTTGCCAAAATGTCTCCGTAGCCAAAATGTGTTTGCGGTACAGCTTGAAGGGAACCGGCTGCTTATGGGCTATGGGCATCTACATGAAAGCGAAATACGTGAAGGGGTGCGCAGAATTAGGGACGCGCTGCAACGATAGTAAACGCAAGAGCAGTCTATCCTCATCCAAGGATAGACTGCTCTTTTATAGTGAAATATTATTTTTCATCAATTAAATATTTCTACGAGGATTGAGCCACGCGTACGAGCATATGAGCAAGCGCGTGCTGCTGCTCTTTGTCCCCTACCTTCCACAATTCCTGAAGAAGTTTCTCTTCGCTATTGCGCGGTTCTTCCTTGGCTGCCAGATAGCCTGCGATCTTCTCAGCTGCTTTTGCCATCACTTCTTCATTCAAGCCGATTTTTTGAGCCATTTCAATTTTGTCGCTCAAATAACTTTTGAACGAATCAAAGCTGCCCAAAATGTCATCCTTTTTGCTGTCGTCTATCCGATTTAACGCGTCATCTACTTTGTTCAGTGCCACTTCGCCTTCCTTATTCACAACATGATTGTGCTCTGCCATTTCTAACGCCTCCTCAAGATTGCTTTCTAGGATAAGGACTGCTTGCGGTACAGTAGTACTTACCCCGGCTCACTAAAATGAAAACGGTGAGAAGCGGAGTGCAGCAGAAACAATTGCTACATAAAGTCGAAAAAATAACGAATTACGTGAAAAAAGACGGGGGAGGTGTAGGTCAAGCTATCCACCCGGCTTAAGTAGCTTTTTTTCAAAGCATCGAACTTATCATCATCACCGATTAATAAATCTCGCTTCAGCACGGAAACCGTTAAGCTCCCGAAGAAACCGCTCAAGCTAATCAACATACCGAAAATAACCCCAAATTTCAAATCAAACGGCGTCAGGTACGGATAGATTAGATAGGAGGCCGCTATGGTTATGGGAAAAGCGAATGCAAAGCCTTCCCAAGTGATGTTGGGATTGGATGTCGGGACGATTTTCCGCTTGCCGAAATAGAGCGATGCCAGATAGTGTGCGACATCATTGAGCTGTGTCAGTACCACTAGAAAAAGTACAAGTTTCGCTCCGTATTGCGGGGTAGCAAACTGAAAATAAGCCAGGTGACTCAGTCCAAAAACCATCAGCATGAGTCCCCATTGAGTCGAGCTGACACTGCGCAAGAAACCAACGGTTCCTTTATTGATCAATCGAGGGAGTGGCAGCAGCAAGAATACATAGATAGGGATAAAGACAATAAACATTCCATACCACCCGATATAAATCCAATAAAACTGTACAGGAATCGCCAAGTATGCCCATAAAAACAATCTGCGGTCAGCTTTTCTGGATCTAATCATGGAGAAGTATTCTTTTAACGCAAAGAAAGTAAGTACCATCAAGGAAAGCAGTGAAACGATCGGATTGAAAAGTGTTGCCAGGCAAAAGATAAAGAACATGCCCCACCAGGTCTTAATGCGAAGTCCAATAGCTGCATAGTCTTTGTTTGGCTGTGTTTTGACTACCACTATATAAATCAGATGGATGATTAATAAGGCTATACAAATGAGGGTTAACGTTAATAATGAACTGTCCATTGCGACTCACCAACTTATAGCAAAATAGGATTCCATGAAGGGGGTCCTATGTTATTATGAAGGAATAATTCAAACTTGATAAGGGGAAATTTCGTAAATGGTAGCTGATCAATCGGTTTTTATCTTGCTTACGAATACGGGAACGTTTCTTACGAGAGTCATTAAAAGCTATACAAGAGCGCCCTACAATCACGCCTCCATTTCCTTCAACCGAGAACTTTCGGAGTTATACAGCTTCGGGAGAAAGACCCCCAGTAACCCTCTGGATGGTGGTTTCGTGAAAGAGGATATTAAGACAGGTACATACAGCAGATTTCCGAATACAACATGTGTTATCTACGAGCTTCAAGTAACCAATCGCGAAGTCGAAAAAATGAAGAGAGTTCTACACGTTTTTATCCGAAGTCGACAAAAATATATGTATAACTTACTGGGGTTGATTGGCGTTGCCCTCAAAGAACCAGTCGAGTTCAGTAATTCTTATTTTTGTTCGCAATTCGTCGCGGAAATATTGCAGCGATCCGGCATAAAAATATGGAACAAGTTGCCCGCCCTTATTACACCAGACGATTTTCGGCAAAGTGACCGATTCCATTTGATCTACGAAGGAAAACTGAGCGAGTATGATCCTCAAGCTTGAGGATCAGCCCTAATTAGTCCTCTTCGGGTATAATTACCTCGATATAACGCGGTAAAATACCAAGTTCGATAGGCAAAGTCGGCCCTCTCTCCCCATCTACATTCGTACTGACCGATGCTGCGGAGCTGACACTTACATGCTTTGCGGTAAAGTAAACGACATCTTTATGATTCTTCAGGTTGCCCCAAAATAAGGATATGCTGGCGGTTACCGTGTTCAATATATTGAGGTTTTTGAAAATAAAGCAGTGAAGCAGGCCATCATCAACAGCAGCCCCAGGCGCCAGTTTCTCGAATCCGCCAACGGAGTTGGTTAATGCGGCAAGAAAGAGTGGAGATTCGCCTTCCCAAGTCTTGTCATCGTAGCGAATGGTAAGCGGATGGACAGGATGGTTGATCAGTTCTTTCATACCTTCTTTAACGTAGGCCAATGTGCCAAACATAGATTTATCGTCTGACGACACAGCGGATAGCGATTCGGCAAGTGAGCCAGTGGCAACAACATTGGCAAACATTCGGCCATTTAGGAGACCCATATCTACGGCTTTCACGCGAGCTGAGGTGAGTGCACGGATCGCCAATTCGGGACTTAGCGGAATTTGTAAGGCACGGGCAAAATCATTGACCGTTCCAAGAGGGATGACCCCCAGCTGTGGACGATGGGGTTGATCCATGAAACCATTAATGATTTCGTGAAGCGTGCCATCTCCACCGAGGGAAACGACTAGATCATAAGTATCCTGACATGCCGCGGCGCAAAAACGGGTGGCATCAAGTTCTTGAGCCGTCTCTTCGACTGTAACGGCGTATCCTTGCTCACGTAGAATTCCTTCTACGTTTCTGACATGTTGCAGGGATTCCTCTTTGCCGGAAGATGGGTTGACAATAACCATAGCTTTCTTCATACACATACTCCTCTCTTTGGAAAAAGTCTGATGGTGAGGCTATCAACCTTTACCCGAAAAGCATACCTTTAGACTCTAAATTAGACATGTGTTATATTTTTAGTTACTATATAAAAGTAAATAAAAATATGAATGGAGGATTTCGTATGAAAATCGCAGTAACAGGAGCAACGGGGCAACTGGGTTCCATTGTCGTAGATACGTTGCTTGCATCCGTCCCGGCACAAGATCTTATTGTTAGCGTAAGAAATCCGGAAAAAGCAGAGGGGTTACGTAATCGTGGCGTTGACGTTCGTCATGGCGATTTTGACAAGCCAGAAACGCTGGACCAGGCATTTGCTGGTGTAGACCGACTGTTGATTATATCCGCAGACGGGGATAATGATACCAGAATTCGTCAGCATAAAGCGGCTGTTGATGCTGCTGTGCGTGCGGGAGTAGGCTTCATCGCGTATACCAGTGCTGCCAATGCCGCTGACAGCACTCTATTTCTTGCGCCTGTACATCGTATTACGGAGGAGTTCATACGTGAGTCGGGTATTCCTTATTCCTTCTTGCGTAATAATTGGTACCTTGAGAATGAAGCAGGCACGATCCAATCCGTACTCGCGGGAGCTCCATGGCTAACGTCGGCAGGGTCCGGTAAGGTAGGTTGGGCTGCCCGCGCCGATTATGCGCAAGCGGCTGCGGCCGTGCTGTCTGGCGAAGGGCATGAGAATACAATATACGAGCTCTCCGGTAAGCCGATTACCCAAGAAGAGTTGGCAGCCATACTTGCTGAGGTCCTGGGTAAAGACGTTCCTGTACAGCAAGTGGACGATGCAGCGTATGCCGAGATTATGCTCGGTGCGGGAGTACCGGAAGGTGCCATCCCTATTGTGGTAGGCATTCAACAGGCGATTCGCGAAGGAGCCTTGGATATCGCAAGCAACGATTTAGAGATGCTGTTGAAGCGTCCCCTTACACCGCTAAACCAAGGGATTAGTGAACTGGTCAAGCAAATTCAAGCATCATAAATGTATTGTACAACGGATGCTGCCTAGAAAGGCTAGCATCCGTTTAGTTATATTCATAAGTGGAATCATTGCTGATTATCCAATATACTTGTAGGGAACTCCAAGGTAAACTTGGAATAGAAATACAAACGAATGGAGTACATAATACCATGTCTAATTTGCCAAACTGTCCTGAGTGTAATTCAGAGTACACTTATGAGGACCGCAGTCTGTTCATTTGCCCGGAGTGCGCTCATGAATGGTCTGCCGAGTCAGAATCTGAAAGCAGCGAAGATATAAAAGTCGTCAAAGATGCGAATGGTAACATTCTGAAGGACGGTGACTCTGTAACAGTCATTAAAGACCTTAAAGTGAAGGGAAGCTCTTCCGTCTTGAAAATCGGCACCAAAGTAAAAAATATCCGTTTGGTAGAAGGCGATCACGATATTGACTGCAAAATCGATGGTTTTGGAGCAATGAAGCTAAAATCGGAGTTTGTCAAAAAGAATTAAAGTTATAGCAGTGAAACTGTACAGTTCCATGACGATAGGAAAAGGAGAAGCCTCGGCTTCTCCTTTTTTATTAGCATTTGGCATCATTAGGCTTCCAATGCTCATGCCCACATAAATGTCATAAGGGTGCTAGCCATACGGTTCCTGTTCCCCTGTATACATTGACCAGCCCTTCGCCGGAAGCGACCGAGCCCATTTTGGTTTTTCCCGATTTTTCGACGGTGAACTGGAGGGTGTTGGACCACATAAGGGCAAAGTTGCCATCCACCTTGAGCACATCATTTTGCAATTCGATAACGACTGCTTCTTCTGAAGGAATCGGCGCTTGAAGTGCCAGCACTCCTTTTCCACGGGCACTTAAATTAAATAACCCTTCTCCGCCCAGTGCAGCAGAAGAAAGAGTACTGCGGGCAACGACGGATATGTCCAGCGTGGTATCGCAAGCTAAAAACAATCCGTCTTCGATGGCAATGTCATCATGATCGACATCAATAAGCCAAATATATTGGTAGGTAGGCTCCAGCATAATGGTACCTGTGCCTCTATAGTGCGGCTTAATGGCACCTGTCCCTGTCACAGCGCCGGACACCAGGTTCCGCATTAAGCCTCCGACACCTTTTACACCTGTAGTCATTTCCATGCTGCCTACGGTATATTGCATGGCTCCTGCCTTCATCATAATCTCACTGTTGTTGATTTCAATCATGAGCTGCTTGCGGCGCATGTTACTTTTGCTCATATAGTAATTGTTTTTCGCCTCCGCAACGGAGGTGCAGCTCAAATCTGTTATGTATTCCAGTACCGTGAATCCACCTAATTGGTCAGTGATGGCAACATTGCTGTTATCCTTTAAATTATTAATAACAAAAGCCATAAATGTATGTACCTCCTTGTTGTTCTCATGGTGTGAGGATGGAAATTTTATTGATTCCATACCATAATTCGACAAAGATACTGCTTTTCCTGCGCGGATTTCGGCAATTCTCTCGCCTGATTTTCAGACTCAGAAAAGGAGAGCTTGAAAAAGACGTAAAAAAAGTTCAATATAAAGATATCGGTTTTTAAAATGGTTTATTCTGAAAGCAGCCGAGTGAGATCGAAACATACGATAGGGGGTAGGACAAGTGGAGATAGGGATCAGTACATTTGTAGAAACAACACCGGATCCCCAAACCGGTGAGGTCATCAGTCACGCGCAACGGATACGTGAGGTGGTCGAGGAAATTGTACTTGCTGATCAGGTAGGACTGGATGTGTACGGCGTGGGGGAGCATCATCGTAAAGATTATGCTGCATCTGCTCCGGCTGTTATACTGGCTGCTGCAGCAGCGCAGACCCAACGGATTCGCCTAACCAGTGCGGTTACGGTGCTTTCATCGGATGATCCGGTGCGTGTGTTTCAGGACTTTGCTACGCTGGATGGTATTTCGAATGGACGAGCTGAAATTATGGCAGGCCGAGGTTCTTTTATCGAATCGTTTCCGTTGTTTGGATATGACCTGGATAACTACGATGAGTTGTTTGATGAAAAGCTGGAGCTGTTATTGAAAATACGGGAATCTGAGAAGGTCACCTGGAAAGGCGGACATCGGCCAGCGATTAACAATTTAGGCGTGTATCCGCGCCCAGTGCAAAATCCCTTGCCTGTATGGATTGGAAGTGGAGGTAATCAGGAATCTGTGGTTCGTGCAGGCTTGCTTGGATTACCGTTGGTGCTAGCCATTATTGGAGGCAGCCCTATGCAGTTTGCACCATTGGTCGAGCTGTACAAAAAGGCAGCTAAGCACGCAGGTCATGATGCATCGCTGCTGCCAGTTGCGTCCCACTCACATGGTTTTATCGCAGAAACCACCGAGCTTGCAGCAGAAAAGTTTTTCCCTTCCACTCAGCAGAGCATGAACGTGCTTGGGCGTGAACGCGGTTGGGGGCCTTACACTCGTTCCAGCTTCGATGCTGCGCGCAGCATCGAAGGAGCATTATATGTAGGCGATCCTGATACAGTTGCCAAGAAAATTATTCATCTCCGTAAACAGGTAGGCATTACACGTTTTCTGTTGCACGTGCCCGTCGGCACGATGCCGCATGATGATGTCATGAGAGCTATTGAGTTATTGGGAACAGAGGTAGCGCCACGGGTGCGTGAAGAGATATCCAAGTGGGAATCCGAAAGCAAATAAATAGTTCTACTTCAAAAGGTAAGCGTAAAAGGAGCAGACCATAGCATACGGTCGCTCCTTTTACTCAAACATAGTACTGTCTTCAATCTCCTGCAATATTGCTTATAGGAATTCTACCTCAATTCTTTCTCAGCTTTGTGGGTACGGCAACACGATTGGATGATAAAGGTTTTCCCTGTTTTAATTTTTTAGCCGTTCTAGGTATTCTTACGATTAAGGATTCTTTTGTGCTTTGTTTGGTAGGTAGGGCTAAGCGGGTATTCCCAGTTTGAGGCGCGCTTTGACTAGCGCTGGTAATCAGGTTGATGGTGTAACTTTCGTAGATTGAACTGACAGGAATCCGCCGCATACCTAAGTTTCTACAGGTTGTACATCCTACGTTCCAACACCAATGGAAGGCTTGGCTAGGAAGCTGGGTAAAATAGGAACCTGACCATGTGCGTCCAAAGCTGCTTTCGGCATAGTAATAGAACGTATTGCCACCGGCATATCCACTCCAAACCTCTCTGGTCTGCCCAGGATCTACACGATACCAGCCAATCTTGGCATAGTTGACAGGACTACAGCTGAAGTTCGGATAAGCGTAAGCAATATAGATAGCCGCATTGGTACTATTGCGAAAACTGAGACCCATTGTCATCACTTCTTTCCTCATATATTAATCTTACAGTGTATCTTATGAGAGTTTTGAAAGAAGGAAACGGACAGGAGCTTTTAATTGCTAAAGTTGAACCATTTGCTGATATCTATTTTGTTATGTTCATTCATAGATTGCCATTCGTTGGACTCTGGTTGATAGGTATAATCTTTTTGCCAGGCCATGATGTTCTCTACGATAGCTCGTATGGCAGAGGCCATATAGGAGACTTCCTGATTCGTCATCATGGGATGGAGCGATAGACGCACCCAGCCTGGTTTTCGCGATAGGTCTCCCGCATGAATAAGGTCTGTCATTTGCTTAGATGCTTGCTGATCGATGCCCAGCAAATAATGTCCATAGGGGCCTGCACATGAACAGCCGCCCCGGACCTGAATGCCAAATCGATCATTTAGTAGTTTTACAATCAGGTTATAGTGGATATGACCGACAATAAAAGAGACGATTCCCAGTCGATCTGGGCTGCTTCCCCCCAAAATATGCAGGCCTGGTATGGTACCCAAGCTTTTTAGCAATAATGAGGTCAGCTCCTTTTTACGCTCCAACATGCGGTTGTATCCCATTTGTTCCTTCAGCTGAATACAGAGCGCAGCTCGAACAGTCTGTAAAAAAGGAGGGGTCCCTCCATCCTCACGGGCCTCAATACTATTTTTATACTCGTATCCGCCCCAGGGATTGGTCCAGCTTACCGTGCCGCCTCCAGGCTGATCGGGAGCATAGTTGAGGCACAGCCGTGAATCCATAATGAGAACGCCGCTTGTACCGGGACCACCGAGGAATTTATGAGGAGAAAATACAATCCCGTCCAGCTTCTCGAGGGGATCTGTAGGGTGCATGTTGATCTCCGCATAAGGTGCGCTTGCCGAAAAATCAATGAAACATACGCCGCCATGCTCATGCATTTTTCGGGATAGCTGGTGAATCGGCACTTCGAACCCTGTAACATTGGAGCAAGCGGTAAAAGCACCGATCTTGATCGAGCGATGCCGAAATTGATACAGTAGTTGTTCAAGATGAGCTGGATCGACCATTCCTGCGGGGCCCGGAGGAAGACATACCACGTCTCCAATGGTTTCTGCCCAGGAAATATGATTGGAATGGTGCTCCATGTGAGTGACAAAAATAAGGGGGCGGTCTTTTTCAGCGATGGGGTAGAGGGGCTTTAATTTTTCATGTATTTTCAATCCTAATAGCCGCTGAAGCTTATTCACCGCACCTGTCATCCCGGACCCGGCGAATAGAATGATATCATGTTCGTTGGCATGAACGTGGTTTTTAATGAGTTGTTTCGCTTTTTCATAGGCTTGGGTCATCAGAGTACCTGTCAAATTAGACTCCGTATGTGTATTCGCCACAAAAGGACCTAATTCATTGGCGATTTTTGACTCGATGGGTCCATACAGACGGCCGCTGGCTGCCCAATCCGCATAAATCAGCTTTTTAAGCCCATATGGAGATTCAAAGGTCTGGTGATAACCGATTGTATTTTCACGATATTTTTGGAAATAAGCCTCGTTAGAAGGCTGATACCTACAATTGTTACTTCCAATTCGAGCCATAAGCATACGGCGCCTCCCAAGTCGTTCTGTCTTCTTAGGGTACGTAGGTAGGCCGGAATAGGTTAAAAAAAATAGGCGAATGTCATCATTTAGTCAAAACAAAAAGCCTCATCCAACAGCAGGATAAGGCATGGGCATATATTAGATAAAAAGCTGCATATCCGATTCGAGTGCATCCTTCAGGTACGTCTTGGCCTCAATGATTTCCAGTTCAGGTATGAATTCCTCCGGTTTGAAACCCATAATATCCACCGATAGCTTGCAGGCATAAAATTTGACGTTTTTCTTCCTGGCTCCTTTCAGGAAATGGATCAGCTTCGGCGCCTCATGGTCTTCCAGCATTTCCGTCAGCATCAGCTTGCCCAGACCGCTAAAATTCATATGGGATAGCGGTAAGGCTTCAGGTCCTTTGGGAGTCATCAGATCCATAAGTTTCTCGTAAATGGTCTTGTCCTCCAGCGTCATTTTGTCGGGATCACGAACCAGTGATAATCCCCAGAATGCAAAAAACATCGTAACCTCGACATCCAGTTCTCGAGCTGTATTAGCTAAAATCAACCCAGCCATGGCCTTATCATAATCGCCGCTGAACATAAGCAGATTCATCCTTTTATCCACGATCTTCCGCCTCCATTACCAACAGATATAATCAGTATGGATTTGGAAAAGAGAACTATGCCCAGTTCACATATTGATCACAATTGTGGAGGGGAGTGTGTGCTAGAAGTAATACCTAATCAAAAGTTAAATTATCTTTTGATTTATCTGTATTTAGTTCTACTAGCCACTGGCCATCTTTATTTTTGGATAGAAAAACCATATCGTATTCTTCACCTTTTTGTATTACATGAGTAAGGACTTTATAGGTGTCATTAGACATTTTTTTACTGTCAACCATGGTGAAAGAAGATACTGAACTTGCTTCAACAGATTGTCGGAATTCTTCTAGAGGAATTGACGATTTGTTAGAGAGTAGACTAAGGGCTTTGTTGCTATCTTTCTTTTTTATGGCTTCCAAATAATCTTTAACAGGTTGGGAAATCTCCACATTTTTGGGGTCCTCATTTTTTATTTGCTTGGCAGTAGCAGGTACTTGATTATCAACAGACTGGGGGTGACCACATGCAGAGAGTAATCCTACAGGTAGTATAGCAGCAACAAGATAGAATATAACTTTTTTTACCATATTGCACCTTCCTTTTTGGTATATTCTATGACATTGTAATATATGTGATCAAAGAAACAATTTAAAGGAGGATATTATGTTAGTGAATAAAGCTTTGAAAAAGGTACTGGTAGCAACTCTTTTAGGGAGTGTGCTCATTCCGTCAGCAGCCTTTGCTGAGTCGGACTATGAAAAGCAACTAGATCAGCAATACGGGCCTGAAAATGGCTACTCCACTTTTTATAATGCTCCACTCCATGATGAAAAAACTTTACAGTCTGTGCAACCTTCAAGTACAGGGTTCAAATGGTCCGCAAATTATGAAGTAACTACTCATTATCAAATTCCACGTAATATTCCATTGAGCAACGGCGAGAGTATTCAGGTTATTTCAACAAGCTCTAGGAATACTGGTAGTAATTCAACTTATGATTTAGGAATGGGGTATTATGACTCTTGGGCTGGAGGATGGTATGGAAGCAATAGTATGACTAAAACAGCTGATGTGGGTAGTACATCTTATCTACATTGGGAGCATATGGACGGTAAAGATTATCGAGTGCGGGTAAAAGGGAATGTAAAAGGATCAATGACTGTGAATGTTTATTAATTAGTTTAAGAAGCCTAGGATCAAAGACACAATATTAACTTACATAAATTATATGATCTTGAACTTCGAAAATTTATATCAAATTATCTGGAATTATAAAATATTCCGTTTATCTAATAAAGGTCGTCCTTTGCACATAAATGTGAAGGATGACCTTTATTATGATGGTTTAGATAGTCATTTTCTGCTCTAAAACTTCCGCCGTTACCAATGTCATATCTATAAACCGCTCCTGTTCTGTATAATTTCAAGGGAATTCAAGACACAAGCCTGAGATCGGGAGGACAATAAGAAAGTGAGTATAGAGAATAAATATAAAGCACTTGAGCTGGAGAAGCCGGGCCTATATGAGCTAGAGGGGCTGGAGGTCGGAGTCACCTCTAATTGCAACTTCAAGTGTGATTACTGCTGTGCATATCAGCGGAATGACGGACAATGCATTAGCAGTAAAGAGGTCAAGAGTATTATTGATGACATTCCAACGTTAAAACGTGTGCGACTGTCCGGAGGCGAAGTTACCTTAAAGTATGACGATTGTCTGGACATCGTGGCTCACTGTTCAAGCAAGGGGATCGCTACCCAGCTTAATACCAATGCGAGTTTGCTCAGCCCTGAACGAATTGAGAAGCTGCGTGACGCAGGGCTTTCCAATATTCATATCTCCTTTAACTTCACGGATGCCGATAAATATGCAGCCTATTATCATGTTCACCCTCGTATGTATGAGAAAATCGTTCAAAATATTCGGTTATGTACTGAAGCCAAGCTGGAAACGGTGCTGGAGACGTTGCTATTTGAAGAGACGCAGAACAACATGCCAGCGATCAGTGAAAAAGTATACGAACTCGGTGTGCGCATCCACGAAATTCAAAACAGTATCGTGATGGATCATACAAATTGGAACGCCATTTCCACCAAGGAAGCACTGATCCGTTCCGTTCATGACCTGATTGCACATAAAAAGGACGATACCGTGCTGTATTTCACCTGTATGGACCGTTTTGCTGAGGCACTGGGCTTCAAGGAGCAGCCAGGAGTGTATTTTTCCAACTGTGTTGACGGTAAGAAGCAGCTCCATCTTCACGGGAACGGGGATATCCTGATCTGTGAACTTTGTCATCCTGTGGTCATCGGTAATATTTATAATGGAACGTCCCTAAAGGATATTTACAAAAATAAGCCGAAGCAGCTTCAGGAGTTTCTCGACAAATTGCCTTGTCCTGCATATGATGCGCTCTTCCCTGAAGGAAGCATGTAGGCATGGTTTGAGATGATGAGGCGATAAACATCTACTACCCTAAACATGTAGGGTGGTGGATGTTCTTCATGTAACTCCATGAGTCCTTTATTATTTGTTTTAATGAAAGGGTTTACATGCTAAAATATATAAAAATGCGAGCTTCTTAGGAAAGAAGGAGTAGATATGAGATATAGAAATGTAGGCAACAGCGGTCTTAAAATTAGTGAAATCGGTCTGGGGAGCTGGTTGACGTACGGTACAGCCGCCGAACAGGAAGCAGCTCATGCCTGTATTGCGAAAGCCATGGAACTTGGAATCAATTTCTTTGATACCGCGAACGCGTATAACTGTGGAGAAGGCGAGAAGGCTATGGGAGCCGCTTTGAAGCCTTATCGCAGAGAGAGCTATGTGCTTTCTACCAAGGTATACTTCCCTATGGATTCCGGTCCCAATGACAGGGGACTGTCACGCAAGCACATTATGGAGCAATGTGAGGCGAGTTTGAAGCGCCTCGGCACAGATTATATCGACATTTACTTTTGCCATCGTTATGATCCAGACACTCCGTTGGAAGAGACGCTGCGGGCGCTAGATGATCTTCAGGCTCAAGGAAAAATCTTGTATGCTGCGGTCAGTGAATGGAGTGCCGCCCAGCTCACGGACGCCTATGGTATCGGAAAACGGCTGAATCTGCGCCCGCTGATTGCCAACCAGCCGATCTATAATATGTTCGAGCGTTATATCGAGCATGAGGTACTTCCCGTATCCGGGCAGGTAGGCATCGGCCAAATTGTATTTTCGCCTCTGGCCCAAGGCATCCTCACAGGTAAATACAAGCCAGGACAGCCCATACCTACAGGTAGCCGCGGAGCTGATGCGTCTGTCAATAACGTCATCAGCAGTTACATGAACGATACCGTCCTGAACTGTGTTCAAGAGCTGGATCAGCTGGCGAAGGACTTGGGTGTCACCCTGTCACAACTCGCGCTTGCCTGGATTCTAAGAGAACCGGGGATCAGCGCTGCACTGATTGGGGCCACTAAACCGGCACAAATCGAAGAAAATGTGAAAGCAGTCGAGGTGGCCTTGCAACCGGAGACCTGCGCGAAAATTGAGCAGATTCTGAAGCAAGCAGAGGGATTTGAGCCTTTGCGTTAAGCATTCACACGAGTCTCTCTAGAGGGAAGCTATCAATAAACAAAGTCTCGCTCTTCCTGTCCTTAACAGACAAGAACGAGACTTTTTAGCTTGCTTCAAGTATGGCATAGATCCCTGAAATCACACTAAATGCAATCCCGCTCACTAAAACAAGGATTTGCTTCTTACTGAGATCCACCGGATCAAAAAAGATGGGCAACAGCCATTTTAGGGTGATAACAGCCCATAGACCTTCTGCCAACCCCAGAATCAATACCTTTTGCCCCCAGAGAAGCTTCATCTGCGGTGTTAGTGGGCCTTCAAGAAACAGGTCGCCTGAAGTATGAATATTCCAAGAAACAATAACTACGAATATAAGCAGAGTTAATAGTGTTGACATAATATAAGTGACGTCTTTTTTAGCCTTTTTCGTAAGTTTCGGCGATTTTTTAAACTCAGGCAAGCCAATCAGGAAAAAAACGATTCCCATAAATATAGCCACGCCTATAAAGGCACCGAGTATAATATTCGCTATGATGCCGATGCCATTGATGATTAATAATAAAATAAGCTCTCCCCCTTTGGGGTTACGATGATAGTTATTTTATTGTACACACAGGAACGAAAATGCTCAAATATTTGGAAAAGCCCCTGGCACTTTTGCCAGGGGCTTTTGGGATTTTTGCCACTTATAATGCAGATTTAATGACCTTTTTATAATACAGAATGGATAGCACCCCGAAAATGGAGTATAAGGCAGTGTATAGCACCATCACGAGGATCATAGGCATCCAAATTTCGGTTCCAAACAAGAACCAGCCAGATTGGACGGCGAAATAGCTGTGTGATAGGCCGATTACTAACGGAATGCCGAAGTTAAAGAACTGTTTGATTTTAATGCCTCGCAGCAAGTCACTCTGGGTGAAGCCTAACTTTCTCAACACAGTATAATTGGCCTTTTCGTCTTCGCTCTCGTCCATCTGCTTAAAATAAAGGATGCAGCCTGATGTAATGAGGAAGGTCAGTCCCAAAAAGCCAACGACAAACATGATCACTCCCATAGTTCTCTTCTGATCGCTGCTCATTTCAAGGCGGGATGTTTGTTGATCATTAAAATGCGCAGCTGCAAAGAGGCGATCGCCTTCTTCAATCTGTGCTGCATCCAGCATATCAATGCCAATATACAAGGATGACTTCTTTTGAATCTCTGGATTTACATCTTTCTTTAACCGCTCAAAGATGGTTTCGTCCACAATGACAGTGGGTAGTCCCCCGGCTGCAAAATAGTACGGAATGACATAATCCTTTTTTAGACCCAAATACTGTTGATGGATGACTTCTGTTTTCCCCTTCAAATCTAATGGACCAAAGTCTTTTAAGGACATGAATTTCTGTAAAAAATCATTATAGCCTGTTAAAATTGTCTGGCCTGGAGCCACATCCGTACCCTCTACAGATTGATCGCTAATGACAGGCAGTGTCATGGAGTCGGCATCGACATTGAGATCTTCCACAGGGGTGTCCATGATTTGCGCTGTGTTTACACTGACTTGGATCACTTCAATTTTCTTTTCTCGATACTTTATATCATGCTTATGAAGTAAAGTCTTGAATTTCTCTGCATCCGGTACATTGGTCATAGCAAAATGGGAAGGTACATTGTCCTCGGCTGCTTGATCGGCAGAGTAATAGGTGATATAGCTTAAGGATAGTAACCCAATGGCGAGAGCCGATACGGTTGTAATAATGGTCAGCAACAGAGCGTTGGATTTCATGCGGAACATGATAGATGAGAGAGACAGTACCTCATGAATGTTTAAGTAGCCGCCTTTGCTTTTTCTGATGATATTGGAAATAAAGCGGATAGACCCTTTATAAAAAAGAAATGTTCCGATGATGACAGAGCCCAAAATAAACACCATAGCCATAAATAATTCATTCATGGATGTAAAGTCTCCACCAAATAATCTGGAGGAAACATAGTAGCCTAATGCGATAAGTGAGATGCCGATGATCCCGATGATCATCTCAAAGATCGTTATTTTTTTGATTTTCCCTTCGGTGGTGGAGGTCACTCGAAATAGGGACAAGATACTCTGTCTCTTGATAAAAGAGTAATTCACGACCATGATCAGCAAGTAAATAACAACAAAAACAGTGAGTGTTTGAGTCAGCGCTTGGTTAGAGAAATATAGAGTGGCAATGGCTTCAACCCCTGTCGTCTTAAATAAGATCATAATCACTAATTTGGAAAAGGAAAACCCAACTCCAATACCAATGAATAGAGAACCGAAGTATAAAATAAAGTTTTCAGCACTTAGAATGCGAAAAATTTTACTTTTAGTCATCCCGATCAATTGAAATAAGCCAATTTCTTTACTTCGTCTTTTTATAAAAATATTATTAGCATACATAAGGAAAATGCAGACAATAGCGACCAGTAAAACGGAAGCTGCCCGTATGGAAGCTACGCCTTTAACAGAGCCCTTTACTTCATCCATGGAGGGATCGTACTGTAATGTGACGAAGGCGAAATAGAGCGCAACACTGAAAATGAGAGCAAAAACATAAAGATAATAATTGCTCAGGTTTTTTTTCAGATTTTTTAGAATAAGTAGATTAATGTTCATGTTGAACCCCGCCTAAGACCGCTTGGGTTTTCATGATGTCCTGGAAGAAGCTATGTCTATCCTGCATGCCTTTATGAAGCTGAGTATACATTTGCCCATCCTTAATAAAAATGACTCGGCTGCAATGGCTGGCTGCAACAGGATCATGCGTAACCATAATAATTGTAGCCCTACGCTTTTGATTCAGCTGCCCCAGCTTGTTTAATAGATCGGAAGCCGATTTCGAGTCAAGCGCACCCGTAGGCTCATCGGCAAAAATAATTGTAGGCTCATGAATAAATGCTCTAGCCGCAGATGTACGCTGTTTCTGTCCGCCTGAGATTTCATTGGGATACTTGTCCTTGAGCTCATAAATCCCCAGTTCTGTAGCCACCTCTTGGAATCTTCGGTTGGCCTCTTTTTTAGGCGTTTTGGTAATAGATAGGGGCAAAAGGATATTCTCCTTCACGGTGAGCGTATCCAGCAGATTATACTCTTGAAAAATAAAGCCTAAATGCTGTTTGCGGAATTCAGCCAGTTGTTTTTCTTTCATTTTCGTCATTTCGATGTCATTGATTTTAATGGAGCCGTGACTCACTTTATCAATAGAGGAGAGGACATTTAGCAGTGTAGTTTTACCTGAACCGGAGGCTCCCATAATACTGACAAATTCCCCTTCTTCAATAAGGATATCTATTCCCTTCAAAACCTCCTGCATATTTTGCTTATTGCCATAGCTTTTATGAATCTTATAAGCTTCTAAAATATTCACTTCCATGCACTCCTTATTGTTCTTGTAGCCTTATTATAAAAATTGGGCTGTTGTTTTTCCTTTGGTTGGGCGAACAATATATAAAAGCATGTGACATCTCTGTCACATGCTCACCGTACTCACGAAATCATTCCGTTTGGGGAAAATCAAAGTGAAGGTCGTACCCGCGTTCGGTTGGGAGTGCACATCTATATGTATGAGCAAGGACTGTGCTGCCTTTTTCGTCAAATATAACCCCATGCCTGTTGAAGTATGATCAGCGTGTTGGGTGGTGGATGTAAAACCTTTCTCGAAAATACGAGGTATATCCTTCGGATCAATCCCGCGTCCAAAGTCTTGAACCTCAAGTTGTATTCGATCCTTATGTTCATAGCTGTGAATGATAATATCACTGGCATCGCTATATTTGATGGCATTGGTTAGGAGCTGTCTGATGATAAAAGCCAGCCATTTGGCATCACTCAGCACTTCCATTTGCTCAAGTTGGATGTCAAAACCGATCCCCTTTTGGATGCACCATGACTGTAATGCTTTGATCTCTTTAAAAACCAGAGATTTTAGATCTACTTGCTCAACATACAAATCGTTCTCAATAAAAGATATGCGCTTCTGATGCAATTGCTGGTCCAGCAGTAAATGAATTCGCAGCCATTCATAGGTTAGCTGAGACCTAAGGGATTTGTCATCCAATCGCTCAATCATCAAATGCATAGCGGTTAAAGGTGTTTTCACCTCATGAATCCAGGATAATAGCTCATCCTTTTCCTGTTCCAGGGTCCATTGATTTTGTGAGATGATCTGTTGTAGTCGTTCGGTCTGGTGCATAATTTTGTGTTCAATGATACGCTCAAACGGACTATCGGGTTCGCCCATGCCGGTTAATTGGAGAGGACCTTCCCATTCTTCCAAAGCCCTATAGAACCTGGTTTCTCGGGGATAGCGGACGATCAAAAAAACCAGGAATACCAACATAGATAAGAAGACGACATAGAGAATTGGCGCCAACGGAATTGCCGTATCCACATATGCGATGAGGAGAATCAGCATCTGTTGGCATACAAATAGTAGAATCCAGCTCCGTCTTTCTTTCAAATATTTATTAATCATAGGCAGATGCCTCTTCTATGGCCATATAGCCTTGCCCCACCTTCGTTTCAATAAAACGGCCCAAGTCCAGCTCATCCAGCTTTTTTCGCAGGCGATTCAAGTTGACGGTCAGGGTGTTATCGCTGACAAAACGTTCATCATCCCATAGGCTTTTAATTAATTCCTCCCGAGAGACAATTTTGTTTTTTTGCTCAATCAGCAGCTTTAGTATATAAATTTCGTTCTTGGTTAATTCGATGGAACCAGCCTTATGGGTCACGATATTCTTTTCATAATCGACCGTGGCTCCACACCATGTTTTGAGGGAAATGGGCTCTGTATTGTAATTGTATACGCGGCGAAGCGTCGCCTGCAATTTTGCAATCAGTACATCAAAATGGAAGGGTTTTTGGATAAAATCGTCCGCTCCAAGCTGCATTGACATCACTATATCTGTAGGATGATCCCGCGATGATAAGAAGATGATTGGGACATTAGAGTGGGATCGAATCATTCGACACCAGTGAAAACCATCAAATTTCGGCAACTGAATATCAATGACGACCAGATCAGGCTTTATCGTTGTGAATTCTTGAAATACTTTACTAAAATCCTGGATGCCATGCACATCATAGGCCCATTGAGTTAACCTGTCCTTTATTTCATGGAACAAAGTTTCATCATCTTCAATCAGCAAGATTGTGAACAATAATTTCACCACTTTTTACATTTTTATATAAAGTGTATAGTAAAATTTGTGTATGTGCTATATGCGGTTGAGCCAACTTGATATTGCGATAATCTGCTGTTAATAGTTGAGGGTTATAGTTGGTTTATATCTACGATGTCATATCGTTTAAAGGATGGATGCATGGATGGGAATTCACACCTATTTTCGATCGCTAAATGAGTTGGAAAGAATTATTCGTTGTCCAGGCAAGTTTAAATTTGAGGAACATAGTGTATCGGCTCATTCTTGGAAAGTAGTACAATATGCCAAAACGCTAGCTGATATCGAAGAGAGAAACGGCGTCAATATTGACTGGAAAAAGCTATACGAGATTACCAGCAGTCATGATTACGGGGAGATTTTTATTGGAGATATTAAAACGCCTGTTAAGCATTCCTCCAAGGAACTCCGGCTATTAATCCAGCAGGTCGAGGAAGGTATGATTGAGTATTTTATTGAAGAGAATATTCCCGAGGATTTTAAAGCAATCTTCCGCAAACAGCTAAGGGAAGGTAAAGATGATTCTGTCGAAGGTTTAATTTTAGAGGTTGCAGATAAAATGGATCAGGTGTATGAAGCGTTTGCCGAGCTTCAGCGGGGGAATACCGAAAAGGAATTTGTCGTGATGTATCGCAATGCGCTTGTAAAAATCAAAAATATTAATTTGAAATGCGTTGAATATTTTTTGGAAAATATCCTGCCAGATATGGTTAAGGAAGAAACGCCTTCATCCATTGATATTAAAAAGATCACGGAAGAGGCTTTAGCTCTGTAAATGAATTTTCTCGCCGTCTTTCAGAAGCCGCGAAGCGCTTCTGTTCATACATAACAATAGTTTGGATGTAATTAAGAACCTCAAGCTCATAAATGTGAACATAAAAAGCAACAAGTAGAGTCGATGAACTGCTACTTGTTGCTCTTTTGAATTCGATAATCATAAGAGACTATGCGTATTCCTTGAACAATATACTAAAGATATTATTTACTTTGAAAATGGATTAGGGAAGTTGGTTTTAGTGGCAGCATTTTGCTGCTTGGTATTGCCAATTCCCAGTTCACCATTTCTGTTAAATCCCCAGGACCAGACTGTTCCATCGGCTGTCAAAGCATGGGAGTGGGTTCCTGCTGCACTGAATGCGACTACATCGGTCAGAGGTGTATTCATCTCATCTACAACCTGAGTCGGGACCTTAATCGAAAATACATCGGTCCCGTCACCTACTTGCCCTTCATTATTGGTTCCCCAGCCCCAAAGAGTGCCGTCATTTTTCAGCGCGAAAGTTTGGGTTTTACCTGCCTTCAGTCTATTTACATCGGAAATATTGATCAATACGGGTGATCTTCTAAAGGTAGAGGTTCCATCCCCCAGCTTACCAGAAGTATTGCTACCGGAAGCGTATACTTCTCCGCTATTCGTTAATACATAAATGCGGTCAGCTCCAGCGGTAAAGGTTTTGATATCATCAATTCGATATTGAACAGGGGTAAGTTGGTTCTCTTTATCATCCTGTCCCAGAGCGCCGTCAAAGCCACGTCCCCATACCCATAACTGATTGTTTTTGTCTAGAGCCGCACCAAAGCTATCACCAGCGTCAATGGCTACAATATCTTCTAAGCCTTGAACCTGAACGGGCTTAACGGAAAAGGCGGAAGCTCCTTTTGTGCCAATGCCCAGTTGGCCAAAATTATTTTCGCCGTAGGCCCACACCGTGCCGTCATTTTTGAGGGCGAGTGTAAACTGACCCCCGGCTCTCACTTCCTTAACATGATCAATGTATTTGTTTTTGACAGGGACTCTTGCCGTATCCCGCTTGTTCCCTGTCCCTAGTTCGCCGTAGCTTGCAAAACCCCAAGACCAGATGGTTCCGTCCTTTTTGAGCAAGGTTGAGTGCAAATCACCAGCATCAATCATAGCGATGTCAGATACATTTGCTTGCATCGGACTTGTTTTGTTATTTCCACCGCCATCGCCTACACCGAGCTTGCCATTGCCGTTACTTCCCGTTGCGTAAAATGAAGATCCATCTTCCATAGCCAGGTAAGCGTTAGTAGTCCCTGCTGAAAGCAAATCGTCGTAATTTGCAGGGTCGGCACTTGCTGTAATGGAGCTCCCCACTAGAAGTGTTGAAGCAGCGAGAGCTGTTAAAGCGAATTTTTTTAACATATAATTGCACACCTTTCAGAATGTAATAGATAAATACAGATTAAAGCAACCAAATTGTTCCTGCCCACGTCTTAACAGTGAACATACTCTATAAACCAGATAGGGAGGATCACTGATGAAAAATAGAGCTTCTGCTCTTGTTTTTGCCTTGCTTGCGGCAGCTTTACTGCCTGCATGTTCTACAAAAGAATCGGCTACGCCGGTTAACAAATCTAATGGGGCGGTGGTTCAATCTATTTTTGACTTGGATCGTCTGGAAAGTACAACAGTATATACAGGGCGTGCCAAGATCGAAAGTATTGAAAGGATTGAAAAAGAAGTAGAACAACCCTTAGCAGCCCCTACCATGGACTATTTGATCCGATTTGAACGGCCTGTTCAATTTGCTAAAGAACTACCCCAAAGTGATGATCCAACGGAAAAACCTATCCAATCAGTCTATATATCTATCCCAGATACACATATTTATAAGCAGATGGATGGTCAGCGGAGGCAATTAATCAATCCAGCACAATTACAAGCGGGGCAACCGATTGAAGTTTCTTATGTGTACCCTGTAACACCTGTTTTCCTGGCATTGGAAATTGTTGTGCTGGATGATTTGTAGAGGAGGCCGATAGGCCTCCTTACTCCTATAAAAGCACGTTATATCATAAGGCTTAGGTGATATTAATGAGTTTTACCATGTTGTAGATATAACGTGTTTGCTCATACTTAACCATAGTGCCTGCAGAGTTTTTGACTTGAATACCGGACGAGCCTCCACCATCCAGAAGAATGGCTTCAAAGCAATCCTGTTTAATAAAATAATTGCGAAGTTGTTTTAGCGTTGCATTTTCATGAACGACCAGGTAGACCTGCCAAACATTATTTACGACTTTGAAGCCCAGGCCAGTTCGACCGGTGGAATCGGTGTATCGCAACGTTCCGTTCAAATCAAATTTTTCAATATCTTTTAAATCCTTAAGCCATGCTTCTTCCTCTTTCTTCAGCGACAAGCTGCCGCCGCTAATAATAGACTTATACGCAAGTGAAGTCCCCATTTGTTTTTTGAGATCCGTTACGCTTGAAGCACGGACAATTCCCATTTTTGTTTTGTTGCTATCTGTGTAGATAAATGCCGTACCACGGCTGTTTCCTTTGGCATTTGCCTTCGTATCATGGGTATTATTAGGTGTGACCGCGATAGACAAACATTCGGTCGGCGCCTTGGTTGTGCTGATGGGATTAAAGAAGCCTCCATTAATTCCATAATCGGTTTGCTGCGTGATCCGGCTTCGAATATTTTTATTTTGAATATTCGAAGCTGGTGTGATGATTACATGGAAACCATCGGACGTTTTGGTGTAAGAGTAGTTTGCTGGCATGTTAAACCTCCAATTGGATGATTTTGAAACGGAATCTCGCGCGATAATTCGTTTCTCATATATATAGGAAATTTACAGCGGCCTCTTACAACCCTGAAATTAAATTTTCCTAAAAAAAATTTGAAATAGCGTATACAAGACACCACTTGACTTAAAGTTAACTTTAAGTAGTAACATACTGGGTGTGACGTGGTCATTAGGGAATACGTAACTATTCTGACAATTTAGGAGTGATAAAATTGGAAAAGAAGCAATTAGGTAACAGCGACCTTCAAGTATCTGCTCTGGGCCTGGGCTGCATGGGAATGTCCGAGTATTATGGTGAGTTGGATGATCAGGAATCGATTAGAACGCTTCAGCGTGCGTTGGAGCTGGGGATCAACTTCTGGGATACAGCAGATGTCTACGGTGTAGGAAAAAATGAAGAGCTGATCAGTCAAGTCCTGCAGAGCCACCGGAATGAGGTAGTGTTGGCTACCAAATTCTCCATTATGCGTGGAGAGGATGGGGGATTCCTGGGTGTCAGCGGTCGTCCTGAGTATGTAAAAGAGGCATGTGATCGCAGTCTGCAAAGACTGGGAGTAGATGTGATTGATTTGTACTACCAGCACCGGGTCGATCCGAATGTGCCTATTGAAGAAACAGTAGGGGCGATGAGTGAGCTGGTTCAAGCGGGCAAAGTCCGCTATCTGGGGTTATCCGAGGCGTCTCCTGCACTGATCAGACGTGCTCACAAGGTACACCCGATTACAGCGTTGCAGACAGAATACTCCTTATGGAGCAGGGAAGCGGAAGATGAAGTGATACCGACATGTAAGGAGTTGGGCATCGAATTTGTGGCCTACAGTCCACTGGGACGCGGATTTTTGAGTGGGCAAATTCAGAAGTTTGATGATTTTGCAGAAGATGATTTCCGTCGCACGGTGCCGCGTTTCCAGCCTGAGAATTTCCAAAAGAATCTGGATCTCGTGCAGCATGTTAAGGATCTTGCGGCTCAAAAGGGAGTTAAGCCTTCTCAGCTTGCTTTGGCCTGGCTGCTTGCACAGGAGGGAATTGTACCGATTCCCGGCACCAAACGGGTCACATATTTAGAGGAAAATGCAGGAGCAGTGAATGTGGATTTGTCCGCAGAGGAAATGGAGTCTATTAACGCCATCATCCCCAAAGGAATGGCTGCGGGCCTTCGTTACCCGGCTGAGCGGATGCCAAATTGGCAAGCGGAATAACGAGAATTACGGGATCAACGCTACAGCCGTCTTTACGCGAATCGACGTAAAGACGGCTTTAGCGATTTCATAGATCAGCAGGAACGTGCATCGTATAATGCCGAAGGCATCCTTTTACAAAACAGGAGCTTGCAATGCAGTATTGATATTTTGTAAATCCATCGATAGCTGCTCGCTTACGTTCCATGGGTGATACCAGCCGCGTTCAATCATGTACGTTGCAATTTGCTCATGTGTATCGATAGCTTCATCCAGTTGTTTTGTAAGCATAGCCTTAATTTCTGGAGTTCCCGCTTCCATTACGGCCATAGCGTAATTTCTCACACCGCTTTTGGCGGTGTTTAAAAAATCGGCAGCAATCACTTGGTCTGTTAAAATATTCAATCCAGTCAAATGCTCCAGGAGTGTGTTCATTGTTTCACCTCCTGTGGTGGCGAGGCTTGATCTAAAACGCTACCCAGCTCTTGTAA
Source organism: Paenibacillus jamilae (assembly GCF_050482105.1). Lineage (GTDB taxonomy): Bacteria > Bacillota > Bacilli > Paenibacillales > Paenibacillaceae > Paenibacillus > Paenibacillus jamilae_B. Next base: position 294,987 of record NZ_JBCNHI010000003.1, on the reverse strand, counting down.
TTGCCGTGCTGTTAGGTCAATATCCTGTTGCAAAATAGCTTTGAGAACTGGATCAGAGATCAATGCTTGCATTGTTTTGGATTTGGTGAGACACACTGTTTTGAATGCTGACAATTCATGGACTTCAAGTGTTTCGTGCAGGCCATACACCATACGACATGTACCTCCAATCCAATATATAGTTAAGGTTTAAGTACGACTTTGATGCAATTGTCTTGTCTGGTATCGAAAATTTCATATCCATGTTTGGCGTCGCTTAGTGGAATAACGTGTGTGACCACGTCCCCAGGGTCAACCTTCCCCGTATCTATCAGTTCATACATATAAGACATATAGTGAATAACGGGAGCCTGTCCCGTACGCAAATTAACATTTCGCTGAAAAATGTCCCCCAGAGGAAAACCGTTATATCGTCCGCCATATACTCCGGTAACTTGAATGGTCCCGCCTTTGCGGACAGCCTGTGTAGCTATGACTAAGCCTCCCAAAGCTCCACCCTGAAGTTTAAGACCGGAAGCTAAGGATTCCAGTGGAGACATTTTGCCGCTCATGCCGGAGCAGTCAATAACCACGTCCGCGCCTCCTTTGGTTATCTCCTTGAGGTAGTTGCCGACGTTTTCTTGCGATTCCACATTAACGACCTCTACGTGATTGGTGCGCTTCGCGTGTTGTAGACGATAATCCAGATAGTCTGCTGCAATCACTCGGTGTGCCCCTTTGAACCAGGCGAATTTCTGCGCCAACAGACCTACAGGCCCACAGCCAATAACAATGACAGTATCCCCAGCCTTCACTCCGGCGTTATCGACGCTCCAGAATGCAGTGGTCATGGCATCAGCGATCAGGCAAAGTTTTTCATCAGAATGTTCGCAACTCTCCGGAATTTTGAAGTGAGTGAAGTTGGCAAAAGGCACACGTAAATATTCAGCTTGTCCACCTGGATATCCACCGGTTGTTCCGGAATAGCCGAAAAAAGCACCCATTTCTCCATTTTCATTCGAATGATCACATTGGCTTTCCAGCTGGTTTTTACAGTAAAAGCACTCACCGCACGCGATGTTGAACGGGATGATTACACGATCTCCCTTTTTCAAGTGGGTCACGCCGCGGCCGACCTCTTCTACAACACCCATCGGCTCATGCCCAATTACAAAATTCTCTTGTAAGTTCGGAATCATTCCATGAATCAGGTGCAAATCTGAACCACAAATGGCGGTTGTCGTCAGTCTGACAATCGCATCGTCGGCTTTTTGAATATGTGGGTCAGGAACGTCTTTAACGACAACATTTTTGATACCTTGGTAGGTCACCGCCTTCATGCCTGGTTTCCTCCCATATGTTCGTCCGGCGTGCGGTCAAACATACCTTTGCGGGTAGTATCGTCTGGGAACAGTTTCACCTTGCTAATGTCTACCGTCTTATTGGCTGACAGTTGATCCAATTGATATTGCTTTTGCAGATCATAGGGGTGGAACCATTTTTTTCGTACCATAAGATCGGTAATCTCCTGATGAAGCGCGATGCCTTGTTGCAGTTGATCACGCAATAGGGTTCTGGCATCGGTAGAGACGGTTTCTGTCAAAGCTACTGCCGTATTCCGAACTCCTTCCTTGACGCGAATCAGAAAATCCATTGCAAATGTCATATCTGCCATTTCCGGCATATTTAATGAGTTTTTTGGGTCTACATAATCCATTTTGGCCGACTGGGTCTGGTTAGACGTCACATCATTCACCTCAATTTAAAATTGGTGTTGGGCGGAAGTCAGGAACAGCCGTTTGAAACGGTGCTCTAGCATAGATTGCCTGCAAATCGGCAATAGCCTGTATAGATTGCTGCACATCTTTTTCCATTAAATCCTTTAGCTCCTGATCGAATACGAGGCCTTGCATTAATTTGGACTTGGCTAAACATAACGTTTTGAAGTTAAGCGCTTCGTGGATTTCTAGGGACTCGTGCGCCGCTAATGTAGGCTGTTGGCTTATCATAGGATCTCCTTTCTTTTTATGTATCTCACAGGTATGTTGTCCAGCGTCACTAGGTTTATTCCGAAAAGATCGTGCTATTCGGCTTCAACCTTGCCAAGTGATTTTTTGGCAGGTCCTTCAATTACTTCGCCATGATATGAGAAGCGTGAGCCATGACAGGGGCAATCCCATGTTCTTTCTGCCTCGTTCCAATCGACTTCGCAGCCCAAATGAGTGCATGTTGTGTCCACTAGATGTAGTGTTCCTTGTGAGTCTCGGTAAGCGCCTGCTCTTTTGCCATTCACCCGGACGACTGCCCCTTCGTCTTGCTGGAGTTCTTCAGCTTTTTTATAGCTGATTTCGAGCTTCCCGGCGATCAAGTGTTTCGCCACATTCGCATTTTGGGTTACAAATGTTTTAATGTCAGGGTCTGCATGAAATCTTGAAGGGGAGAAAAGTTCCTGATACGGGCTCTCCTTTTTGGTAATCAGATTCGTATTTAATAAAGCCGCTGCGACACTTGTGGTCATCCCCCATTTTCTATAGCCCGTAGCCACGAGGATGTTAGGAGCATCGGATAGTTCCTGCCCGATATAAGGGAGCTTGTCTAACGAATACAAGTCTTGGGCCGACCAGCGATAGGTGATTTCCTTTAATCCAAAGGTTTGCTCTGCGAATTTTTCTAAAGCTTCATAGTACTGAAATGTGCAGATTCCTTGCCCTGTTTTGTGGCCTTCGCCACCGATGATGACTATCGGTTCACCGTTGATTCGTACGGAGCGAAGCGAACGTTTTGGGTTTTCCGCACTTAGGTACATACCACCCGGATAGGCTTTGTCCGTCTTGACCGCGAGTACATAAGACCGCTCGGCATGCAATCGCGCAAAATAAAGACTGTTGGGATCATTGAACGGAAAATGAGAGCAGGATACGACATGGCTGCAGGTAATCTTATATCCGTCGCTTGTATTAATAATGGAGGGAGTTCCTTGACCTACACCAACAACAGTGGTTTGCTCATAAATCTTCCCGCCTTGGCGGATGACTTGATTTGCCAAATACCTTAAGAAAGGAATCGGATTGAACTGAGCTTGATTTTCCATCATAACAGCCGCTTTAGTTGAAAAGGGCAGAGGCGTTTGTTCGACATAACGCCCTGGGATGCCAAGCTCCTTGTAAGCTTTATATTCGTCGGCGACTTTTTCTACATACGTATCAGCACATGTATAAACGTAGGCATCTTCTTCTGTAAATTGGCAATCAATATGATACTCGTCTACCGTTTCTCTGATAAATTGAAGAGCATCGCGGTTGGCTTCGTAATAGAGCCGGGTTTTCTCCTTGCCAAAATGCGAGAGAAACTCGCTGTAGATCAAATCATGCTGAGCGGTAATTTTGGCGGTTGTGTGGCCCGTCGTTCCATGAAGTATCCGCCCTGCATCCACGACTGCGACGTTTAGTCCTTTTTTAGAAAGTAAATAAGCAGTGGTAATCCCAGTGATCCCTGCACCTACAATGGCAACATCTACCTGAATATCTTCACTGAGCTTGGGAAAACTGGGGATGTCAGTTGAAGCTAACCAATAGGATTCTGGAAATTGCGGAAAGGTGACATGATTTTCATCTTGTTTCATTTTTCAAACACCTCTTTGATTACAATTTATGTATACATTGTTATCATTGTAAGATTTTATATACTCTGAAAAGGAATACTTTCAGCCAACTTTAATCTTATTTTCAGCTTGACCGGGTACAATCAAGGCAATTTTCCCGGGGAGGATGCATAACGAATGAAAAAGAAAATGAAAAAGACGGTTTGGATTCCGGCAATCATCGCAGTTACGGTAGCAGCTCTACTCGTAATCTACTATTACTACATGTCCTCGGTTTCCGGCGGCAAGCCTGGCATGCGACCTCCGGGAGGCAATGTACCAGGGCACATGGGCGGACACCCTGGTGGAAAAGGAGGCGGGGGCAATGGGGAAATATTTAAAACCTTGGGAACCATCTCCGTATTCTTTGGGGCAGCCACTTTCTCTTGGTTCTGGTTTAAGAAGAAGCTGAGATCACCGTCAATGTTGGTTCGAAAGGTCGGGAAGTTGTTTCACTCTCTGCATAAACTGCTGGGTTGGGTGACCTTGCTTCTTATTGTCATTCACGGTGTCTATTTCTTGATTACCAAATTCCAAGATCACAAAACCTTTTCCGGACTGGCGGCCTTTGCTATTATACTGGCTATCTCCGGGTACGGCTTCTATATTAATAAAGTACGTAACAAGTGGATGCGAACCATCCATCGTATACTCGGACTGCTGTGGGTTCCCGTGCTGCTACTGCATGTCGGCGGAACCGCAATTATGGCGGTCATCGCCACTCTTGCCGTGGGGGGACTTGTCTGGGCACTCGACAGAATGGCGAAGAGAACGATGAAGCCTGTACCGGGGGACACTCTATAATTTTATGGAATGGTGTTACCTTCATCTTTGTGGTAATATTTACACCTATATAGAATGAGGAAGTGACACAGTGATTAATATTACGATTCCAATTCCGGATATCACAATTACCAAACAGGTTAACCCTGAGCTCAGCCATATTTATGGTTTTACAGATTTCCACCTAATCCCTAGAGATAAGGCTGGTATCTTTATGTTCTACAACGCACAGGAGGAATTGCTGTTCGTTGGTAAAGCAAGAAAGCTAAGACCAAGAATCAAAAAGCATTTTGAAGATAACGTGTCTCCGATCAAGGCTTATCGGAACGAAGTGGCGATTATTGAGGTCTGTATTGTGGAGGATGCGGTAGATCGTGAAATTTATGAAACCTACATCATCAATTCGCAAAAGGCCAAATATAACGTGGAAAAGGTGTTTTTTAAATAAAGAAGCAACTGCTTTATGATAAAAGAGCAATAAGCCGCAGTGGTGCACTGCCCTTATTGCTCTTTTATATTCGTGCACGCAGATCCTGTTAAAGACGGAGCGATGTAGTATGAACAAAACCGACCGGATGCTGGCCATCTTGCTAGAGTTACAACGTAAGGATATTTTACGGGCCGAGGATTTAGCGGCGATTTTTGAAACAAGTGTGAGAACCATCTATCGAGATATTCAGGCTCTCAGCGAATCGGGCGTGCCGATTGTAGGAGCACCGGGTATCGGATATTCCCTGATGGAGGGGTACTTCTTGCCCCCTGTAAGCTTTACTGTAGAGGAAGCTGTTGCGCTGCTAATCGGGACAGATTTTGTCGAACAAAAATTTGATACAGACTATGGCATTAAAGCACAGGCTTCACGTAGGAAAATCGAAGCTATTTTACCAGAGGACGTCCGCAGGGAAGTTTCTCAGGTGCGGACGACCATTAGACTGCTGGCGGTGGGTAAAGGGACAGATCCTAGAGAGAAAACGTATTTGGAAACGCTGCGCCTCGCTGTACTAAATAAACGGAAGGTTCGGTTTGGCTACTCCAAAAAATTGCCAGAGGCTGATGGGAATCGCCAAAGTGTGCGTGTGGTTGCACCCTATGGTCTTGTACTGCTTCATGGTTCATGGGTTTTGATTGGGCAATGCGAATTGCGGCACCAGCTGCGCCATTTCCGTTTGTCCCGTATGGACGAGCTGATCATGCTGGAGGACAATTATCAGCTGCCTCATGATTTTAATTTGCAGGATTATAAGCAAACCGATGATCGCCATGTAAATGTTCACATCCAGGCCCGTTCGGGTATTGTAGATAAAATAAAGGAAGCAAACCATTTTTATATGGAGTCCATGGAGGAGCGTGAGGATGGAATCCATGTGTTTCTCCGTGTTAGACACCCAGAGGAAATACTGTCATGGATACTTGGGTGGGGCGCAGATGTGGTGGTGGTGGAGCCTGAATCTCTTCGCAAGCGCGTCCGTGCGGAAGTGGAAAAAATGCTAAAATGCTACTGACATAATGCTGTCAGTAGCATTTTTGTATAGTAAAGCTACTTTGATAGAGAGGGGCATTTACTATATGAATACAAGTGAAACATTGCAGCGTTTTGAAGAAACGGCACAGCACTATCTTGTTGAATTGGACAGCTTTACCCTGGAGCAATTGCAGTACACACCACAGGAGGGACAATGGTCGCTTGGACAAATGTATCTTCATTTGGTGAACTCTGCTCTTTATATGCATCTTAGGAACATAGAGCTTTGTCTACAGTCTAATGGGGAAAAAGGGACTAAAACGGAGGCGGGCACAACTGCATTTAACTTGGGAAGCTATCCACCCATACGTATCCAAGTCCCACCATCTCCGCAGTATACTCCCCCCCAACCGACAAGCAAAGAAGAGATTGTAGAGGGATTAAACGTGGTGATCCGTAAAATGAGAGAGGTTGAGCCAACCGTTGAGAAATCAACAGGGTCGTCTACTTCTCCTCATCCCGGATTTGGCGCGTTGAATGCGGGAGAGTGGTTTAGACTCATCGAGATGCATTATCGTCACCATCTTTCGCAGATGGAGCGCCTGAAGCACGCAATAGCCGGTTAATCGTCTCCCGGCGTAGCCCGATGAACTGTCCGATTTCCTCCTGCGTCAGTACGTCTGTTAACGTAGCGGGTGCGATGTAGGAGTGGAACCAGCGTTGAAGCTTCCGAAGCTTCTCGGCAGGCGATACCTCCGTGAGCTGGTCAATTCGTTGCTGCATCATGCGCAGCTTATCCTGTAGCTGCAAAGCGATTGCCCGGCATTGAGCCGGGTCTTGCTCCAGCTTCAGGTACCATTCTTTTTGCGACAGCACCTCAACCTCAGAGGTGACCAGCGCCATCGCGGTACCATAATAGGGATTGGGACTGATAAGGGAGTGGTGCGGGATGGTCTCATCGGGCACAATTACATTAACTAAAATTTGCGAGCCGTCCTCATGGACTCGGATAATTTTTAACAAGCCGCTCTTTAAGTGATATAAAGGGCCAGTTTCCCCTTGTCGAAATAAGGTCTCGCCTTTGTGTAATATCATGAACGTGTATAGCCTCCATTTCATGTATTCCAGCTTTTAGATGAACCCGCCATTGACGCGGATCGTCTGCCCGGTAACCCATTGCGATTTAGCGCTGACCAGAAACTCAATCACATCAGCGATATCTTCCGGTTCACCGAGACGTCCCATAGCATTCATTTTCTTCAAGCCTTCGATCTGCTGCTCTGTTTTTCCTGCTTGAAAAAGCTCTGTGTTGACAGGGCCGGGAGCCACCGCATTAATTGTAATTTGTCTGCTTCCGAACTCTTTCGCCAGCTGACGGGTAAACTGCTCCACCGCGCCTTTCGTACCTGCATATACGCTATAAGCTGGGAACATTTGTCCGATCACAGACGTGGACAGATTCACAATTCTCCCACAGTTCTCCATATATTTCATCGCTTGCTGACAGGCAAAGAAGGTACCCTTTACGTTCAGTGCGAATTGTTGGTCAAAATCAGCTTCGGTCACCTCAGCCACCGGCTGGGTAATCATCAGCCCGGCGTTATTAACCAGAATATCCACTCTACCGAATTCAGCAATCGTATTTGTAAATAAGGCTTCAATATCGCTCAGCTTGCTCAGGTCAGCATGGAGAGCTATGGCCTTTCCGCCTTTTTGAGAAATGCCCGCTACCACTTCTTTAGCTCTGTCCGGACTGTTGGCATAATTGACGACTACACTAGCACCTAGATCAGCAAGCTGCTCGGCAATGGCACGTCCAATTCCTCTGGAGGAGCCAGTGATAATTGCTATTTTCCCTTCCAAATGCTTCATAAGTGCTAATCCCTCTTTCCTAATATTTTTTAAGAGATTCCTTTTTCTAAAAGCATCCACACTTCCGAGAACTCCTGATCAATCACCGGGCTCTTCCATTCGTAAGCATGAGCGGGATGATGAAAACGAGCTGTGGCATAGAAAAGCGTACGCGCCAGCTGGGTCGGTTGATCTGCTGTGATGCCACCGCGCACAATAATATCAGTGAGCTGATCCACAATGTGGGTGATATGCTGGTCGATTAAATCCGCAGCTTGCTCGGTAACTCGGGTATACATCTCGAACATTTCCTCGTCATCACGGGCATAATACTGTTTAAGTTCGACCAAGGTCTGTATATATCGTTTTAAATGCGGTGTTCCCAGCACAGAGGAATCCTGACATATCTCCGTTAACGGATTAATAATCTTTTCATCTAGCCATTTCTCGGTCACACCTTCAAGAAGCTCGGCTTTACTTTTAAAGTGTCGGTAAATGGTGCCGTGACTAACTCCTAACACTTTGGCAACATCAGTCACGGAGCTTTTGGCTACACCAAAACGTCTAAGTGTGTCTTCTGTCGCAATAAGAATCTGTTCCTTGGTCAGAATATCTGAGGATTTTTCCATAGAGACACGGTAGGGTTACCGTGTGAGTCACCTCCTTGAGGTCAGGATAACACAAAGAGTATCAAATGACAAATATGCGTTTTTGTCATTTGATACTCTTTTTTTAAAAGAATCTAAAGAAGTGACCAGGAAAACTACAATAGCGATTCGATGACAGGATCAATAGTACAGATTGGCGTTGTTACTTCAAATCTGGCTGTTACATAGCCGTCGCGATCAATCAGGAATTTGGAAAAGTTCCACTTGATACCGTCGCCAACGTATATTTCTGGATATTTCTCCTGCAAGAAATCGTCCATCCATTGGCCGTCTTTGGTAGGGGTATCGAAGCCTTGAAACGGTGCCTGTTGGGTCAGATACTGAAATAAAGGATGAAGGGATGAGCCTCTTACGTCCGTCTTCTCAAATAGTGGGAAGGTTACTCCATGCTTAATTTGACAAATTCCCTGAACCTCCGAATTGCTACCCGGCTCTTTTCCATTGAATTGGTTACAAGGAAAAGCAAGGATTTCAAAACCTTGTTCCCTCCGTCTTTCATAAAGCTTTTGCAGATCAGTGAATTGGCTGGAGAAGCTACACATGCTGGCAGTGTTTACAATAAGGAGAACCTTACCTCTATAGTCTGACAATTCAATCAGATTCCCGTTAATTGAGGTTGCTTGAAAATCATAAACAGACACGTTATCGTTCCTCCTCGTGTTATTTTTAATACATCATATATCTAGAGTTGTTATTGGTCCAATATATTATTGGAATCAAATTTATAGGTATTTGCAATAATCACGTCATGTAAAAACACACTGTTCATCTCTCTCTCTTGAAATCAAAGAAGACTTGGCGTAGAGAAAATAGGAGATTTGCCTCTTCCATAGCAAACTGTGGCATTCGCCGTTACCAAGATAGAATATAGATGCATATTCATGTAGTGTGTGCAAAAACCCAACAGAATCGAGGGATATTCGTGCCCATTGGAAAGATGATTCAATACAAGGAAATGCAACAACATCCCATTTTATGCTCGCACTTGCCTGAAACCCGCTGGATTACGAATGCAAGGACTTTACGGATGCTGGATACTTATCGCACAGTGTTCATCAAGCCTAATTATGGGAGTGGAGGAACCGGCATCATACGTGCGAAAAAGGTAGGGAGGAGATATGAGGTTCGTTGCGGCTCCAGTCGCAAAGTTGTTAGATCCCACGCCGTAAGAAGAGCCATTAGAAGCTACCGGAGACCTCATCGTCGTTATTTGGTACAGCAAGGACTCAAGTTAGCCAAGTACAAAGGTTCGATTTTTGATGCCAGAGTGTATATGCAGAAGCCGGAATCGGAATGGGTCATTTCAGGGATAACTGGCCGTGTCGCTGCACCTCAAAAGGTCGTTACCAACTATCGGAAGGGAGGACATGCGGCGCCGTTGTCCAAAGTGCTTTTAAGGGTTTTTAAAAATGACAGAGCGAAAATGAAAGAGATTTTGGACCAGGTCATTGAGCTTTCTAGAATCATTGCCGACACGATTGATAAAAATCATCCGGTTCGCGAGCTGGGCATCGATCTTGCTATTGAGAAGAGCGGCCAAATCTGGATTATTGAGGCCAATCCGCATCCAGGACATATGTTATTCAGGCAGCTCCCTAATCATAAGATGATTCGCAACATTTTGAGAAACAAACGTCGTATTCAGCGTCATTAGAATAAAGTGTTTTAAATCAATTATGAATAAGATAAGGAGGAGAATGCCCAAGCAGAGGTGCGGGAGCGTTCTCCTCCTTTTGTTGTATGACTGATCGATCTTAGCCAAAGCTTTTATGTTAAAATGTGCCCGCCATCCACATGGAGGACTGTCCCGGTCACAAACTGATTTTCAATCAAATAAAGTACGCCTCGTGCCACATCCTCCGCAAGTCCAACTCGTTTCACAGGAAGCCTATTCGCCACCGTACCATAGAATTGATTACGCGTGTTTTCAGGCATTTTACTGCGGGAAGGTGTATCAATAATGCCAGGGGAGACGACATTCACGCGAATAGGAGCAAGCTCTAACGCCAAAGTCTGACCAAGATTCGAAACTGCTGCATTCACAGCCCCAAGCGCTGAGGACCCAACCATCGGTTTGTATGCCACCACTCCTGAAAATAAGGTAATGGAACCTTGGGTTGAGAGTTGGGAGGACCCATATTTAGCTGCATAATACTGGCCCCAGAACTTATTTTCGAATAGTTTGCGGGCATCTGTCGTTTCCGATTGAAGGAATGATCCACCTGATGTTTCTGCTGCGCTCACTACAAGATGGTCATAGGAGCCCACTTTTTCGAAGAAAGACTTTACCTGCTGCTTATCTGTCGTGTCCAGCACATATATTGTTGCACGAGGGCCCAGCATCTCTTTGGCCTTGTGCAATTTACCTTCCGAGCGGCTGGCAATAATCACTTCTCCTCCTAACGAAATGATTTGCTTAGCTGTTTCTAAACCAATGCCTGAACTTCCACCTATAATCACAATCTTTTGGTTTTGCAAATGAATCCCTCCTATAGTTTAGCTGGATTTGTTACTCTTGGAATACGCCTTTCAAATGAACTGCGAGATCAGTAATAAACTGAGATATATTTGGGTTTTTAATGACGTCGTAGCATGCAAAGCTTTTTAAGGGCTCCATACCGAGAAATGCATGTGCAGAATGCAAATGACGGAGTGCCGCCTCTAGGCCATTGCCCTTAAAAAATTGAGTTGGATCATTAAAAGCTTTTTCTGGAGCATTCCAGGTCGTCGAGAACATATATTTCTTGTTGGTTAATAAACCTCCGCTCCCATATGTGCGAGAACCCGTAAAGAATACACCGTAAGCATAGACCTCATCCATATAGGTTTTTAATAATCCAGGAACACTGAACCAATAGATAGGTGTTTGGTAAATGACCACATCCGACCAGATAAATTTTTCCTGTTCCTCGCTGATGGTATAACCATTCTGAACAGACGTTGTCTTAACTTTGTTCTCTTCGCTTAAGAGACGCACCATATGGTCCATCAATGTTTGGTTCAGATTTCCTTCAGAAGAGTCATACTTTTGGTGACCATTAATGATTAATATATTTTTCAACTCTTCACCTCCTCGTAGTAGAGAAAACGTTATTGGCTACGACGATATTGTATATGTATTAAGTTCATTTATGGAAGTAGTGATATTTAATTCATATAGTTTCCTAAAGGGAACTATTGTGATACCATTGGGTTTAGAAGATTTTTTTGTGGAGGGAGTTCCTATGCATGTCCCAGAACCTATTGAATTGACGAAAGGAATACCAGGTCAGCCGTGCCCTATTGCCCAAACGCTTGATTTAATCGGAACCAAATGGACCTTTTTAATTATTCGTGACCTTCTGATCGAAGGAACACTGAGATTCAGCCAGCTTCAGAAATCCATGAAAGGAATTAGTCCCAAGACGCTTTCTCTGCGCCTAAGGGAGCTCGAAGACAACGGTCTATTAGAAAGAAAGGTTTATCCGGAGGTTCCCCCGCGGGTTGAATATTCGTTAACGGAAAAAGGGAAGCGCCTGGAAGGTATTTTTATTGAGCTGAAGAGATTTGGCTTAGATTTAAAAGCAGATCATTGAGGAATATAACTGAAACATGCAAGGTATCGTTGAATGAACGATGCCTTTTTTGTGTTCTGAAGCAGGTACTTATCGAAGCGTTCACAGATTGTTCACTTATGTGAGGGGTTGGACTATTTATATAATTAGCAAAGCAAAAGAAGGGACGATGGAATTGCCAACAACGAAGAAAGAAAATTTTTATTTTGGTTTAATGATGTGCTTGGGGATGGTCGTTTTCATGACATTGTATAATCTATATACAAATGGCTTGATTGGCACCATATCTCTAAAAGCAATGCTTCTTCAATTTATTTTATGTTTTATTACTGCTTTCGTATTGGAATTATGTATTGTCGGTCCCGTAGCCAAGAAGATAGCCTTCTCATTACCGTACGACAAAACCAAAAAGATATTTGTAATTCTATCCCTTTCATGTTGTATGGTCATGGGTATGGTTCTTAGTATGTCACTTTATGGTTTGGGAACGGCTTACTTTTTTAATAGTCTTTCGGGAGGCTCATTATTTAAAAATTACTTGTCTTTAGTTGTTAAGAATATTGTGTTTGCTCTTCCTCTACAGCTCTGCATTGTAGGGCCACTTGTTCGCTATTTATTTGTTAAATTTGTGAAGGGTACAAGTGTGGGAACATCATTAGGCAAAAACGTAGTTAACGACGGTATACGATAGCTCAACAGCCACCTTCTGCCTAAGAAGGCGGCTTGTTTTTTACCTAGAAGCTCAGCATCTTTATAGCGTTTGTCCGCTGTCTACCGTAATCATCTGGCCTGTCATGGCTTCCTGTTCGAGGGCAGAGCAGACCATGCTGGCAATATCTTCAGGCGTGGAAATGCGCTGTAGCAGCAGATGAGGAGCCAGTTGTTTCATTTGTTCTTCCCTACCTGCCCACCATCTGGTCGCCACCGCGCCTGGCACGATACAATTAACTCGAATATCAGGTGCCAGTGAACGTGCTAACGACTTGGTCAGCCCGTGGACGGCTGCTTTGGATACTGCATAGGGTAGTGAGGAACCTAGCCCTGTATGTCCAGCTATACTCCCCAGATTGACGATAGCTCCTTGTTGACTATGCTTCATATAAGGAGCTACAGCTCTGGCACAGTAAAACATGCCCTTCACATTGACATCCAAGAGATCATTCCACACTTCTTCTGTAACGGCCTCTAGATCGTCCATCGGAATATGATGTGTAATGCTGGCGTTATTCACCAGCACATCAACTGTGCCGTATTGCTGAACAATCTGCTCGATCATCGCTCGAACTTCCTGATCTCGGGAAACATCTGCTTGTAATGCAATTGCACGTCCTCCCTGCTCAAGTATCCTACGTACAGTTTCCTCTGCATCGTCTTTAGAGCGGGAATAGTTTACGACGACTGTAGTCTTTCGGTCCGCCAGCTCCATACATATCGCTCTCCCAATTCCTGTGCCGCCACCTGTAACCAGTGCTACTTTTTGATATAAATTCATGTATATTCGCTCCTTATCCAACTCGCTAGTTTTGTGTGACCCAAATAATACAAACTGATATAGATCATTGTAGAGAATGTATTATATTTTGTATAATTGAATTAAATGAATTTTGAATTCAATAAAATTGAATTAAACAAGCGACTTGGGAGTAAGAGAATGGATATTAAAGCACTTAAAACATTTCAGATGATTGTGAATTACGGGAGTTTTATGCGTGCAGCGGAAGCGCTGAATTATGTACAATCCACCGTGACGATGCAAATACAGAAGCTGGAATCCGATCTAGGAGTTCAACTGATTGAACGGGGCAAGAAAATAAAGCTAACTGCAGCAGGCAGGATGTTTTATGAACAAAGTCTGCACATTGTAAAAGATATGGAGCAATTGCAGGAAAATATGGAGAACCTGCAAAGGGGAACCGCAGGTGACATTCGTATAGGAGTGACCGAACCAACTGCCAGTTATCGTCTACCTGAAATTTTAAAACAATTTTTAACCCATTATCCTCTCATTCGGGTTTCTGTGGAGTTTGGGAATACCCCTACATTAAGCGAGCGTATTCTCCAAGGGGATGTGGACATCGCATTATGCTCTGCTCCGGATTTGGGCTCAGCGCTATATTTTGAACCTTTATTTAAGGAGAACTTTGTAGTTTTGATGCCTGAACAGCACCCTCTTGCACAAAAGGAGTACATTGAACCTGTAGATTTACAAGGGCACCGACTACTTATTACGTCGTCTATCTGTCCTTATCGGCGCAAACTTGAAATGGTCATGAAGGAACATGGAATAACCATGCTAGACACGATGGAAATTGGCAGCATGACAGCACTGAAATCTTATGTGGAATGCGAATTGGGGATTGCCCTGGTGCCACAAATTCTGGTCGATCCTGTCCCGGCAGGAACAGTGGTCAGGGAATTAAGCGGCAGCCTGATCGATATGACCCTTGGTCTTCTGTGTAAAGCAACCGAGGCACCGCTGAAGCTGGCAAGCTCAAAGCTATATTCTGTGTTAAAAAAGGAGCTTGGACAATTGTCCTGAGCATACGATATCAAACCGACTGCAGTAGGCAGCCGGTTCGAATGTTTATTTTTTCGTAATCGGAATCCATACTTCACTTCGGTAGTCCTCTGCATGAGCGTCCCCCATAGTATACACTTCCAGCTCGGGACCGCCTGAATGCTCATAATTGCTGGCAGGGAACCATTCCTGGTAAATTCTTTGCCATACCTTCTGGATCGAGTGCGGCATAGGGCCGATGGATGTAAACACGGCCCAGGTTGCAGCCGGGATGGTTCTGGCTTCTAATCCGTTCGAGGTTGCTACGTCTTCGTTACCCTCTGCGGCGATAAGGTAGCTAAACGTCTCCTCACCATGCTTCATGTCCAGACATATACCGAGTATATCGTCGCCTGTCCCCAAGGCATGAATGCGATCTGATGTGCCATCTGCGTTAAGCTGATCCCAGAATTTTGGGATTTCCCGAAGATTATCACCGTTTTTAGTAGTAACTTGAATGGACTTCCCAATGACCGTAAAGGCCGCCTTCTCTACAATTTTATAATCCATTTCCTGGTCTCCCTTCAGCGATAGGTGGAAGGTGATGCGCGGAAAGGCTTTCAGGTTCACTCCCGGGTTTCTGGCCTCAGAGGGAGAAATACCGTGTACCTTTCGGAACGCTTTAGAAAAAGATTCGGGGGAATCATATCCGTATTTGAACGCAACATCCAGTACTTTGGTGGTAGAAAGACTCAACTCCTGAGCAGCCAGGGTCAATCGACGTTTGCGCACATATTCTGCTACCGTAACGCCAGTCAGCATATAAAACATCCGTTGAAAATGAAAGGGAGACGAGTAGGCCGCCTTTGCAATTTCATCGATATCGAGGGGCTGCTGCATTCTCTCTTCCATTAGATCAAGTGCGTTCTTGATCCGAACCAACCATTCCAACCCCATCACCTTCCTTGGTTGTAATCATATCATTCACGGTGTCCATCATCCTGTCTTTGCGTGCTGTTATTGGACAGGATTTCATCAGCCTGCCCCCTTGTGTTCATAATTAAAATTTGGGACAATAAAAGAAGTGTTTGAATAGCGCAGAGCGCTCAAACATGCTATGATGCAATGATAGTTGAGACGAGTCGTGATGGCTAGGGTTTATATATAGAAATACGAATTTTAACGTTTGTGAAAAGAGGATCGAACATGAAAAAGGAATCCATTTATGGATTAACGCTAGACCAATTGGCAGCATGGCTCATGGAGCATGGACATAAAAAATCTCGGGCATTGCAGGTATGGGACGCATTGTACCGCAAACGGATTACTGATTTTGCGGCGATGACGGAGGTTCATGAGGATTGTACTCGCCTGTTGGCAGAGCACTTCTCTATCGAAACCCTGGAAGAGCACGTGAAGCAACAATCAGCAGACGGGACGGTCAAGTTTTTGTTCCGCTTGCAGGATGGTAATCTAATAGAGACGGTACTGATGCGGCACAAGTTTGGGCTTTCCGTATGTGTGACAACACAGGTGGGCTGCAACATTGGATGCAGCTTCTGTGCGAGCGGATTGTTGAAGAAGAGTCGTGACCTTTCCAGTGGTGAAATTGTAGGACAAATCATGAAGGTGCAGCTGTATCTGGACCAGGAACGTCCGGGCGACCGGGTTAGTCATGTCGTAGTAATGGGCATTGGCGAACCGTTTGATAATTTTGTGAACCTGTCCGATTTCATTCGGGTCATTAAGGATCACAAAGGACTGGCGATTGGGCCACGGCATATTACTGTGTCCACCAGTGGTCTTGCTGATAAAATCATTGAATTTGCAGATTCGGATCTGCACGTCAACCTTGCGATCTCCCTCCATGCTCCGAATAATGAGATTCGTACCCGCATTATGAAGATCAATCGGGCGATCCCGATTGAGAAGCTCATGCAGGCGATTGATTATTATTTGGACAAAACCAATCGTCGGATTACGCTAGAGTACATCCTCCTGAAGGATGTTAATGACGGTAAGGAGCATGCGCTCGAACTGGCTGAGCTGGTGGGCCATCGCCGTAATCTGGCGAACGTGAACCTGATTCCGTACAATCCGGTGGATGAGCATAGTCAATATCAGCGGAGTGAGTCGGAGTCGATCACTGGCTTCTATGATGTTCTGAAAAAACAAGGCATTAGCTGTAGTGTTCGGCTGGAGCACGGAGTTGACATTGATGCGGCCTGCGGACAGCTACGCAGCAAGCAAATTCGCAAAGATGCCAACAACAGCCGTAATGCGGAACGCGAAGCGATTAGCTAAAATGCACAAGCGTACTCTCTAACAGGAGTACGCTTTTTTTATACATAAGCTATGGAACAAAACGCCAACTGTAAATGTGAAAATAGTCACGTATTAGTTGCTGCTTTTACGTTATAGTGAGTGGTTAGTGGAGGGGTTATATGGCTAACGTAATTTCAAATGTGGCGCTCGTTCCGGGCATTTATGTAATGAAGATAGAGGGCAAATTTAAAGGGAAAATGGGTCAGTTCTACATGCTGCGCAGCGGGAATGGTTACCCACTCCTGCCCAGACCCATCAGCATTTATGATATCGGGGAAGAAAGCATTTCCTTTTTATACCGGGTTGTTGGAGAGGGGACCAATCTATTTTCCCAGTTACAGCCTGGTCAGGAGATTCAGTTGGAAGGACCTTTCGGAAACGGGTTTCCGCAGGTCGAGGGCAGTTTAGCTTTAATCGGCGGAGGCATGGGTACAGCCCCATTGTTATTAGCTGCAAAATATTACCCGCATGCAGACGTTTATCTGGGGTTTGCACAGCAAGCTTTTGGGGTTGAAGCGTTCGAGGCCGTGGCGGCATCTGTGCAAGTTAAGGTAGGGGGAAGCATCGTCGAACAGGTAGATCCGGCTCGCTATGCGAATATGTTTTCTTGTGGGCCCACTCCGATGCTGCAAGCACTCGCGCTGAAAACGGCGGGTACATCGTCCCGTTTATATATTTCAACAGAAAGACACATGGCCTGTGGTATTGGCGCATGTTTGGGCTGCACCATGCGTACCCGTGGAGGCAATCGGAGGGTATGTAAGGAAGGGCCTGTATTCCCGGTGGAGGAGGTGGAGTTTGATGATCTCCATGGCATGTAATATAGCAGGTGTACCGTTCAAAAACCCGATTATCATGGCGTCCGGTACGTTTGGGTTCGGGCGTGAGTATGCGGAATTTTATTCTCCTGAGCTACTCGGCGGCATCGTCGGCAAGGGACTAACCCTTCATCCGAAGGCAGGGAATACGGGGCAACGAATACATGAGACAGCATCAGGCATGCTGAATAGTGTAGGACTGGAAAATCCGGGTGTGGCGGCTTTTTTGAAGGATGAACTGGATGACATGACTCGTTGGAATACGGCTATTATTGCCAATGTAGGCGGCTCCAATCTGGAGGAGTACGTACAGGCCGTAGCTATGATTACGGAAAATGCGCAAAAACGCCGTACAATGAACCGTAGAGGCGTTGATATGCTGGAATTGAACATATCATGTCCCAATGTGAAGCAGGGTGGAATGCAATTTGGTATCCAGACGGAGGTAGCACGGGAGGTTGTGCGTCAGGTGCGCAATGTGACGGCGCTTCCGCTAGTTGTCAAGCTGTCTCCCAATGCAGAGAACATCACGCAGATGGCGGTTATGTGCGAGGAAGAAGGCGCGGACGGCGTTTCGCTGATCAATACATTTTCTGCAATGAAAATAGATATACACCGGCGCCGTAGTGTGTTCGCCAACACGTATGCAGGTCTTTCCGGCCCGGCAATCAAGCCGATTGCCTTGCGTATGGTTCACCAGGTGGCGCAGGCGGTATCGATTCCCGTGATCGGGATGGGCGGGATTAGCTCGGTGGAGGACATTATTGAGTTCACCATGGCAGGGGCCGCCGCCATTCAGGTAGGAACGTATAATTTTGTCCATTTACATGCAGGGGCTGAGCTAGTATATGGTCTGGAACAATGGATGCAGCAGGAAAAGGTACAGTCGCTGGATGAGATACGAGGAATTTTGTGAATTTTGGACTCGTTTGTGCATAAACTTAAGCATACAAAACCGGCTTGTCTTCTAAGGCAAGCCGGTTTTGTATTTTATTTTTCCGAACCAGCCAGACCCGATTAATGATTAATATCGCATTTGTTCAAGATGAACGAAATTTGATTTTCCAGCCGATGAATGGCTTCCTTAGATGCTTGGTCGTTGGCACCTTGTGCCTGAAGCGCGGCAAGCTCCTGCTTGAGCTGATGAAGGTCTTGTCCTGCATGAGCGCAGTCGTAATTGCTTTCGAGATTGTCAATCATCCGTTATCCTCCTTTTCGTTAGGTATACGTCCTTATTATGGAGAATTGACCTTTCCTTATTCAGCATATTGTTTATTTCAGGCAAAGGCTGTGTTAATCACCAATGGGGCGCGTAAAGCTTGTAAAATAAGAAGGTAATTTGTCAAACAATGTCGAATAAAAAGGGATTATAGGGGCAAGATAGACTCTTCTTCTCAATGGAGAGCTTGATAAAGAAGCTGGGTGATAGGATTGCGGTTAAAAGATAAATCGAAACCGAGACGACAATTCAAAGTTTCACTACAATTGATGATTATTATTCTGGTTGTTTTAGTTATTATTATTTCCTTGATTATATCCTTGCTTCTCATTCGCAATTTCGTGATTAACAAGCATTTTGATAATACGAAGGAAAAACTCTCGGGTGTTGCCAAGGTGGTTGCCAGTGACAACGATGTGATTCGTAATGTTGAGCGGGGCGTTCCTGTAAAGCAGATCCAGGACTACGCGCTTGGAGTCATGCATAACGTTAATGTGGATTTTGTAGTCATACTGAACCATGATTTAATTCGGCTATCCCATCCAAATG
This sequence comes from Paenibacillus jamilae, assembly GCF_050482105.1. GTDB lineage: Bacteria > Bacillota > Bacilli > Paenibacillales > Paenibacillaceae > Paenibacillus > Paenibacillus jamilae_B. Next base: position 275,642 of record NZ_JBCNHI010000003.1, on the reverse strand, counting down.
AAACCATGATTGGCAAGCCGTTCTCTGATTTGAATGATGCGAGAAAAGCGCTATCCGGTCAGGGACATTTTTCTGAGAATATCGGTATTTTAGGCCAAGGCTATCGTTATTTTACGCCGATAGTTAATCAGCAGAATGAGGTCATTGGCATTGTATGTGTAGGCTTGACCATGAGAACGCTAAATCATGATTTGATGCAGGCGCAGTATACCATTTTTGGAGGACTGATGCTGGGACTCTTTAGTGGAGTTCTGGGGGCAATCATTCTGGCGCAAAAAATCAAAACGATTTTATTTGGGCTTGAACCACAAGAGATAGCAACACGATTACGTGAAAAAGTAATTATTGAAAATGAGGTCGCTGAAGGAATCATAGCTATTTCGGCTGACAAAAAAATTATGCTCATGAACAAGGAAGCTCAGGCCAAGTACCAACTAGCTAATCAAGACAAGAAGGCCCCGATTGGCGAGCAGATCGATACCAATTTTTATAACGTGCTCTTCAAGAAAGTGTTTGATGACAAGAAGAAGATCAAGGACCGCTCATTTTATGTGAACGGTATAGAAGTCATTGCGACAGTAACCCCTATACATGTAGAAAATGAGTTTTTTGGGGCAGTGGCTACGCTGCGCGACCAATCCGAGATGATTCATCTTAGCAATCAGTTAAGTGGCACCAAATATTATATTAACTCTCTTCGTGGGCAGACGCATGAGTTTATGAACAAAATGCACGTGATCTCCGGACTGATTGAGATGAGGAAATATGAAGAGGTCAGTCAGTATATTCAGCAGCTAAATCACCGGTATCAAAATGAAGTAGGCTTTCTAACAGAGAGAATTAAAGTTCCGGCATTAGCAGGTTTTATTATGGGAAAAATCAACGAAGCACGAGAGCAAAATATTTCGGTTCTATTGGAAGAAGGCTCGAACGTCACTAATCTAGAGATGCAGGACATTGTCCATGATGTCATACACATATTGGGCAATTTTTTTGACAACGCAATAGACTCCATTTTACAAAAAAAGCAACCAGGCAAAATTGAATTAAAATTGAATTATGAGTGTGAGGGAAACGTGTTTATTTTGAAAGTGAAAGATAATGGCATGGGGATTGATGCTGAAATGCAAAACAGAATATTTGAGCATGGCTTCTCAACTAAAGGAGAAGACAGGGGTTACGGTTTGAATCTGGTTAAAACCATGGTGGATAATCACCAGGGCATCATTGAAATTGATAGCCAACCTGGCCTGGGAACAAGCATCTATGTAGAGTTGCCCTGTACATTGGAGGTGACGAGTGAATGAAGGTACTCATTGTGGAGGATGATCCCATGGTTGCTGAGCTCAATCAACAGTTTATTGAGCGTATGGACAACTTGGATGTGGTATGTAAAGCAGACACCGTCCAGAAGGCACAGGATTGTCTTCAGAAATTCACGCCGGATCTGGTATTGCTGGACGTGTATTTACCGGGAAAAAGCGGCTTAACCTTGTTATCCCATATGCAGGAGCAGCAGTACCATGCTTCGGTTATTTTAATTACGGCTGCAAAGGATATCCAAACGGTGAAGGAAGCCGTTTTTTATGGAGTGGCGGACTATTTAATCAAGCCTTTTACATTCGAACGCTTTAAGCTGGCTGTGGAGAAAATTCAGCGTCTGGCCACGGTGATGGAGGAAGGGAACGGAATTAATCAAGCAGTCATGGACCAATATTTTAACAAAGAAGAGCCTACGGGTGTGAAGCAGAAAAAGCCTGCTGAACATCTCCCCCCAGATCTATCCAAAAATCTGGCTAAAAATTTGTCCAAACTGACCATGACTACCATACTGAAGAGTATCCAGGAGCTGGATGGACCTTTTTCGGTTGAAACCTTAGCCAGAGAAGTAGACTTGTCCCGTATTACAGTCAAAAAATATATTCAGTTCCTGGTAGACGATGGCCTCCTGATCGAATCGATAGAATACCACAAGGTAGGAAGACCACTAATGCTCTATCAGATCAATTCTGATATAAAAGAACCGCTATTTCCAGGATGATCTGGAGATAGCGGTTCTTTGCTGTCCAACGAGTGTGCCAAGCCTCCTGCATTATTTCATAGCGAGAACAGGAAGTGGGACCAGATTGTCCGAAGAATGAGTCGTAATGATATCATGGAAGTTTTCATAGCTGGTTTCAATCATGTTGGATAATGCAGTAACGGTATTCGAGCCGGCATGAGGTGTGACCAAAACTCTTGGATACAGCTCCACAAGCTTCTGAATCGTTGGGTCCGGGAGCATTTGCCATGGGTCAAATGCTTTGAAAAATAGCTCTTCCTCTCTAGGAAAGACATCTGTTCCGAACCCTTCCAAATGATTGCTGAGCAAGGCATCCAGAATGGCCTGGTTGTCTTGTAATTCCCCACGCGAGGTATTGATGAGAATAGCTCCCTTTTTCATTTTTTCCAAAAAGCTGGCATCAATCATTTGGTCGTTCTGTCCCGGCAAATAAGGAACGTGGACACTGACGATATCACTTTCTGCCAATAATTCATCCAGGGTAGTGAATGGAATGACGGCTTTGGCTGCGTCCGATTGATACACATCATAGCCGATCACAGAAGCACCTAATCCTTTAAACAGTTTGGCTTCCGTCAGACCGATGCGACCGACCCCGATAATCCCAACTTTACAGTTGTGAATCTCTTTGCTGAACGTATGCTCGTCCACAATAAAATTTTTGAAAGAGCTTTTGGTAGTCATATAAGCGGTGTGGCGGAGCAGCATCATAGCCAGAGTTAAGGATAGTTCTGCAATGGCATTCGGAGAGTAGGACGGCACACGTGCGACCTTCATTCCGAATTCGCTGCAAGCATCCAAATCAATGTGGTTGATTCCGACGGTTCTGGTGAAAATATATTGAATGCCGTACTTATTGAACTTTGTGAGATTTTCACGATTGGCAGCACAGTTTCCTCTTAACAAAACAGCATCGTGATGCTGCGCCAGTTCTGCATTGCTGGAGGTTAGCAGCTCTTCTACCAGTGTTAGTTGGAAGTTATATTTATTAAGCTCATGGAAATAGGGTTTCTCGTATGAACGGGCACCATAGCAGATGATTTTTAACATGTTGTTTTCCCCCTGATTTAGAAAATTCCAATTTTATCGATGACATTGAGCGTAATGATCCACACCGGAATCATGACGACCGAAGTAATAGTGGATAGAAGCGATGCGTTGGAAGTTAGTACAGCTTCCTTATCAAAGCTGATGGCATAGGCTGCGGCTACGGTCGCTGTAGGAGTAGCCATCATAATGACAATAGTAGATAAAGCGACAGTATCGACCGACAGGATATGAGATACAGTTAACAAAGCCAGCAAAACGATGTTCACAATAGGTACAAGCCAAACTTTAACAAGGCTGTAATACCATGATGTCTTGTCTGTAGCTGCCGACTTGAAGCTGATCTCCCCTAATGTGGAGCCAATCGATAACCAGGCCAATGGTGAAGCTAGTCCGGCAAGGTAGGTCAGGGGCTTGAACAGCCAGACAGCGGTTTGGTCAATTCTTAGAAAAGCAAACTGTTGAATAGCCCCATCCTCTGTAGCCACACTCATCTGTGGTAAATAACCTTGGAACAACCAAACAAACAAGCCTAGAAAAGTGGCAATAACGATTGGGTTCAAAAACATAGTTTTGAGATTTTTAAGCTCCATTTTTAAGCCGCTCATTTTGATGTAGCCATAAGAATATAAGAAAATGCGGTACCCTATATTAAAAATAGAACTGTACATTACTCCGGTAGGACCGTAAATGGCACCGACAATGGGAATTCCGAAAAAGGTAGTAGAGCCGAAAATAGTGAGTACCCGCAGAACATCCTGCTTATCCTTGTTGTAGCTCAGGAAGAACGGCTTGGAAATAAAAATGAGAATGATATAAATGAGAATCCCCCAGATTAAAACATTCATGCCTTGTTTTAATATTGTAGGATTGATATCCTGCATGAAAGAATTAAAGGCTAGTGCTGGCAGAGCCACAGTGAGAACAACCTTAGATAGCATCTTTCCTACGGCTGCGGTAAAAATCCCCTTCTTGCGGCAAAAGAAGCCGAGCAGGATAATAAATACGGTAGAAGCGATAGAACTGACAATACTGTTATCTGTTAAGGTCGCTGTAATCATTTCAAGTAAAGACATAGATAAAACCCTCTCTTGTACCTTTTTTCACATAATTGCCGATGCAAAATGTGACCATGCAATCCCCTGATCTTTTGGCCAAAGTGTTTGGTTTGCACCTTTATAGTAAAAAAACTTTGTGAAAAAAAGAACAATATCTAATTAATTTAACTTATGAAACTAATTTAAAAAATTTATACATTACATCGAGATGTAAGAGTAGGTGCTTAATCTGGGGGAGGAATATGAACCGGTCACTAAGACGTGTTATTGACCATATATGTACAAAAACCTTCGGACAGAGTGCCTGTTCCTTTGTTGCAAAAGAAAAAGCAGGCTAAACCGAGCTGTGCTCCAGTAATTGGAGCGGCCTGGTTTAGCCTGCTTTTTGTGAAGATACATTTTTAAAGCCCTGCTTCGTTCATTATTTCTCTACCTCTCTACCGCTTTGCCAATTAGATCAGTTTTCCACCAAACGTTCCAGCAGTGCGTCTCCATTGCGGCTGACCCGAATATAGGCATAATGAGCGTTCTGTTCAACAGTACGTCCGGTTCCCTCAGGAATGAAATAATTCTCAATACCGTACAGAAGACGAGAACCATTCCATTGTCCATTTAGAACAATCTCATGATGGGCAAGTTTCTCGCCATCCTGATACAGATGATCAGCGATGTATACCCCTTGATGATCGGGTATGAGAACGACTTTAACCTTGCCTCGGGTCCAGTCCTCCTGAATAGGGCTCTTGGGAGGAGGAGTAGAAATATCGTAATTCAGTGCTACATAATCGCCCTGCAACAGGGAACGTGGATCTATAGGAGCCAGCTTGAGCTTAACGGAGGCACCTGTGGCGAGCAGGGTTTCACTTCTCGCCGTCTGATAGCCGATAATTCCCAGCTGTAGCACGATGACAATGGCAATGAGTAACGGGCTTAAGCGCATAAAGCTAAAGCTACGGTGGTCGGTATCGAATGCTGCTTTGCCGCTATGGGCCATCCGCCGATCGAACCACCAGGTAATTCCCAGTGCAATGATCCCCAGCAGCGCCAGCGTAAAAGACTTATACAGCAGCGTCCACAATAAATCATAGTATTTAAAGCCGATAAAAATAAACCAGAATACGACGCTCATAATAGCCTCTGATTTTTGTTTGTGGCGGATAAAAGCAAAGACCATCCATGTAACGATAACAAAATAGAAAATGTTAATGATCATATATGAGTATGGAATGACATCCTCGAAAAACGTCGTCCAGAACAGGAACAATAAGCTGAAAAATAATGAACTATCCCGAAGATGTTCTTTTAGCTCTGTCGTGAGTACAAAGTAGCTTATCCCATACAACATGGCATTAAGAATGAATAGGGCGAAGATGACGAACTCATAGGTCCAGTCCCAACCATACCATTCTTGATACTGTTGAAATAAAACAGTCGCCATACTCAGGTTTACAAAAGTATAGGCAAAAAATTGCTGCCTTTTCCCCTTGGAGCGAAACCATCCAGCGATGGAAACGACCAGAAATAATACCGAAAGTAACGCCTGATCCGCCCATACAATGGCTGCCAGGCCGGTAATATAGCTGATGGTCAGCAGTGTATAACGGATTACAGAATCCAGCCTGGATTCCGGTATGACAATCATCGTAATCATCAGCAGCAAAGATACACCCAGCAGTACATATTCAGTGTGGTTTACGTTCGTGCTAATCATAATCAGCCCGATGAGGGATATACTGCCGATCAACACTCCAACCACTTTGATTACGCGGGACACAGTTTTGCTGATCCACTCACTGCTATGTTCCTCAGGAATGGCTGTCTCATCTGGAGACGGTTTTCCTAAACGATTTAAATAACGGAAAAACCATACGTTACCTGTCAGCAGCAGTGCCACAAAAATCAAACCGAAAACAAAGAACAGAGATGAAGAGTACGCCTCGGCCAGCTCTATAAACTTAAAGACGGCAAACGCCGAGAGCGCCAATGCATTCAAGGTCAGTAGCGTTTTATTCAGCCGAACCTTGCTAAATATATAAAATCCTAAAGCCATCACAGAAATATGCGGTATATTCATGATCAGACCGTAACCATCGAATGCAAAGGAGTTGGTCATCGCCAACATAGCTATATGGAGAACAGTAAAGCTCATATATTGTAGTGGGGCAGAACGTATACGATAAAGGAATGTCAATAAAAATAGCAACAGATTACATATGGCGAACAGTCCAGCAATGGACAACGATTCCAGTTGGCTATAAGGAGCACTTTGCATCGTTGGATAAAAATAAAGCCATACACCCAGATGAATCAGTACATAAGAGAGCATATAAAAAGGATTGTAGCGAGTGATCCAACTAAGCAGTAGAGCCGGCACCGACCAAATGATAAACAACCCGTAGCTGTCTGCATGGGAATTGTAGATTTGGCCAAGCAATGCCACGGAAACACCGAAGGCTACACAGCCAGCCACCAGAAATATGTTGGACAGAAAAGCTTGTTGCCCGGGCACAGCACGTATACGTGTAAACACAAAAGACAAGCCATAGAACAAAACAATAAGCGCAACAGCTAACATAATCTTGACTGTCCGATCCATTCCACCCCAATTGGAGGCGAAGAAATAAATAATCGCAGCCAGTATCAGTGAGATGCCCAGCAGATAACCTGTACGTATAGCATTGAATCGCAGCATGGAATTCACGTACCTTTCCTGTTGGTTTGATGCTTATTATATCGTTGAAAGAGCTTGGAACCAAGTACAAATTAGGATCAGGTCATAAAAAAGGGAGAGCCGCCGTATATGGTGGTTCTCCTGTATTATTACTGAATTCCGATTAAGCGTTGGCAGTGTGTATCTCTTGCCGGGACTGATGCCGGAAGCGATACTCTCGAGGCGGGATTCCTGCTGTTTTCTTAAATGCCTTGGAAAAGGTGGACATATCGGTATAACCGATGGATTGGGCGATAATCGACAAATTGTAAGTAGTCTGTTCCAGCAATCTTTTGGCTTCGTTAATTTTGAGGGTTTGCAAATATTTGGCGGGGGAGATGTGGAAGGTGGAATGGAATTTACGTGAGAAATGCGCACGATCCACACCTACATGCTCAGCGATTTGCTCGATTGTAACACGGTCACAATAATGCATTTCGATGTAATCTTTCCCCTGCTGGAGCCAATAATCAGAGCACACAAAGTTGCGCAGTACGCCAGATTTGTTGCGGGACAATTCCTCGAAGATCTGGTGCAGTGTAATTAAACGGGCCAGATCGCTGCCCTGTCTGTTATGGTCGTTTACGATGGAAAATAGGTTGGTGATAAGTTCGAGGATTTCCTCATTCACTGCGTTAGCTATAAATGGTTTTGAGGGGGTAATCCCGATCCGCTCCAGCAGCGCCAAAGATTTTGGTCCCTCAAAGGCGATCCATACCTTTTGCAACGGGTGATCTTGATCGGTGTAGTATTCATGGGCAAGATGCGGAAAAAAACAAAATACATCAGACTTTTGAATACAGTACTTCTTTTCCTTATAAATGAACTCAGCCTGACCTTCGAGTACAAAAATAAAATAAAAATAAGGGACAGCCTTGGGGCCGACATGACTGCTTGTCTTCGAAATATCCATACCCAGTCTGACTGGCCAAATGGCACTGGATTTTTCCAGTTCGGTTGTTGTGAAATAGTGGTCTTCCACGATGTCGAAGTGATCTTCATTCTTTGTTCTTCTCATTATTGTCACCTCTCCTTTGGTGGAGATAAGGGGATTTTGACTTCATTTTATATAAAGGATAGTATAATTACAAGTTAATTCATTGGAATTTAGGGTTATAAAATTAAAATGGTTCTGGAGAATGCTGCTTAAACCGGCTGTCAGACCGTGCTATCAATGGAAAAACCGCTCCAGCAATGGCATTCAGATATGTATGATAAAGGCTCCATGGCTGGTTTGAGACGAGCCGTGGAGCCTTATAGAGTTCTGTGCTATACGATTTAGCCTATGTCTATACGTTCAGGATGCCTTCTTTTGGAGTAACATTAAAGGCTTTAGCCAGATCGGACAATTCCTGGTCCGTAATCCGTTGCTTGATATCATGCTGAGCAATCAGCATATAAATTTGCGCTGCTTTTTCAATTGTTTCAATCAGGCCAAATGCTTCATCAATGGAGCTACCTGTTCCGAAAATGCCGTGATGAGGCCATAATACCGCGTGATGATCCTTCATTTTTTTTGCTGTTTCGCGGCCGATTTCACTGGAGCCTGGTACCATCCAAGGGATTACACCGATACCGTCTGGAAAAACTACGATACATTCGGTACACATTTCCCACAGCGTTTTGGTGAATTGGTTTTCGTCCAGACTATGAATGAAGGTCATGGCAATGACATGGGTGGCATGATTATGGATTACAACCCGATGGTTAGAATCGACCTTCAGGCGCTCAATGTGGCTCATAAAATGAGACGGCAATTCGCTGGTAGGAACCGCGTCATGCTTGAGCCCCCACAGGAGTTCCAATTGTTCACCATCCTGAGAGACACGCAGGACACCCAGATTAGCTTCAGGATCGGCAATGACATTCTTAAAGTATTTTCCCGATCCAGTGACGATAAAATATTTACCTGCCAGTTCGTTCACGGGGAAAGCGGGTTTAATGGTACGGATAACATGATGGATATCCATATATTTGGCAACCTCAGCTTCGTCCAGAATATAACTTACATTGCCTCCGTTGCGTTCATCCCAGCCGAATTTCCACATGTTTTGTGTAATTTCCGCCATCTCGCGAACAAACGGGATATCCAGTCCGGATTTTTGTTCCTTTTGATTCTCCAGCACAGTAGTCATGGATGATCTCTCCCTTTGGATGATATTTATATAAAATTAACAATGCAATAATTAACGTTTTAGCAGGACTTGTTGTTCATAGTTTTTAGCTTCGGTTAGCCATTCCTCACGAACGGGAACACCGTTTTGAGCGCAATAGTAATCCCATACAGCCCCAAACGGATAGGATTTAAACTCTTCGACCAGGGCAAGGCGTGTAGTGAAGTCTCTTTCCTCTTCGGCTTTTTTCAGTTCCTCAATCGGTTCCAGCATGGCGCGAAGCAACGCTTTGATGGTGTTGCGTGTGCCGATGACCCAAGCAGCCACATGGTTGATACTGCCATCGAAGAAATCAAGGCCGATATGAGTGCGGGAAAGCAGTTCACCGCGAACGAGCTCACGGGCAATGTCCAGCAATTCGTCGTCCATCGTCACGACATGATCGCTGTCCCAACGAACGGGTCTGCTGACATGGAGCAATAATTGATTGGTGAACATCAGCACAGAGGACAGTTTGTTCGAAATGACCTCTGTCGGGTGGAAGTGGCCGGAATCGAGACAGATAGATTTACCCCTTGTCAGGGCGTACCCCATATAGAACTCATGAGAGCCGACGACATAGCTTTCCGAACCGATGCCGAACAGCTTACTTTCAACCGCATCGATGTTGTAATCTTCACTAATTTTCTCACTGAAAATCTCGTCCAGCGCATCCCGCAGACGTTCTCTTGGAGCCAAGCGATCCACCGGAGTATCCTTGTAGCCATCCGGCATCCAGTGGTTTGTGACACACGGCTGACCGAGTTCTTTACCAAAATGTTCTGCAATCCTGCGCGATTTTTTACAGTGTGTGATCCAGAAATCCCGAATATCCGGGTCCTTGTGGCTCAGTGTGAAGCCATCCTCCGCTTTGGGGTGGGAAAAGAGGGTCGGATTAAAATCAAGTCCAAGCCCTTGCTGTTTGGCCCAGTCTACCCAGTTCTGAAAATGGCGTGGCTCCAGTTGATCCAGATCTACTTGTTCTGTAGTATCCGCATAGATCGCATGCAGATTAACCTTGTGTTTACCGGGGATGAGCGATAGAGCCTTTTCTAAATCCTGACGCAGCTCATCAGGCGTGCCTGCTCTGCCCGGATAGCTGCCTGTTACGGCAATTCCCCCGCTAAGCTGTTTATCTTTGAACAGGAATCCCTGCACATCGTCTCCCTGCCAGCAGTGTAGTGATATTTTGATTTGTGAAAGTTTCCGTAAAACGTCATCCACCTGAATACCGTGGCGGGCATACAGCTTTTTCGCTTCGTTATAACTGGCTTCAATGGCTTCGTTCATGGCTCTACTCCTTTATTGAGATATGTGAATAGGAGATGCTGCTTGTATCTTGAGGCGCTCCCAGCGGTCCAGAAGCTCTTCCATGCCTTCCACCGGTTGTGGCTCATATAGCCGAGTCGGGAAGGAGTTAGCTATGGTTCGGCCAGCAGCCTTCAGATCTTCAAGAGCACCAGAGCTGATTAATTGCACGACAATATTGCCGATGGCCGTCGATTCGGATGGCCCTGCCTGAACCTGAATTTCTAAAAGGTCGGCTGTTAGCTGACATAATAATTCGTTGTTAGCGCCTCCGCCGACAATGTGTAATCTGGTAATCGTTTCGTCTGTTAAATGTTGTAGCTCATGTAAAGCATCCCGGTAGCTTAAGGCCAGACTGTCGAAAATACAGCGCGCAAGCGTGCCAGGTGTACGTGGGACAGGTTGCCCGGTTGCTTCACAGAACCTCTGAATCTCAAGGGTCATACTATCCGGATTTAAGAAAGAGGACTGGTTACAGAGGACGAGACTGACAAACGGTGTCTCTGCTGAAGCCAGTTGGGCCAATTCGGCAAAGCTATGTGCAGAGCCACCCTCTCTTCTAACCTCCTGAATCATCCATAAGCCCATGATATTTTTCAAAAAACGGTATGTGCCGTAAGCGCCCCATTCATTGGTATAGTTCGCCTGCATAGCTGTCTTGGTATTCAAGGGTTGGGATCGTTCCATACCCAGTAGCGACCATGTTCCGCTGCTAATATAAGCCCAGGACTGTTCCCGCAGTGATGGGACACCTGCAACTGCCGAGGCAGTATCGTGCGTAGGCACAAGGACGAGCTGGCAGTCTGGAAGATCATATTTCCGAACAAGCTCTGGCAAGATGGGGCCCAGAACGCGTCCAGGCTCAGCCAGCTCCGAAAATTGATTGCGCCGAAGCTGGAGCAGGGAGAGCAGGTCCTCATCAAACTCACGAGTGTTCACGTTGAGAAGCTGCATCGTGGATGCATTGGTCATTTCATTGACCATAATGCCTGTCAGGCGATAGTACAGATAATCGGGTACCATCAATATTTTATCTGCTTGGGCGAGTTGTTCCTGATCATGGACGAACAGTTGGTACAGGGTGTTAAAGTTTAGTTCCTGGATGCCTGTTTTTTCATATACCTCTTCTCGGCTGATGAGCTGATGCAGCTTGTCGGGGGCGTGTAGAGTGCGGGCATCGCGGTATGCGTACACCTCATGGATGCGGCAGCCTTCCTTATTAAGCAACACGTAATCTACAGCCCATGTATCAATGCCAAGCGTACAGGAATCAATCCCGTTTTGCTTGGCTTTTTGTAGTCCCTGGATGATCTCACCAAATAGCTCGTCGACATTCCAGTAATCGTGTCCGCTTCTCTCAGTAAAGGAGTTGTTGAAACGATGAAGTTCTTGCAAGTGAATTTGTTCACCTTGTAGAGTTGCACTCACGAGTCTTCCGCTTGAAGCTCCAATATCAACAGCAAGATAGTTGTTCATATCTAACTCTCCTTGCATGGATGAAATCCCGGCAGCCTAAAAGTCTGCCTTTTTATTTCTTAACTAACTCCATACTACTTCCGTTTGTCTGTGCAGTCAACATAAACGGAAGTATAATTTTTGGTTTTTCTTTTGGATTTAAAAATGAAATTAATTTTATGTTTTGTTTTATATTGTTTTTTGTTTTTTAATATCTGCTTTCTACTATATATATACTTCAAAAAAGGATCGGTGTGTTGCTGCGATATTCAAATTGTGGAAGGTTCTCCAAATGCCGCTGTTTGTATGAAAAATAGTCTTGAAACCGTCCGCCAGAGGGTGTAGTATACAAGATATCAATTTCATATGACTCGTATAATATTGGGGATATGGCCCAAAAGTTTCTACCGGATGACCACTGTAATCGTCCGACTATGAGTGATAGCGCATCAGCTTCGGATGAATGCGGGCATTTTATTTGTGCGCCAATCCGTCAGGGATTACGACCCCAAGGACAGGCTTCACTTGAGAAACAACTCAAGGGAGCTTGTCCTTTTTTGGTTTTGGCAGGTTTTATTCTATTTTTAAGTACAGAGGAGCGATATTCGCATAATGAAAGCTTTGGAAGAACGTATTCGTCAAGAGGGGCAAATTTTATCTGATACGGTGTTAAAGGTAGATTCATTTTTGAACCATCAGGTGGATACAGCATTGGCATTGGAGATTGGCAAGGAGTTCGCACGCCTGTTCGGCAGTGCTCCGATTACCAAGGTGCTTACCATCGAAGCTAGTGGTATTCAATTTGCTATGGCTACTGCTATTGCTTTGGGAGTACCATTCATTTATGCGAAGAAAAAGAAGGCGATCACGCTAAATGAACAGGTATACTTTGCAGAGGTTCATTCATTCACTCGGCAGGAAACCTACCAGGTGAGCATTTCCCAAGTATATCTCGATGCTAGCGATCATGTGCTGATTGTGGATGATTTTTTGGCTACTGGTGCGGCTTTGGTCGGTCTTACGGATATCGTGAAGGAAGCAGGAGCAGAGCTGGCCGGAGTTGGCTGTGTAATTGAAAAGAGCTTTCAGGAAGGCCGTGGACTGCTGGAGCAGAGAGGCATTGCTGTACGTTCTCTTGCGCGTATCGCTTCCATGGCACCGGGCGAAGTCCATTTTATAGAGGAAGCTGGCACGGTGATTCCTCCCGTTAAGGAGAATGTAGGATGTTAAGTAAACAAAAACTATTTGCACTGGGCTTCCAGCATGTCATGGCGATGTACGCCGGAGCCATTGCCGTTCCTCTAATTGTAGGGGGAGCACTGCACCTGACGCCAGCTCAGATGGCCTATCTAGTGGCTGCTGATTTATTCACTTGCGGGATTGCTACGTTATTACAAATTATGGGCACACGCTTTTTCGGTAGCAGACTTCCTGTCATTTTGGGCTGTACGTTTACAGCAGTAGGACCTATTATCGCGATTGCTTCGACCTCGAATCTGGCGACAGCGTACGGTGCCATCATTTTGTCCGGTATATTTGTAGTGCTTGCGGCACCGCTATATGGAAAACTGTTACGCTTTTTCCCAACGGTGGTTACTGGCTCGGTCGTTACGATTATCGGTCTATCCCTCATTCCGGTGGCGATGAACAATGTAGCGGGTGGTCAGGGCAGCGCGGATTTTGGACAGCCACGTAATTTGCTGCTGGCGCTGGTTACACTGCTGGTTATTCTGCTTGTTAATCGAGTAGCCAAGGGCTTTTTACGCTCGATTTCCGTACTTATTGGTCTGTTCGCGGGTACTGTAGTTGCCTATGCGATGGGAATGGTGCATTTTGCTCCTGTAGCGGACGCTTCATGGGTGAGTATTGCGCAGCCATTTTATTTTGGCAAGCCGGAGTTTAGCATTATGGCAGTATGTACGATGATTATTGTCAATATTGTCAGCATGGTCGAGTCTACGGGGGTTTATCTGGCAGTAGGCAAGGCGATCGATCAAAAGGTAGAGCAAAAGCAAATCGTCAATGGACTACGTTCGGAAGGGCTTGCGATTATGCTGGGCGGTATTTTTAATGCATTCCCTTACACGGCCTTCTCGCAAAATGTGGGTCTAATCTCGCTGACTCGCGTCAAATCACGTAATGTTATTTTTGCAGCGGGCGGTATCATGGTCGTCCTTGGTTTGTTGCCTAAGCTGGCTGCCTTGACGACAGTGATTCCTAACGCTGTGCTGGGCGGGGCGATGATCGTCATGTTTGGCTCGGTTGCTGCATCAGGCATGTCTATTTTGTCAGAAGTGGATCTGCGGAAGGAAAGCAATCTGCTGATTGCAGCATGCAGTATTGCCGTGGGCCTAGGCTCTGCCGTTCTGCCACAAATGTTCGACCAACTGCCGAGCTTTGCCAAAATGCTGCTGCAAAATGGCATCGTATCCGGCTCGATTACGGCAATTGTCTTGAACATTGTTTTGACGAGAAAACAAAGAGAATCGGTCAAAGGCGTAAATGTCTCTGAGGTTCCACAGAAGGTTTAATGAATAGAAAGTAGGTAAAAACAGCCGGAGAGAAGACGTGGCCTCTTTTCCGGCTGTTTGGCATGGAGTTACCCAGAACAGGTTATTTATTAAGCAGCATGAAATTATTGATAACCCACCCTTCTTGTATGAAAATGGGGGATTGAGAACCTACTAGAAAAGTTTGCTAGAGCTGTAGGTGAAGGAATGGTATAATCTACCTTATGGTTTTTTGAATAGTGGTGGATGTTTTCGGGCCATGGCGTAGCTTCCCGAAAGGGGTGAAGCCGATGGTCGGAACAAGCGAAAACCCACCGCGTAATTAGGTTGGCCCCTAACGGTGGGTTTCGTTCGCATTAACATTCAGTTATGCAGCGCGCCGTGGTGGTGATCCACAGCCTTTCAAGTCCTAAGAGTCTTTGCCGTTGGCGCGGCGAAGGCTCTTTTTAGTATACGGATACGGTGGTTATCTCTATACCTAATTTTAGCACGTGAATTGCGTGCACGTAACGTTAAGACATACCTTCAATTGCGCGCACGCAATGAATAGCCATAGTCCTGATTCTTGCCGGATCGTTCAAATTTAAATAATTATGCAACACTTGTTGACAAGCCAGTAGCAACAAAATAAGATAATCCTAATTCGTAATGAAATGGAATAAAGGAAGAAAACAGGTGTGGGCCGGACAACTCTATGTACGAAATTTCGTTGAGACGATGTGGATAGTTGTTGAGCGTGTTCACTTAAAAGGGAAGTTCGGTAAATTCCGACACGGACCCGCCACTGTATACAGGCATCAGCAGGGTATGCTGGAGCTTTCAGAACAGCCACTGGAACTGTAAAGAACCGGGAAGGCCTGAGAGATGCGCCTGAAGTCAGGAGACCTGCCTGTTTTGACATCACTGTTGGACCCACGGGATGCTGGGGAGGTGGTTAGGCGTGCTACATACGGAATGTCTGAAACCGATCTGATCCCTGCTATGTTTTTGGAGTTGGCTTTGAGGTGAGTTTTGACATTTTATAATGAAAGCATTTCTGACTGCTGATCAAGTGGCCGGGAATGTTTTTTTGCGTTATGCGTAGGTTTATACGATTTAACAAGCTAGAGGGGGAAATGTGGAATGATAGGCAATGGCAAAAGGCGTTCATGGTTCATATGTACTGGATTGCTGCTGCTAATGGCAGTTATAGCTCTATCAGGATGCGGCACAGCCGCGAAGACGGAGGATCGCTCGGGTAAGGGCGAGAAATCGCCTGCCCAACAGACTAAAGCAGATAAAAGGCTGGTGATGGCGTATACGTGGAAACCGTCAGGCGTTGACCCGCACGGAGACAATAGTTGGGATGTGATGCGCTCTGGTGCCGGTGAGACACTCATTCGTTTGAATGAAAAGTTGGAGCCTGTAGCTTGGCTGGCCAAGGAATGGAAGCAAGACAGTTCTAATGTGTGGTCGTTCAGTTTGCAGGATAAGGTCACTTTTCATGACGGAAAAAGTATGGATGCAGCAAGTGTAAAAGCATCTTTGCTGCGCTCTATTGAGAAAAGCCACCTGGCGAAGGATTTACTCGATGTGAAGTCTATTGATGTAACTGGCCCGTTGACGCTGAAAATCACGACAAACCAGCCGAATGCAGCGCTGGTATCCAATTTGGCTGATCCGTCAACGATTGTACTGGATGTGGCATCCATGAAAGATGAGCAAAGCTACCCTGCGATGACAGGGGCCTTTAAAATCAAAGCCTTCAACAAGGATCAATCTTTGGTCGTAGAGCGTTATGACGGATATTGGGGTGAAAAGGCGCGATTGGCTGAAGCGACGATGAAGTTCATTACAGACGGTAATTCGCGCCTGATGGCGCTGCAATCCGGTGAGGTGGATGTAGCGACGGATATTCCGGTAGATAACGCGGAGGTACTGAAAAAGAATGACAAGCTCCAAGTGCTGTCGGCTCCATCCTTGCGCACCCATATGATTGTGTACAACATGGAATCGCCTGTATTCAAGGATGCAACCAACCGTAAGGTGGTGGACAGTCTGATTCCGCGCGCATCCATTGTGAGCGCCGTTATGAGGGGCTTCGGCACGGAAGCAAGCAGCCCGTTTCCAAGCATTCTTCCCTTCGGTAAGATTGAGCGTAAAGCATTGGACGGAACAGCGGAGCAGCTGTTGACGAAGGATGGCTGGCAGAAGGATGCCCAAGGCACATGGTCCAAGCAGGGCAAGCCATTTGAAGTTACGCTGCTGACTTTCCCACAGCGTCCGGAGCTATCCGTCATGGCTGAGGTTATTCAGAGCCAATTGCTGAATGAGGGAATCCAGGTCAAGATTCGCAAGGTGGAAAATATCGACGAGGCATTGACCAAAAATGATTGGGATTTTGCTATGTATAGCATGCTCACGGCCCATACAGGGGAGCCGCAGTATTTTATGGACATGTTCTATTCCTCTGCAAGTGAGGCTAATGTAAGCCGTTATGTTTCTAAGCCGCTGGAAAATATCCTTCAGAGCTTGAAATCGGCGAAAGATACCGCACAGCGTAATACGGTAACACTGCAAGCGCTGGATATTATCAACACAGACTTGCCGCAGTCGTTTATTGTTCACCCTGACAATGTGTTTGGCGTGAAAAAAGGGGTAAAGGGCTTTAC
Source organism: Paenibacillus jamilae (assembly GCF_050482105.1). GTDB lineage: Bacteria > Bacillota > Bacilli > Paenibacillales > Paenibacillaceae > Paenibacillus > Paenibacillus jamilae_B. The sequence goes on along the minus strand of NZ_JBCNHI010000003.1, from coordinate 258,688 downwards.
GCCGCATCCGATCGAGTATTACTACATTACAGCGCAATCCGATATTGCAGAATAACGAGCTACGCATCCTATGATTCGTTTTATACTGGAACGTGTGGCGCAACTGCTTATCATTGTATTCGTTGTATCGACGCTGACTTTTGTGCTGATGAGGCTGGCTCCTGGTGACCCTGCTACCATTTTGCTTACCGCGCATAATGTTCCTGCTTCTGAGGAGGCGTTGACGGCGCTGCGAGAGGAACTGGGCTTGAATGAGCCGCTTCATATTCAATATGTGAACTGGCTGAGGGATGTATTTACGGGACACTGGGGAACCTCGTATGTATCCAGGGAGTTGGTGCTTAACGAGCTGTGGAGCAGGCTGCCTGCTACGGTGGAGCTAGCTTTAGCGGGCTTTGCCGTCATGACGGTGCTCACACTTGGGATGGGACTGGCTGCCTCGTTAAAAGTTAGCGGCCCGCTGGATCGCCTGGGCAGGCTGTTTGCCTTATTGGGATCGTCGATCCCTTCTTTTTGGCTTGGTTTTCTGCTAATCTATCTATTTTCTGTTCGTTTGGGCTGGCTTCCGTCCATGGGAAGGGAGGACTGGACACACTTAGTGCTCCCAGCGCTGACGCTTGGTGTAGGATTGGGAACGGTGCAAGCCCGTGTATTTCGCGCTCAAATGCTGGAGCTGGGTGATCGAAACTTTGTGAAAGCAGCGAAGGCTCGGGGTTTTTCCCGTATGCATATTCTCTTTTTTGAGCTATTTAAACATGCCGTTCTGCCTATGATTACGCTGTTAGGTACGAATCTATCATTTATGCTGGCAGGTAACGTCATCGTAGAGACCATTTTTTCATGGCCAGGGCTGGGCAAGTATTTTATAGATGCAATTACGCAGCGGGATTACCCGGTGATTCAGGGATATGTTATGTTTGCCGCATTTTTAATTGTAGGTGTTCAGGGTTTGGTGGATGTGGTTCAGACTATGATAGATCCGAGGTTGCGTTTGCGTTAAGGGGGAAGCTGCAAATGAAAAAAATACGGCTTTCCTTTAGAGGAAGCTTGCTGGCAGGGGGCGCGCTGTTTGGTCTGATCGTGGTGCTCGGATTGCTGGCTCCGTGGACTGCTCCTCATGATCCTCTTCATGTGGACCTTCTGAACCGTTTGGCACCACCGAGCCGGAAGTATCCTTTTGGTACGGATCATCTAGGGCGGGACGTGCTGTCACGGCTCATTTACGGGATTCGGACGAGCGTGCTAATTGCGTGTGTGATTACGGTAGCTACGTTGTGTATTAGTCTGCCTACAGGCTTGCTCATTGGTTATGTACGGGGCCGCGTGGATCAGCTGATTATGCGGGGAATCGACGGCGTATTGGCTTTTCCTGATATTATTTTAACGGTGGCGATTGTGGGTATTTTGGGACCAAGTTTCGTCAATATGACCTTAGCGATTATTGCGGTACGGTGGGCGGGCTATGTCCGCTATATCCGTAGTTTGGTTCAAAAAGCCTGCCAGGAGGACTATGTACGGTATGCTCGTTTGTCTGGCAATTCACACGTGCGCATATTGAGACGTTATGTATTGCCACAAGTATGGCCGCGATTGTTGGTTTATGCGGTATGGGATATTGGACACGTGGTATTAATGATCGCTGGACTCTCCTTTCTTGGACTGGGTGTACAGCCGCCCAAACCAGAGTGGGGCGTGATGCTGCATGATGCAACCTCGTATTTTCAGGTGGCTCCGCATGTCATGATCTTCCCAGGCTTGGCGATTATGCTGTTTGTGCTTGCCTGCCAGCTTCTGGGTGATCATTTTTCGGAAAAGGGGGCAGCGAAATAGTGGGGGAACAACCAGCCATAGGGCGGAAGGATACGATAGAGCAAGCTACCGTACGAAAACCTTTGTTACACGTGGAACATTTGGAGATTTGCCGCACAGGTGCAAGAGCAAGGGAAAGCAAACCGTTATTACGAGATGTGAACTTTTCCGTATATCCAGGGGAAATTGTAGCCCTGACTGGACCAAGTGGATGCGGCAAGAGCCTGACGGCACACGCAATTGCGGGTCTGCTGGACCCAGGTGTTGGTGTTACGCAAGGGTGCATTTACTATAACGGGGAGGATATTATCCCGTTTCATGAACAGCGCTGGCAAAGATTGCGCCGTGAGGATATTGCCCTGCTCATTCAACAATCGCTGAGCGGTCTGAATCCAATCCGTACCGTCCGTGCCCAGCTGACGGATACGCTTAGACTGCAAGGACGACGCCGGTTGCATGCCCAGAAGGAGCAAGGGCAAGCTGATGCTGCTCCGTCCCGCATTACATCGCAGCAGCCTCACTCACAGGGCGTCATGTCACGAATGCAGCGGATGCTGAGCCGTGCCACGGAGCTGGCTGGAGGCCGCACTACTCCAGGTCAGGAGGTCGATTTGCGTTCTCTGCTCTGCAAGGTCGGGTTTGCAGACCCAGAGCGTATTCTGTCATCCTATCCTTTTGAACTAAGCGGAGGGATGTGCCAAAGGGTACTGCTGGCTGCAATGTTAAGCTCCGGTCCGCGCCTCTTTATTGCCGACGAGCCTACTACAGCACTGGATGTGATCAACCGCGACAAGGTTCTGGCATTGCTTTTACAGTTGAGAGAGGATTTCGATCTCACTATTTTGTTGATTTCACATGATCGCCAGGGTATGAGCCGCGTAGCAGATCGAGTACTGGAGATGACCCCGGAAGGAAGGATGCAAGCGTGATATTGGAATTGAAGAACGTCACCAAAGCTTATCCTGCCCGCAGACGGAAAAAAGGCTGGTTCAACACAAAACAAGGTGAGCAGGCTATAAAGAAAGTGAGTTTGGAATTACGGCAAGGAGAATGCCTTGGACTGGTTGGAGAAAGTGGAAGTGGCAAAAGCACGCTGGCGCAGTGTATCTTGGGGCTGGAGTCGTTGACCTCGGGGGAAATCTGGCTGGATCACCAGCCCATACATACCAGAAGGATGAAGGATATTCATCTGTACAAACGAATCCAGCTAGTCGCACAGGACTCAGCCTCCTCATTGCATCCCCGTATGACCATTCGAGATATTTTGATGGAACCGATTCGTAATTATTTTCCTGAGCGAAAAGTAAGGGCACTGGATATCTGCCTTTCCCTACTGGAGTCGGTAGGGTTGGAGGCTGATACTCTGGGAAAATATCCTGCGCAGCTAAGCGGTGGACAAAAACAGAGGGTGTGCATCGCTCGGGCGTTGGCGGTTGAACCAGATATCATCCTGTTCGATGAATCCGTCGCCAATCTGGATGCAACAACCCAGTCTTCCGTGCTAGACATGCTCAAAAGAATGCAGCTCGAACGCCAGCTTTCCTATCTTTTCATCACCCATGATCTTCAATCCACCCGTACGTTCTGTGATCGTGTTGCTGTTATGGTTCAGGGAGAGCTTGTGGAAATATTTAAGGATTGGGATGAAGAACTACTGGAGCATGAATACACGCGGATGCTGTTTCAAACGTTGGCACAGGAAACGAAGCGTCTTCCACTTCATGAATAACAACTGACCCGCAAGGGTCTTTTTTTGGTACAGCATCAGCATCGGGTCGTGCTGCTGGAGCATGGTATAATCGTAGAACAGAGGCAGGTACAGTAGTTTTTCAATCATCCGAATGAAGAACAGACACGGGAATTTCTGGGCAGAGCTTTGGGGGGTAAGAACGTTACAGGAGCAATCGTAATTCCGTAAAATGATGTGGAATGGGTAGAACTTAGAGTAAAAGCACGTTAGACCCATCGCAGGAGAAGGAAAACCTGCATTTGTCTGACGTGCTTTTTGGCGTGTCATTATAGATGAATCAGACTACTGTGGATGGACCCGGAGACATTCTCCAAGTACGATGAAAGCTCCTTTTACTGTGGGTAGCAGGAATTAGAATGATCTTCTGCTGCGTTCCCTCCGTAGTAAATACACAAAATAAGGAGCGCCCACAAGTGCCGTCATAATCCCGACGGGTATTTCACGTGGAACAATGAGTACTCTGCCTAAAATGTCGCCCAGCAGCATCAGGTTCGCTCCCAGCAGGGCAGCTAGCGGAATCAGCCACTGATTGTGGCTGCCGACAAGTCTTCGAGCCATGTGGGGTGCCATCAGTCCGATAAAGCCGATGGCACCGACGGCCGAGACGGAAATCCCTGCCAGTGCAACGGCAAGCAATAGGAGCAGCAGACGCTGACGAGTCATATCTACCCCGAGGGAAGTGATGGTCTCGTCACCAAGCTGGTAAATATTCAGCTTATGGTAGCTGCCCCAGGCCAAGGGCAGCAAGACAATGATCCAGGGCAGCAGGGAGATGACCTCTCGCCAGCTTCGACCCCACAGGCTGCCTGACATCCAGAGCAAAGCCGTGTTCACATTGGTCGGATGCATGACGATGAGATACTGCGTGGCTGCCATGAAAATGGCCCCCATAGCGACCCCGACCAGAGCTAGAGCTGCTGGCGCCAGCGTAAGTCTACGGCTGAGCAGCAGCAGAATCAGGAATGTTCCCACGGCCCCGCCAAACGCCGCCAAGGGCAGGGCGTAGGCTGGAGACTGGGGGAACAGGAAAATCACAGCCACCGCTGCCAATCCGGCTCCTTTGGAAATGCCGATCACGTCAGGACTGGCCAGCGGATTGCGGATCAGACTTTGCAGAATAGCTCCTGCCACGGCTAGTCCCATGCCTGCCAGCAGTCCAACCAACGTCCGGGGCAAGCGAACCTCGTATACGATAAAATGAAAACGGCTGTGCGTGTTCAGCAGAGCCGGACCGATATCACGCAAGGGAATAGGTAGTGCTCCCACACTGACCGAAACGATGCCGAGCAGGAGCAGCAAAAGCAAGGCGGCCACAAGATAGAAAGTTCTAGTCATCGTGTCCCCCTCCTTTTTTTACGGGCCAGATAGATAAAAAACGGCCCCCCGATAGCAGAGGTTACAATTCCCACGGGCGATTCGAACGGAAAAGAAATGATGCGGCTGAGGAGATCCGCATACACCAGCAGCAGTCCTCCGCCAAGCGCTGTCATCGGAACGAGCAACGAGAGACGTGTTCCAACCAGCGCCCGGGCGATGTGGGGTACGATCAGACAGACAAAGCCGATCGGTCCGCATACCGCCACGGCTGAGCCTGCCATGACGATAACCAGCAGCAGAGCCAGCGCTCGAACAAGAGGGACGCGCTGCCCTAGTCCGGCTGCGATCTCATCCTCCAATAGCAGCAGTCGCAGGGCTGGCAACAGCATAACGAGCAGCACAAGACTCGCGATGAAGAAAGGAAGAATCATTCGTACCTCTGTCCAGCCCGCCTGACTGACAGAGCCAGCCAGCCAGAAAATCATGGACTCCGTAGAGTACTGATTTAATATAATGAAGCCCTCTGTTAGTGACGACAGCATGAAATGAATGGTGATGCCCGCCAGCGCCAAGCGAACAGGCTGCTTGTCTGCGAATCCAGCCAGCGACCAGACCAGCCATGCACCTGCCGCTGCCCCAGCAAAGGCCAGCAGCATCGTGGATGTTGCCGATAGCTGTGCGGATAAGACGAGTCCCAGCACCACGGCGAGAGAAGCCCCAGCGTTAATACCAAATACATGTGGTGAAGCCAGCGGATTTCGGGTGGTGAACTGGGTCAACAGCCCCGCCAGCGCCAGCAGGATACCGACCATGCAGGCGGTCAGGGTGCGCGGCAGGCGCAGTGTCTGAATATACAGATGTACCTTGTCGCTGCGCTGATAGGTCAATGCCTGATACAGTTCAGCCCACGATATAGAGGCAGGGCCCCATTTGAGGCTGAACAACAAGCCCAGGATTAGCAAAATAAAAGACACTAAAAACAGGAAGAGCAGAAACCGCGAACGGCTCTGCTTTTTTGAGGATATGGAATGGATCATTTTATTTCTCTCCCAGGCTGTTTACGATGTCCTCGGCTATTTTTTCACTTCCCAGCATCCCGCGGGACAAGGACCAATTACGCCGTTCTACCGTAAATACACGGTTGTTTTTAACTGCGTCTATTTTTTGCCACAAGGGATTGCTCTCCCACTGATTCACGATCGTTGTAGGGTCTGTTGGCATCAGGAATAATACCTGTGGGTTAGCTTCAACCAACTGCTCCAGCGTCAGCTCGGGATATGCCTTGTCGCTGTGTACCGGATCGGTAAAGCCTAACAGCTTCACAATAGAGCCAGTATACGCATGGTCCGAATGGGCAAAGAAGCCCTTAGGATTGACGACAGCAGGCAGTACGGTCAGAGAGGTGCTCTTCAGCTTCTTTTTGGCTGCATCTATTTTGACCTGATGTTCTTTTAGGCGTTTTTGAGCCTCTTCACTTTTACCTATGGCCGTAGCGAGGATGGTGTAGTTTTTCAGCATATGCTCATAGTCTGCCTGAAAATCGTCCAGTGCCAGCACTGGAGCAATGCCTTTCAATTGTGCCAGGGCGTTTTTGTGCTTATTAATATCCACAATAATCAGATCAGGCTGCAATGAGCTGATCAGTTCAATGTTGGGTTCATAACGGGAGCCTACGGAAGTGTAGTCCTTCAGCTTGCTTTTCACGGAATCCATGAACAGTTCAGGCGTACCGTCATCAGCAATTCCGATAGGCTGCACACCAAGAGTCGCCAGCATGTCCGTAAAGCTGAAATCCATCGAAATGATACGTGCAGGCTTGCCTGGTAAGGTGACTGTTCCGAGTGCGTCCTGAACGGTGATACGGTCTCCGTCAGATGAGCTGTTCGCTGGTTGGGAACCCGTCGAATTGCCGTTTGCCGCAGTCTGATTTGTGGAGGATGAACTACAAGCTGCCAAGCTAATAGCGAGCAGTAAGGTGAAGGTAAGGCCAAATATACGTGTAAACCAATGATGCATCCTGTTTCCCCCTGATAATAATAATTATTCTCATTTGAATTCTAGCGGCAACCTCACTTTTATACCATGTCTGATTTGTAGACGCCACATGTTATATTATTAGATTCTTTGGAACTCGGTGGGAGAGCAGCCGACTTCTTTTTTAAAAATACGGCTAAAATGAAAATAATCCGTAAATCCGACTCGTTGAGCCACTTCCTTGGCTGGAAGTCGGGTCTGCTGGAACATTTGCTTCGCTTTTTGGATGCGGAGATGACGTAAATACTGGGTCATGGTCATGCCAGTGGCTTTTTTGAACAATACCGTGTAATGTCCTTCGCTCATGCCCGCCCGATCAGCCAGCAGCGGCAGGGTCAGCTTGAGCATATAATGCTCATGGATATAAGACAGGGATTGTTCAATAGATACCGACGAGTTGTGGCTGTCCTGCACCATATGCGTCTCATAGATATAAATGAATAGCAAGCGCTCCAGGAGCAGCCTTTTTCGAAATTGCTGGGCCGCTTTTTCCACGCCAGCTTCATCCTGAATGCTTGGGGCTGTTGTTCGCAGCAGCTCATCCAGCATATATTTGATTTTATATTCACTCAAGGTACGCAAGGGACCATGCAGGGTCCAATCCGTGGATTCGCTTCGCAGCACACGATACGTAATTACGACATATTCGGCTTCCCGGGTTTTGGGGACCTGAAGGCTGCAAGCGCCATATTGATTATGAAAGGCAAAGCCCTGCGTGAAAATAACCGGCTCTTGGTCTTGAGCTGAGAGAGTGACATGTCCATGCAGCGCAACAATCAGGAGATGGCTGTCGGAGCTAGGATGCAAGGTTTGAGAAGTGTTGCCGTATTCGATATGCTCCAGCAACGGGACGACGGCTGCTAGCTGCTCCAGATTCATGAATGCACCATCCTTCATTATTTCTTTTCTTTAGCAAAGTAGCTAATCACCCTTATTCATGATAAATTCTAAGAACAATAAAGTGAAGTTGTAATCGGGAAGGAACATTGGCATATGAAAAAGGTTCTGTTCATTAATACCGGAGGAACAATTTCCTCTTCCTATCAGGAAAACGGCCTGACTCCGACCCAATCGGCTGAAAATATTTTGGCTGAAATTCCGGAGCTTCAGGAAATCTGCAAGATTGATGCCTACAATCTGATGAGCATTGATAGTACCAATACACAACCAGAGGATTGGGCTTCCATCGCTCGGATGGTACATCGTTCGCTTGATCAATACGACGGTATTGTTATTGCGCATGGCACGGATACGATGGCTTATACAGCTTCAGCCCTGAGCTTCATGTTGGGCACCGTAGACAAACCCGTCGTTGTGACAGGTTCGCAGGTATCCATATTAGCGGAGCACAGCGATTCCAAAAAGAATGTAATTGACTCATTCCTGACCGCATGTGGCGAAGTGGCAGGGGTTTTTGTCGTGTTTAATGGCAAAATTATCAACGGCAGCCGCAGCTCGAAAATCAGAACACGCAGCTATAACGCCTTTGAGAGTATTAACTATCCGTACATCGGTCTCGTGGAAAACGGTAAGGTGGTCTATACAGAGGGCGTATTTGCAAATCGTGATACCGTTCGTCACCCGTACAATGACGGCTATGCCTCTGAAGTATTTCTGCTTAGGCTGATTCCGGGTACAAATCCGGCGATTTTCGATGCTATTCAGAGCTTGGGCTATAAAGGTATCGTCATTGAGGGCTTTGGTATGGGGGGCGTACCTTTTAAAGAGAGAAGTCTCATCAACAAAATTGAGGAGCTGATGAAGGACGGTATGAGTATAGTCGTCACCACGCAATGTCCTTATGAAGGCGGGGATTTGACGATTTATGAGGTAGGGCAGAAGGTACTGGAGAAGGGTGTTATTCCGGGGTATGACATGACAACGGAAGCGCTGGTGACAAAAATGATGTGGGCGTTAGGGCAGACGACAGACCCAGCCGGGGTAGCCAGAATTATGGCCACGAACTACGCGGATGAAGTGTCCCTGCCTACAGAAACAGCTTCCTTATAGGAAGCTGATTTCCATAGATTTCGGCTAACTACCGATTAACGACGAGTCTGCTCCAGTCTATTTTTAATCTCAACGGCCATTTCCAGTGCTTGTACGGCCGCCTCTAGGGAAATGAGGCATTCTGCATGTCCGTCAAAACATTCAAGAGCATGCTCCCAACTTTTTTTGTATGGATTGGCGGATTCGAGATTGATTTTTTGCTGTCCTGATGCGGTATACTCAAATAATGCGGTGGGTATAGGATCATTTTCATCACTCTCATGAAATACCAGCTTGGCTTTTTCAAAATAAGCTTCATAGGCCACCGTGAAGGGATAGCTTTTCGGCATATGGGAAGAAGCGATGACTTCTGTGAATGTATCCCGATGCTGAAAATAAGCCCGAACCTGTGCCTGTTCGGGATGGTCTACTTCTGTACCCCACACTGTATATGGATCACAGGGACCTAACAGCCAGGTTAGCAGATCCAGTTCATGAATCATGAACTGCGTAGGGATGGAGCTTAGTCCAAGGTCCCCCCACAGGGGAGGGGTTTCTCTTTTCAAGGACAAGGAAATGAGCTTTCCGTACTTTTGTTGGCGATAAGCCTCATACAGATAGGTATAGGCAGGATCAAACTTAATGAACTGGTTGACCAAAATTTTTTTGTTATATTGCTTCTCAGCTTGTTGCATAAGAAGAGCATCTTCGAGATGAAAGCAAACCGGTGTTTCACAAAATACATGCTTCCCATGCTTTAGCGCATCAATGGCATGTGACCTATGCAGGTGGGAGGGCAGGCATAGATCGACGATATCCACGTCCGGATCCAGCAGAATATCCTCTATATTTTGTGTGACTTCTACGTTTAGCTCCTCTTTCAATTTTTGCAGCTTGGTTTCGTTCCTTCCAAATACAATGAGTCTGTTTACCTTGGGATGGTTGTTTAACAGCGAGGCATGATACGCGCCGAATCCCGTCCCCAAAATTCCAATATTCATCATCCATTACACCCCTTTACTTCTATGATACACACCTATTGCTGCCAACAGGGTGTCAACAATCTTTGCATCATCTTTTCATTTCGGGTTAACCATCTATTGTGGAGGTATGATTGTGAGACTGCATCGTTTAATCGCGATTTTATTATGTATCGAATCTAGAGGGAGAATGAAGGCCAGGGAATTGGCGTTGGCACTGGAAACCTCTGTACGCTCCATTTACAGGGATATCGACCTGCTGGCTGAAGCCGGAGTTCCGATTGTTACTGCATCCGGTCCGAAGGGCGGAATTTATTTAATGGAGGGTTACACGGCGAACCTGAAACAGTTAAATGGCGGGGATGTCATCCAGTTGTACTTAACGGGGATGGGCATTTATACCGGCGGCTCCACAGAATCGGGTTTGAAGTTAAAGAATACGCTGCTCAAACTGGAACAGACGATGCCGGCCCCATACCAGTCCGATATTCGAAAAGCCAAAGCGCGGTTTTATTTTGATGATACACCGTGGTGGACGGAACGTGTAGCAATTCCTTGCCTGGAAGCGGTGAGAGCTGCGGTGTGGGGGTCCTATAAAATAACGATTCAATATGAGAAGGCTGACGGTTCTTGCTCTTCTCGCCAGGTACATCCCTATGGACTTGTGGTGAAAAAAGGAGATTGGTATCTTATTGCCTTTTGTGAAGTCGGGCAGGAGATTCGGACTTTTAAGTGTGAGCGAATTATGGAAATTCAGCCGTCTGCCGAAGTCTTTGAGGTTCCTGGAGATTTCTCGCTGGAACATCATTGGATGAAGCAAGAAAGCGCGTTTAAGCAGCTTTGTAGAGAGAAAGAATACTATCCTGTTCTGATCCGAACGACTAAGAAGCAAGCGGCGATTCTAGCGAAAAGGTTGGAAGTCATCCAGTCTGTACAGGATGGAAGTCACTTCATTCTCACAGTCAACATGTATAGCTATGAAGCAGCCTGCCGCGATGCTATGGATTGGATCGGCCGGGGTGAAATCGTGGAGCCTGCAACACTCCGACAGTTTGTGAAGGAGGAGATTAGCCGACTCCAGAGGATATACGGTTAAATCATCAAAAAAACATCTGCCTATAGCAGATGCTTTTGCTTGTTAAGTCCAGGCCCAGAGGAATGCATCACGATCCCAGGCGATTCGGCCACCATGTAGCTTGCGAAATGCCTTTTTGATTTCTTTTTCCAAAGATACATGACCATGCTCGCTTATAAACACATACTGCTCTCCGTATTCAGAGCGTACATATGCAATGGCATCTTCTTGTTTCAGAGTGCCCACTTCACGGATTTGCGCGACCATCCATTGGGCAATTTGTTGTTCTATAGTTGGGGTGTTGTCCATTTGTCGTATCCTTTCCTGCGACCGATTGGGTGTAGCTGTTCAGCCTGCCTCCTGTAGTATACGGCAATTCGGAGAATTATTGAATTTTTTGATATAAATGTACTTATGCAGTTGGCTAAGTAGGCTTTCTTTTGTATAATTAAGGGAATATTCACGGGAATTTTCTTTTTTTGTATTGAAATCATGCAAGTTATCCCTGGGGGTGCCTGATTTGAAGGAAACAACCACTATTCGCGCAGAGCTGGAGCAGTACATCAGACGAGAAGGAATTACGATTAGTAAGTTTGGGGAGAACACAGGTATTAATGCAGGAACAATCAGTGCCATTATTAACGGCAATCGACCGATTGCGATGTTGCTACTGGACCGGATTGGTGAGGGGATGGGGCTTGAAGAGGGAAGCCTCTATGAGCTCTACATTGATGAATTTATAAAGAATACGGCACCGAATTGGCGGCGGGTTCGTCCCTTTTTGCATCGCTGTGCCGAGCTGAACAAACTGGACTGTATTAAGCAAGTCGTGGAGTTTATGATGGACTATCTCATATACGCCCCTGCTTTGTTTGAGACAGCGGAGGAATTGTTCAGCGAAGGTAGGTTCGAGGCTGCGGCTATTATTTATAAAAATGTCTCGGAAAGCGAGAAGTACCAACATTCAGAGCGGCTGGCGCTCTGCCAATACCGTTTGTTTACGATTACCGTTGGCGATGACCAGGATGAAAATTTATGGGCAGCTACACATTTTGAAAGCTTTGTGGAGCGATTGGGTGAAGCAGACCAACTGGATGCCTTAAGAGACCTGGCTAATACGTACGCCTCCTTGCGGCGTTGGGATAAAGTAGAATGGTTTGCTGAAAAAATGGCTCAGAAAGCCAAGGTACAATACGAGCAAAAGTACGGGAAGACCAGAAAATCAGAGCGTGGCAAGGAACCCAAAGGTCCTTTGTTCATGTATATTGTATACTCTTACGTACTGCGTGCCGGGGTGTGGGATGAGCGCGGGGATTATCAGAAGGCGCTGGAATATGTATCCCTGTACTCTGACTTGAGCTGGGTGCAAGAAGATACGGAAGAAGTTCGGCGGTTGAAGGCTCTTTGTAGCAATTGGGCCGAGGCCAATGGGTATTTGTATCAGCTGATGTCCGGTAGCCTGGATGTGATTCCACAGTATGTAAATTATTTGGAAAAAAATGAGGGCGAAATTCTGGTGGGGTTACATAAGATAATGGTAGCGGCCAACCGTTATGATTTTAATGTAGATCATGTACTGCAACATTTTGAAAAACAAATTGAGGCATTTGCAGAGCAGCATGTTAAGGTAGGTACCTATACCGAGCAAATGTCGGCAGATCTCTATGCACGGTTCCTAGCAGAGATGGCTTGTTACGATCTCAACAAACATCGTTATTCCAAAGGTATGAAATTCCTGCTTGAGAGCCTTTCCTATTCTGTCGTGCTGAATGGTAATCCTGTCACCATCAAGTGTGTAGGACTATTTGAAAAGTATCGGCATACTGCCACTTCTGAGGACAAAGAGGAATATAAAAACTTACTTGGAGAGGTAGAGTACATCCATGATAAAAAAGATCGTTTTTTCTCTGCTCGCATTTAATGTTTTTATCCTATTGAATTTTCCACCCATCACCCCTCCTATAGAAGACCCTAGCGATGTCCACAGTCATGGGTTGGGGGGATGGGCATTGTCATCTCCTGAACCATCGGCTTAGAGGGTCTAGATAACATTAAAAAAGGTATTCTCTTATGAAGAGGATACCTTTTTTATTTGCAAGTGCGTTTGAAGGTTGAAGGAGCGTCCTTGCCGTCAAGTGTGAGGAGTTGGAGGTTGAGCAGGTGGAAACCACACATGACGAAGATCCACCCAGCCCTGGCTGTTAAAGGATACGCCGCGAACAGTAGGAAGATAGGCCGTCTGAACGGGCTTTTCATATAAAATATGCAGCTGGTGCTCATCCATCAGCCGGGTTTCAATATGCTCAAATTGCTGGGCTCTGACGGTATGATCGGCCTCACGTGCGATTTCGCGCAGCAGTCTTTCGATATCCACGCGGCTATGTGGCTCCACATGCCCGGACACATTGAGATACAAATCAAACAGACGTAATTGCTCATCACGATCCCGAAACAAAGAAAAGATGATTAAGTCTGACTCCAGACGAATAGAGGAGCTTTTAAATTCATTCATGGATGCGGCCACGATGTTACAGGTATATCCACAGGATTCGAGCTGGGCCGCGACCCGTTCGGCGTCTGCCCTATACTCGGGGATGGTAGCAATTTGCAATGTAGCCAGTGGTTCATATGAATCGCTAGATGAGTCCACCCCTGAAGGAACGTGTCGTTGATCCAGACATGCTACGATGCGAGCACGTATTTCCGGGTTGCGTAGCGGTCCATCCTTGTATGTGTTACAGGTAATAAATTTGCGTACCGAAGCCGCCGAGTGAATCTGACTCCATGCGGTATCCGTGTCTCTAGCTGGTATAGGATTATGGATAATGTGAAAAGAAGAAGCGGTGTCTTCCATATCCGGTGATTCCAGCTTAGTCGCCCACGGGAGTTGGACAATTTCTACCCGATCTAGATGGGCACGACCTTGAAAATAAGGTGCAAAGGCTTCAAGTAGGCACAAGCTTTCGTTCATTTCGGTCACCTTGAAAGCCCCCGTACCGATAGGACGGATGCCAAAGGCAGCCTCGCCCACCTGATTAAGCTCACGCGGTACAATCGCAGCCCGACTAGTACACAGGAAAGATAAGAATAGCTCGTTCGGCTCCTTTAGTACGAAGCGTACCATCGTCGGGCTTAACGCCTGAACGTGCTGAATTTGCCGGACGATAAAATGGTAAAGTCTCCTTCCCGGCGCCCGACTTAGTCGCTCAAAGGTATAGACGACGTCTTCCGCGGTTAGTATTTTTCCGTTATGAAACAGCACTTCTTTACGCAAGAAAAAGGTCCACTCTGTACGGGTGGCGTCCACTTCCCAAGCGTGCGCCAGTCCCGGCAAAATCTCGCCGCTCTCATTCGCCCGGCGGGCCAGCCCGTCAAAGACGTGGCTCGATACGAAGGACTCGGCAAGCCAGTTCAAATACAGCGGGTCCAGCGTATAGAGCTGCTGGCGAATAGGCAGACGCAGCGTGTCGATCTGCTGCTGATCACTGCGCACCTCCGCGTGGTGCCCAAAATAGTTCAGTAGCCAGCCTTGTAAATGCTCCTGCATGGTAGAGGAGCGTGAATGAACCCGAATTTCATCCAGCGCGCGTTTAATATCATGGCGGTCTATGGCTTGCATCATGGATTGCACGGCAATGTCCTCCGGCTGAATGAGGAAGCGTAGGCTGGAGCGACGTCCTCTGCCCCGGCGAGGAGTCCATTGGATCCAGTCGTGCTGCTCCATTTTCTGAATGATCATCAAGGCATTGCGGTGGGTGCAGTCAAAGATAGCCGCCAGTTCATCCAGCGTAGTCTCTATGGTATGGTTCTCGTCCCTGTCGTCAGCTGCGTGGGAGTGAAGCCGTAAAAATTGGGCGTGAAGTTTCATTCAGGAATGCTCCGTTTCCCCTATGCTTAAGTAAAAGCGTAACTGCTTTTATAAAATAGGAAATTTTGTTTCGATTAATTTCTCTTTATCTTCTTATTTTATCATCTACAATAAGGGTTATAAAGCATAGTTGTGGAGGTATTTACCATGCATGACAAGATGAGTGGATCGTCTTTGCCGAAAGCGTCGTTGTTGTCCGCCTTTGCTGGCGCCATTGTGCTGGCGCTGGTTCATCAATATCTGTTCTTCGGACATGGGCTGGGCGTGTCTATGCCTATTTTTGTTATTGTATTTTACGTGTATATGTATTCCTTTAATCGAGATCGTTGTCAGCCCATTTCATGGATAGGACGTCTGCTGTTTGTGGTCATTATGATGCTGGCACTGACATATGTGCTGTTCGATAACCCGATCTTCTATGTGTTAAATGCACTGGCCATATCTGCTCTGATTAGCGTACATATGGTGTTGCTGTTCGGGGAAAAAAGGCATGGTTGGTCGGAAGTCGGTATTATCGGTCAGGCGTTAAGCCATTGGTTTTATCAAAATTTTCGCCATATCGTGACTCCATTTCGAATGTTTAAGACGGCAGCCTTTCGGAATGTAAAAGATGAGCGTAAGCGTGTGTTGGGTAAAGTGATAATCGGTCTACTTATTGCCTTGCCGTTGCTACTCATTATTATATCTCTGCTGGCTTCCGCAGATGGGGTGTTCAAAGAGTTGTTAGCTGGCATACCCGCATGGATTGGCACATTGACCTTTGGGAGTGGTTTACCGCGGCTGATCTGGGCCTGCTTTTTTACCTTCTGTTTTTTCTGTTACTTATGGGGATTTGTACAGCCTGCTCCGCGGAATACGGAAAGAGAGGCTCAGTCAGCAGCAGTACCTTACCACGAACCAGTCGCAATCAAGTTGGATCCTGTCATTACCGCTACAGTGCTGATGGTCATGAATCTGGTGTATGTGGTGTTCGTCGTGCTGCAGTTCGGATATTTGTTTGGTGCATGGGAAGGTGCTTTGCCGGAAGGAACCTCGTATGCCGAATATGCGAGAAGAGGATTTGGAGAGCTGGTAATGGTAACAGGTATCAATTTTGTGCTGATGATCAGTGTATTGAAGTGGACTGAATTCGGCTCAGGTATAGTGCAAACATTGAACAGCGGCCTGCTGTACATACTCGTGGGTTGTTCGGGTGTGATGCTGTACTCGGGATATACCCGGCTGGTCATGTACGAAGAAGCATACGGCTATACGTATATCCGTTATCTGGTCCACGCATTTATGATTTTTCTGGGCTTGCTGCTGCTCATTGCAGCCGTGCGTATTCATGTCCGCCAGCTTCCGCTGGCGAAATACTATATTGTACTCGCTCTAATCGCCTATGTCGTCGTGAACTATGTCGGTATTGATGTACGGATAGCTGAAAATAATCTCGAACGGTATCGTACAACATCGGTGATAGACAAGGAATATTTGAGTGAGCTATCCGCGGACGCGATTCCACTGTTGATTGATTTTAGCCGTAAGGAACATGGAGCGCTGGATGAGTTTTTACAAGCTCGCTTGATGAGGATGACGAGAGACGAATCAGATTGGCCTGAATTTAATTGGGCTACGTATCGAGCGCAACGGGAATTGCACAACTATATTTTGGAATGAGAGGTGTTTGGGAATGATCGGAACAGATACGTTACAAAGTATGGTACTGGAGCTACAGGATGAAATGTCACAGTACCAGCATCAGTTTGGTGTAAGGCGGAACGATTTTCTCGTGGAGGCTACGTCCTGCGGAATGAGTGAGGAGGAAGCCCATGCTTATGCTATCCAGCGTATTGGTCCAGTCGTTCCCGTCACCTGTATGCCTACGTTGGCTCTAGGTAAAGCGAGACCGCTCAGTCCAATGTTGGCAGCGCGTTACCAATATGCAGGAAGTTGGAAGGATATCCATGAGCATCTGCTCCTTCCTGATGAAGTGCTGCGGATCGCAAGTACAGAGCGCTTTCGCAGCTGGATCAGCGATATGCGGAATTACTGGGTGGAATCGGCCCCTTACCGATTCGGGGATGATCGTCTTTCGCTGCTATCAGTTGCAAGTGAGGAAGAAGGTCACTTTTCCATGCTCGTCTGGAAGGAACCGGGGGAGGAGCCGGAGGTGTGGACATATGCTTCCCAGCATGAATATCGATTCAGTCATTTGCTCCACTGGTTCAAGTGGCTGAACGGGCGCAGTGAAGAATGAGAGGTACAGATGATGAAAAATAAGTGTAATTGGATCGTGCTGTTTGTCGGCATTGCTATAATGGTGGGGGTTGCAGACTATTTTACACCAGCTAAGCCTACTACTCCTGAGCTTATCGTTCCAACCATAATCAGTGATGAAAGCCTTCAGCTAAGCGATGATTAATGAAGCAGAGGCTCGAGTTACGCTGTGGATGGAATTTAAATAGGAAAAATAAAGTCCATTTTCTGTGGTATTACGTTGTTAAAGTAAGCCGAAAATCACCCTAATAGTTGAGAGGGAATTGAAGCCAACATCAATTGAATGTGGAGCCATTCAGATGTTCAAGCGACTCCGTCATTTCCTCTACAACTTATATTCAGGGGGAATTTTCAATGGCTAGAAGTGCAAGCACATACGCATCTGTAATCGACGGTTTTAAGGTAGAAACGAACAAAAAGTATTCGCCAGTAGGTGGAACCAAATGTAATATTTTTGCACAAGACGTGATGGCTGCGATGTCGGCTTCCTTGCCAAGTGGCTTAGCCAATCAAATGGCTGATGCTTTACTGGGTAACAACACGCCGGGCTGGTACTCCGTAACTTTTCAGGATGCTCAAAAAAGAGCAAACCTCGGGTACCCAACCATCGGGATCAAAAAAGCGGATGGCCATGGTCATGTCGTCGTTGTCAGACCGAAGGGTTCATCGATTACGATCCTGAAGGAAGTACAGATCGCTCAGGCGGGCACCAAAAATTACAACAGTAATACTATTAATTACTCTTGGGTGGCAGCTGATCTGCCTGGTGTAAAATTCTATACACACGACTAAGTGGTTTTGAAATATTGGCAATCTAAATAACCCTGGAAGCAGATCCATTCGATCTGCCTCCAGGGTTATTTTTTATTTTGAAACAGCAGGTTTGGATACAATGAAGGCTTTGCCTGGCTTGACAAAAGCAACAGCATAACCATTAGAGAAGGAAGAAGATTCCGATCTATATTCAAGCTTGGTCAGCAGTTGACCTTGGCGATTGATGTAACCGAATTTTCCGTCCGAGACAGATGAGTTTGCTTGTTTACCAACTAAAGCAATGCCTTCCTTGAATGGAGATGTAACATCATATTTTTGTTGATATTTAATGACCAATGTTCCGGTTTTATCAATAAACCCAACCTCATTTTTCGCATTTTTCACACTGGCCAAGCCCTCGCTAAAATCCTGTGCATCCATAAACTTAAAGGGAATCACGACTTTTCCCTGCTTATTGATGAATCCCCATTTACCCTTGGCATTTTGTACTGGAGCCAATCCTTCCGCGAAGTCTCCGCCGGATTTGTATTGAGGTGGAATGACTTCTTTTCCTGCCGTATTGATATAACCGTATAGCCCCTTGCTATTTTGAACAATAGCCAGGCCATCCGAGAAACTACGGCTGTATTTGTATTGATAAGGGATCGCTAGCTTACCGGAAGCATTCACAAAACCAATCTTCCCAGTGTTAGGGGCATAGGCAAGGGCCAGACCTTCTGTAAATACATATTCTGAGTCCACATTTTCTTTAAAATGAGAAAGGATTTTTCCCGTTCGATCTATAATTGCATTTTCTTTGGTATCCGCTATGGTGACCTTGGCTTTGCCTTCGGAAAAGACATTGGCCTCAGTATATTGGCAGGGAATAACCAGTGTTCCTTTGGTATTAATGTATCCATAGAGATTGGTTTTTGTATTTTTGACTACAGCTCGTTGCTCCTGAAAATCACCGACAGGTTTAAGCTCGGCGGGAAGAGAGAAAGCCTTTTGACCTTTGGTATTGTAATACACAAGGTTTCCGGCAGATGTTTCAGCGGCCAATAAGCCATCGTGAAAAGCGCCATCGCTTGAAGGACGAGCAATGTTGTAATCTACAGCAGTTTTAGAGACTTCAATGGCTGTTGTGCTGGGTGCGGCCCAACCTGTTCCAATAACAGAGATGCCAGTAACCAAAATCAATGCAGCTAATCCTAACTTTTTCAACATGCATAAGCTCCTTTGTGGGTTGATTTTTAACTTTGGGCTTCAAATAATTCTGCCCTCATACGTAAGGCCTTCCATAATATAGACGATAAAAATGTAGGAATGTTTCTTGATATTCAAAATTTTTCTAATTCTCAGCCTGTGAAGGCTCTGCTTCCAAGTAGGGTGCTTACTATTTTTATCTCTATAACCAAGAAGGGAGCAAGCGATTAGCTTGCTCCCTCTACAACTAAACCTGCCCTATATTTTCCGAATGCTCAGCAGAGAGTTGCCGTTACGCATAAACTCATACGGGACTCTGGCCTCCGTCACCCGTAAGCCTTCTGCCTCCAGCTCAAAAATCAAACGATCTAGCATAGTGTAACGAGTGCCTGTTAAATCGGTCAGAGGAAAAATGCGGACTTCCTCTGAAGCCACTCGCAGCAGTTCGTGTACCGTCTTTTTATGAAACTCATAGTCGAGTCGATCACTATACATAAATAGAAAATGGGCAGACAGCACAATATTAAACTGTTCATCCCCAAAGGGGAGCTCCGGCAGTACCGCAGCAACGTAGCGTTCTGGGTGCTTTCTCATATCCTGTGTGCAATCTTGGAGTGCTTGATGCCGCTGCTCGCTAAGCCCTTGCACATCTCCATAACAGCTCCAGACATAATTATCTTTTGCACGTTCTAACGTTTCCATTGCATGCTCAATATCCAATAGGCCTTTACGTTGTAGATCATCAATCTGGTGATCATAGGCGATATCACTTGCGGTGATATCCAACGAGGATTTGGTGCCCAGAGCAGTGAATGAACATGCTCCCGCAGGACAGTCCAAAATCTTTTTGCCTTCAAGTTCGGACATGTGCAAATTGAACATTTGTACGTACTCCTCAAACGTGCGACCGATGAACACAATCCGATCCAGTTCTTGCTTGGTTTTACTTTGACTCGTCTCATCTCTACTCATCTCTTCTCACCTCAGCTATTCTTTGGCTACGGAGGGGTGATCAAGTTTACTCCGTAAGCTCATGTTAACATTTTACAGAATCGAATAACATATCATGGGTAGAACCTCTTAAAGTGATCATCGATTATTTTGAGAGATTAAAGGGAAGGGATCAGTTTATTTTCATAAAAAAGAAGAAAATGTGTCATTTTAAAAAAAGTCTATACATATATGTTAAATGTATAGACAAATCCGAAAAGCGGATTTATAATTACGCTGTAAACGTTTTCTAGTAGTTATCATCCAATCAGACCTTGAAGGGAAGGAACAATCATGAAGAAAATTTTACTGGCGTGCAGCTCAGGTATGTCTACAAGTTTGCTGGTTACCAAGATGCAGGATTATGCTAAGTCCATTGGAGACGAGGCTGAGATTTGGGCAGTAGGTCAAGACCAAGCTGCAGAAGATATGGCTAAGGCTGACGCTGTATTGATCGGCCCGCAAATGAGTTTTCTTAAAGGACAGTTGGAAAAGGAAGCAGCCCAATATGGTATTCATGTAGAAGTGATTGACATGATGGCATATGGAATGGTTGACGGTAAGAAAGCCTACGAACAGGCTGTGAAGCTGGTGGAACGTAAAAATGGATAAAGTTAATATAGCTGATCTGACGGAAGAACAAATTAGTTTCCAGCTTATTTTGCATAGTGGAAGCGCTCGCAGTAAAGTGATTCAGGCGTTGACTGAATACAGAAATGAAAATGTAGAAGGTGCAGACGAACTGCTCAAAGAAGCCAAGCAGGATTTACGTGCTGCACATGATATTCATTTTCAAATGGTTAAGAAGGAAGCGGGAGGAACCCAAACTCCCTTCTCGCTCCTCTTGATGCATGCCGAGGATCATTTGATGTCCACGGCTACCATGAAGGATTTGGTCCAAGAACTGCTGGAGCTGTTCAAATCCAGAAGTTTATAGCTAGACCTGTAAATTTGTGAATTTTGGGACATGAAATGCTTGCAACCCTATTGATGCAAGTCACTTCGCGGGGAGGAATAGGCTTTGTTTGAAAAATTAAGCCGGATACTGATACCTATTGCCGGTAAACTGAACAACAACCGCTATCTTAGTGTACTGCGTGATGCATTCATGCTGTCATTTCCATTAACAGTTTTTGGCTCCATCATCGTCGTTATTATCAATCTGCCGTTTCTAAAAGGGTGGATGGGCGACGGCAATTATGCGACTTTTAGCAGTCTGCTGAACATTGCGCCTAATGCCACACTGAATATTATGACCTTATTTGTCATCGTCGGGATTGGTTATTATCTATCTCGGAGTTATAAGGTCGAGCCCATATTCGGTGGCATGATCGCGTTGGCCAGCTTCTTGATGCTCACACCGTTTGTACTGACACAAGAAAGCGGTGCCACAATTGCTGGAGTCATTCCAGTGGATCGGATCGGTGCCAAAGGCATGTTCCTTGGTATGATCGTCGCCTTTATCGCGGCTGAGATATACCGAAGAGTGACACAACGGAATTTTGTCATTAAAATGCCTCCAGGCGTTCCGCCAGCAGTTGCCAAATCGTTTGCCGCTTTGCTTCCGGCATGTATCACATTGGGCATATTTTTGATCATCAATGTTGTAGTTACACTGACTCTTCATAATAACCTGCATGATCTGATTTATCATGCTGTACAGGCACCTCTGGTGCATTTGGGCAGTGGTATTATTCCTACATTAATTGCTATTTTCTTTGTGCAGCTTTTATGGTTCTTTGGGCTTCATGGTCAAATTATTATTAACTCGGTTATGGACCCAATCTGGAATACGCTGGCACTCGAAAACTATGAGGCGTACTCCAAAGGAGCAGAATTGCCGCATATTATCACCAAGCAGTTTGTGGATATTTACACAGTAGGTATCGGTGGTACAGGTATGACACTGGCTGTCGTGCTTACGATTCTGATCTTCCTGAAGAGCAAGCAATTGAAGCAGGTCAGTAAGCTGGCCCTTGGACCGGGTCTGTTTAATGTCAACGAACCCGTCATATTCGGTCTGCCGATTGTGATGAATCCGCTTATTTTCGTCCCATGGGTTATTGCTCCAATGATCGTTACGCTGATTACTTACTTTGCCATGACTACGGGGATTGTACCGCCGCCCAACGGGATACAGGTTCCTTGGACGATGCCGTTGTTCTTTAGTGGAATGATGGCTACGGGTTCTCTAATGGGAGGCATACTGCAGTTGTTTAATATGGCTGTCGTCTTTGTCATCTGGTTCCCATTCCTGAAAATTATTGATCGGATGAACGTTCGTAAAGAGCAGGAAGAAGAGCTTAAACAAGCAGCCGTTGCGGGTAAGGATCAAACTATTGGAATGTAACGTGAATGAGCTGCTAGTGTAGTGGACTTGTTCTTTGCAAAAGAGAGAGGAGTAGAGCTGTGAATCATACCGAAATGAAAGATATAGAGCAGCAAGCCATTCAATACCGTTTTCCAACCGACTTCTGGTGGGGTTCCTCAGCTTCGGCTACCCAGACAGAAGGAACTGTGGAGGGAGACGGCAAAGGACCGAACATTTGGGATTACTGGTTTGAGCAGGAGCCGAACCGTTTCTATGACGGGGTCGGTCCTGCCGATACATCTCGTTTCTATACCCGTTATAAAGAGGATATTGCACTTATGAAAGAGCTTGGCCACAACTCTTTCCGGTTCTCTATTTCCTGGTCACGTCTGTTTCCGGCAGGGAGAGGCGAAATAAACCAACAAGCGGTCCAATTTTATAATTCCGTCATTGAAGAGTTGCACCAGGCGGGTATTGAACCGTTTGTGAATTTGTATCATTTTGATTTGCCGATGGCTTTACAGGAAAAAGGAGGCTGGGTAAACCGGGAGACGGTCGAGGCTTACGTCGATTACGCGAACACTTGCTTCGAGTTGTTCGGGGATCGTGTAGCCAAATGGTTTACGCATAACGAGCCAATTGTCCCGGTGGAAGGCGGCTATTTATACGATTTCCACTATCCGAATGAAGTGGATTTCGGTAAAGCTGTACAGGTGGGATATCATACCCTGTTATCGAGCGCGAGTGCCATTAAGGCTTACAGAGAAGGTGGCTATAAGGGCAAAATCGGTATTATTTTGAACCTGACGCCAAGCTATCCGCGTAGTCAGCATCCAGCAGACGTGCGGGCTGCTGAAATATGCGACGCGTTCTTTAACCGCTCCTTTTTAGACCCATCTGTGACGGGAAAATTTAATCCATTGCTCGTGGAGCTGTTACGCCAAGAGGGATTTGTACCAAGCATGGAAGACGGAGATCGGGAAATTATACGCCAGGGTACTGTAGATCTGCTGGGGATTAACTATTATCAGCCACGCAGAGTTAAGGCCCGCGAAAGTCTGCCGAATCCAGATGCGCCTTTTGTGCCAGAACGATTCTTTGATTATTACGCCATGCCTGGTCGTAAGATGAATGAGATGCGGGGCTGGGAGATTTATGAGAAGGGCATTTACGATATTCTGACCAATGTCAGAGAAAATTACGGCAATATTGAATGTTTCATTTCTGAAAACGGAATGGGCGTTCAAGGTGAAGAAAAATTCAGAGATGAACAGGGTATGATCCACGATGAATATCGTATTGATTTTATCCGTGAGCATCTAAAATGGGTCCAACGAGCCATCACAGAAGGCTCCAATGTGAAAGGCTATCACTTATGGACGTTTATGGACAACTGGTCCTGGACGAACGCTTATAAGAATCGCTACGGCTTTGTATCCGTGGATCTTCAGAACGAGGGTAAAAGATCCGTTAAGCAGAGTGGGTACTGGTTCAAACAGGTGATCGAAAATAACGGATTCTAAAACAGGGTGGTAGGTGGTCCTTTGGACCGCCTTTTTTTCTTCATTGTTGCAAGGGAAGCTGTGCTGTATACCGCTGGTGAGAAAGTATAATGTTCGGTATACTTACTTATACCGTAATACCTTAACGTCCCGCCTGCAGAACAGAAAAACCAGCGCTACCGATGTTTTGGTAAAATGCTGATATAAAACAATTTTTAGTACAGGTGGTAGACAGATGAACAAATACGAGCGGATTGCACAAGAGGTCAAAGAGCGTATCATGAATAAGACCTATAGCAGTGATGATCCGATCCCCGATGAGATCTCACTGGCCAAAGAGTTTCGTGTAAGTCGAATGACGATTAAGAGGGCATTGGACACATTGGTGATGGACGGACTGTTGAATCGTAAAAGAGGACACGGGACCTTTATCGTCAAATCGGTCTACAATGGCCCGGTTAATGTCGTTGTGAATGAAATGCTGGGGCTGACCAACGTACTGCGCGGGAAAGAAATCAAAAGTAAAATCATAGCCTTTGACGTTCAATTTCCATCCGAGGAAGTAGCAACTCATCTGTTTATTGACGTCAATTCTCCTGTATATCATGTGATCCGTCTGCGTATTGTGGAAGGTGAGCCTTATGTTATCGAGCGCACATACATGCCAACCAAGCTAATTAGCGGTATTACCGAGGACGTGCTGTATGGCTCGGTGTACAAACATATTAAGGAGGAACTGGGCCTTAATATTGTGGGTTCACATCGTACCATCCGGGCATCCAAGTCGACGGAACTGGATCGGGAGCATCTGGACTGTGCAGCGGATGACCCAATCTTGGAAATTGAGCAAGTGGGTTATCTGGATACGGGGATACCATTTGAATACTCATTCTCGCGCCATCGGTATGATAAATTTGTGTTTACCACAGTGAATCGGATGCGTTGAGCCAGTGAGTAAGAGACGGATGGTAAAGCACAAGCATGGCAGAAGAAGGCCTAACTGATGTGGGCACTCTCCTGCCATGTTCTTTTTAATGAAGCAAATTAATTGCCAAGCAATCTCACTTCATGCACCGTCGGAGTATACCAGTTGTTCGGATTATTGAATAGCACTGCATTTACAAGATTGATTCGCACGTAACGGGCTTGAAAATTTACTTTGTCACTGGTAAAGCCGTAAGCAGTATTGCTCGTGCGGTCAATGGTGGAATAATTAACGCCATCCGTACTATATTCGATCTTATACTTATAATATGCCTCAGATCCTTTGTACATAAACCATGAAATATCCACTTCGCTAATTGTCTTGGTACTGCCCAAATCCACCTGCCACCAAGCAGGCCAAGATGCAGATGTAGCCTTCCATGAGGTTTGGGGATTGCCGTCGTTCGCCAGTGAGGCCGGGGAAGCGGATGCGGCTGAACTGGCAGTAGCTGTTTTGCCTTGCGCGTGATTCACAAGGGATGGCAGGATGACTGTGCTTGTTGCAGCATCCCAATCCCAGCTACTGTACCAGTTCAGGGTAGCCGTTTTATTGGAGTCATTCAGGGTCAGTGGTAACCAGATGAATTTGTGATCGCTCAGATTGAGCGGGTTCCATCGATCGCCCATATAGATGTAACTGGTTCCTGCGCTGCCTGTAATTGTGGCGATGGAATGGATCTGCGAACCGTAAGCTGCCGGATCACCGAAAGGCGACAGAGCAGACCAGCTTCCAGTCATGGAGCTGGCGGTTGCATAAGCACCCTGATTCGGATACCAGCCGGATGCCTGCGAGGTGAACAGGTAGTAGGTGTTGTTCTTTTTCACAACAGCGGGGGCTTCGCGATATCCATTTTCAAAAATCCAGCCAACGAACGACTGCACGCCTGTATAATCGGCTGTTAGCTTGAAAATCGCCATTGTATCATTGGCGCCGCCATTTTTACGTGAAGCTGTAATGAGGTAACCGCTACCGTCGGTATCTGTGAACACCGTCATATCACGAGATTCATAATTCAGCGGGCGGAAGCTGCCTTGGTAGGTAAAGTTCCCGTCGGGTGTATCGCTGGTGGCAACAGCTACGCGACCGAGTGAGTAGTCTGTGCCATTTTCATAGTGTGCCCATAGTACATATTTTCCGGTGGATTTGTTGTAAATGACTTTAGGCCGCTCGATTTTGCTCGAATTCAGCTCAGGAGCGGAATCTTTGGTGAGGATACTACTGCGGAAGGACCAATTCTTCAAATCAGTCGAGGTATATACGTTCACTTTTTCAAATTTCCAGTTCTCAGCGTGCTCTCCGTACCAATAATAAGTGGAGCCTACTTTTAGGATATTACCGCTATTCGCCTGAATCGGGTTCCCAGCAGTGTCCTTCCAATCTGTTCCGTTCGTAATAGCTGTGCTTGTTGTTGCGCTCAGTGATAGTTTGGCATTGACGGCATCCAAACCATTCAGTGCTTGGTCCGCTTCAGTCCCATAGGTTGCCTCGGTCACACCTGTCATACTGGCATGGGCTGCATCAGGTTGAAGCCCCGTACCCACCGCCGCGAGTATAAGGCATATCCATGCGCCTAGCCATTTGCTATTGATCCACTTCACGATATCATCTGCCTCCCTTAAAACGAATAGAATGGCCCGGGAACAGCTTGTCCGGTACTAATCTAGATTTTATCGCAATTGGAAGCGTTTACAAGTGGAATAAATTGAAGTCTTTAGAATAACGAGATAAAAATAATTTGAAATGAATTTAATAGCGTATTGTCAATTAAAAGGTTGATTAAGGTGGTAACGATTGTGCGTTTTGTCATTGACATGTTCGAATAATTCAAATTTAAAGTGACTGTAATCACATAAACAGTTCCTTCATGTGGGTATACTGGGCTTTGTATTAAGGGTTAACAAATGGGACGTATATTGAGATGTCCTTTGTTCATCTTATTTTGGAGAGAAGAGGGATACAAAGATGCTAAGTGAGCAAACCATTGCAACGATCAAATCGACTGTACCTGTTTTAGAGGTACACGGAACTACAATCACCAAGCGTTTTTACCAGATGATGTTCGAGGCCCATCCCGAGCTTCTTAATATATTTAATCATGCGAATCAAAAGCAAGGACGTCAACAAGGCGCGCTAGCCAATGCTGTATATGCGGCCGCACAGCACATTGACCGTCTGGAGGAAATTCTTCCGGTGGTACGTCAGATTGCGCATAAGCATCGCAGTTTGGGAATTAAGCCCGAGCATTATCCTATCGTCGGAAAATACTTGCTCGCTGCGATCAAGGACGTGCTAGGGGATGCAGCAACAGATGAGATCATCAATGCCTGGGCCGAAGCCTATGGTGTGATTGCGAATGTATTTATAAGTGTGGAAGCTGAAATGTACAAGAATGCTGAACAGCAACAGGGAGGCTGGTCAGACTTTAAGAACTTTGTTGTGCAGAAAAAGGTTAAGGAAAGCGATCAAATTACGTCTTTTTATCTGGTGCCGCAGGATGGACAGGTGTTGCCTACATTCGAACCTGGACAATATATCAGTTTGCAGATGCAGATTCCGGGTGAACATAACACCCATATTCGTCAATATAGCCTTTCCGATGCACCGGGCCAACCTTACTACCGGATATCCGTAAAACGCGAGGACGCCGTTGGGTCCCGCCCAGCGGGTAAAGTATCTGTGTATCTGCATGAGCAGGTGCAGGAGGGCGATGTGCTGCGGGTGTCTGCACCTGCGGGCGATTTTACACTGGATCAGACAGATCGCAGACCTGTTGTATTGATTAGCGGTGGAGTCGGGCTAACCCCGATGGTCAGTATGCTGGCTTCCTTGGTGAAGTCTGCTCCAGATCGGCCCGTCACCTTTGTCCACGCAGCAGTCAACGGAGATAACCATGCTTTGCGTAATGAGGTGGAAAAGCTGGTCGCCACACATGCACAAGCCGCCGTTCGGTGGTGCTACAGCCGACCAACCGAGCAGGATCGTCTAGTCCAGGCTTTTCACAAGGAAGGACGTTTGGATCTGGCCTGGCTGCAATCCGTAATACCGGAACGTAATGCGCAATATTACTTTTGCGGTCCTGTGGGATTCATGCAATCGGTATACAGCCTGTTGAAGGAGTGGAATATCCCTGCATCGGATATCCATTATGAATTTTTTGGCCCTGCTAGTGCATGGGAAGCAGAAGCGCAGTGAGCCATCAAAAAAGACGAAGGATCGTTATCCTTCGTCTTTTTTGTGCTTATCACCATGAGGAAATCCTATCATTGGGCTTTACGCTTCATAGTGTGTTCGTGTGGTTCGTGCGCTCATAGCACGGGCGGACGCAAAAATTCTATATGTTGCGGCATATACGGGCGTAAAGCTTCTGGAATGCAGATCGAACCGTCCTCCTGTTGGTGATGCTCTAGCAACGGGATCAAGATCCGAGGCGAAGCGACCGCTGTATTGTTGAGGGTGTAACAATATTGTAGCTTGCCGTTCGCATCACGGTACCGGATGTTGGAACGACGCGCCTGAAAATCAAGCAGCTGGGACGACGAATGCGTCTCCCCATAAGCCTGTCGGCTAGGCATCCAAGTCTCAATGTCCACCTGCTTGTAGGTTTTTTGCGACATGTCGCCTGTACAGACAGCCATCTTGCGGTAAGGCAGCTCCAACAGTTGAAGCAGATCTTCCGCATTGCGCGTAATCTCCTCAAACATCTGCTCTGAAGCTTCCAGACTCGCTTCACAGATTATGACCTGTTCCACCTTGGCAAACTGGTGCACACGGTACAGCCCGTGCACGTCCCTTCCAGCCGAGCCAACCTCGTTGCGGAAGCATACGGATACGGCTGCCAGCCGAATTGGGTCCGTAACGTCCACAATCTCACCGCTGTAATACGAGACTAGCGGAACCTCCGAGGTGCCTACTAGCCATTGATCCTCCCCTGCGATGCGGTATGTCTGATCCAGCCCGAGAGGGAAAAAGCCAGTGCTGCGCATTGCCTCCGAGCGTACCATTAATGGAACATCTAACAGCTGAAAGCCTCGTTCGCTTAGCACATCAACAGCAAGCTGCTGCACAGCTCGGTGCAACGCGACCCCTGCTCCCGTCAGATAATAATTACGGGTACCAGCTGTTTTGACACCGCGAGGCACGTCGATCAGGTTGTGAAGCTGGCCGAGCGTCATATGATCCTTGGGTTCAAACCCAAAGTCGGGTATCGTTCCGACCCGTTCCAGTTCTATATTATCTTGATCCGATTGGCCTTGCGGCGTATCTGGCGATACGATATTAGGCATTAGAAGCAAGAGCTGTTGAAACTGTTGCTCTACTTCCTGTTGCGGGGCTTCCAGAAGATCTAGCCGTCCGTTAATTTCCTTGACCTGCTGCTTAGCCTTATCCGCTTGTTCATTTTTTCCGGCCTGAATTAGCGCCCCAATATCCTGACTACACTGATTGCGTGTCTGACGAAGCTGCTCCACTTCCTGAAGCAGCTGCTTTCTCCGATCATCCAGGGTCAACAGCTCCGCGACCGATACCTGTATTCTTTTATTGTCTGCTGCTCTCTGAACCTGCTCCTGATGCTCTCTAATCCACTTGATATCTAGCATGACACCGCACTCCTTTTTCGGATAAAAATACAAAAAGCGCCCTTATCCACATGGGACGAGGAGCGCTTTGATCTCGCGGTGCCACCCAAATTGACCGGACAGCATAACAAATGTCATGACTCTCCAATCCACTTTGCTCCGCTTTAACGGGCGGGTCCGGTCTACTTAGGAACATATCGCTATATCGTACATTAACGTATAATCCTTGGCGTAAACGCCTCCGAGTTGGATGCTCTTCACAGGCACAATGTCGTTTGCTTTTTTGTTAGTATACGGATTTTTGGCAAGTTAATCAAGGGCATGAGTCAGTACACTGGATTACTTCCTTTTTTCAACATGATCTTTCCAATAAAAATAAATACACAATACAATTAAGATAAGTGGAAACAAGTAAAAAGTGGGTTTCATATTTGCGAAGGGAAAAGGTAGGCTTTATTTCTTATGTATATCCATTCTACTTCATCTGCAATGATGAAACTGGAAGAATATTTAAGTAATAGCTTCAATTCAGCGTTCAAAATGGGCTATAGTCTCTATAATGCTATTTTAATTTCATGTAAAATGTAATGATTACCAAACGACAGCGATGGAGGGGAACATGGAGGATTTTAAAGATCGTTTACATACGATTCGCCAAGAACAGAACAAGCTGCTCAAGGAGTATCAAACATTAATCGCAGATTACGAAGCTTCAGATATCATTCTGGAGAATGAGGTTCTGCGAAAAAAGTTCGAGGATTATCAGGCTCGCTGCGTTCATTTGGAAGAGCGGGTACGACATATTGAGCAGGAAAATGGAAAGCTGCGTACTGCGCTGACGGAGCAAATGCTGAGCGAAAAGGCGAATATGATTCGCATTTCGCGGGAAAAGCTGGAGACCTATTTTGCTTCCAGAACCGCAGAAGGGGAAAACCGGCTCACCTCCATTGAATATGGAGCTAAAAGCCGGGTGGACCAGCTTATTCAGCAAACCACTCATGAGCTTAAAGAGGATCAGGACGAGATTGTCACTAGACTGAGAATGTTCTCGGAGGAAATTCGTGACCGGATCATGGAGCAACGCAGGCGGTTTCAGGAAGCAGAGCGCAAGTTGCTTCATCAGGCGGCCAACGAGCTCCATCAGCTCGAAGAAGAAGAGATCAGCGAAGAAACGATGCAAAAGCGCATGAAGCAGAATCAGTTTGAAATGATGCTCGGCTTGAACTGGATCAACAAGCTGGGGATTTTGCTCATTATCTTGGGTGTAGGAGCTGCTTTTAAATACTCATACTCAAACTGGTTTACCGGAAATATGAAGGGCGTAGCCTTCTTTTTGCTAGGAGCACTGATGCTGGGCGGCGGCGAGTGGTTGTATCGCAAGCAGAAGCAGACCTTTGCGCTCGGTATTTTGGGTGGCGGTATTTCTGTATTGTACGGGTCCATTTTTTATAGCTACTTTTTGCTAGAAATCATAGGAATGTATACAGGCATAGGCTTGTCCGTTCTAGTTACGATGACGGCTGTGCTATTGTCATTAAGATATGAATCTCGAACGATATGTTCCTTTGGTTTAGTAGGGGGCTATCTCCCGTTATTCTCCTATATGGCAGCAAACGGTCTGGAAGGAAATGCTGTGTATATTGCGATGGGTTATCTATTCCTGCTGAACCTGCTGATTCTGCTTGTATCCTTCCGCAAACGGTGGGTCATCGTGCAATATATTAGCTTTCTGCTCAATACCCCATTAATGGTTGTACTCGCATGGTTATCAGAAAGCGCCGTAGCCAGCATGCTGTATGCAATCATTACATTTGCGATGTATCTCGGGATGACACTGTGGATGCCGTTCCGATTCAAAACAAAACTATCATGGCTGGATTTCTCCTTGTTGGCTTTGAATACAGTGGTGAGCTGTTCCGTTCTGTATTCTCTGTTCGGCGATGCAGGCCTGGATGATTACAAAGGATTACTGGCACTTGTGTTTTGCTTGGTGTATGGGGGCTTGGGCCAATGGGTTCGTCGATATATTTCAGAGGAGAAACAAACTAAAATATTATTTTATGCGACCTCATTGACCTTTGCCATTCTCATGATTCCGTTCCAGTTTGGAGTCAAGTGGTTGTCCATGGGTTGGTTAATCGAGGCAGTGCTCCTTACATTATGTGGACATCGTTATCGCTTGAAAGAATTAGAGCGTGCAGGCTGGGGCATTCTAGGACTGTGTCTGGGCGCATTCTTTTTCATTGATTTCCCTATATATCTGTTGTCAGGCTTTGAGACAGATTATTTTGGGCTCAAATATACGCTCATTACACTGGGAATGTTGATCGTTACTGTCTTCTATGCGATCGAATTTAGCCGTCCGGATGCTTTCAAAAACAATCGTTTATACGAAATGCATATCATGCAAGGATTTAAATATGTAGCTTTGGTGAACGTATACTTCTATCTTTTGTATGAAGCTGGACATTGGTATAACATCCTCGTATCCGATGAGTTTGCACATTACACCTTGTACAGGGTATTGCTGTTTACCTGCGTATCCCTGGTGTTGGCTTACTTCCTGCCTAAGGTGAAGCTGCTGTACGATCGGGTGATTAAATATTATAGCTTGGCGCTCTATGTCATAGGCTATGTGCTGGCACTGGTGGTTACTGTAACGATTCCTACTTTACATGAGGACTATGCGCAAAATACGGCTGCTGATTATGTGGCGTTGGTTGTACTGGCAGCCTTTAATGTACTGGTATTCTTCAGCAGCAAGGATTTCCTCAATGCACTGATGACCCGACACTATAAAAGTAATGAGCTGTATCCGGTCATTATGGGTGTATATTTGCTGGGCGTCATTACCGCTTTTCTCGGAGTTCAGTTCCATCTGGGAGACGCAGGTCTTGCGTTCAGTCTAGTGTATCTGCTGCTGGCTATTTTGTATATTGTATACGGCTTCCTCAAACGAGTGGTCTACATCCGCCGATTTGGATTAGGATTAACCCTGCTATCGACAGGTAAGCTGCTTTTGTATGATCTACATCTGTTAACGTCGGGAAGTACGATTGTGGCCTATTTTTCCTTTGGGGTTGTATTGCTGGCCATTTCGTATATTTATCAAAAAGTATCCAATCGTATGGGAGAGACCATTATAAAGAAGGATACTGAAGAAAAAATGTAGTTTTTTGTTGTATTGTGTAGATACCGAACATTATGAAAATAAATCCGGAAATAGTGAAAAATTATGCATGACCTCGCATCCTACTTACGCTATAATGAGAAAAAATTATTTATGTACGCATGCTCAAGTTTATGCGTAAGTAGAGAGAATGAGGGGGATACAATGAATTTGAGCAAGGGGCAGAATAACCTGTCTGATAAGAATGAACGCTTCTCGTCGGCTGGATTCATTTTGGCAGCGATCGGGAGTGCGGCAGGATTAGGCAATATTTGGAAATTCCCGTATATTACCGGACAATATGGCGGAGCTGCATTTTTCTTGTTGTTTATTGTCTGCTTGTTGCTTGTTGGTTTACCTGTGCTTTTAGCAGAGCTTGCGCTTGGTCGTGCAGGTCGAGGAAGTGCTGCTTCTGCAATGGTAAAAGTAGGCGGACATCCAATTTGGGGCAAGATGAGCATTATGTTTGTTATCGTCCCGTTTGTTATTTTGTCGTTCTATGCCATTGTAGGAGGATGGACCCTGCATTATGCTGTAGAAGCATTTAGCGGAAATCTGTTTTCGAATAATGATTTTGCTGGCCAGTTTGCTTCATTTTCTTCCGGCTATGCACCGTTGGTGTGGTTGTTAATTGTTTTTGCATTTACAGCAGTCGTGGTTACCCTTGGGGTATCGAACGGAATTGAAAAGTTCAATAAAATTTTGATTCCTGCTAAAGTCATTCTGTTGCTCGTGCTGATGATTAACGCTCTCATGCTGCCAGGTTCTGGTGCGGGTGTATCCTTCTTTTTGAATCCTGACTTTTCTAAGTTAAGTATAGAGTCCGCATTGGTTGCTTTGGGACATGCCTTCTTTTCCCTCTCACTGGGGATGGGGATCATGGTCACATATGGTGCTTATGTGGATCGTCGACAATCGCTGGGTGGAGCTATGCTGGCAGTGGGTGGCGGGGATTTAATCTATGCGTTTATTGCAGGTATGATCATTTTCCCTACAACCTTCTCCTTCGGTATTAACCCTGCCCAAGGACCGTCCTTGGTCTTTATTGCTTTACCAGCTGCATTCTCTGCCATGCCTTTCGGAGCTTTCTTCGGCGGTTTGTTCTTCGTATTGCTGGCGGTTGCAGCATTAGGCTCTATGGTATCCCTGCTGGAGGTACCCGTAGCTTATGTTATGGAGCGGTTCCGTTGGGGCCGGGTTCGCTCGGTTGTCATCGTATCGATCCTGTGTCTGTTGCTGGGTGTTCCTTCTGCATTATCGATGGGGTTGGTTCCAGAGCTAAAGGTGGGCGACAAATCCTTCTTTGACTTTGTTGATTTCACAGCATCCAACATCTTCTTGCCGCTCGGTGGCTTACTGATAGTTATATTCACAGGGTACTACTGGAAAACTGCTGGCGAACATGCCAATCTCAAACCTCTCTGGTTCCGTGTATGGTTGTTCGGCCTTCGGTATGTTGCACCGATCCTGATGTTGCTGGTCTTTCTGCATACTTCAGGGATTATCAAATTTTAATAGATACAAATTGAAAAGGTATTTTCTTCCTAAGGGAAGAGATGCCTTTTTTTGTATATCTATCAGTGGTTACCTAACTGTGGAAAGGAATGATATAATAAAAACATTGTCATTAATTTTAACTTCAATGAAATCATTACGATTATGAAGTTTTATATAATGAGTGAAAAGGCTACAGGGCATCGCACAGACGATGTGCAGGAGAGGGAAAGGGCAGAAGAGCATTGAAACAGACAGAGGGTTCGAATTTGCAAGAAGGACGGCGGCTGAAATGAAGTCTAATCGGTTGTCGTCACAACGTCGTTATATGCCAGGTTTGGATGGATTAAGAGCTCTGGCGGTCATCGCAGTCATTGTGTATCATCTGAATCCGGATTGGTTGCCGGGTGGTTTGTTGGGTGTAGGCGTATTTTTTACTTTATCAGGGTATCTGATTACAGATATTTTGGTTAGTCAGTGGGATACATATCATAGTTTTAAAATGAAAGATTTCTGGGTGCGTCGTGCCAGAAGGTTGCTGCCTGCCATGCTAACGGTTGTGGCTGTCATTGTCCTCTGCTCGTTGCTCTTCGATCCGTCACGGCTTACGGCCTTGCGCGGAGATGTGCCTGCCGCATTGGTGTATATGAGCAATTGGTGGTTTATTTTCCATCAGGTTTCGTATTTTGAAAGCTTTGGCCCTCCTTCTCCGCTTGGGCATCTGTGGTCGCTGGCGGTGGAGGAGCAGTTTTATATTCTATGGCCTTTACTGCTGGCGCTTGGGTTAAAGTATATGCCCAAGCGTATTGTACTGGCCGGATGGGTGGCTTGTCTGGCGTTAGTCTCGGCGCTCCTGATGGCCGTGATTTACGTACCGGGAAGCGATCCGAGCCGGGTATACTATGGCACGGATACACGTGGCTTCGCTCTGCTGATTGGTGCGGCGCTGGCTTTGGTATGGCCAAGCGGCAAGCTGAAAGAGCATACCTCTGCAAAGGCACGCTTGCTTCTCGATGGTATCGGTGCAATCAGCTTGTTGCTGCTTTGCCACTGGGCGTGGGCCTCGAATGAATATGATCCTTCTCTGTATCGCGGAGGCTTGCTGGGGATCGCTTTGGTCACCGCGATTGTAATCGCAGCGTTGGCGCACCCGGTGAGCCATCTCGGTCGACTGCTTGGATGCAAGCCGCTGCGCTGGATCGGGGCCCGTTCCTACGGACTGTATCTATGGCATGTTCCGGTTATCACGCTAACGACACCTCAGGTGGATACCGATGGTGTGCATGTGATGCGTATCTTTTTGCAATTGATAGCTACCGTACTGCTGGCATCTCTCTCATTTAAATATATTGAAGAACCGATTCGGCACGGAGGATTCCGGCATTGGATTGCAGGAATTCGTGCAGCGGTTCGCCGACACACACGGTGGAGATGGGTGTCTGCAACGGCAACGGCAATGCTTTGTTTAGGTATTGGTGTGGGTACCGTTCACCTGTACGCAGCATCTCCTGACGCGACGTTACAGGCAGCAGCATCCACTGATGAGAAGCCAATTGCCAAGGCCAAGGCGATGCCGCCGCTTCATGGCACGGTGTCCGTAGCCTCCAAGGAGCCTACAGCCACCATACCGCAAGGAGCCAAGGACAGTAAGGCTCCATCCCAAGCCCAGACGCCTAAAAGCACGGCAGCCAAGGCTGGTACTACGGGGGGCGTTACGACGCAGTCAGAATCTTCGACCACATCCGAACAGGCTAAGCCAATGACTGGCGATGGCTCGAGCTTGACCGCCATTGGAGACTCTGTCATGCTCGATGTACAGTCGTACATTCAGGAATCCTTTCCTGGGGCTGTTGTGGATGGACGGATCGGCCGCCAGATGGCAGAAGCGCCTGCCGTACTGGAGCAACTGAGACAGAACGGACAGCTGGGCAAGACAGTTATTATTGAACTGGGTACGAACGGCGCTTTTACCAAGGACCAACTATCCGATCTGCTCGCCAGCCTGAAGGATGCAAAGCGTATTATACTTGTGAATACCCGTGTACCTCGTCCCTGGGAGAGCATTGTGAACAAGCATCTGGCCGAGGCTGCTTCCCAAGATCCACGAATTACAATGATTGACTGGTATGCAGCAAGCTCCGGTAAAAACTCATATTTTGAGCATGATGGAGTACATTTAAAACCTAAAGGCGCTAAAGCCTATGCGTCTTTGTTGGCTCAGGCCCTAACGAAGCAATCTTAATGAACAGAACTGCAATGATATTCATAAAATATGCAAATGCAAGATAAGAAACCACCGGGAGTAGGTTGTCCGTCCCCTGGTTGAAGTGCACCCTTAAACTTTCATTGGCTGAACCGCAGAGTTTTCCAGTGTTCGTTGTAAGGTGCGCTTTCACCCTGCTCCGGTGGTTTTTCTTATTTTAGGGTGGAGGTACATAATCTAATGGAAAAGGGTTATTCACATAGTAGAACAAGTGAGCACCGCTTGAAGAGGAACAGAAGAAGGCTGATACTGATTGCTATAGTATTATTTGTGGCAGGCTGCATCACTTTTATTGCAATAAAGGTTTCAGATAGCAAGCCACACGCGTCGACCCAGGAGCTTGCTAAGAAGGCAGATTCTGGATCATCAAATGTTAAAGCCAGCGCAGGGGCAAAGGATAAAGCGGTCACTCCAAAAAATGACCCCGATGTAGAAGACGGTGCCTTTGTTGAGAAATATTTAAAGCAGCAAATGCTAGGGCAAATGCCCGATGGAGCTGATGGTAAAAAAGTGGCCTACTTATCCTTTGATGACGGCCCATCCGTGACGGTCACACCTCAAATATTAGACATTCTGAAAAAGCAGAAGGTCAAGGCAACCTTTTTTATTGTAGGAAAAGAAGCCGATGAAAATGAGCATACCAGGAACCTCATCAAAAGAATTGTCAAAGAAGGACACGCGATAGGAAACCATACGTACTCACATAACTATAAGTATTTATATCCGAACAGACGAGTAAATACGGATCATGTTATGCAGGAGATCGAGAGGAACAACCAGGTTCTAAAAAGGATTCTGGGGCCAGAATTCTCCACCAGAATGATCCGATTCCCCGGGGGCCACATGACATGGAACAGAAGAGATCCACAGGGAATGGCGGCTTTGGATAAAGTTTTGCTCCAAAAGGATTACCATCAGGTGGACTGGAATGTATTAACAAAGGATGCAGAGGGAAGATCCAAGAAAGCTCCCGCACTAATTAATCAGTTTATGAGGTCAGTCAAAGGCCGAGAAAAAGCGATTATACTCATGCATGACACTTATGGTAAAGAGGAAACAGCCAAAGCATTGCCGCAAATTATAGAATATCTGAAGAAACAGGGATATGAGTTTAAGGTTATGAAGTAGAATATATATGAGAAAAGGACGGGGCGCATCGCCACCGTCCTTTGTGCTATCTAGGAAATATAGTCCGCACCAATTAGATGCGCTCCGCTTCACCCATCGCCTGAATGAAAGCACCAATACCTTTGGGATCGTTAGTTATAATCGGCTCGCTGATATAGTAAGCGAAGGTACCATCACGGCGATCCTTACCACCCAGACCGCTTACTTGTACTGTTTTGTTCAGATTCACAAGTCCTTCTTCGGTAATCGTGATAAATTCATCAATAATGCCTTTACGGATGATTTCCGCCTCTTGGCGATAATGCTCAGGCAGATAGCCTTTGCGTACACCTTTGGCAATAGCATATAGAATCATGCAGGATGCAGATGCTTCCAGATAGTTGCCTTTTACATGGCCCAGGTTGAGCACCTGATAAAAGACGCCGCTTTCTTTATCGCGCACTTTCAGCAAGGCTTCCAGTGTTTCTCTTAGCATATCGATCAACACGGGACGGTCTGCATGATCTTCTGGGATGTAGTCCAGCACGTCGACGAGTGCCATGACAAACCAGCCCATTGAGCGGCCCCAGAAATTTTTGGAACAGCCTGTTTCCAGATTGCACCAATGCTGTTCCCGCTTCTCATCCCAAGCGTGGTAGAGCAGGCCCGTTTCAGGATCACGCGTATGCTTGTAGCATAGCTTGAATTGCAGGGTCACATCGTCAAACTCTGACGGGTCTCCGAATTCACGGATAAACTCAGCATAGAACGGGGCACCCATGTACAAGCCGTCAAGCCAAATTTGATACGGATAAATTTGTTTATGCCAGAATGCGCCCTCGCTTGTACGCGGATGTTTTTCCAGCTGACTGCGTAATTGGAAGGCTGCCTTTTTATAGCGTTCATCTCCTGTGGCACGATACAGAGTGAAGAGCAGCTTGCCGTTATTTACGTGGTCAATATTGTACTCATCTACTTTATAGCGCTGAATCACGCCATTTTCATCAACAAAGTGATCCATATGCTTTTTTATATATTCCATATACTTGGGATCGCCTGTCAGTTCGCCAACCCATTCCAGACCTCTGTAAATCACGCCATGGTCATATTCCCACTTTTCATAAAATTCTGGACTCCGTTCAAGCACGGAATCGCTCATACGTACAGCCCAGGATTCTGTTTTTGTAGGATTGGTTGTTGGTTGCGAAGTTGAATTTGCCATGATACAGTCACCTCTTCAGTAAAGTTTAATCTGTAATTGTTATTGCTGCTTACATAGACGGAGTGTGTGTTTTAGGATCAGCGGGTCTGTTCTTGAAGCCCACATTATTGTTGCCCCAGCACCGCTCGTAACTGAAGCCTGTCAGCTGTTCGAACACTTTGCGTGCTTCTGGCTTGGCTGATTTCATCGAGCCACCGTTTTTGAGGCGATCAATCTCTGCGATTAGCTTCTGGTGGCTGTCAATATCCAGCTTCATAACAACCGAAGCAATCATACCGATAATTGCGAGAACGATCGTACCCACCACGAGTACATAAAAGATAGCGTGCTGAGCAGAAACTGGCTGACTTTCAGCCCCGGATACAAAGCCAAAGTGCTGTAATACCCAGCCGAGAATGAAGACAACAACGGCCCGCACCATTTTTCCAGCAAAAGTCATCATACCTGCATAAATACCTTCGCGGCGGCGGCCAGTTAACGCCTCATCCACATCGGCAAGGAATGTGTACTGATTCCAAGGGATGTAGTAGACGCCACCCGTACCAAGCCCCATGAACAGTGTGATGACATATAGCCATATCATTGTGTTAGAGGCTCCTGTGAGATAGAGCAGGCCGTAACCAGCTACGCTAAAGCAAACGACGACGAGTGCGGCGATGAAAGGCATACGAAATCCTTTACGCACGCAGAATTGGATGAAGAAATAGGTAGAAATCAATTGAATGACAGAGTTAAAACTGTTCAGATTGGATACCATTTCAGAGCTTTGGAACAAGGAGAAAACAATAAAATACGTAAAAGCTGAAGTAAACAGCCACTCAGCGGAAAAGCCGCCCAGATACATCCCAAGATGGTGACGGAACGTCTTGACCCGAAAAGTGGAGGAAATATCGATAAACAACTTTTTCATGGAATCTATAAAGGAAAGCGGAGCTTCACCTTCCAGTTCCTTTTGCAGCTCCTCACTTGGACGCTCCCATGAGTTTTTGTACAAGAATGCCATGGCAATCAGCAGAATTGCTGCAAAAACGAGACCGGTGTACAAGAAAGGCAGCGGAGAGTCTTTACCGTAAGCAGCAATAAAGCGACCAGGGATAAAAGCGGCGGCAAAATTGGCGATTTTACCGAACATGGCCTTCCATCCAGTCAATCTGGAGCGTGCGCCGAAGTCTCGGGTCATCTCGGACGCTAATGCTTCATACGGCACCATGACAGAGGTATACACCAGTTCAAACAGCACGTACGTACTCAGGTAATACCAGAAGCCCAGCCCATCTATCCAAAGCATCGGATACACGAGCATCAGCGGAATCCCCAACATGATGAAAAAACGGCGTCTGCCGAATTTACGGCCTAAGCGGGTTCGGTGAAAGTTGTCGCTGATAAAGCCCATGATCGGATTGCTGACCGCATCTATGATGCTGGCAACAGAGAAGATGGCTGCGGCCTGAACAGGAGACAGTCCGCAAAAGGTTGTATAGAAGTACATTAACCATGCACCGCTAATAGCGAGCGCGCCACTTCCCAGCATGTTACCGCTTCCATAGGCAAGTGTATGTTTCAGTGTGATTTTTCGTTCCATGATCTGTTCACCTCATATTTTGTCTGGTTATGAGGACAATCACCGGTCGCTATATTATGCAGAATGGTCTAGGTTGGTAGATGGGCCAGGCGTCCTGATTAGGTGGGCTTTTACCGTGCCCCTATATTTCCGCTCGGAGTACCCGAGCCAATCAGATCGCTTCCTTTGGCCAGCTTAAGGAAATTGCCCAGCTGGATGGAACCGTCTGCACCTCGAGTGATGGAAGGCACGAGACTAACAAAGTCGTCTGCACTGGCTGCGAGACCTTTGGCATTCGTCGTTTTTTTGTTTTTCCACCAAACGTTTGAGTTATCTTGATCTGTACCGCTTGTTTTATCGCTTGCTGTTCCTTCAAAAGAAAGATTGTTAATGAACACGTGTTCACCCTTATCAAAGGCGAAATTGCTTTGCCCATTGTCCCATGAAGTATTGTTGGTCAAAGTGATGGTGCCAGGGTTGCTATTGTAAGTGAATCCGTGCTTTTTATTCTGGAAGGCAATACTGTTTTTCACTATATGGTTGACCTTAATTTTGTCTCCACCCAGTTTAAAGCCGTTGCCGTCACTGTCCGCAGTAGACGTTCCGTCGGAGGTCTGTCCGTTGTGATGAGCTACGCTGTTCAGAATGGTTACGGCACCGATAGGGCCTGTTTCCGTTTTGCTGTACAGATCCCAGCCATCGTCTACGTTGTATGCTGCCAAGCAGTTATCAAACACATTGCCTGGTCCTACAGTCAATTTGGCTGCGAAGCCATCGGCATCCTCACCATTATCGGGATCGGCGTTATCGTGAGAATAGGAGTTCAAGATCAAGTTGTTCGATGGCCACTCACTGGTGGAAGCGTTAGGAGAATAACGACCGAGCTGGAGTCCGGTATCCCGATTGTGATGGGTTTCCACATTTTCAATCCGGTTGTTGCTGCCGCCAATATAGATACCGTTATCCCCGGCACCTTTGACTTCAAGACCTTTGACCAGCCAGAAGTCTCCATTAAGCTGAAGTCCCCGATTGGCTGATCCAAAGGCCTGAGCAGAGAAATCAAGTACGGGCTTTTCACTACCGTAAGCAACCAACCCTTTGAGCGAGCCGTTATTGCCGCTATTTCCACGCTGAATTGTTATCGTTGAGGAGTAGGCATAATTACCACCGCGCAGGTAAATGGTTTTACCAGGAGCAATTTGTGTCAGTGCTGCTTCGAGTGTGGTAGGACTGGATATCGTGCCTGGATTGGACACGTTACCATTTGGTGCTACATACAAGTCGCCTGCCGCTAACGTGGTGGAAACAGCTGCTGAATCGATTGTACTAATTGCCTCATCAGTGAGTGTGGAAGCGGGGAGGTTGTTGGATGGAACATCCGCGTAAGCGGTTCCAATAAGGCAAGAAGAAGCAAGAACAAAAGAAACACCGAGTCTTAGAGCGTTAAAGCCGTTTTTTGGACGATCATTCCGTTTAAACATGTAAATTCCTCCTTATCTGAGCTCATATTTTAAAAGAAGATAGCACATATAAAAGCGGTTCATGCTGTCTTTCCATTAAAAAGCAGGACACCTCCTGGGGGGACAGATTGATCTATCATAAGTCCAAAACGCTCTAAGAAGTATATGCACAGTGTAATATATGTTAACGTTTGCATCAACAGTTTTTTATTGTTTTTTTGATATTGTGAAAAAAAGTTCACACTTTTGTTTCAACTAAAAACACCGTTTTGCCAGGCTGGGAAAATTTGATTATACTTAAACATTATACATATAATAGAAATGAAATCTGTGAGAAAAGGTGGGTTTAGCGCATGGAGACCGGGAATCATTTGGCGAGTTCAACTTCCAAGCCATTGCAGGAAAAGCGACCGCGAGTGAACAATGAGATGATCGATTGGCTTAAGGCAATTATGGTTGCCATTGTGCTCGTGTTCATTATACGTTGGCTGTTGTTTGCGCCATTTATTGTTGAGGGAGCATCTATGGAACCGAATTTCAAAACAGATGAACGAGTGGTCGTGAATAAGGTGATTTATGATTTTCGTGATCCCAAGCCAAGCGAGGTTGTTGTATTCCATGTGAGAAAGGAACAAAAGGACTTTATTAAGCGTGTTATTGGAGTGGCTGGAGATACCATTCAGTATCAAGGTGATCATCTTTATGTGAATGGTAAGAAAGTAGAGGAGCCCTACATTCAAGGAGCTATCCAAGATGCTCATGCCAAGGAAGAATTATATAATAATGTGGACTTTCCAAACGGAACTATAACTGATTCCAAGGTTCCTGAGGGGTATATCTTTGTGATGGGTGACCACCGCAACAATAGTCGGGATAGTCGTGCTATTGGTTTTGTTTCTATTAAGGATATAGTTGGACGTGCGGATGTGATCTTTTGGCCGATGGATAGCGCGCAATGGGTTAAGCATAAATAAAAGCAGAGCGCCTAAATTGGGAGGTGGTTGCTCTCTTTAGGCGCTTTTTCGAACTTATTATATGTTTTTGGTAAATGGATCAGGCAGCCTGCGCCAGTCTTGTTCCATCTCTTCAGGAGTTAGCAGTGTCTCATCCAAGGTGCGCTCGATTTCTTCCCGTTTCATATCAATACCAATAAATACGAGTTTGGTAACTCGATCCCCATGTTTTTCATCCCAATCGGGTGTTTTTTCAAAGTCATCCCCGAGATAGTATTGTCGTTCTTCTTCAGTCAGAGCTGACACCCATAGTCCAGCGCGTGCGAATTGTTTGGAGCTACCCGCCTGACTGAATGTAAAGGCAGTACGGTTTTGCGTGGCGAGCCACACCAATCCCTTGGATCGTACAACCTCAGGAGGCCATTGAGCCAGCCATTTCAATAAACGTTCGGGATGAAATGGGATTTTGCGCTTGTACACAAACGAAGCAATGCCATATTCCTCTGTCTCCGGTACATGCTCATCCTTGTTCATTTCCTGTATCCAGCCCGCAGCCTGACTAGCTGTTTCAAAATCAAAGCGATGCGTGTTTAAAATCTCCTTTGGGTCCACTCTACCGTATTCGGAACGGATGATTTTGGCGTTCGGTTGAATGCTGCGCAGCACCTTTTCCAATCGTTCGAGTTCCTCTAAGGATACCAGATCGCATTTATTAATGATTAGCACGTCACAAAATTCCACCTGCTCTATGAGCAGATCAACGATGCCACGTGCATCCTCCACCGCCACTTCCTGCCCACGATCCTTAAGGGAGTCTCTAGAGTAGAAGTCTTTCCAAAATTCTGGTGCGTTCACGACAGTGACCATTGTGTCCAATCGGGTCAGCTTGGTCAAATCAATTCCATTTTGCTCATCTACATAACTGAAGGTTTGGGCCACCGGAATGGGTTCACCTATACCTGTAGACTCAATAAGGATATAGTCAAATTTATTTTCGAGCGCCAGTCGCTCTACCTCTTCTAATAAATCTTCGCGCAAGGTGCAGCAGATGCAGCCGTTGGACATTTCCACCAGCTTCTCATCCACACGAGATAATCCTCCACCGTCACGAACGAGATCCGCATCCACATTAATCTCACTCATATCATTGACGATGACAGCTACTCGTAAGCCTTCCCGATTGTTCAGTACGTGGTTCAGCAGAGTGGTTTTGCCGGAACCGAGGTACCCACTTAGAACCGTGACCGGTATCTTCTTGTTTTTTTCCATAGTGTTTGCCAACGTAATTACTCATCCCTTTCAAAGTTTTATAAAATGTCGAATGTACAGTCGTGGTAGTAATGCATGCTAGGAAAGCAGTGTTTTTCGTTCATTCTTTAATCGTAATAATTACGAATAACAAAACAAGTTAATCATTTATGTGAGGAAATGTCAAGGAAGGTGGGACTACCTATAAGGCTAATGAGGTAACTTTTGAAGAGATGCTGAAGGCACTTGGCAAGTTTCAGGCTTAATATCCTACTGTACGCAAGTACAGACATGGACATCACGAAGACAAGAGGACTTGCGTAAGCTTTACGCAAGTCCTCTTTGGGTCATCTGTAAGGGTGTAGTTGTCTCAGCCTTTGACGGCCCCGGCTACGACGCCCTTAACAATGTATTTTTGCAGAAAGATAAATACGATAATGGAGGGCAGCACAGCCATTACCATGGCGGTCATGGCATATTGCCAGTCTGATGTATATTGCCCAA
The DNA here is from genome assembly GCF_050482105.1 of Paenibacillus jamilae. GTDB lineage: Bacteria > Bacillota > Bacilli > Paenibacillales > Paenibacillaceae > Paenibacillus > Paenibacillus jamilae_B. Next base: position 214,305 of record NZ_JBCNHI010000003.1, on the reverse strand, counting down.
CGAAGGTATAGGCGGCCAGTGTAAGCGTTTTGGTGCTGGGTGAGCCGTTAACCATGAGAAGCGGAAGCAGGAAATCGTTCCATATCCACATTACGTCGATAATAACAATGGTGGCGGTGACCGATTTTAGCAAGGGAAAGATGACGGAAAAGAATAACCGAAAGCCTGAGGCTCCGTCAATCTTGGCGCTTTCGTCAATTTCAACCGGAATGCCTTTCACGAATCCGTGGTAAATAAATACTGCCAGTGGGGCTCCGAACCCCCAGTACAGCAGGCCAAGCCCCCAAGTGCTGTCTGCCAAATTCAAGTCTTTTGCCAGTCGCAAAACGGTCAGCATAATAGACTGGAACGGAATCAGCATCGGCATGATGCACAGCATGTAAATGGCAGAGCTCCACTTGCTTTTCGTCCGTGCCAGCTTATAGGCAGCGATGGAGGATATCAGCACAATCCCTGCCAGTCCGAGCACAGTAATAATCGTGTTATTCAGAAATAAGCGAGGATAGTCAATGAACTTCCATACGTATACGTAGTTATCCAGCGAAAGCTGCTTGGGCAGCGCAATGACGTCGGTCATGACTTCGGCGAAGCTTTTGAACGAATTGTTAATGGCGAGAAACAGCGGGTACAAAAATAGCAGTGATAATACAATCATGCCCGCTTCCAGCAAAATACGTCCCGTACGACTGCGTTGCATCAGGCCTCAACCTCCCTGCGTTTGAAAATAGACAATTGAATAATCGTAATGACCAGCACGGCAACGAATAAAATCAAGGCTTTGGCTGTTCCGTAGCCATACAGATTGTTCTGGAACGTATCTCGGTAAATATCATACGCAATGCTGTATGTCGTACCTCCTGGCCCACCGCCAGTCAACGATAAAATGACGTCGAACACCTTGATCGAGTTAGTCAGCGCCATAAAGACCGAGATCGTAATCGAGGGCGCAAGCATCGGTAAAATAATACTGAAAAATCTCCGAATCGGCCCTGCTCCATCGACGATGGCAGCCTCTTTTAGATCCTCAGGTACAGATTGCAGGCCTGCAATATAAATGACCATGTAAAAGCCAATGGATTGCCAGATGGATACCGCCAGAATGGAAATAAATGCGAGCCCTTCCTCGCCTAGCCAACTGAGCTGGAAGATGCCCCAGCCTGTACTGTGTCCCAGTGACTCAAAGCCTTGCATAAAGATAAATTTCCATATAAATCCAACAATGACGAGGCTGAGGATATAAGGAATAAAGAAAGCCGCGCGTAGCCAGGCCGAGCTTTTGAGCTTCATATCGAGGACGAGCGCCAGCAAAATGGCTAGCACGTTCACCAGTACAATGTACAAAATGGCGTATTTCACCGTAAACCAGGCTGCATGTGCAAAGTTGGCGTCTCCGAGCAGGATTTGCTTGAAGTTATCTAGACCCACGAATTTCGGATGTTTGGATATGCCGTTCCACTTGGTTAGGGAATAACGTATCGTCATCAAAAACGGAATATAAAATGCAATTGTAATGCACAAGATTACAGGCAGTGTGAATAAACCAAATTCCAGCTTACTGCCCTTGTCGCCCCTTGTTCCCCTTTTTTTCAGCATAACGCACCTCTTTTTCTCAGCATTTTCCGGTCTTTCGCTCCAAGCTGTTTAAGATATAATGAAAGTATAGGATAGCCCCTAGGGCCGGACCAATGGATTTAAGAAAACAGTTGAGGGTAAAAATGTGTACGCTTTCAAAAGGGGCGGTTATCATGATGTCAGGGTATATAGGAACAATTCTTCGTTCCATGTGGAGGCGAATTACGCAAAAATTAGTGAACAAGCTCATTCTGCTTTTTACTTCGGTAATTATTCTGGTGGTGGGCTCACTCACGATTATTTCCTATCAGATGATTGAAAAGGAGTCGGTCAATCATAGCATCGCCAGCACGACGAATAATCTGCTGCTGGTCAATCAGAATTTGGAGGATTACTTGGAGGGGATGCAGCAGTTGGCCCTTCCACAGCTTCGCTATAACGATATCATGAACGCGATTGCTAATGAGAATCGGGACTACGCTGCACGAATGGTCATTGAAAATTACTTGCGCAACATGTTTTATTCCCGCAATGATCTGGAAGCGATCTATCTGTATGTGGCGGATCGCCATCAATACTACGTGGTAACTAGGGAGACGTACAATATCACGGTACGCAAAGGAATAAACACGGATATCCCCAAGCTTCCCTGGTATAAAGAGGCGATGGCCAGCACCGCTAATGAAGCTTTTCAATCCTTTGTCGGGTCCCGCTCTGATATGGGCTATGTGGCGCCCCAAGCCAGCTTTATGGCTTATCATCGAGTGCTGAGATCGATCGCATCCCGTCACCCGCAGGCGGTGTTGTCCTTCTATTACAATACAAGCGCTATTGATGAAATCATGCAGAATATCCCACTGGGCGAGGGGGACCAACTGATGCTGCTCAGCCCTGAACGGGTTCCCTTTTATGTGAATAGCCTTCCGTTGTATGAACGAATGCGTAATTCTGGAGTATTGGCTCAGATTGGAGAGGAAAGAAACGGGCGAGTAACGTGGTCAGATCGCAGTGGCAACCAGGAGTATTTGGTCGTTTATGATGCTGGTGAAAAGAACGGGTGGCAGCTCATCAAGCCTATTCCGTACCGCCAAATTTATGAGGCAGCTACAACCACACGGAATTGGAGCTATGTGATCGGGGCTTTATTTTTAGGGGTGTCTATTATTTTAGTCACGCTGACCTCGAACGCCATTACCCGGCCTTTAGATAAGCTATCTACCCACATGAAACGGTTTAGTACCGGAGATTTTGGGGCAAGGGCTCCTGTGAAGGGGAATGATGAGATTGCATATTTGTCGCTGCATTTTAACGAAATGGTCCAAAGAACCGAAGAACTTATTAATGAGCGCTACCGCATGAAGCTGGTCGAAAAGAATGCTATACTCAAGGCGCTGGAGGCTGAAATTAATCCCCATTTTCTGTATAATGCCTTACAAGCCATATCCACGCAGGCACTAAAGCGCAAGATGTTCGACATGGCGGATATGGTGGATGCTTTGGCCCAAACTTTGCGGTATTCCATTAACGGCAAGGATATCGTAGCTGCCCGCGAGGAACTCAAGCATATTGAACGGTATATAGGTCTGCAAAAGGCTAGATTCGGGACGAGACTTCGGGTCGAAGTGATATGGGAGGACACGTTGATGGAGCTGCCGATTCCGAGGCTTTCCGTGCAGACGCTGGTAGAAAACTCCATTAAGCATGCGCTGGAAAAAGTATCGAGCGACATTCTGATCGTCATTTCGGCCGAGTCGGGTGCTACAGACGCTACAATTGCAGTCAGGGACAACGGACCTGGATTTTCAGAGGGCAAGCTGAAAATGGTACTGGATTCGTTCCATGAAAAATGGGAAGACCGGGAGAGCGAGCATATTGGCCTAAAAAATCTGAACACACGGTTGAAGCTTTTGTATGGAGATCAGGCAGGATTATTCATACTTACGGATGAAACGGGAACAGAATTGAGAATGCAAATTCCCCGGGGAGGAAGTATCCATGTATAACGTATTGATTATTGATGATGAAGAACCGTTACGCGAAGCCATTCGCATTGTTGGAGACTGGGATCGTCTGGGCATTGAGCATATTTATGAGGCGACGAATGGAAGGTTGGGGATGGAACTGCTCGGTCAGCACCCTATCGATGTGGTGATGGTCGATATGAAAATGCCGGAGATGAACGGTATCGAATTTCTCCGTGTGATCGAAAAGGCGTATCCCCATCTGCTGACCATTGTTATTAGTGGCTACAACGATTTTGAATTTACGCGACAAGCGATTCAATCGCGGGTGGTGGACTATCTGCTCAAACCTATCAACCGCCAGGATCTGAATCAGGCTCTGTGCAAGGCGGTGGACATTCTGGAAAGCCGGAAGCAAAGCCAAGACGAATTCATCAACCAGAGCATTACGCTGAATATGTCACTACCGAAGCTGAAAGAGAAGCTGTATGTATCCATTTTGGATGGCAGTTTCAAAAGGCAGGCCAATACCGCGTTGCTCCCACTAATTGGAGCGGATCGGCTGGAGAACCGCTTTGGCGTGATCGTGCTGCGGCTACTGAACAGGGATGAGATTCGCAGGACTCGTTTTCATGGCGATGTCGATCTGATGGATTTTGCGGTAACTAATGTATTAGCGCAGACATCAGATGAACGGTTGCGTTGTTTTAGCTTCCCTCATCCGCGACGGGAACGAGAGGTCGTTTCGATCTGCACTCTGGCCCCAGGACCAGAAGAGCATATGTCCCTTCTACTGGCACAGGTAGCACAGAAGGCGGTTGCGAACCTGCACGGGCTGTTCAGTATGGTGGTAGCAGCCGGAGTGGGCAAGCTCTGTACAGACGTAGTAGAACTGGCTTCTGCTTATAGGGATGCCAAGGTCCTCATTCACAGCACGGATGTGTTGAAGTTGGAGGGGGAATCTATACTCCATACGGTGCCCCGGCAAATGGGTGCGTCAGAGGAAGTGCCATGGACGGATCGGCTGTTGTCGATCCAAAAGGATGCTCAGACCGGTCAGGCAAACCGGGCAAAGGTACTGCTGGGCGATCTGTTGAAACAATTGGCAGCGAGCTCTGTTTTTCGTTTGCAGGATGCGGATCGATTGCTGCGGGAGTTCCACTTTTTACTGAGAGAAGCCGCGATTGAGCTGGGTACGCCTGTGTCAGCGCCTAATCAGGAGGGAACTTTGGGGGAACTGGGGCGCGTGGCTGAGGGTAATCTGTCTGCTGATTTTACGAGCTTTGCCGACTATAGCCAGAGATTACACCGAATGCTGGAGCTTTACATTGCCGGGGTCCAACATGCGCAAGCGGGGAACCAGCCCTTTGATATTACAGAGATCAAGAAGTACATCGACCGCTACTATTTTGAAGATATTAAAATCTCGTTTTTTGCCGAAACCTATTTTTTGAGTCGGGAATATTTGATGAAGTTGTTCAAACAACAATTTGGTTACGGTATTCACGAATATGTACAGAAGGTGAGAATGGACAAGGCAAAGGAACTGCTGGGTGACTCCAGTCTGAAAATTCAGGAGATTTCCGATATGCTCGGTTACAAGGACAAAAACTATTTTAGCAAGGCTTTTCGCAATTATTATCAGGTATCACCGTCGGAATATCGCGTGAGCCTGCAATAAACTACTTTTTTACCCTTAACGCTTCACTAATCTGCCTTTTTAAATGCGACTATATTTTTTAGAATGAGCGCATGGACGTTGATCACAAACAAATGGGGGAGTATCCATGTTAAAGAAGATGATGGCGTTATCCGGCAGTTTGCTTTTGACGGTCGGTTTGTTGAGCGGATGTGGAAGTAGCGGCGGTGGCACAGATGCGGCTAAAGAAAATGCTGGTGGCAAAGAAGATTTGAAAACGGTTACAATAAATATGTTTACAGCCTCACCAGAGTATACCGATGCTTTTAACGCGTATATCGAGGAGTATAAGAAGGTCAAACCTAACGTGAAGATCAATCTGGAGATCATGCAGGCAGACTACAATACAATTCTTAAGTCCAAAATAGCCTCAGGCAGTACACCAGACGTGTTCCAGACCACGGCCGGAGGCGACATCGATACCTATGCTGATTATAGCGCCGATCTGACCAATGAACCGCTGGCAGCAGCCATGACAGATGCTGTTCGGACAAATATGAGTTCCAGTGACGGCAAAGTGCTGGGATTACCGGTCAAGGGGAACCTGTTTGCGTTGATTTACAATAAAGATTTGCTCACTAAGGCTGGGATAACTTCCCCGCCGAAGACGATTGCGGAGATGCAGGATGCCGTTACCAAGCTAGAGGCGAAAGGTATTACTCCATTTGCTAATGCATATAAAGAGTGGTGGGTATGGAAGCATATCTTCCAACACTATGTGGATGCTGCTGCGCAGGATGCCGGGGTAGAGCCGAAACAGCTTGTTAATGATTTTATTGCAGGTAAAGCAAAAATCAAGGACTACCCAGTGCTGTACAACAACTTTTTTAGCTTCATCGATCTGACGGTGAAGCATGGAACAGATAAGCCGCTGGAACGGGACAGCAATGCAGAAGTGAGTGATTTTGCCGCTGGTAAAGCTGCGTTTATGACGGGTAAAGGTGCATGGGACGAGGAAGCAATCAAGAAAATTAACCCTGATCTCAAGATTGGCATCATGGGATATCCAGTGAGTGACAAAGCGGACCAATCGGTCATCATTACCGGTGCGGATCAGGCGCTGCGTATCAACAAGGATTCCGAAGTATCCAAGGAAACCATTGAATTCTTCAACTGGCTGTACACTTCAGAATACGGTAAGAACTGGTTCTCCCAAGTAGCGAAGGTGATTCCTCCAATTAAGGATGCGCCGCTTCCTGATCTGGAAATGCCTAAGGAAATGGATAGCATTTTGAAAACATCCAAGTCTGGTGATCTGTCTGTTAACTACTCACTGGATACATTCCATCAAAAGTTTGGTGAGCTGATGCAGGCTTATATCAGTGGTAACATGAACAAGGACCAGGCAGTATCAGAGATTGAGAAGGCATGGACGCAGTTAGGTTCAGCGCAATAAGATTGGTTTTCGCAGAGGCGCCCGTAAGGGCGTCTTTTTGCGTTCTGGCTAGGAGTTGAGAAAAATGCAGACAAAAAAATATTTAATAATATTTAAATATTTACTTGCAAAAAGTTATTGAGTTGTGGATAATAGATTGTGTGCAATACATCTACAACATTACGATATACATAATGACTGCACCGTGCAAATACGAAGGGATACCCCGGTTGGGGGAATCTCTTTATTTCGTTTGGACTGTGCCGATTATGCTTATAATAGACCGTGTAATTTGCAATGCATTTTCATTGATATGGTAGAGATAAAAAGGAGATGAGCGTTTTGAAGACTTCGTTATTTACACCGTATACACTCAAAGATTTGAAATTAAAAAATCGTGTGGTCATGGCCCCAATGTGCCAATACTCGGTGACAGCCAAGGACGGAATTCCGAATGATTGGCATCATGTCCACTACCTAAGCCGGGCTATTGGAGGCACGGGTCTGATTATTATAGAAATGACGGATGTGGAACCGGATGGACGGATTACGGATAATGATCTGGGTCTTTGGTCAGATGAACATATTCCGGCGTATAAGAAGCTAGTCGACGGTATTCATGTGCACGGGGCCAAGGTTGGCATACAGATTGCTCATGCAGGCCGTAAAGCTGAGGATGCAGCAGAGCCGGTGGCTCCTTCGGCCATTGCATACCCGGATGCAAATTATAAACAGCCGCGCGCACTGACCACAGAGGAAGTTCGTGGTATGGTACAAAAATTCGGAGACGCTGCCCGCCGGGCGGTTCAAGCAGGCGTGGATACAATCGAGCTTCACGGTGCGCACGGTTACCTGATTCATCAATTCCACTCGCCAGTTACGAACAAACGGGATGACGAGTATGGTAAGGATTTATCCCGTTTCGGCGTAGAGGTCATTCAGGCTGTGCGCAAGGAAATGCCTGCGGGTATGCCGTTAATCTTCCGCATCAGCGCGGTGGAATACGTAGATGGTGGATACGATGTGGATCATGCCATTGAGCTGGGCCGCGCATATCAGGCGGCAGGCGTGGATGTGATCCATGTTAGCTCGGGCGGAGAAGGCCCGGCTGGAGCCAGAAAGCCAGGCAACTATCCGGGCTACCAAGTGCCGTTTGCTCGCCAAATCCGCGAGGCGCTGAACATCCCAGTTATCGCCGTTGGCTTCCTGGATGACCCGGCCTTGGCGCAGTCCGTAATCGGCAATGAGGATGCCGATCTGGTCGCTGTGGGACGCGGATTGCTACGCGATCCTTATTGGGCGATTCATGCAGCAGTGGCGCTGCACGGCGAAAAGCCTTCCGTACCTGAACAATATCAACGTGGCTACTGAGGCCTAAGTATTCCCACGTTGTTTATATATAAACAGGCACCTGCAACGAAGTGTACGCTTCGTTGCAGGTGCCTGTTTTGTTTTTATGGGGATAATGATTGAAAATGAATAATAGTGATTATTTTTACATTTTGTGGATAGTAAAATCAGTATAATAGTTGTATTTGGTGTGTATAGGAGGATGAAAGAAATGCAGTATGTTATTGAAACAAAAAAGCTTTGCAAACAGTTTGGGATGTCGATAGCTGTAGACGATATTTCCTTACATGTAGAACGGGGCAGCATCTACGGTTTTCTAGGTGAAAATGGAGCTGGCAAAACAACGACCATCCGCATGCTGATGAGGCTGATTGAGCCTACAAGTGGGGAGGTTTTTTTATTTGGCGAGCGGTTAGAGAAAAGCTATCCTTCTATCTTCTCAAAAATAGGTACGATTATCGAAACGCCTGGTTTATACGAAAATCTAAGTGCACGAGACAATCTGAGAATCTGCTGTACGTACATGGGGGTGAAGGACGATGGAAGGATAGAACGAACCCTAACTACGGTGGGGTTAGAGCATACTGGAAAAAAGAAGTTCAAAGATTTTTCCCTTGGAATGAAACAGCGATTAGGGATTGCCAGGGCCCTTGTTCATGATCCTGAGTTGCTTATATTAGATGAGCCAACGAACGGGTTAGACCCGTCAGGAATTAAGGAAATTCGTCAGCTATTAAAGAAGTTGTGCGAGGAACAAGGGAAAACAATTCTTATTTCTAGCCATATTCTAAGCGAAATTCAACAATTAGCTACACACATCGGGATTATACATAATGGAAAACTGTTAGCGGAGGATCGTTTGAGTCGGTTAGAGGAAGGTTTTGAGCAATATACAGATGTAAAGGTAGACGATGCAAAAGCAGTACAAGCGTTTCTGTATGAGAACATGAAGCAACTTAAATCTGATTTGATATCCCCACAACAACTAAGAATTCATAGTCCGATCGAAAATACAGCTATGTTAAATAGACAGTTAATAGATCATCAAATTTCAGTCTATGAGATACACACCACAAAGCAGACGCTAGAGGAGTACTTTTTGACTCTCATTTCAGGAGAGGGTGGGCGGCATGATTAGAGCAGAACTCATTAAGCTTAAAGGCTCTAAAGCCTTCTTGTTGAGCTATATTATATTGCTGGCTGTTGTGCTGTTAGAATTCGCTCTAAGCGCTATTTTTTATAGATATTCAATTGATAGGCTCGGTTGGGTCTACTATTTTACAAATATTGATTTATTAGTTAATATTGCAGCCGGATTTATTAGCTATTACATATTAACCGGTCATATTTTTGCGAGAGAGTACCAGGAAAACACGCATCTGTTTATGTTTACTACGCCTGTCACCAGAGTTAAATTTTATTTTAGTAAATTGATCATTATTTATGGGTTTATTATTGTGTCGCTATTTATCGTTCTGTTTCTGTCTGCAGTATTAGGCATGTTCATTACAAATCGCCCTTTAACGATGGCTATCTGGGTATATCAAATCCAGGTATTTGCCAAAATGTGCGTGATGCATGCGATGCTCATCCCAGTCGCCTCTTTTTTTGCTATACGCTGGAAAAGCATTATGGTGGTTGTACTCGTAGTTTGTACTGTTATATTTTTGAATTTTATGTACAAAAGTGAATGGTATCCGTGGATTGTACCCTATCTTTTGTCGCCCAATGAAGGAAGTGCGATCATATACGTCAATACTCTCATAGCGTGGTTGAGTTTATCCATAACTTTTCTTCTTGGATTGTTTTTATCCTTATGGGCATATCAAAGAAGAAATTAGAGGGAGAGACCTTTTCAAAGGAGGTTTACTATGCTTGCCCTGTTCAAAGCGGAGTGCTTGAAACTGAAAAGTAATAAAATTCTTTGGTTAAGCATTATTATTTTAGCATTAACCATTGCTCTGGAATTCTATAGTTATACGGGAAGTACCAAATATTCCATTGACCGTGATGGTTGGAATGACTACTTTATGAGTGTTGTTATTCTTATTAACTTTTTGACTGGGTATATGAGCTACTATATTTTGACTTGCTATATCTTTGCGAGGGAGTATCAAGAGAAGACCCATATTGCCCTATTTACAAACCCTGTTTGCCGAACTCGGATTTACTTCAGCAAACTGCTCGTTATCTATATGTACATCGCGGTCAGCCTGCTGTTGGCATTTGGACTGTCTGCGCTATTGGGTACGTTTATTACGGCCAGACCGCTAACCTTTGAAATCGTTATGTACCAGCTTGGGATCTTCACTAAAATGATTATTATGCATGCAATGCTTATCCCCATCATCACGTTCTTCGCCATTCGCTGGAAAAAATTTGTGCCCGCCATTCTGGGAATGTGTACAGTTATGTGTTTAAACTTTGTATTGGTTAATACACCGGGGAATACCTTTTATCCATGGACAGTGCCGTTATTATTTTCTCCGCATGGCACACTGGGTAGAACGTACACGAATGTTTCTGGAGGGATCATCAGTATGTGCTTCATTTTTGCGTTGGGGCTTTTTCTAGCGTTGAGAAGTTATGTTCGTATAGAGACAAAGTAGAGTGTGTAAGCAGCAAAGGACGATGAGTACCCACATAAGATCGGTTAGATAGATATGTAAAATATTGTCGCCTAATGACGGATTTACGTGCTATAATTCCAGTAACAACAGAATGGCTTAGGTGGGCGGTCGGCTAAGTCTCCCGGAAGGGAGGTGATGCCTGTGGAGGTTAAGGATGCTCTGACATTAATGATGATGTTCGGCACGCTTTTAATAGCGTTGATCGGATTAATCGTTACGATTGTTATTGCGCTGAACCAAAACAAAAAGAAATAGACCGCCCTGGAGAGGGAAACACGGTCTATTTCTAATAGCTAGCCCTTTTCAGCCGACCGCTCTTCAAAGCGGCTGTTGCCAAGAGTAGGGATGTTACCAGCATCCTTGCTCTTTTTTAGCATATCCTTCTATAACTTATTTTAGCACATCTGAATAATCAATGTAACTGAATGTGACTGTTACTTGGTGAAAATTTTAACTTCCTTTGGAGCGAGGGTTACAGTGACCGAGCCGTTGTTAATCTGAACGGAGTCGTTGCTTAGCTGGTTGGTCAGGCGGGTTCCGTTGGACAGATTATCGAAGTTGCCAATCGTGCGGGTTTGACTATTCCAGGAGTTGTTGATAAATACAATGGCCTCGTCGCCATTTTTAGAGCGTTGAAAACTGTAAAAGGAGTCGTCCACCCATTTTTCCCTTTGGCTACCGTTTTGCAGAGCAGGGTGGTTGTTACGCACATAGTTCAGCTTAGCGATGTACTGATACAGGTCATGGTTGGCGTTGAAATTCATATTCTCACGATTGGCGGGATCATCTCCGCCACTATAGCCTTGCTCTGTGCCTTGGTAGATAATTGGAATCCCGCGCGACGTCAGAGTAAAGCCCAAAGCGGCTTTGAGCTGTGGCCATTTGTCATAGTTAGCACCCGGCTTGCCGGAGGCGTCATTCAGGAAACGTTTTACATCATGATTGTCGATAAATACACCGTTGGTTTGGGCATCGCGGTAGTAACGATCATCGGAGTAGCGGTCCTTGATTTTTCTCATGGATTGATCGTGTCCGAACACGTCCTTGATTGTATAATACATCGGAAAATCTAGTGCTGCATCGAGATACCGGGTGTAATCGCCTACATAAGCGGGGTCGCCATGGAAAATTTCACCCATAGTGAAAGTATTGGCGGCTTGGTCAAAATCCTTTAGAAAACCCTTCGGTACATGCTTGGCGGTATCCACCCGCAGTCCATCGATGCCTGTCTCGTTCAGTAGCCATTTGATCCAGTTTTTAAGCTCGTTTGCAGTAGCGGGGTTTTCATGATTTAAGTCATCCAGTCCAGCCACATCACCATTTTCGATTTTCCATTGGTTGTTGGAGTTGTAGTCCCCCCCTGTGATGTCACCATTGTGATGGTACCAGTCTGCTTTGTCAAAAGGAGCTTTGGCAAAGCCGTTCCCTGGTTGGAAATCACCTGTGTGATTCACAACTACGTCCAGCATCACAGCGATATTTTTGTCATGTGCCTTGCGAACCAACTCTTGGAGCTTGTCCATTGTTCCGAGATGCCCGTCAACCGCATAAAAATCATACGTATGGTAGCCGTGGTAAGCGTATTCACTCTTTTGCATCGTTACTGGGGTAATCCAGATCGCGGTAAACCCCATATTTTTAATGTAATCGAGTTTGTTAATAATACCTTGAAAATCGCCACCATGCCACTTGCGCTGATCGCTGTTGTTGGAATTGAAGCCACCGTAGTTATCATTGGATGGATCACCGTTGCTGAAACGATCTGTCATGATAAAATAAATGCTCTGTTTGCTCCAGTCTGTGTTGAGAGAAGTGGGATTGGAAAGGGTACCCAAATCCATAGGGGTGAAGGCGCCTGAAGGCGCCTCCGTTTGAGCAGTTACTTCAACTCCGTTAGAGTTGGGTGCGTAGGTAGAAGTGCTTACGTTTAAGGATACACCTGAAAGTTTTTCGGTTTGGATAGGTCCTGTAACTTCGTTGAGGTCGGCTGCGTAGGTGGAAGTCACTACGCTGAGGACGCTCCCTGAAGGAGCCCCTGCGCGGACAGTTCCTGCAGCTCCGTTAGAGCCAGGTGTGTAGGTAGAAGTTCCAGTACTGAAAAGGTAGTTTTTAGTATTATTGCTATCCCAGTTGTTATTGCCATCATTAAAAGCGGCTTCTAACTGGGAGGCAGAACCGATATCGACGGTAATTTTAGCATAGCCGCTAATCTCGGCGTCCTGCATTTTCACGCCAGGCACAGCAGTCCAGTTACCACCAGCCGGACGGTAGTGAATGTAAGGTGAATTGAAGCCCTTTTTGTAGTATACCGTTACCTTGGTAGTCGTTCCGCCGCCATCCCCGGGATTCGCGCCGGATGGAGCGCCTGAAGTGATCGTTCCTGCATTGCCGCTGTTGCCAGGCGTGTACGTAGAAGTACCCGTGCCGAAGAAGTAGTTTTTGGTGTTGTTGCTGTCCCAGTTGTTATTGCCGTCATTAAAGGCGGCTTCCAATTGGGAGGCAGAACCGATATCGACGGTAATTTTAGCATAGCCGCTAATCTCGGCATCCTGCATTTTCACACCAGGCGCAGCAGTCCAGCTTCCGCCAGCCGGGCGGTAGTGAATGTAAGGCGAGTTGAAGCCCTTTTTATAGTATATGGTTACTTTGTTGCCTGTCCCGCCATTATTGTCAGGCTTGGCTTTGCTGGTGATATATTGTTTGAATCCACTCAACTCACCGGTTGGTGAGCCGTCATTGTTGACGAGATTGTTGATGCGCAACAACGTAAACCCGTGATACCCGAACTTCGTGATTTTCTCCTCGATTTTTTGGAAGCCGCTGCCGCCTGTCGGGAGTGCATTTTCACCATTCAGGCGAACACCCTTGGCATTAGCGATGGAGGAGACGGTATCAACCAGGGTGGACGGCAACGAATAATTCGGTGCTGTGCCACTGTCACTCATCTCCAAGCAAGTAAATGTCAAGTCTAGATCGGCATCCTTGAATTTCTGAATGAGACGGTTGTAATCATAATATCCACCCGCTTGTTCTGTGCTGTGCGGCATGGCAGGATTGTTCATTTGCCAGTGCAGACCGGAAATTTTGGCCCCAATCCGAACACCAAACACAGAATCAAAGTTTTTGTGGGCAGCTGCTCCGATGACACCTAGATGCTTCTCAAGCACACTTTGGTACCACGACAGAAAATCTTTTCCATACGCGGAATTATACCCACCATTCGTGTAAAATCCATCCCCGTCAGTCGGTGGATTGATTTGGCTAAGGCTGGTAAGCTTGGTGCCCCAAGCAGCATTAATCTTGTCCAATGATCCGTACTTGTCATTCATAGCTGTACGGAAAGCATTTTTGGCTGTTTCAGTATAAGCTTGAAACTTGCCTCGTCCCGGGTAACTCCATCCCGCTGCCGGATAGTAGGACGGATAACGCAATTCTCCGGAAGGGCCGCCGCTTAAATAAATTTTGGGAATGATACTTTTATACCCGGCAAAGTTTTGAGCGAATGAGGCATACAGCTCGTCATATTGCTTGCCGGTTCCGCTCCACAATGGGGAAAGGGCCTCGTTATTAGCGTAACCGCTTTCATCCTTGAACTGCATTTCATCTGCACTGCCCTTGCTCGACAGCCAGCTTGGCAGTGGGATGTTACAATCATCTCCCACATTTCCTCCACACTTATGCGTAGAGATAATGGGAACCCACTTCAGTCCTGCTTCTTTTACGGCATCTGCATAGGTTTTGTAGTAGCTCCAATCGAACTGGTTATCTCCTGCGCTCTCCACATAGCCCCACCAGACATCGGTAGTGATGGCATACACGCCATTGCTTTTCAACGTTTGCAGTTGCTTTTTGAAGGAACCCCAGTCGTTAATTTTCGCCAGTGGTCCCATCACGGAAGCCTGAAAATCATCTGCAACCGCGGCGCTCGCCGTATTGGAGGGTGAGCCAATGAAAGCGGTCAGAGACAGCACAAGGCTTAGTAGAAGCATACACCCTTTTTTCCATAGACTTTGATACAAGGTCAAACCGATCATCCTCCCCAAAGCATAGTCTAATTCGACAACATTTTGTAAACGTCTACAAAAATAGTATAGAGCAAGCGGTTGCATAAAAAGAAGAATTTATTGCACACTCAAGGTGGACAAATATGACATTTTGCGTTAGCAACCGTGTGTTTAAATTAACCAAGCAAAAAAAAGACACAGGTCTGAGTAAGACGTGTGTCTTTTATGGATGGTAAATTTCCGTAATGGGAGAAGGCGAATTCCCAGTGTGTATGCAAGAATCGCATGAGACTACCAGCTTAATAGATAGGACGATTTTTTTCGTCGGGACTACCACTTTTGCGATAAAAATACGTATTGATTCGATCCCGCCATTCCTTGGCGTGCTCTGTCTGATGCTCTAGCCGCTCCAGCACCTGTTCATACATCCTTTCATTTATTTGCTCACGCAGATTAACCCATGTATCTCGGAGATGGGCCGCACGTTCTGCACCTTCAAAATGAGTATCATAAATATGCTGTATGACCGTTTGGCCGGAGTGGAGCGTGTGCGTATAAGGGACATGGTGAAAGAATAAGAGCAGCTCATCCGGGCAGGTGCCTATAGATTCGTATATATCGGCAACAGGAGGAAAATATTGTCCTGCATAGCCCGTTCCGGTTGCAGTCGTGCGATCCACCCCGATTCCCCAGCAATCGGCAAAATGGTAGGTGCCCCACATCGAATATTCATATCCGTCTACATCCGGCCCATAGTGATGATTGGGACTGACCATCCAGCCGACCCCCAGAGGGGCGGTGTAGGATTCGTAGATATTCCATGAATCGAGCAGCATCTGCTTAATAGTAGTAATCAACTCAGCATCGCCGTTATCCTTATTCTGATTGCCAAATGTCAGCCGAACCCATTCATCCGCGATTTCATCTGCCGATAGATTCGGGTCCCATGCCAACCGACCATAGCCGTAAAGGTTGGACTGGGCAAGCAAATGCCCGGTCCAATTGGTGTCTGCACCGATATTGGAAACAGCGGCTATTCCAAAGTTGATGCGCTTGGGGGCATAATTCATTGGTTCTCCCTGGAAACTACCGCTGCCTGCATGGACCATGGCCTTCCCGCGACGAGAATTAGAACGGCTGTTGTTATGCAAAGCGCCACTCACGATACGCTTGATGGTGAAGCCTTTTCCCTGCGAGTAGGTATCAAAATCGAGCACTTCCTTCCATTGCGGAACCAGGTAGCATAGATGCTTTTGTTGTCCGGTATACTCCTGTGCAATTTGGAATTCCAGCAGTACCTGAGTGGCTTCCAGCGCGCCGAACAGGGGGGAGACAGGCTCCCGTACTTGAAAATCCATCGGGCCATTTTTGATCTGTAAAATGACATTTTCCCGGAACAGCCCATCCAGCGGTTTAAAATGGTCAAAGGCCGCACGAGCCCGATCCGTCTTGCGGTCACGCCAGTCCTGTTTGCAGTCGTAGACAAAGCAGCGCCAAATCACACGTCCGCCATAGGGCTGTAGCGCATCCGCCAGCATATTGGCACCATCAGCGTGATGGCGCCCATAGCTGAAGGGTCCGGGCCGATTTTCAGAATCGGCCTTGACCACAAAACCACCCAGATCGGGAACGGCTGCGTAAACCTCCTGTGCTTTGGTCCGCCACCATTCAGCTACACCGGGGTCCAGAGGATCGGCTGTGGTTAATCCGCCGAGCTGAATAGGACTGGCATAGTTAATGCTCAAGTAGATTTGGATACCATAGGAGCGAAATACGGTAGCTACTTTGGCCACATCAGGTAAAAACCGATCTGTGATCAGCTCAGTTTCTACCTGATGGACATTCACATTATTAATAGATAACGCCTGAATGCCTACAGAAGCGAGTAGACGGGCATAGTCTCGAAGGCGCTTCATATTTGTAGTAAAGGCATTGTTGTTGTAGAAAATAGATGCCCCGGCATATCCACGTTCAACACTCCCATCCATGTTATCCCAGTGATTGATCATGCGAATGGGATTAACCGGATTAGACAGCAGGTCTAGAGTGGGAGCATGCAATGATTCTCTGGCAGTAGGCTTCAACTTGCCGTCTAGTCCTCCTTGCAGGTAGCGCAGCAAATGAAAGACTCCGTACAATACTCCTTTGGAGGTCTGACCCGCGACAGTAACGCACTGTCCTTTGATATCATCATGATCTTGCCCAGTTGAATCTGCCAGCTTCGGCACTCCTACCCCGCGGATTCGGTAGCCTTCTGCGTCCACTTCTGCCTGTTCCTCTGCACTAAACCGTTTTGCGACATATGGCTGGTCTTGGAACGTACCCAGCGCAACAAACGGTACATTGACAGGAACGGTACTTATCTTCGGTTGCTGTCCGAACATGGCAGCCAATCCTTGCCGAAGCTCACTCGCAGCCGTCTGAAGCACTTCATCATCTGTTTCATGAACTACGATGACTCTGCACCAAGCAGGCATCTCTTCTACAAAGCGATCGCGATGGTAGTGCAACCAAGCGTCATAGCCGCTCTCGTTTGGCATATTCATCCGCTTGCTCATATTATTTGAGCCTCCTTTGGACGAGTGAGGTTCATTCATTTCAGGCATGCTGCTTCTCATCTTGACTCATATGCTGAGGGAGGGTCAGGCGATTCCCTTTGCCTTCATACAGCCACAAAATAGCGGTAACCCCGCGTGGGTAATATTTGCTGCCGTGGGCAATGCCGGAGAGCATCTGGTCGCTCCAACACCAATAGGATTCTTCAGGATGGAGGAGCCATGAGACATGGGCAGCGTCAGCCGCCTGCCCCGCTTCCTGCCAAGGCAGCTCCAGCAGCTCACGAGCAATAAACTGTGACAGATAGATTTTGCTCAACCAGGAGTTGTTACTGGTCGAGGATAGCTTCCAGCCTCCATCTTCAAATAGACATACTCCTGGTACCAGTACGGTTTGCAAATGGCTTCGAAGTGCCTGAATATATCCACCGAACCGCCCATCACTCTTAAGCGCATCCTCACATCCTGTAAAATAGGGGAAGATCAGCCCCTCAATGGCAGGAATAATTTGCGAGTCGTTGCCTTCCTTAATGACTGCGGGAATATAGCCCTTGTCTGTCATATGAGCGGTGATCGATGCTGCGCATTTGTCTGCCTGCGAGCCAGCTTCCTGCGAGAGGGAGTTAAGCCCCTTTGAGGCAAATATCTTTTCCAGCGCAACATATACCGCCCAGCATTTGCTGCCTAAATAAATGTTATTGCGGGATTGACCCAGGGATACATCCAGACTATCGTAAGTGGTAATTTCTGCGCCTCCCTGGGTTCTTGAGCTGTCCAGGCCCATTAAGCCGTTTCGTTGCGCTGGGTCTGGATGATCCCGCCGTAGCATGCTTTCGAAGCAGTCGCACAAGACAGGCAGCATACGTGTTGTAAATGACTGATCCTGTGTCTGTTCGATATATACCGTGGCGCAGCAAAGCCAGTTCACCAGCTCCTCGTGGCTCATGTAAGAGAAGCAGTCGTCAATTCCTGCCAGCTCATAACAGGAATACCCTTGCCGGGAGAACACATTGGCCACGCCCATATCATGCGTAAATGTGATCCCACCGGGATAGGTCTGTTCCTCTCCCGGAAAGCGTACTTCATCCCGATAGCTGTACCGTTGGACAAACCACTCCAACTCGTTGCGCACCGTCCATGGATTCAAAATCAATTCATAATAAAGCTGATCTGCCGTCAGATCGAGTGTATTCATCATTCGGTACTCGCCTTCGTTCACAATCCAGATCGGTTCGCCATCCTCTTGCTCACTGAGCAATTGGGTGCTGCCGTAATAGCTGTGAATGGCCTGAGCGAGCATGAATTCCTGATCCAGACTCAAGCTCGCCGATTCGATCCAGCGATTGGCCTGAACACAGGCTGCGGTCAGGTCGGTAAAATGCTTCAGAGCATAGCTTCCCACGTCTTCGATATCCTTGAACAGTCGGGTGTAGTAATACGATGCTTCAATGCCTGTTGTCACAATGCCGCCACGATAAAAGCATATAGCGAAGGCATACGTGCGCTTCTCTCCTGCGGGAACGTCCATCAGGAGCGCACCCGTTGTGCCCAGGCCAAAGGATAAGTTATCGGCCATGGTCTCCCCAAGCAGCTTCTCCATTGCAAACCCGCTGGCAGGTACCGCTTCGCTGCTGTTGGTCACAATAGCTGTGCTTCGTCCTTGGCCGATGCCTGTGAGTCTTTCCTTCAATCGGGTAGAATCCATAGCGTCCCTGCGTGGATCTTCTCCTATAATGCGTATGCCACTATACGGATCACTGCCCTGGTAGCCGAAAAAGGCTCTCCGTGCAGCAGCACCCTGTGTATTATCAATCGTCAGCTCAGCAAAGACTGCCGGAACCAACGCTGCCCGTAGCTCATCTATGCTCGCAATTTCCGGCTCGGGCACCGGGCGAACGGGAGAGTACAGCCGGAACGTCAAATCGCCTGCCTGCCATGTATCTGTTCCTGCTTTTAGCTCACGGGTGATGTCCTGATCGGCAAAGGGAACGAGCAGAGGCTCCATTTTTTTATCCTTTTTCTCCACATCGTAGCGAGTGCTTTCATCCTGTATGGATGTGAAAAAGGGAAGCGCCTCAAATGATCCGCTATCCCTAGATTGAAGTCCAATGTATACATTTTCATCAGCAGGCTTACCCAGTTCCAGGCCGAGTCCGCCACCATTGCCCTTAAACCCAAGTGTAAAACTGGAGAATGAACCGATAGGTGCATGCTGCGTGTTATAAAATATATTTTTCGACATATATTGAAACCCCTTTCATGATAAATTGTAACTTTGACTAACTCCAATTAGAGCCTAGCATGGCAGGTGCTGAGGAACCATTGTCAAATCGCTCAACTATTTATCCAAATCGCGCTGAAAACGATATACTGGAGTATATCGATGTAAGTAAGCCAGGAGGGAGAACATGTCGTCACCACGTTTACCGAAGCGTCCCCATGATCCAGACCTTACGGACGCCGGGGAGGAATTCTTTTTTCCCGATGTGCGGACTACGGTCAATCTGTTTGCCATTCATACGCGAAGGGTCGGAAGAGAGTGGAGTTATCCGCCACATGAACATCCGCAATATGAAATTAATATCGTGCTTGCGGGAGAGCAGATCATGATTGTGGATGGTCGCAGCTATATTCAGCGACAGGGGGATCTGATGCTTTTGCGCCCAGGAATTGTCCACTCCAGCCGTAGCAACGGAGAGGGGTTTACGTATTTTTGCATGCATTTCGACATTGATGACAAATTGTTTCTTTCGTTACTGAGTCGTTTGGAGCAAGTTCTTTTTCGAGCAGATGGCACGGTAGCGAGACAGATGGGACCAGCGCTAGACAAGCTACTTGACCTATCTGCGTTTGAAGACATGGGTAAAAACAGTGATTCAGTGGCCAAGCGTATGCGAATTCAATCTGCTGTATTTGAACTGTTCGCAACGTTGTGGGAGGCGGTATCCAGTGAAGCCGCTCATCTGCCTGGGCGTGGATATGTGCAGGCAGAGCTTGCCCATCAGATTGCCAGTCGACTTCAGGCTAGAGTTAATCAGCCTTATAGGCAAGCCGGCTCGGCGGATAAACAGGATGGGATCGAGGGGATTTCATCTGAGCTGGGTATTAGCGTTTCTCATTGTAATCGTGTATTCCGTAGTGTTTTTGGCGTATCTCCTCGGGTGTATTTATCCGAGCTTGTCTTGCATGAGGCCAAGCTGCTGCTGGCTGATCCGCAATGGTCGGTGCAGCAAATTGCCGATTTGCTCGGCTATGGGGATATTGCACATTTCAGCAGGCAATTCAAACGCTGGTCCAGTCAGTCGCCGACATCCTACCGCAAGAGTATAGCCCCTGAAAGTTTACCCGAATAAAAATATGTATGCTTATAAAATAGTTATGATACAATCCTTATAAAGGAGATGATAATAATATGAATTTACATAATCAACGTGTTGTCGTGATTGGCGGCAGTGCAGGGATAGGGCTGGCAACAGCCATAGAAGCAGCAAAACAAGGAGCGAGTATCGTAATCGCCGGTCGTTCTGCAGAAAAGCTGGAGTACGCGAAAAAGGTCATTCCTACTGAAGCGGTAGAGACCTTTCAATTGAATAATCAAAAGGAAGAGGAAGTACAGGCGTTTTTTGAAAAGGTCGGCGCCTTTGATCATTTGTTTACTCCGGGTGCGAGCTATACACGTGGTCCGATCACCATAGATACTGAAAAGGCGAAGACTCCGTTTGAGGGGAAATTTTGGCCGCAGTATTTTGCTGCCAAGCATGCGGTACCGCATATCTCCAAGGATGGCTCAATCGTTCTCATGTCCGGAGCCTTCAGTCAACGGCCGATGGGGTTTGGCGCTACATATGGAGCGGCTAACGGTGCGATTGAAAGTTTGGGCAAGGCGTTGGCGGTGGAGTTGGCTCCAGTACGTGTCAACGTGGTGTCTCCCGGCACGATCTGGCGGGACGGCCCCGAGGGGGAACAGCGGGCGCAGGCTTTTGAGGAATACAAGGAAGTAACCTTGCTACGGCGAGTGGGGTATAATGAGGAAATCGCACATACTGTGTTATACCTGATGACCAACAAGTTCACCACCGGAAGCGTGCTATTCCCGGATGGCGGTTATACGCTGATCTAATTTGTCTGGAAGCCCACGTGTACACGTCCACCAGGCCAATACACGCTTACAATGTGTTGGACTGGTTTTCTTTTTTACTCTATAAATGAATTAAGATCTTGTGTTTAAGGAGATGTAGTGAATGGATCGAGTGGATTATAAAATACTATAGATACTGCAAAATCAGGTCCACATTTCCATGACTGAGCTGGGCAAGGAGGTTGGACTTTCTCAGCTAGCTGTAACAGAACGAGTGCGGCGCATGGAGGATAAAGGCATGATTATAGGATATCGGGCCATGGTTTCACCTGAGAAAATGGGAAAGTCTATCATGGCTCATGTGCTCATGCAGGCGAATCACTGCAATTTATTTATTGAGTTTTGCCAATCCGCTCCCGAAGTTATTGAATGTCATAAAATGAGCGGCGAATATAATTTTCTGCTAAAAGTGATGACGGAATCGATGAGCCGTTTGGAGGAATTTAGAGATGAATGCGGCAAACATGGCCGCTCTACCACGTTGATTGTTCTTTCTTCGCCTATACCCTACAAAGATATAAGCCCTAATCTGCCTGATTCTATTTAGAACATCACCGTGGCTTGGCTGAACTGCCGTATTACAAGAACTTTTTAAGTTGAGATGCGCGTCTTTGAGTTGCAGAAGCTATTTTGGTATAGTAATAACGTCTTGCGCCGAGTGCATCTGAATGAACAATTCTAGATTTCGGTAACTTTTCAGGTCGGCTGATTCGTTCTTTTGTATGGGAGTCTTTTTGATGGTAGGGAGCTGCGATCACTATCCCCATTTGGTTTGTACATAACAGTAGAGATCTGAGATACGTTAGCTATTCAACCGTACCGTATTGCTACAAATTACCTCTGTATACTTCTCCATACCGCTTGTTTCAAATACACCCCAAATTCAATAAACTAAGTCTCAACTGTTCTATTCTTGGCCAGCTTAAATGCAGGTTTTCTTTTGCTTCACGTTACCGATTTTTTAATGTTTCAACTAAGTTTATTTATTCCATTAGATTGGGAGCACTATGGAATTTTTTAAATTCAATATTGTTTTAAAATGAAAGCCCTGATTGGATCCGTTTATATTCTGCATTTTCTACTTTGATAAATGCTTAATATTGTTCTTCTTTTACTTTCGATACTCGGACAGCTAACAAAACGAAGTGAGATGACTATGATATTGTAAGACATAAAACAAAATAACCAAACTTTACTAATATATTGAAAAATGATACATTAAATATATCTTCTTTGTTTTTTTACATAAGTATCTATAAAAAAGGCATATTGAGGGAGGGTTGGAATGGAAAAAGACTAGTTTTCTTATCAACAGTTTCATTGTGTAAAAGGAAAGATGGGATGAAAAACAGTTTCATGCTTTTCTTGGTACTAACCGAATATCCGCTGACGGTTGCATTCAGTAAAGGGGTATGTATTATAGTAACTGCCCTTCCATTGGAACTATGGAAACGTTGAAATGCGATTATGCTATTGATGACAGTTCACGGTTTGCTCTTCCAATGGAGCCGTGTCCTACATGCAATTATTCTAGATAATATGGAGGAAGTTAAGATGAAGAATATGATGATCAAACCTTTTATTGTAGGTTGTGCTTTCTTATTATTTGCAACAACGGGAATTGCACAAGTAGGTGCTCAGGAATATGCTAATCAAGACATTGATAACAGTACTGTATCAAACCAATTATCTAATGCCCAGGTTCAAAAAAAATTGACGGAAAATATAGATTCAGTTGAAAAATACATGGAGAGTCAGGGCACGAGTGTATTGAAAGAATTGGAGAAAGAGAAAGCAAGACTGGAATCGCTTTTAGACAAAGAAACGAGTCCTGAGGGTAAGGTTCAGTTAACAGATTTAATTCAAAGTTATGCTAAAAATATTGCAGAGTACGAAAATTATCTTTCTCAGGGGAAAATAAGTGAAGGGGAGTTTTCAAAATCTGGTGTTCAAGATCCGGTACTATCTCCAGCAGTGAGCACAGTGATTGCTTATTTCAATGTCCGGCAATATTATTTAGCGGCCGAATTGTTAACATATGCGAAAGACGGATCCACTGGAGGTCAATACACTCCTTATTTCGCTGGTCAAACATATGGAACATCAGAATACGCAAGATTGAGAAATAAAGTACAAGTATCGGGACCTTCTGGCTCGGGCAGTGCGACTTTCTCCAAAGGATCGACGACTAAAGATAATGATTTATATTATGCTCTTCATAAATATAATTATAGCTGGAAAAATGGAAGTATTACAATCACAGATAGATATGATTATGATGTTAATCCTGAGTATAATGGTATAGCTGGGACTGCTGTAAATACAATGTATTTGGCGCAGACATTGGGTGTTATTGTGCCCTATACTGTAGTAATGAGGTTCTAGATCGTTCAGTTAATTAATAGAATGATCAAAAAGGTTGATATAAATGCACCATTCTATAAGCGAATGGTGCATGAATTATTTAGCTAGGGGACGTTAAATGTGAGAAATAAAAAGCTGATCATATTTTCATTGATTTCCGTGCTGATTTTGGTCGGATTGTTTTATGTTTTTTTTTCAAAAAAGAATAAAGAAGTAGAGTGGCTTTACGATAAGTTAGGAATTCAATTACCCGAAGAGACCAGTATCTGGTTTAGTGATGAATCCTATGGAGCACTTGGGGATGGATATCGTTTGTATATTTATCAAACTAACTCTGAAGAGATGAAGGAATTAATCAGAAGAGAAAAATTGAATTCTTGGTCTAAACTACCGTTACCTACAGAGTTAAGTGGTCCATTAATGGAAAAAATCAAAGGCATCACAAGTGAAAAAATAGCTGAGCTTTTACCTTTGAAAGTAACCAAGGGTTACTACACGATTAGAAATAGTCGAACGAATGGTTTAATTATGGGTAGTGATGTTTATGATTTTAGTTATAATAATGTGATAATTAGTGTTATCAACTTAGAGGATAATAAAATATATTTTTTATCTTTTGATATGTAATTTGAAACTAAAACTAACAGGGAATCTTCAGGGAAATACCGTTGGCAATCCTGCTTGTTCCTTCATCTCTTTCGCATCTCAGACTGTTAGGGTTAAAGTTCAAAGCATTCTCGCTGCCAAGCATGCCGTACTGTATATCTCTAAGGATATCCAACCATAAATTATGTGCTCATGTAGGCGAATCACTGCAATTTATTTGCTGAGTTTTGCCAATCCTCTCTCGAAGTTATTGAATGTCATAAAAACAGTGGCGAGTAATGATTTTCTACTAAAAGAGATGACGGAATTGATGAGACGTTTGGAGGAATTCAGAGATAATTCGCTAAACATGGCCGCTCTGCCGCGCTAATTGTTCTTCCTCACCTATATCCTTACAAAGTCATAGCCCCAATCTGTCTGATTCTATTTAGGATATCATCGTTATTTGTGGATTCGTCTTTGTTGTGTGTGTATTTTTTAAGTCTTGATGTGAGGCAGCTAAGGGCTAATTTCACAAAAGCATTCCTCTTACAAAATTTAAAAGAGTTTCATAAATTCGTTTCTACTTGAAAAAGGAGATATTACATGTTGAAGAAAGCAGTTCATACTATACTCTTTGCGGTGATTTTCTTTGTAACCGTAGATCAAGCACACGCTGCACTTCCTAAATATCTGTACAATCTTGTCCTTACAGTAAACAATGTTGAAGTCACATCTGATGCAAATCCTTATATTGAACGAGCAACCAATACAACGTATGTTCCTATTAGATTTGTATCCGAGAGTTTGGGCGAAAGTGTAAGCTGGAATAGAGAAAAGCAGGAGGTTACAATCTTTTCTGATCATGGTGAAATTGTACGTCTGACTATCGGAAGTAAAGTAGCTTATGTAAATGATATAGAAAAAATAATGCCTAGTGTGCCTGTTATGCCAGAATCGCCTAATCGCGTGATGGTGCCTCTCAGATGGGTTTCAGAGGTTATGGGGGCAACTGTAGATAGTACCCTAAGAAATGAGACTATACATATAAACATTACCAAGCCATATCTAAGCAAAAAATTGACTTATGCTGAAAGACGACAACACTGTACAGGACTGGAAGTAGATGATGGAATCTTTAGCGAGGGAGGTTTTCTTCATTGAAGAGTGCACTACGTAAGAAGTTAGCTTGCTTGGTTGTCCTTGGAGGAATTTTGACCATAGCTGCTGCTGGTTTTGGAAGAGATAAGGAACTTTATAAACTTCCCGATAAGCCCAAAGAGACTGCTGTCTCTACATTTTCAGAATATATGAACGCTTCTATGAATCGCGACTACGATAAGATGCTTTCACTGTCTGATGACTATCGTTTTAAAACAGAGCAGGCACGACTTAATTTTCTAAAAGCCCAAGGGGCACCGATTGATTATCGTATCATGTCCGTGGATGATTCTGATCCTTCTAGAATTGTTGTTTCTTCGATAACGAAGTATGAGGATATGGAGTTACCTCCTATTAAGCATATTCTTGTTTTTGAAGAAGGAAAGTACAAGCTACAAATGAGGAATGTTGTGGTCAATATGATCCCTTCTTCACCTGACTATAAAACAGTTGAGTACGAGCCTGAGAAGGTAGATGATGCGTTAGAAGATCATTTTAATTGATTTTAATTTTTTGATTTTCTAATCAAACGATCAATAGTGTATCCAATGAGATACCAGAAACCTATCGTAGTAAAGTATACAACGGCTATAGGGATATGTGCTTTTCGCACAAATTGAAAGAATTCATACATCCAAACCAACGGGCTAATCATAGCCAATAGTATATTATAGTCGTCGTACCCTGTAAGATTTACAGCAATAACTACACAAGAGACTAGGACCAGCCAAAAACGAAAGGATTTCATAGCCTATGCCTCCATTCCTTTAAAAAAGAAGCCGCGAGACGATTATCAGCATCCTGAGATCGTGGCGGCTTCTAGGGATTTTTTACTACACTTCTTTTACAGGACGTAACACTGCGTAGCCGTATCCCTCAGGGAAATGTCTTTGATAATCCTGCTTCGTTTCCTCATCCCATTCATACCCCATACTGCGTGGATCAAAGCTCCAAGCTTTTTCCTCCACTACGCTCATAACATCTCCATTGTTTTTTAAATAGTTAAAGGGTGGATGGAAAAACACCAGATAATCTGATTCGGGGATGTTCCGGCACTCCATACCTACTGGAATCTCTCCAGTGTAGTCAGCAGCAACTGGTATTCCATACAGATAGCCCTTCTGACCATGCTGATAGAACCAGCCTGCGGTCTGACCCAATTGTCCGGGAAGCTTAAGGTGAGACATGCTTTCCAGGGTCCCACAAATTTCATCACAATTATGACCATTTCTCCAAAAACCACCGTAGTTTCGAGAAGAGATATCCCAGATCCCAATAAATTTGTGTGCTGGTATATGCTCGATTTTGACTTCAGCTTCTTGTAAATGTTCTTTAACCATCTTATCCCGCTCCTTCAAATGGTAATGATAAGGAGAGAACACCTCAACGCGAATGGCTAAGGGAATAGGACGGGGCTCCTTCCGGTATACAGCCGGAGTTACCTCGAACGCTTTTACAAATGCTCGTGTAAAAGCTTCCTGTGAAGAAAACCCATACTTTATGGCAACATCGAGGATGCGGACATTGCTATCCCGGAGTTCAAGGGCTGCCCGGCTAATCCTGCGCATCCACACATAATCCCTCAACGTCATTCCTGTCAGAGAGTGAAATTGCTTTGTACAGTAATAAGGGGAATAGCCTAACTGGTCGGACATTCTCAACAACGATGGTGCTGAAGTAAGATTATTATCAATCCAATCAATCATAAGCTGGACCATTTCGTTCCATTCGTACACGAGGGCTCTCTCCTTTCGACTCCATCTTAACAGCCGGAATGCAGGAGTATTTGATTTGAGTTGCATGTATACTTTTGTCTCGTTCTGTTACTCCTCTACATAACAGATATATGGGTGTTGAAAGAACCTTTGATCAGATACGAAATAATAGTGTTTTCCTATAGCCAGCGGAGGGATGACAGACTTTGAGGAAAAATATAATTCTTTATATTTACCACCGTTAGAAGCATCTCTCTGTATAACTAAGTAATCGTCTGTAATTTTAACTAATTTAGCAGTTTCAGCATGGTGACTTCCTGAGTGAAAATAAAGCCAACTAAAAATCAGTGAGAAAAATATAACGCTTAAAATAGATGCAGCCGTTCTATTCTTTGTAATCAACATTCGTGCACCTCCATAATCCATGTAATAAAATGACATGAGAAAAGAATCTGACAAATCAACCCTTTCATTTGTAAGAAAATATGTATAGCTGGTTATTTATCCTGTATATGTATATTGTAAGATGTATGGTCGGATGATGGAAGTAGCTTTCACACAAAAAGCCTACCTACCGGAACACCGGCAGGTAGGCTTTTATAACATAAACGTTCATTATACTTCAGAACCGTATGCAGTCTGTGCCTTACATTGCAATCGCACCGACAACATATCCTGATCTATCGTTAGTTATTTTTACGCTGACGAGCGCGAGCTTCGCCGCCTTTGCGGCCTGCTTCTTCCCTGCTCATTTTCCCGTCGCTATCACTTTGGTCTGAATTGCCACGGGCTTCACCGCCCTTGCTACCGATTTCCTGGTAGAACTCCTTGCCATGGTTTTTGGAAGTGGCTTCGCCACCTTTTTCACCAATTTCCTGATAGAAGTCCTTGCCATGACTTTTGGAAGTGGCCTCGCCACCTTTTTCGCCGATCTCTTGGTAAAATTCTTTGTCGTGATTTTTAGCAGTAGCTTCTCCACCTAAACGTCCTGCCTCTTCGCGACTCATTTTGCCATTTTGGTTGTTGTTAGCCATGTTCAATCACTCCTCATCGAATTTTAGTAAAGCGTCTACGTGTATCTATTAACCCTCATGTCAGGAATTAAACATGTCTATTTTATTCGATAAGTGGAAAATGACTGGTAAATAATTGGTTATAACCGTCTCCATCAGACTTCCCAGGACTCTGTGCGCAGTTGCTGCTGGCGGGTAAATAATGTCGGATAAATAAGCAGGCTAAGCAGCACACTGGTCAAAATAGCCGAGGTCATGGTAGTGAATACGATGAGCAATTGCAAGCGTACAGCCACAATCGGATTGGCGCCTGCGATGATTTGTCCGGTCATCATGCCGGGAAGCTGAACAAGCCCCAATGTTTTTTGTCCCTCAATGGTTGGAATCATGCTGGAACGTATGCAATTTTTCAGTATAGGGAAGATGGCTTGTCGTGGTGTTCCTCCCAGTGCGAGAATGAGCATGATTTCAGGCTTGCGCAGCAGAACTTCTGATTTGAGCCGTGATACCAGCAGGCTGGACAAAATCATGGAGCTGCCTATGATCATGCCGCTAATCGGAATCATATATCGGGCTGTCGCCGGAATGATATGCAGGCTAATCAGGAATGCCTGTGTAACGATTTCCACACATAGCAACGTCAGGAATGTCTTCCACATGAGCCGGGGGATAAAACGTCCTTTGCGTGCAACATTTTGAGAGGCTACAGTGATCATGAGCAGAATGAATAATACGATAAATCCGTAGCTTTGCATCCCAAAAATCAAATGTAACACGTATCCAATCGCCAGGAGCTGGACGGAGGCTCTGATCGTAGCAATAATAATGTCTCGGTCCAGACCGAGCTTGAAGGACTTGGACATGACGATGGCGATGAATACAAAACCAAGAGAAAGAATCAGGGCAACAATCGTCATAGCCATTCTCCTGCTACAAACTTGCGAGTTTCACTATGTTGTGGAGCATTAAAAAACGTCTCCGTATCCGCCTGTTCTACCAGTCTTCCGTTGATCATCAGCCATGTTTCGTGGCCTACCCTGCGGGCTTGTTCCATATGGTGCGTAATCCAGATCATCGTTGTTCCCTCTTCTTTGTTCATTTGAAGCAGCAGTTCCTCAACCTCTTTGACTGAGGCGGGGTCCAGTGCAGAAGTAATCTCATCCAGTAGTAAAATATCCGGGCGGTTCGCGAGCGTCCGCGCCAAGGCCAGGCGCTGTCTTTGTCCACCGGACAGCTCCTGCGCCTTCTGTTCCAGCAGGTCACGGGTAAGTCCTACGCGCTCTAACAGGCCAACCGGGTTTTCCAGTGCCGTACCATGTAGCCTCTCTACGGCCTGGAGATTGTAGAGGACCGTCCCCTGAAGCATGGGAGCATCTTGAAAAACCAATGCTACCTTTCGTCTCAGTTCAGGGATCTCCCACTCGTTAATAGGCGTGCCGAGGACGCTGATTTCTCCTTCATCCGATGTTAGCAAAAGATTGCACAGTGAAAGCAATGTGCTTTTACCAGACCCTGACGGGCCGACCAGTGTCGTGATTTTTCCGCGGGGGACCTTTGCCGTAATTCCGTTGAGGACAGCACGTTGTTGTCCCGATCCGGTGAAATATTTGGTGACATGATTAAACTCAATAGCTGGAAGTGGCTTGGGTTCCATAGATATAGTTAGCTCCTTTGCAGGGAATCGGAAAAGATATCAGATCCGCTCTATAATCTCTTTGTATTATATCAGTAATATCCTATAGGCTCTTCTCTTAAAAAAATCCGGGGGTTGGAGCTGTTGCAAACGGTACTTTCTTTGTATAAACTAACATGATTAGTTAAGATAAAATAAGAATGCAGTCTGTGTATGTATACGAAAACCACCTTACATAGAATTCAACGAAAGGGGACAGGATGATGTCACCTAGACATGGAGTAAAGCTACAAGATATCCTGAAGGCTGCCGAGGATATTGCCAATGAACGAGGGATGGGAGATGTCACGCTCACTACGTTGGCGCAAAAGCTGCATATTCGCCCTCCATCTTTGTACAACCACGTGGACGGATTGAACGGATTACGTCAAGTGCTGGCTTTACATAGCCTCGAAAAGTTGGAGGAGGCTTTGAAGAGTGCAGCGGTAGGCAGAGCAGGCGAAGAAGCGCTGACAGCTATGGGGAGAGCGTATATGCAGTATGCGCGCGAGCGGCCTGGCTTGTATGAGGCGATGCTGTATGCAACCGACCGAAATGATACCGAGCTGAGACATGCAGCGGATCGCGTAGCGGAGCTCGTCATTACCGTGCTATCCAGTGGCTACGGCTTCAACGAGGCAGATTGCATTCATGCAGCGAGAGGGTTCCGTAGTCTTCTGCATGGCTTTGCCTCGCTTGAACAAAAGGGCGGTTTTGGTTTACCAGTGGATGTGGACCGTAGTATTGAAGTGATGATGGACACCTTTTGTGCAGGTCTTCGCGTGCTTCAGCACAAGCGAAAGGTAGAGCATTCAGACAAAGACTTGGGTTCATCCTGATTTTACTCATATGATTGCATCCTAGACTCAACGGGTAAAATATATCAGTATACTGTAGACAAGAGGCCATATATACAGGAGGGATATGAGTGAACGTACTGGTGATTGGTGCCAATGGAAAAGTAGGCAGACATCTCGTTCGCCTACTGGGGCAACATGAAGCGCATCGCATAAAGGCGTTGATCCGCCAACCGGATCAGGCCGAAGCGCTTGAACGTTTGGGGGCAGAAACGGTAGTAGTTGACCTTGAAGGGACGGTGGGTGAGATTGCCGCAGCTATAAAAGGCAGCGATGCTGTCGTGTTCACGGCAGGCTCCGGCGGCAAAACAGGAGCGGATAAAACACTGCTCATCGACCTTGATGGAGCAGTCAAGGCGATGGAAGCCGCTGAACAAGCGGGTATCCGGCGCTTCATTATGGTCAGCGCTTTACATGCGGAGAACCGGGAGCAATGGCCCGAATCGATTAAGCCATATTACGTGGCAAAGCATTATGCAGACCGCTTGCTGGAAGCGAGCAATCTGGACTACACGATTCTTCGCCCCGGTGGGCTGACAGATGACGCTGGTACTGGCAGGGTTGCTACTGGTGAAGATCTCACCAGCCATACCATCTCACGTGAAGATGTAGCGGCAACGGTGGTGGCAGTGCTGGAAGAAAAGCAGACGTATCAGCGGGCGATTGATTTGGTGTCCGGCAGTACGCCTATTGCTGAGGCCATCCGGTAGAACTGATGAATTGAACGGCATATGCATAATATAGATAAAGGCAGACCCAGAGGTAAATTCCGGGTCTGCCTTTTGCTTTTTGTATAACGTTCCCACGAGTATATACGAGAGAAATTTGCCTAAAACTAATCATATTACTTATAATACTAACATAATTAGTTTATAATCAAAACGAGGAGATGAGATAAAATGCGTATCGTTCAGGTGCAGCACCTGTATCAATTGACGTTTATGCCCCGGCTGTTCCCAGTGAACTGTTATTTGGTGGAGGAAAAGGAGGGGCTTACTCTGATTGATGCCGGATTGCCATACAGTGCTCAGGGTATTAAACAGGCTGCGGCGCAGATTGGACAGCCGATTATACGAATTGTACTTACCCACGCGCATGGGGATCATGTAGGTGCGTTGGATAAGCTAAAGGCAAAATATCCTGAGGCGCAAGTATTCATCTCAAGGCGGGATGCTCGGCTACTGAAGGGGGATGTATCGTTGGAGGCAGGCGAACCGAATACTCCTATTCGAGGCAGCGTGCCGAAGAATATCCTTACCCAACCTGACATTTTATTGGAGGATGGAGATAACGTGGGCTCGCTGCTGGCAATCAGCGCACCGGGACATACGCCAGGCTCGATGGGATTTTTGGATACCCGTACCCGTGCGTTAATTGCAGGTGATGCCTTCCAGACTCGGGGCGGTGTTGCGGTGGCAGGAAGGCTCAAGCCGCTGTTTCCTTTTCCGGCACTAGCTACCTGGGACAAGGAAATTTCGCTGGCAAGCGCCAAAAAACTGGCGTCTTATAATCCGTCTTTATTAGCAGCCGGTCATGGCAACCTGCTGAAGCATCCACAATCTCAGCTGGAAAGAGCGATTATGGAGATGGAGCAGCAATGTTCAGTGCGTTGATTACGTATTCAGCCAACATTCAGCCAGAACTCACAAAGTCCTAAGCTAAGGCAGATACAATATGAGGAAAATAGAAACAGAGAGAGGTGCATCGGATTTGAACGTTTGGAAAACGAACGGTCTGAAATATATACTTCTATTTAGTCTCATATTGTGTGCTGCCGTTAGTATCGTGTCGTTATGGAGTTACTCAGGTAGTTCCGCGTCTCAGTCTGCGGCAGTTAGGCAAGGTTCATCCGGCGGGTTTGGAGGAGGACCAGGCGGAGGTATGGGGGGGCCGGGGCAACGTTCCTCTGACGGTCAGACGACCAACTCCTCTACTGAGAATCCATCGATATCAGGTGACAAAGGCACAACGGCCGGGAATGATGCGTCTGCATCGGGCGGCAGTGGTGTTGCTAGAGACGGACAGCATAGAGGTCCCGGTGGTATGTCCGGTAAAGGATCTGGAATGGGCATGGGAGGTCCTGGCGGTGGTATGGGGGGTGGAAGAAATGGAAATTCTTCATCTGCCTATGCTACTCCGATGGCGATTTTCGCCGCTTTATTCTTCGGCGCATTCGTGTTTATTGCTTACCGTTTTCGGGCTCAAGAATGGAAGCTTGGGGAACGTAACCGGGGGCTGATGCTGTGGACTGTGTTGGGTGCGGGGTTCTTTTTAAGAATGGCGATCGCCCCATGGATCTCGGGTCACATGGACTTAATGCTATTCCGAAACTGGGCTACGACAGCAGCGAATAGCTTGTCAGGCTTTTACACGAATGGTTCCAGTGACTATCCACCGTTCTATATTTATATTTTATATGTGATCGGCAAAATAGGCTCTACGGATGCATTTAGTCCTTATATGTCCGTACTGCTGCGGCTTCCGAATATATTAGCGGATATCGTGACAGCGTACATGCTGTACCGGTTGGCAAGCAAACGGGTCGGCTATGGAGTGAGCCTCGGACTAGCTATATTCTACGTGTTTAATCCGGCTGTATTTATCAATTCGACCTTCTGGGGACAGGTAGATTCATTCTTTACCATGCTGATTGTAGGCATGATTGTGCTGCTGGTGGAGAACCGGATCGGCTGGTCCGCTGTATTGTTTACGATAGCGGTATTGATGAAGCCACAGGGCATTATTTATGGGCCGGTTCTGTTCTTCGAGCTGCTGAGACAGCGCAAAATACAGCCTTGGCTGTTATCCATTGGCGGCGCCGTTGTGACAACTATTTTGGTCATATTGCCATTTTCATGGGGGCAGGAGCCATTATGGCTGCTTGATTTATACAAGGGGACAGTTGGCGAATATCCGTATGCTTCGGTGAACGCGTATAACTTCTTCGCACTCATTGGTGGCAATTATACGCAAGATACTACAACGCTGTTCGTGTTCAGTTACCATACATGGGGTATGATCTGCATTGTGCTGGTGACTCTGTTTACATGGTGGATGTATATCCGCAGTCGGAAGCCACAATTTGCAGCAGCAGCTGCACTGGTACTCATTGCAGGTGTATTTACCTTCGCTTCCAGCATGCATGAACGGTACTTATTCCCTGCGGCGGCGTTAGCTGTACTGGCGTATCTGTATTTGCGAGATCGCAGATTTTTGTGGCTTGCGGGTGGATTCAGTCTTACGATTTTCCTGAACACCTTTGATATTTTCTATAGCTCCAATTCTCAGGATCATTACGGTATTATTTTGTGTGTGACATCATTGCTAAATGTATTGTTGTTTGTATATTTGGTCAAGGTAGTGTGGGATTGCTCCAGACCGGCTACAAATCAGGCTGCGCTTCCCAAGGACATGGTTCTCCCGGAGCTTCCATCGGAGCAATTAACATGGGGAGCGTCATCCCAAGGTGTGAACACAACGATGGAGAAATAGCCGATTGCAAAATGTAATGAACAAAAGAAACCGCTCTTTGGCAAATGGGAAGTGGCCAAGTCGCCACAAGCCATAAGCTCAAAGAAGCGGTTTTTTATTTAATCCATATATTCGTTCAGTTTCTGTACATCGCAGATGGTAATCTCTCGTGTACCCTTGGTATGAATAATCCCCAACTGTTCAAATTTGCCGAATTTGCGACTGATGGTTTCACGTGTGACACCCACATAATTAGCCATTTCCTCGCGTGAGAGGGGGAGATTTATTTTAATATAGGAGCCATCCGGCTTGCCGTATTTATGTCCGAGTTCGAGAATCATGTAGGCAATACGGATTTCCGGGTCTTTGGTAGCCAGGCTTTGAGCCAGGTTTTCAGTATGTGCCAAGCGTTTGGTAATCGTTTTAAGCAGCCTCAAAGAGATATCGGGATTGTTGCGGATCAACTCCTCCATATCATCCTTGGTGAGCATGCAAATATCCGTATCCTTTAGGGCATATGCACTAAAATTACTCAGCTCATCGTTATTAAATATATTCAACTCGCCAAAAAAGTCGCCAGTGGTCAGAATGTGCAGAATTTGTTCTTTGCCCTGAGGTGTCGTCTTCAGCAGCTTGACATGCCCGCTTTTAATAATGTACAGCGTATCCGATGCCTGTTCCTCGACAATCAAGGCCTCGCCTTTCTGATATTTTCGGTGCCGGATCATAGAGCTAACCTTGCACAAATCTTCGCAGGACAAAGAGGAAAAGATAGGCACTTTGCGGGCACAGGGCTCCTGTTCGCACTGGCAGGGGCAGGACATCTCATTCACATTCATTCACTCCATTCCTAACCGGAAACTAAAAAATACTCCGTGCTCTTGTTATTCTGTATCATCAATAGGGGCGAAATGGCTTTGATCCTCACCGCAGACGGGACAAACCCAGTCTTCCGGAAGGTCCTCGAACGCTGTACCTGGCATCACGTCTTCATCAGGGTCACCTACGGCAGGATCATAAACGTATCCACAGGGCTGACATACATATTTTTTCATCTTTAGTTCTCCTTGTCATCCAAAATTTTTGTAAGCTCTGGTGCATCTGGACTGAGTCCTTGGGTAATGGCTGCTTTATATGGAAGTGAGGCGAGGGCATCTCCGAAGCCAATCACGCCACAGATAGAGCCATTTTGTATGAACATACGTGTATAAGAACCTTGATTTCCACAGGTCAGGCTAGTGTCGCATTCCTGTTCGTCTACCAGACCAATGGAAAACAAGGGGCATTCATAGCTGTTGGACAGGGTGGCAGGGATGGGACGTTGGTAAGCTGCAGAGGCGCCCGCCATAGTAGTGCCTGCTATTTTCCCTTGCTCCATAGCACTTTCCCATAATCCATCTACTCTATTGTGGAACTCGGCTACATCACCTGCTGCGTATATATTAGGGAAGCTGGTCTCCATCTGCGCATTCACCTGAATGCCTTGTCCAATTTCAAGGCCGATTTGGCGGGCAAGCTCCGTATTAGGTACAATTCCGATAGAGTACACGACATGCTCGCAGGGAATA
Source organism: Paenibacillus jamilae (assembly GCF_050482105.1). Lineage (GTDB taxonomy): Bacteria > Bacillota > Bacilli > Paenibacillales > Paenibacillaceae > Paenibacillus > Paenibacillus jamilae_B. The sequence goes on along the minus strand of NZ_JBCNHI010000003.1, from coordinate 178,615 downwards.
GCAGTGCCGTTCTGTAGCTCTAGGCCCTCTACATGCTCTGTGCCTGTAATACGCTTTACGCCTTGTCCAAGGTATACCTGGGTGCCCTGTTCGATAACTCGGCGGGTCAAAATGGCGGATGCCTTTTCATCTAGCTGGCGGGGCATGAGCCGGTGCGAGGCTTCCAGAATGGTGACGGCATATCCGGCTTGCTGGAAGGACCAGGCGGTTTCTACACCCTGAATACCGCCCCCGATGATACATATCCGGTCTCCCTCTCGCAATTCCGCTTTAAGTCTGTCTGCATCTTGCCGGAACCGAACATTGTGAACGTTCCTTAGTGAAGCCCCGTCCAGCACCAGCTTACGGTTATGGGCTCCTGTACACAGCAGCAGCTTGTCATAAGCAACAATTTGACCGTTAACTGTTTCAATGGTGGAGTCCGCTACATGGATCGCAGTGATTTTTATCCCGGAATAAAGATGAATCCGTTGATTGGCAAACCATTTTTCCTTTTTGATCAGGATTTTGTCGCTGTGCAAGTCAGTAAATAGCGCCTTGGAAAGCTTGACTCTGTTATACGGAAGGGAGGATTCTTCCCCGTAAATTGAAATTTCGGCTAGCTCATCATGATCTCTAATTGCTTTTGCCGCGTTGATAGCGGCCACGCCGCCTCCGATTATAACGTAATGTTGGTTATCCATTCGGCATCTCTCCTATTTCTTCTAAGCTTTCTTTGCTCAAATAACACTGAGCAGCAGATCTGAGACAAATTCAGCGGCATTTTTTATTTTTTTCACTTTTTCATCTTCTGTAGGAGAGAAGCGAATGCGTACCGGGAATTCCACATGCGTCATACCCGTTGACTTGATTACATCTGAAGTGCTTTGGACTTTCATATTGGTACCGTTCAAGTAATCTTGTACGACTTCAATGGCTTCACCGCTCCAGCCATAGGAACCAAAGGCAGCAGCCAGCTTACCTTCCAGATTCATCTTTTGCATTTGTTGCAGCAGATCTTCCAATTTGCCTGTCATGTCGGCATATTTGGTAGAGCTACCGACAAAAACAGCGTCCGCTGTGGCAATACTATTTAATATCTCGGTTTCATCTGCCTTATCTACATCCCATAGCTCCACCTTGATTTGATTATCCAAAAAGCAGTCTTTCAGGATGTTTGCCATTTTTTTAGTATTATTTTTTAAGGTGGCATAAACAATCGCTACTTTTCTATCATCCTTGGTTTCAGTGCTCATGGAAGCGTACAAATCAATAAATTTGTCAATGTCATGTCGGATCGCGAAGCCGTGGGAAGGGGCAATCATGTTAATATCCAAATCAGATACAGCTTCAATTAATGTACGCACATATCTGCGGTGTGGATGAATAATAGCCTGGTAGTATCCGATAAAGTCCTCGGTAATATCAAAACCGGCCTCATCGGCAAATAGATGCTCTATAGCTACGTGTGTGCTGAAAATATCGCAAGGGAACAAGATTTTATCTTCCACGCAATACGTAATCATGGTTTCCTCTGTATGAAGGTAAGGCGTTTCCCTGAATAGCAGTGTCTTGCCTCCAATATCCAGTTGATCTCCGTCCTTGATGACGAGGAAGTTCCGATGCTGGAGCTTGTACATCTGCTGAATTTCTGGAACGGCAATCTCAGTGCAGACAATGGTGGCGTTTGCTGCCTTGGAAGCAAGTGCCGCTAACCCGCCGGAGTGATCCGGTTCCGTGTGATTGACGATTATATATTGAATATCCAACGGGTCGATCAATTCCGCTACAGCTTCGGCAAATTCTCTACCGAATGCCATATCTACGGTATCTATAATGGTTGGTTTTCCAGTCTTCAGTAAATATGCATTATAGGTTGTACCCTTAGATAGGGTAAGCCGATGAAAGGGTACCTCACGATTATCGATTTTTCCTACCCAATAAATATCCTTTGCCAGCTTAAATCCTGGTTTCATAGGAACAGCCTCCTGTTGTTTTGGTTTGTCTAACAATTCGATTCTAGTTGGATGTGATAATCAAAAAGATGATTGAAATCAAATTTTTGAATATTTCAAAGTATTTATGACTTAAATTTATGTTTGTGATCGCAATCACAAGACGAGCGTAATAATCAAATACAATAAGACTATATAGGCCCAATCCAATTACAAACAGGAGAGTGAATCTACATGAAAAAATCAAACCTCATTCAATTTCAAGAATATAAAAAAGCTGCATTTACAAAACGAATTGTGCATAAGGAAGCCGACAATGTCATTTTTATTCTCAACTTCACCCCTCATGCTGAACTGCCAACACATAATCATCCAGGGGCGAATGTATATTTGCTCGTTCTTGAAGGCAACGGTACAGTTACTGTGAATGGTGAACAAACGGAAGTTGTCCAAGGGGATATGATCCATATTACTGGAGATGAGCATTTTTCCTATCGAGGTGGTGCGGAGGCGAATTCCAGCCTGCATGTGGTATTAACCAAAACACCAAGTGAAAACTATGCGCAAAATATATAAAGTATAGTAATGACAAGAAGAGAAAACACAATCCAGACATAAAAAAGCCGCTTGGTTTAAATGACCAAGCGGCTTTTTTATTGGAGAGTACATCCCAAAGAGGCAATGGTATTCACGCTTTTCAACAACCTTATGATGAAATCTCGTCTGTACAAATTTCTCTCGAAGTGCCACAATACGTTGCAAAGGCCATTTTTCTCCAGCTGATATATCATGCAAGGCCCACGCCCCGTTCGTCATAGGATTAATTATAATGGCAATTTTCAATTTACGATGCTTTCGCATTACAAATTGCTGGAGTCATGTGGAATATTCAATCCGAATAAATTGGCGTTTCATCGAAAGGAGGAAGCAGGTTATGAAGCTGCATCGAGCCGTTGTTGTGGATGATGAAATATTTACCCGCAAAGGGCTGATTCAACTTGTGGATTGGGAGACCTGTGGCTTTGAAATCGTAGGAGAAGCTGATAACGGTGAGGACGCACTGGAGCTAATCAGCCATATTCATCCCGACTTGATCATTACCGATATTCGTATGCCTGTGCTGGACGGATTAGAACTGATTCGAACTGTACTCGAATGGAGTAGCCAACATCCTGCTTTTATTATCATGAGCGGTTACAGTGATTTTGCTTATGCACAGCAGGCACTCCGCTATGGAGTACATGATTTTATACTCAAGCCAGTTGATGATGAGGACTTTTCGGCTACACTGCGCAAGCTGAGTGAAAGATTGCACCATGAACAACAGAACGCGCAGCGATATCAGAACCACCTTACAGGCGGACTGCTAGAGACGCTGATGATGAACCCGGTGGATGATACAGTGGTGACACAATGGGAGCAGCAGCTGCGACTTGAAGAAGCCACTTATATGTACTATGTGCTTGTCGAACTGAACGACCAGCATCCTTGGCGCTCCGGTGACGATAGTGTTATGCTATCGCTTTTCCAATTCAGGGAGCTTATAGAGCAAGCGCTTCATCGTTTAATGGACGGCAAGTACCCTCTCTATGTCCATGAGCATCGTAACCGGGTTGGTCTGATCGTACCAGACTTTTTTTTAGAGTGTTTTGAAACCAAGGTAGAAGTTTTTATGAAAGCGCTACAACGAGAGATAGAGGGGATGGATTCACTAAGAGAGCGGTCGGGAAGTCGGGTGTTCGTGTATGCGGGAAGTGCTGTGGAGCAGTTGCGGGATATCCAGCAATCCTATGCCAGTGCGAAGGAAGCGGTGCTCCATAAATACATTCATGAACATAGCGGTATTGTCGTCAATCTGCAGGAGGAAATGCCATCCCTCCACAATAGGGCCATTTGTCAGGACGTACTGGATCATTTGACAGAGCAGGTAGAGGAATTCCGACTGGAAGAGCTGCATGCGACCATAAATTGTTTATTTAGTAGCTTTCGGGAAGAACATTATGCTCCTGAGGCTATGAAAATGAGTCTGCATCAATGCGTTCTTAGTATCGTGCGGGTCATTCAAAACATGCAGGGAAATGAGCTTTCGCTTCAATCACTGGAACCGATGATAAATTGGCAGGATATGAATCTGTCGCTCGGTGAACTGCGGCGCTTGTTTACATCCTTTGCCGAAGAAAGTGGAAAATATATTAGGACGCTGCGCAAGGAATGTCAGCAGGGAGGAATCCAACAGATCCGTGCTTACATTGAGCAGCATGCTGCCGAGAACATAAGCCTGAAAAGCATTGCAGCTCTCTTTTACATGAATCCGGTATACCTCGGTCAGTTGTTCAGAAAAACATACGGTGTGTACTTTAATGAATTCCTGCTGAAATTACGCATTCAGGAGGCAAAACGTCTGCTGCGGCAGACGGACCTGCGTGTTTACGAGATTGCGGAGCGCGTAGGCTTTGGCAGTTCAGACTATTTTGTGACTCAATTTGAAAAGATGGCGCACGTCACGCCAAGTGAATACCGCAATAGCTTGAGTGCTGGGCACGAGCCTGAGAGGTCCGGGAAATGAAGAAACTGAGAACAGTCCTGGACCATATACGGCTGCGAGACAAAATGCTGTTGCTTTATTTCCTCTGTGTTTTTACACCTATAGTGCTGACTAACCTGATCTTTTACCATGTAACCTCGCAAAATGTGAAGGAACAGCGTATTCAGGATATTACGCGCGCACTGGAACAAATTAAAATCGAATTTTATCGTGAGTTTGAAGATGCGATGGAAATCTCGTCTATCTTTTATACGGATTATCGACTTAATGAGGTGTTGGAAGAAACATATCCCCACCCTGCTGATTATATTGCTGTTTATGACTCTTATTTACGTCGTATCTTAAACAATACTTACAGCCCTGTGTACCAATCCGTAGGTGGAATTACGATCTATATAGATAATCCAACGTTAATGGATTCCGGGGGAATTAGCCTTATAGATGAGAGGGTCAAGAGCTTCCCCTGGTACAGCAAGATCCCGCCTGGACGCCAGTCCAAGCCTATATTTGTCCGTACCGAGGACAGTGCCGACGAGCAGACGCACCCTTTCAGTCTGATTCGACGAATGAACTATTTTTATTCCCCAAGCGGTCGTGAAAAAATATTGAAGATAGAGCTGCGAATGTCGTCTATTCGGGAAATTTTCAATAATCTTAATTTGCAAGGAAGCCTCTTTTTGCTTAACGAACGGGGGGAAATCGAATATACAAATGACCCCAAGGTTGATATAAACCGTAAGAGCGTGGCCTATAGCACGCTCAAGCAGCCTGAGAACACGATGGAGTTCAAGACTAATTATGTGCTTACGAATAATCTGAATGGCTGGAGCATTGTGGCTGCGGTGCCAAGAGATGAAGTGCTGTATGAAATGCAGGAGCCTCGCGATTTTGTGCTTTTGTTAACCTGCGTGAATATGCTGCTGCCCACCTTGATCATTATCTGGATTACACGTTCGCTGAATGTGCGGCTTCATCGTATTCTGAAATATGTGAAAAAGGTGAAAAACCAGCATTTTGAACTCATTCCGGGTACGGAGTCTCGTGATGAAATCGGACAGCTCACAGAAGAATTTAATCGGATGACGCTGAGAATTAAACGACTGATTAACGATGTCTATATGGCCGATATTCAGCGGAAAAATCTGGAGATTCAGCGCAGACATGCCCAGTTGAATGCACTTCACAGCCAGATCAACCCCCATTTTCTATTCAATGCACTGGAGACGATTCGCATGCGGAGCCTGATGAAAAATGAGGATGAGACAGCCCGCATTATTCATAATATGGCAAGAATTTTCCGAAATTCGCTGGTGTGGAACAAGGATCGGGTTACTTTGCGGGAAGAACTGGAGTTGATTCGTTGTTTTCTGGAAATTCAACAATACCGCTTTGGCGAGCGAATACAGTACGATGTACAGGCGCGCTCTGAAGACTTGGACAAGCTGATTCCCAAAATGGTCGTACTGACGCTGGTTGAAAATGCAAGCATCCACGGCATTGAGCCGCTAAAGCATGGGGGACGCATTGAAATCCTTTTTGAGTGTGAGGAAGGACGTTTGCTGCTAACGGTTCGGGATAATGGGGTTGGCATGTCTGCGGAACAGGTGCAGCGCTTATATGGTTACATGCAAAGGAGGGAAGAGATGGGTGAGCGTATAGGTCTGCAAAATGTCATCTATCGTCTAAAACTTTACTACGGGGACCGCTTTGAGCTCGCCATTCGCAGTGCACCCGGCGAAGGTACGGAGATCCATATAATGATTCCTGCGGATCTAGGGTCATCGTTTCCTAAATAACATCCCCAGATTAGCAGATGAACAGAGATACCGACATTTTATAAAATAAAAGTGCTTACATTTAGATGTACCTGGGAAAATCGTTGCTCAAGGGACATCCGCACGATATTCACACACCATCGACAAAAGAGGCAGAAAGGGGAAGGTCTGGCATGACAAGCAAAAGGTTCGGAATCATCAGTCTGGTAATGGTTATGATGGCATCTATGATCGCTGCTTGCTCAGGAAGCTCGGCTAAGGAGCCTGCGTCGGGAGATAGCAAGGAGAAGGTCACATTCACGTATTTTAATGCCACTGCGGGAAGAGACATTAATACCAATGAAACGCGGATTGGGAAAATACTGGAAGATCAGACCGGCGTGAACTGGAAGCTAGAGCATTTGGTAGGGGATTCGAATACGAAGATCGGCACGTTTATTGCCAGTAATGACTACCCAGACGTGATTGTACCAGATGGCGCGATTAATAAACTGCTGGATGCCGGGGCTTTTATTCCCCTGAATGATTTGATCGATAAATATGGGCCAAATATCAAGCGTGTATACGGATCGTATTACGACCTGATGAAAGCGGAGGATGGGAATATCTATTTACTGCCGTTCAGTGCGGTAGTCGGCGATTATTTGTCTGCTCCTAACATAGAACAGGGAGCTTTTTGGATACAGCGCAGAGTGTTGAGGGAGGCGGGATATCCAAAAATAAAAACTTTAGATGAGTATTTGGCTCTCATTCGGAACTATGCAAAAAAGCATGCAGGCGAGGATTTAACCGGGTACTTGGTGTTAACCACGCAGGATAGGTTTTATGCGCTTACGAATGCGCCGATGCATCTGGCAGGCTATCCGAACGATGGCGGCACGATTATTGATGGGGAAACACACCAAGCGACGGATTATGGAGATAAGGAAATCACAAAGTGGTATCTTCAGGAACTGAATCAGCTTAACGCAGAGGGCCTGTTTGACAAAGCCTCCTTTGTAGACAATTACGATCAATATTTGGCGAAGCTAACCTCGGGTAAGGTGCTGGGCTTTTTCGATTATCGCTGGCAGGCAGGGCAGTCTCTAAATAACCTGCAGGAGGCTTCCAAGCGTTCGGGTAATGATGATCTGGAATATGTAGGGCTGCCTATTGTATACGACCGGAATATAAAGGATCAGTATCTTGATCCGTCGTCATTTGTTAATAACCGAGGCGTCGGAATCACGGTCAGTGCCAAGGACCCAGTACGTATCATCAAATTTTTCAACAATCTGCTGACCGACGAAAACCAGGTATTATCCAACTGGGGGATCAAAGGTGAAACCTATGATGTAGATAAAAAGGGGCGCTTTTATCGGACCAAGGAGCAAATTAAGAAGACGGGTGAGGATGCGTTCCGTGACTCATTTGGGTTCAAATATTTTGAATACAGCTGGCCGCGGTATGGTAACGGTTCTTCCTTGCCCGACGGCAACTCGGCTAGCCCCGGGCGGCAGCCTGAGGTTGCACGGATGTCGTATACCGAAGGTGATAAAAAGCTGCTTAAAGCGAACGGTGTAGAGTCCTTCTCACAGATGTTTTCCGCACCTGACGAGCGTCCATGGTTCCCAGCCTGGAGCATTCAGGTTGCCCAAGGCTCGCCTGCGCAGATTTTCCAGCAAAAGAAAGGAGACCTACAGCGCAAATATTTCCCGCGCTTGGTACTGTCTGCACCGGCACAATTTGATGCCATTTGGAATGAATACACCACCGAGTTTAACAAGCTGGATGTGAAGGCCTTCGAGGAGCTAATCACGAAGGAGGTTGCCAAAAAAGTCAAGATGGTCGGGGATAAATAAAGGAGGAAGCAGCTATGAGCTACACGTCACCGCCACCTGTTACGACCTCCTCGGGCCATTTGCCGCTCTCACGGCGAACCGGCTTTAGGGGATTTATACACAAGCTGAACCAGCAACGTGCACTCGTATGGATGTCCGTCCCTTTTTTAATCTGGCTGCTTATTTTTAAATATTTACCTCTTTGGGGCTGGGCGATTGCCTTCCAGGATTTTAAGCCTGCCCGCAAGCTGCTTGATCAGCAATGGGTTGGATTGAAGCATTTCCGTTTTCTGTTTCAGGATGAACACTTTTTACGGGTGATGCGCAATACGCTGGCGATGAGCTTTATTAATCTGGTGTTGGGGTTTGTCACCGCTATAACACTAGCAATTGCTGCGTCAGATTGTGTCCAAGCGAGTGGTGTAGACGATCAGCTACTTGCCACATTTTATTTCGTGGGTAGTTGCGGCCAGCATTATTAGTACGGTGCTATCAGCAGACGGCGGCATTGTCAATGAGGTGCTGATGTGGCTTGGACTCATTAAGGAACCTATTCTGTGGTTGGGTGAGGGAAGCTACTTTTGGGGGATTCTTGGAGCGTCGGAGGTATGGAAAAATGTCGGCTGGAAAGCCGAGCTTGTAGAATGAAGCTCCAAAACTTGGGCAGGCAAGAGAGTTATCTCAGGTAACACAAAAAAGCAGGCTATTCTTACATGCTCGGACATGTAAGGATAGCCTGCCTTGTTATCGTAAAGAGAAAAGCGGTGTTATTCCAAGTTGGCGTGTTGACCATACATAGATTCAGAGGTCAGCTTGCGAAGCTCCATCGTTCTGAGCACCAACGCATCTCCATACAGCAGCAGGGTTTGCTCAAACAGTGAGCCCATGGGCTGAATGGTCTGGTAATCTTTGTTGGAAGGGTCCTTGGGTGCACCGGGCAGCTTGACGATGATATCGGCCAGTTTGCCGATGGTGGATTCCGGCGAAGTGGTAAGCAGCGCCAGTGAGGCCCCGAGCTTCTTCGCTTTGTCTGCCATGGAGGTTAGGCTTTTGGTTTCACCAGAGCCTGAACCGATAATCAGCAGATCGCCCTCGCCCAAGCCAGGGGTTACGGTTTCCCCAACGACGTAAGCTTGAATTCCCATATGCATCAGCCGCATGGCCAGCGAGCGAATCATGAACCCTGAGCGCCCCGCTCCTGCTACGAATACCTTATTCGCAGCAGCGATGGATTGGATTAGCTGTTCCGATTCGGTATCGCTAATTAGCTGTGGAACCAATTGCAGCTCCTTGATTACCTCGGATAAATAGTGAGAGGTCTCCATTGGGATTAACCTTGGTTGATGAGCTGTTGCATTTGCGAAGCCACAGCTTTTTTGTCATCTTCGCCAGTGATACCGCCGCCTACGATTACCAGATCCGGTTGAGCTTTTACCACTTCAGCCAGAGTACTCAGCTTGATACCGCCAGCTACGGCTGTTTTGGAGTTTTTTACGACTTTTTTGACGGTTTGCAGTGCCTCAAACGGACTTTGCCCTTCTGCTTGCAGATCGTAGCCTGTATGCACACAAATGTAATCAACGCCTAAAGCATCGATTTCTTTTGCACGTTGCTCCAGGTTTTTAACACCGATCATGTCCACCAGGATTTTTTTGCCGCCTTGTTTCTTAGCTTCTTCTACAGCACCTTTGATCGTTGCATCTTCAGCTACAGCCAAAATGGTCACGATATCGGCACCAGCCTCGGAAGCTTTCAGCACTTCATAGCCCCCTGCGTCCATAACTTTCAGGTCAGCCAGCACTTTTAGATTAGGAAATGCTTCTTTCATTGCTTTTACAGCATGAAGTCCTTCATTGATGACAATCGGCGTACCGATTTCTACGATATCAATATACGATTCCACTTCTTTTACCAATGCAATACCTTGTGGGATATCTACCAAGTCTAAAGCCAATTGAAGTTCCATGTTATTAACTTCACTCCTTAAGTGAATTTGTATTTTGGTGAATAGGTACATGCTTTGTTGAGTCTTACTTATACTTTGTTTTCATGCACAGGTTTGATTGTAAGGCTCCGGTATTCGGTTGAAAAGTACGCACTAATTCGTAACGTAGTTACCCTGACGATACTATAGATCATGAAAACCACCCATAAGAGAGCCATTCTTTTGTCTTCTTTAGCATTATTTCAATAATGAAAATCATCTATTCGCAACCCGTAAAATATACACATCCATGTCAGGTTGCAAAAGTATGGAAATACCGATAATTGAATTGACTTCAAGTTAGGTTTTGACTATATTTGTAATATACTGGTATGTAAAAAGGAAAGCTAACAGCATAACTACCCTGAAGAATAGCTACTAGGCTAGGGGTGTCACGTAATTTTCAGGATAGGGAGGCGGGGTTTAGTGGATGAGGTCCTGAACCAAAGGGAAGCTATTTATTTGTTGTCGGACAGCCACGCGCTCGATAAAGCTTGCGAATTGTTTAGAATCAGCTACACGCATAATGATTGGGATGAAGCGAACAAGGTTGCAGAATATTTACATTCATTGGCTGAAAGCCTGTATCACAACCAATTGAGAAATGCTGCGGACGGCAAGTACGAGACATTGGACACCAAACACCCGCTGGTGTTTTATTATGCTTACAGCTATCTGGCGAAATCGATTTATTATCAGAATATGGGCCAGTATGACGAAGCCAGAGATTATATTATGAAATATAGCGAAATGGGCTGGTTTATGGGGCTCGATCAAAACGGTTATGAAGAAGTAGAGAGATTCCGTTTTCTTGCCAAGGCCAATTTATATACGATTGATCTACTTTCGGGGAAGAAGGAGCTTTTACCAGAGTATGTTCAGTTTCTTCATGACAATGACGAGGAGCTACTACCGGGAATGGTTAGCATTGCCGAAGCAGCTAACTTGAATAATTGGGATATTGACGACCTGCTGAATGACTTTGCCGATGATATTGAGATTTTTGAAGGTTATGAAGATAGAGCTAACCGCGTATATTATTTAAAACTGGTCAACCAATTAGCTATTTACCATTTGAAAAAGAAGCAGTACACCGTTGCCTTGAATTATGTCCTTGTTTCGCTGCACTTCTCTGTTGGTGTGGAAGCAGATGCCGATTTCAGGACACTGGTAGCACTGTTTGAGACTTATCGAGATATGGCAACATCGTCACAGCAAGAGCAATATCACACCATTTTATTAAGGGGGCTTCATAATGAAAAAGGCATTAATCTCGATAACTATGGCCTTAGCGTTTCTTAGTGTTGCTCTTCCGCTAGGAAATACATTGGGCGAACTAGACTCCGTGTATCCTTCGAATCATGGTGTTTTTTCTTATACTGCTTGAGTTTGGATTTGGTTGTCAGACCCAGTAGGGATTTAGTAAATAAGGGGAGCGCACTTTTACGCCATTTGCGGATCAGTGAGCTCCCCCTTCTCATGTCAATAAATGATTTTATTTTACAATATAAGAAGTCAGGTTATCAGCCAGATGTTGCATCGTTTCGCTCGCCTTTTGCATACGCTCCATGACCTCGGTGAAGGAGCCTACCAGGGTGGCCTGCTCCTGAGAAGAAGCAACAATTTGCTCTATTTCCTGCTCCATTTGACGAATGGAGTTTTGCACATCCTTCAGGGCCCCCTCAATATCGACCGTCGCCTTTTTGGACTCTACAGATAGCTTGCGCACTTCTTGAGCAACGACACCGAAGCCTGCCCCTGCTTCTCCGACACGTGCAGCTTCAATCGCGGCATTCAATCCAAGCAGATTGGTTTGATCGGAAATTTCCTTGATGAATACAGCGACCTGATTAATTTTACCCGAGTTTTGTACAGCAAATTGGGTGTTCTTTAAAATGTGTTCACTGGTAGCTTGTAGCTCTTCTGAATGTGCTGTTACATGCTGTACCATTTCAATGAGCTGCTCGGTAATGGAGTGGTTCTCGGATACGATTTGGTCCAGTTGATTTCTGTTGGTCAAATTATAGGAGGCGGCAAACGCTGCAATGACTTCCCCGTTATCGTCAAACACAGGAATACTGATCATATCGAGAGGATAGCCCAGCAATTCAGCCGGAATGTGGGTCAAGCTGGCCTCATGTCCATTTTTAAGCATGGCGAAATTTTTGTAGCCCTCCAGCAGCTCGGAGCCTGTCTCAAAGCCGAGATCCATACCCTCCGATTGAGAGTAAGCCAGAACGTGAGTACGGTCAAAGAGAGCAAGAGTTACTTTTTCACGCATAATCTGTTGTATATAGGGAATGGCTGCAATTAATGCATCTATTGTATTCAAGTGTATTGCCTACCTTTCTTTACTAAATATATTTTTTATAGTCTTATATAATGTCGGTCTAAAGACGGATAAAAGTTATAAAGGTATTGAAATTTAAAGGGAAATGAGTATTTCAGAAAAAAAGGCATATCGTTTCGTAATCGAAACGATATGCCTTCCTATTTAATCTGATCATGTCCGTGGTGTGTATAGGTGGTTCACTTGCCGCGCTGCTCGAACAATTGTGCTATCTCCACAATAACCTTGGTTGCAAGCACCATGTTATCCACTGACACATACTCGTACTTCCCGTGATAGTTCTCCCCACCTGTGAAAATATTCGGTGTAGGCAGTCCCATGTAAGACAACTGTGAACCGTCTGTGCCTCCACGAATCGGCTTGATAATGGGCTCAATATTCAGCTTTGTCATTGCTTCATGTGCGATATCGACGATATGTTTGACAGGCTCGATTTTCTCTTTCATGTTGTAATACTGGTCTCTCAGCTCCAGCGTGATACGGTTGTCTCCATAGACAGCCTGAAGTTCTTTTACGATATTCGTCAAATAGGCTTTCCGGTTCTCAAAGCTCTCGCGATCAAAATCGCGGATAATATAGTATAGCTTGGCTTGTTCTGCTGTGCCAGTAGACTCCAACAGATGATAGAAGCCATCGTATCCGTCGGTATATTCCGGTGCTTCATTCGCAGGTAATCTACTATGCAGTTCCATAGCGATTTTGGCAGCATGGATCATTTTGTTTTTAGCCGTACCGGGATGCACATTCACACCGTGAATGGTAATATGAGCAGCTGCAGCGTTAAAGCTCTCATACTCCAGTTCTCCAAGCGGTCCACCGTCTACCGTATAAGCATATTCAGCACCAAAAGCGGCTACATCAAAGCGTTCAGGTCCTCTTCCAATCTCTTCATCCGGTGTAAAAGCAACGCGGATTTTGCCATGCCTAATCTCTGGATGGTCAATCAAATAATGGATCGCTGTCATGATTTCCGCAATGCCGGCTTTATTGTCTGCACCGAGTAGGGTGGTACCATCTGTTGTGATCAGGGTGTGGCCTTTATATTGAGTCAATTCGGGGAACTCGCGTGGAGAAAGGACTACACCAAGCGAGGCATTCAGCGTAATATCGCCCCCATCATAGTTTTCCGTTAACTGTGGCTTTACTCCTGCACCAGTTAGCTCAGTAGCCGTATCGAGGTGGGCCAGAAAACCAATGACAGGAACCTCCTTATCCGTATTGGAGGGAAGGGTCGCCATTACATAACCATGATCGTCGATAGTTACGTCTGTCATACCGATAGCTTTCAGTTCGTCCACCAGGAGGTTGCCCAATGTGAGCTGTCCGGGTGTGGTGGGGCAAGTGTGGCTGCTTTCGTCGGATTGGGTATCTACCTGAACATATGTAGTCAGGCGGTCAATCAGTTCCTGTTTCATGTGCTGATCCTCCTTGTGTCTTTTCCATCATGGTACGTATTTTATCATGATTGGACTTATAATATGAAAAATTGGTTTAACTTTTCAAAATGACAGGCTGTGTAGGAGCAGTACATACAAAGAGATATCAATCTATAAGTCTCTTAAATTGTGTCTTATTACTGAGTCACTTAACGTTACGTTGATAGATTGGAAGCATAGAATACATTATCAAACGCAAGGGAGGTGAAGACGATGGCGATTCTTTTACCTTCGCAATTCTACAATCTTGCTGCTGGTGTGGGTAAGTCCTTTTTTGAAAACCTGAGAGGCGGTAATAATGCTACGATTACCGTGAATAATACAGGTGCTAATCCGGTTGATCTTGTGGTCACCCGTGTCAATGCTCCTGTGATCACTTATACTATTCCGGCGGGCAATAGCCTTACGTTAGAAGTTGCCTTGCTGCTGGTAGCTGCACTCCAAGCTACTCCAGCTGGAGCAGTAACCGGTACCATCCAAATTGCTACCGCTGATTTTTAATTTGTAACGACTTGAACCTCTAACTCTAGCTTTGCCGAAAGGCAAGGTTAGAGTTTTTTTATTGTTTGAAATTTTCTGAAACTTTTTTCAGGTTGTGCCGATATATACATATGGCATTATAAATAACACACATTGAAAAGGAGTACCCTGTATGAGCTTTAGCAATCCGGTTTTACGTGATGACATTTTTTTGCGTGAAGATGAAAGAGAAGCTAGCGAGCAACGTATGAGCATTGGAGGAACGGTGAACAGAACGTTGCTTCTGCTGGTCCTGCTCATCGCCTCTGGCAGTATTACCTGGTATATGGCCTTCCACGGAACCGTAGAGGTGCTATCGTTGCTGACAGCAGGCTTTATTGGGATGGCAGGCATAGCACTTGCTATATCTTTTTTTCCCAAAACGGCTCCATTACTCTCACCTGTATATGCGATTTTGAGTGGCTTTGCTTTGGGTGGCGTTTCCGCTTTTATGGAATATGAGTACCCTGGAATTGTGGTTAATGCTATTTTGCTGACTGTGGGTATCTTGTTCCTGATGCTCTTTATGTATACACAGCGAATCATCAAAGTGACACGTGGTTTTATCTCATTTGTTGTCTTGTGTACGCTTGCGATTTTTCTGGTGACGCTGGTTGATTTTATTTTGAACCTGTTCGGTATGAATGTTCCGTATATGCATGAAACGGGCTGGGTGGGTATCGGCATCAGTTTATTTATTGTTATTATTGCAGCCTTGAATCTACTCGTAGATTTTAATTTCATTGAGGAACAAGCTGATCAAGGTGCACCCAAATATATGGAATGGTATGGGGCCTTTGCATTGCTGGTCACTTTAGTGTGGCTATATGTAAGAATATTGGATCTGTTAGCCAAGTTTAGCGAGAGAGATTAACGTTTAAAATTACTTCTTAGGGTTCAAATAGAACGAGAAGAAAAGGACGGCTGAATGTCGTCCCTTTTTTGTACAAAAGAGGCGGTTTAAAAAACACATTTTACGTTAAATACATAGAAGTTGGGTAAAACATAGAGGATAGACAGGTAAGGAGGGAAGTATATGTATCAAGTGGTGCTGGTCAGACATGGAGAAAGCGTGTATAACCAACAAAACCTGTTCACAGGCTGGACGGATGTCGATCTGACCGAAAAGGGAACCCATGAGGCCATCGAGGCAGGACGTATCCTCAAGGAGGCTGGGTATACATTTGATTTGGCATTTGCTTCTGTGCTAAAACGTTCTATCCGCACGTTGTATCACATCCTGGATGAGCTGGATCATCTGTGGATACCCGTGCAGAAGTCATGGAAGCTGAATGAACGCCATTATGGTGCTCTTCAAGGGCTTAGCAAGCTGGATTCAGCCGTCCAATACGGAGAGGAACAGGTTCATATATGGCGACGTAGCCTGACGGTGCGGCCTCCTATGTTGGATGCACAGGATGAACGGAGTCCACGCCGGGAAGAGCGTTATCGCCATATTAAGCCGGAGGAGCTGCCGCTCGGGGAGAGTCTGGAAGACACTGTGCATCGGGTCGGTGAGTTCTGGAAGCAACGGATTGTACCGTTGATTCTAAAAAAGGACCGGGTTATCATTTCCGCACACGGTAATACTTTACGGGCCTTGATCAAGTACATGGAGAATCTGGACGAAACCGCATTGCTGGATTTGAACATTCCGACAGGCATCCCACTGGTGTATGAGCTGGATGAGCATATCGATCCTATCCGGCGCTTCTATCTTGGTGATCCGAGTCATATAGAGGCCAAGAAACAGGCTGTGGCCAACCAAAGCAAGGTGACGGAATAAATGAATTTCGATAACACAAAGAGGACAGGGCGCTTTTTTTGCCTCCTGTCCTCTTTGTGTTATATACATTAAGCGTTCGCAGTATCCTCTTTTTCCAGGCTGTCTTCCTCGGCAGGTAGTGCCCATACCGATACACTGCCGGCACGAACAGGAAATATGCCGTAACCATCCTGTTCGATCTTTACGGTATGATCGTGATGACCGGTCAAATCAATCCATTTTTCCCCTGCGCGTTGTTTACCCACGAACATGCTCTTTTTCCCGTCATTTGCATTAGTGATCACCACAGCACAGCCAGAGCCGTGCAATTCGGGAACGCCCTGACGAACCCACCCAATCGTATGTGGATCATCAAAATAATCTTTCTGCTCACCATAAGCTTTGTGGTACCGGGCATACAGGAGCGGGTCTAGCTCAGCCTGCTTGCCTTTCACAGGCGTTTGTCCTCGGATACCGTAGTAATCCCCGTAGAATACGCAAGGATAACCATCTTTGCGCAATAGAATGAGTGCATAGGCACTGGGCTTGAACCAGTCCTCCACCCAAGATTCGAGCGCTTCATGCGGCTGGGAATCATGATTATCGACAAAGGTAACCGAGTTCAGCGGATGGGTATGAACCAGCGTATCCTCAAAAATGGTGCTTAAATCGAAATCCTTGCCACCTAAGGAAGCGCTATGTAGTTTGTAGTGGAGGGATACGTCAAACAGGTCGATTTTATAATCAATAGTATCCAGAAACTTTTGACACGATTCCAGATCCGGTTTCCAAAACTCACCTACCATATAAAAATCCTGCCCACGTTTTTTAATCATTTCTGTAGCAAATTCTCGTACAAATTCATGATTAATATGCTTGATCGCATCGAGACGGAATCCGTTGCATTGTAGAGTATCCACTAGCCATTTGCCCCAGCGAATCATTTCCTTGCGCACATCCTGATGATTATAGTCGATATTGGCGAACATTAAATAATCATAATTGCCGAATTCATCATCTACATTATCGCTCCAGCTTTTATTTTTACCTAAAATACGATAAATTCCTGTCCGGTCCTGACTTGCATCGTAATCCGTTCCGTTAAAATGTTCGAAATTCCATTGAAATGTGGAATACTGACCTTGCCGGCCGGGAAATGTAAATTTAGTCCAGCCTTCGATATCAAAGGGTTCGGAAATGACCTCGTTACGGTTATCCGGATTGACCTCGACAACCTTGAATACTTCGGTTTCATCCGCACCAGCCTTATGATTCATGACCAGATCGACATAGACGGCTACGCCGTGACGAACACAGGCTGCGACAGCCTCCAGCAGGTCTTCCCTGGTTCCGTATTTGGTGCGTACTGCACCTTTTTGGTCAAATTCGCCCAGATCGTAAAGGTCATAGACGCCGTAACCCGTATCCTCGGGCGATTGGCCTTTGGTGACAGGTGGAATCCATATCGCGTCAATTCCTTTGGCCTTCAGTTCCGGTGCCAGGCGGGCAAGCTTCTTCCAGTGAGAACCGTCAGCTTCGACATTCCACTCGAAAAATTGCATCATCGTATGGTTCCTTTTCATGTGCGTCCCTCCTTCATATATAACAAGTTACCCACCAAGTGAGGGGGGCTAAACGTCTGATGGTCAATATGATGTGAATGAAGAACTTCGATCGCTGTATAACGTATGCTAAATCATTAAAATTTGTTATACCTGGAGTGATCCCACCGCCCCGATGGCTAGAAAAGGAAACGTGAAAACGGTAAAATGAATCTAACTTAGCAAGGGTTCGGATTGCGGACAAACCGTGAAGCCCAAACAAGAGAAGGAAGGAGGAATGGACGTGACCCATCCGCAGCAGAATAAGGATGAAGCCAAAGAACCGCTGATGAAAAAATGTACGTATTGTCAGGAGATAAAACCATTAACTGACTTTCAGCGCAGAACCGGTCGCCGGGCGGGTCCATATTCCCGGCGTGGTCCTTGCCGTTCCTGTCGGGGGTTAGCGCCGCAAGAGCGGGCGGTTACGTTCGCTCCTTCCTATGAAGAAACGAAACCCTTGGCTGCTCCTGTAGAGCGGTATAGTTCCGAAGCAGATACGGCTATACACGCGTCCGCGCAGCCTGCCAATGATCCTCAACGCCCCCGCAGAAAGCCCGTCACGGACAAAGCGCGTGAGCGCCATCGGCAACGGGTTCGTCATTTGCTCAGTAGGCTGAAGCCTGCGGATACCCGTGCGTTGCGGCTTAATCGCAACGGCATGATACGGCTAAGAGGCAAAACCGACCAAGGAAGACGCTGGCATCAGGAGATTGAGCTTGACTTGGCGATGATTCTGGTCAGAGAGCGTATGGCGGTGATTGTAAATCCGTACACGGTCCGCAGACTTTATAGCAATAAGGAATTCCGCCAATATGTGCTTAAACGTGATCGTTATACCTGCTTTTTTTGCGGTGGCTATGGCGACACCATTGATCATTTACTTCCTCGGGCTAAAGGTGGACACACCACGCCAGTAAATTGTGTATGCGCCTGCAACGAGTGCAATCAAGTTAAAGCTGCCCGTGATGTAGAGGAATTCATCGAGTCTGGCGTGCCGCTGCCGATTCCTGATGATTTTGAGCCTCCAAGTGCTCCAAATGCTCCCGATGCTTCTGAGGACACCTTACGAACCTAGACCGATTCCTGAGGAATCGGCTACAGTCCGTTAGTAAAGTTCTACATCAAAGCCGGATTCCTTCCAGGCTGTTGTTCCGCCTTCAATAAAGGCCACATTGGTAAAGCCCATCTGCTGGAGTATATAAGCTGCCAAAGCGGCTTGTCCGCCTGCTCCGCAAGTAGTGATCATCGGGCGGTTGCGGTCCCGTAGGCGTTCGTCACGCAAATTCTGTGGAACGTCCAGGTCAGCGCGGATGGGGAGCATGCCCAGTGAAATATTGGCGCTTCCGCGAATCAGGCCGCAAGCACCTGCATCATGAGAGTCTTGTACGTCGATAACGAATGTATCTGGATTCGATTCAATTCGCCGACGTGCCTCCTGTGAATCAATGCCCTGAACGTGCTGTCTCGCTTCTTGAACCATATCTGCAAATGTTTTAGCCATCGATTAAAACCTCCGTAGGAATATATTTTGTATTGGTTTTCATATTAATGAACAGAAACTCACTCTCCTTATTACCCATCTCTAGTATAAAATGCCCCTTTTTTTAAGGTAAACTTGGACAAAAACCGTGCTTATTCTAATTTTTATCTAAAATAACAATAAAAAATTTGCAGAAATTTGTGCAAATTTAAAATTTCTTCGACGATTGGGTTGTGAAAGGTGTAATATAGAGGTATAGGGTTCCGTTTCGGCCTGTTGTAGTCACGAGGGAGCGCTTCGTGAGATATTCCGCAGCAGTAACAACAACAGAATAACGTCCAAGCAATATACAATTGGCATCTGCGATCATCAGTCTTGCCCTTTAGGGTATAGGCCGGTTTAAGCTGTGCTTCTTGCATGTTTAAGGGCGAATTCATTTGAACGTTTTATTGCTAGAGTTTATGATGCAGGTTACGAGAAAGGAATGGACTTCTATTTTCACAGTAAAGGAGGACGTTCACGCATGTCTGAAAACCAACAAGAGGTGGCCGTAACACAAGAAGCTACCAAAGAGTCTCGGGATGTACTGGACCAATTGATGAAACCGGAGGTTCAGCAATCGCTAACCGTGCTGGTAGAGAATCTGCCAAAGTTGACTGAGATGGTTACTTTGATGACCGATGCTTATGATGTAGCACGCAGTCTGGCAACTGACCCTGTCTTTATCGGAGATATGAAAAACTCCATGGGAGAGTTTGTGAAGCCTGTTACAGATTCGGCTAAAGGATTGGCTTCTGCTGCAATTGAAGCAAATGACCGTGTACAAACTACGGACGGCAGTGTAGGTCTGTTTGGCCTGCTCAAAATGCTTAAAGATCCTAATGTACAAAAAACGCTGCGTTTCAGCCAGGCTTTCCTGGATATTCTGAATGAGCGCCAACGCGAAAGCAAATAATTACCTGATCGAGAACGGAGGATGGACATGTCGAAGCAAATTTTGATCTTGGGCGGCGGATACGGCGGATTGCTGGCCGCTCTTACAGCACGCCAGCATATGGACGCTAGCCAAGCAACCATTACAGTGGTAAACCGCTTTGCGTCGCACCAAATTATTACGGAACTGCACCGTTTGGCGGCAGGTACAATTGCCGAAAAAGCTGTGGCGCTTCCTTTGGAAAAACTGCTGCGTAACAAAGATATTATCCTGAAAGTGGATACTGTTTCCGAAATCAAACCGGACGATAAGAAAGTAACTCTGGCCAGTGGTGCTACGTTGAGCTATGACGCTCTCGTTATTTCCCTGGGCAGTGAAACGGCATACTTCGGTATTCCGGGGCTGCAAGAGCATAGCTTCACACTGAAATCAGTGGCAGAAGCCAATCGCATCCGTGCACATGTGGAAGCTCGTCTGGATGCTTACAAGCAATCCGGCAACAAAGCAGACGCTACCATCGTTATCGGTGGCGGTGGTCTGACTGGTGTTGAGCTGGTGGGCGAATATGCTGACAAACTGCCTGCAGTTTGCCGTGAAAAAGGTATCAACTACGAAGATATCAACTTGTATTGCGTAGAAGCTGGACCATCTATTTTGGCGGGCTTCCCTCAACCACTGGTTGATCGTGCAGTAACAAGCCTTGAAAAACGTGGCGTTCAAATTGTAGCGGGTGTTCCGATTACAGAAATGAAAGCTGACGAAGTTCTCCTGAAAGACGGCCGTTCGATCAAAACGAACACACTGATCTGGACAGGCGGCGTACAAGGTAACGCACTGGTTGGCGCATCCGGTATTGAAGTAAACCGCGGTCGTGCAACTGTGAATGGCGCACTGCAATCGACTTCCCATGAAGACATCTTCCTCGCTGGCGACAGCGCAGTGGTGTTCCCAAGTGAAGGCGAGCGTCCATACCCTCCAACTGCACAGTTGGCTTGGCAAATGGGCGAAACAGTGGGTTACAACCTTTTTGCTCACTTTAACGGAGCGAAAATGGAACGCTTTACGCCAGTGTTCTCCGGTACACTGGGCAGCTTGGGTAGAACAGACGCGATCGGTACTGTAGGCGCGAATGGCACCCAACTGAAAGGCGCTGTAGCTACTTTGATGAAAGAAGGCAGTAACATCCGTTACCTGTCCCATATCAAAGGACTTTTTGCACTGGCCTACTAATATTTATATGGTTTATTAAAAGAGAGCGCTGTTCAGCGCTCTCTTTTTTTCATTCTTCGACACTAGCAATGCTTACACATTTCACAAATAGCCTTAACTCACTTCATCTGGGCTAACTCCTCCACCTGTGCTGGAGGGAGCGCGCCATCAAATATACTCAGCTCATCTATAGATCCTTTGAAAGCAGGGTCCCACCAGTTGACCCCTAAGCTGAAGGTTCCCGATTTAGAGGTAAAGACATCCGGGAATCCTGTTCCGGTAAACTGAATTTTGCCATTCACATACACCTCTAACACTCCATGATCTACAGTGAAGGCGAGATGCGTCCATTCATTGGTTTTGATCTTTAGGCCGGTACTACCAGTATACCAAGTTGAACTGCCGGACCAGACCATAGTGTTATCCTTCTCGGGTCCTCTGGGCAGAAGGCTAACCCAGTGGTTGCTATCCATAGCTCCAAAAAAAGTTGGTGTATGCACAGTCAACTCGCTAGGTTTTACCCATAGTGACACAGAATAGGCTGAGCTGGATATGAGTCCTTCAGGCAGAGCAATACCTGACTGTCCATCAAGAACTAAGGCTTGGCCCCTTACGCCTTCAGCATAGGATACATTTCCTCCTTGACGATCAATCCGGTCACCAATAACCTTACCATTGGCAAAAGCATCATTCTGATCCTTTAGATTATTTTCAAATGGATACGAAGCGGTCAATCTTGCCTTCTCATAAGGAGATGCCGTAATGTGAAAAGTTTTGTCTCGACTGCTATCCCCTTTAGCAATAGTAGCTGTCAAAGTGGCGGATACAGCCTTTTCACCGATTGCGGGGCGCTTGATTTCGCCTGTATCGGAAATGACGCCTGGGTCTGAAGTTTTCCAAGTAATCGAGGATCGTCGACTGCCTTCCTTCGGAAGCGTCAAATTAGCCGTCACCCGGCTCGTATCACCAAGATCTAATTCACGATACACACTGTCAACGACTGTCGTATCCGGCATATCAGGGAACTTACTGCCCCAGGCCATTTCACCTTTACTGGATAGAACTGTAAACGCCAAAATATATTGATTCGTTACCTGGTCCCATTGTCTCAGGAATACTCCATCAAACACAGTGCCATCCAGTGTGAGTTGGATATTCGCATCCCCTGACTTACGCCATGTTCCTTGTACATCGCCTTCAATCGTATGATCAGCTCTAAGCTGAATAAACTGCGTATTTTTGATCGTTGCCGAAGAATCACTGCCATGGTTTATATATTGATAATCGCCAATGAATTGTTTCTCATCCAGCTTTGTAAGCGTCTCGCCGCCGTAACGGTAAGGAGCCACCACAGGCCAGTCATCCTGATTCATGAACATTTGGTGTACACGCAGCTCATGAGTCTCCCCCTGCTGAGGGAATCGGGTATGGAAGACAACAAACATCTGTCCGGTTGCAGGATCGGTGTACACCGAGTTATGCCCAGGAGATACATAGCCGTAGCCCACACCTGTACCTGGATCGCCTATTTTGTTATCGAACAAGAAGTTACCCATTAATTTGTTGCCATAAGCTACATTTTTAGTGTTTGCTGGCAGAACAGCGTTCTGTCCTTTGGCATCCTTATAAGGTCCCGTCGGATTCTTGGAGCGAAATAACCTCATGTTATACCCACCGTCCGCTGCAAGTCCGCCGTAGGTTACATACAAATAGTAATAACCCGTTTTTGGGTTGTATTCAATATACGGACCTTCCCCGGACTCACCGTATCCACCTGCAATCTTGGTGCCAAAATAACGATCAATCAGCCGGCCATCCTCTGTAGTTCCATCTTGGCCTGGGTAGATCGGTTTGCCAGTGGCTTTATCCAGCTCCAGCAAAAATATTCCTCCGGACCATGAACCGTACGTCATCCATAAGCGCCCATCTGTATCATAAAAGACTGCTGCATCGATTGCATTTGGAAACACCCGATTCGCGTAAGAACCATCAGCATTAAACCATCCTGCTCTGGGCCCCTTCAGCTTGCCTTCATTAATAAGTTGAGAAATCGGCGTATTTGTCCACTTTTTATCCACTTTGCTATCTTTATCGAATGCAGTTTCCTTTGTAAAACCAGTATTCACAATAGTATCCACATATTGATAGGGTCCTTCAATGTTGGGGGCAACGGCAATACCGATCGCGGAACGTATATAGGTGGAGGAGGCACTATAATAAATCATGTAGGCCCCTTTTGTACCATCCTTATTGACATAATGCTCATTCCAAAACACATCGGGCGCCCATACCGAGAACCCTCCTTTGCTGTCTGCATCATTCTCACCCGCCCAAGCAAAAGATCCAGCCAGATTCTTGGATAAATCTCCGTAAAGGGTATTCCTGGGTGTTGTGTAACCGTTTGCAAAAGAAGTCCAATTTGTGAGATCTTTGGACTTCGCTGCGGCGATATGCGACCCAAATACATAATAAGTGTCACCGTCTTTGACAATCGAAGGATCATGAACCGATACATTAGAGAAGGTAGGCACATCCTGCTTATTGTTCTGGTTCGGCTCTGCTGCTGCAATGTCTTTTGTACCTAATGGTACGGTTGCAATTCCCAATAATAAAGCCAATGTTAATGCAATACTCGACCTGGCTCTACGTTTAACAAAACTTCTCATCGTATACATTGTCCCCTTTCTAAATTGGAATACAGTGATACATTCTGCTTTCATCGCTAAAATACCTTTATATTTATAAATATTATTAATGTATTTATGAATTACATAGCTGTAGGAAAGAAAGAATAATCTATAATTAGGTATATATTATAAATTATGGTTGACGGTATGCGTTTGTGGAGGTACGTTATATATGAATAAAACAGTTATGTTTGTTTGTGAGCTGTTTATGAAAAAAGGAGGGTATTATGAAAATCAGGTTATTCGTATGCTTTATGATCTTAATTAGTATTGCTACTGCACACTCGAATTCGACATCAGCCCAAGCTCAGACCCCTATACACCTGAAGGTAAATAATCATTTCGTTTTATACACCTATCCTGCATCACCTTTTGTGGATACGAAGGGGAGATTACTTATACCGCTTCAAGCGGCTGAAGATATATTGGGTGGTAAAGTAACTTACAATGCAGCGAGCAAAACCGCTTCTGTTGATATTTTGGGGCGTAATGTAACGGCTACGATCGGTTCACCTGAAATATCAGTTAACGGTGAACTGTCGACGATGGACACAGTACCCATCATGAAAAGCAACGCGATGTTTTTACCAGTATCCATTTTGTTAAAGGATACAGATGCGCAGATGGAGTGGGATTCGAAGCGAGGTTTATTAAAGCTAAGACATGATAGCTTTACGGAAAGCCCAGTTCTTATGAAATTTATGGGACAAGATTTAGCCAAAGTCATTGATGCGAATGCGTTTGATCTTACTTCCTTTGACTGGGATCAAAAGCAGGGCGAATTGAATATTCATGCTACGTATAAGAGCGACTTATCGCCCGTCTTCAAACAAGTTGACTTTAATCCTATGATTGTGTATAGCAAAGGGACCTATAGTGTAGATCCTTATTCTAAACCCGGTTCATTTCACAAAGTCAAAATAACCAGCGCAGGTCATTTGGTGTATACAAAAAATATCGGTACAACTAATGCCGATAGTGATTATATAAAATACATTACTTCTGTAGGCAGGCTGATTCAATAATTGAATTCATGATGTTTGTACATCATAAAAAAGCGACAAAGGCTATAATG
Source organism: Paenibacillus jamilae (assembly GCF_050482105.1). Lineage (GTDB taxonomy): Bacteria > Bacillota > Bacilli > Paenibacillales > Paenibacillaceae > Paenibacillus > Paenibacillus jamilae_B. The sequence goes on along the minus strand of NZ_JBCNHI010000003.1, from coordinate 153,498 downwards.
CCTTTGTCGCTTTTTTAAAAGATTAATTTTTAGAAGGTAGTGATTTGGCTGCTGTTGCCTTTATTACGTACATATCCAACGACTTTGGATACAGACTGTCTGTCTTTAAGGTAATCACTAACGCCATCTGTCAGGTTGTTTTTTTGGTTGTTCGAAAGTTTATTCCAGTCATCCGAATTTACATAAACCTCGACGATAGCTTCACTGCTGTCGCCTCTTACGGTGAAATCAAAGCCGACTCCGTTATAGGTACCATATCTATCAGACAAGTTACGTTGGATCGTGCTTGTATCCAGAGAAGAAGCTATCTTTTTAATCGTTACATCGCCTTTGCTGTTCGTTGTAAAGGTCGCCAATTTATCTCTATTACTGGAGTTCTTCACTGTGCCGTCAATATCGGCATCCTTAAACTCTTTCAAAATATCATCTACGATGTCTTCCAGGTAGCTTTCCTTTCTGCTATCGGATAGGTCATCCCATCTGGCTTTTGTCATTTCGATGGTCACGTCAATATCACTTTTGTTACCATCCAGTGTGATATCCGAGTTCGTATTGTAGGAATCACTGTAATCCTTGTTCAGTTGCTTTTGTAGATCTTTCAAGGTGCTTGAGCTATTTTTGCTCGCATCATCTTTTAACGTCTGATTGTCTTTTTGCAACTGGGCAATGGTAGCGTCTTTCGTTGTGTTCGCTGCTTTGGCTGTGTTCAGTTCCTGAGTCAGCGTTGTAATCTGGTTGTTCAGTGCTGTAACCGTAGATTGATCAATAGGAACGCCGTTGTCAGTAATGACTACGCGTTTGTTTGTGCCATCCCAGGTTACTTTTTTATCCAAAGCTGTACCTGCCAGCTTCAGCGGGATATACGTCACGCCATCCAGCAGAAACGGTTCAGTTTTTGCATCCGAGGCAACCTCGGTTCCGTTATAGATAATTTTAATATTGTTATATACTGCTTGGATCGGCTTAGTTACTTGCGCAGCATATGTAGATTGGCTGAACAGAGCCCCAGAGATGGCCAAGGCCGACACGGCAGTGATGATGACTGGTTTCTTCATGGACTTCAATGATTTCATTCGTTGGTCTACCCCTTTATTTAAGAATTATAGCGTGATACATAGACTAGAGTAACATTAATACATACAAAATCCAACAGGTTGGAAGGGTTGTTATTGATTGTGCTTATATTAGTTAGACGCAAAAGCGATTGTAAAAGTTGCCCTGTTTGCGTAAATAATTTTCCAAGAGTAACCGAACAAAATAAAACAAGCTCGCTGCACAAGACAGCGAAACTTGTTGGTAGTACAGTACATTAAAGCTCAAAAGTCCGATTATTTATGGTCCTTCAGCTTGCCTGCTGTTTCCTGAAGATGACCTTTGGCTTTATCCAATTTACCTTCGGCTTGAAGGGACTTATTATCCGTGGCGTTCCCAATTTGATCCTTGATTTCGCCTTTAGCTTTATTAACATTACCTTTGATTTTATCGCTAATTCCGTTATCCTTCATGGTATAGCCCTCCTCATATAATCAAACTTTCATTCAGCATGCTGTAGTTAGTCATTACCCGAGCGAGGGTAATACGAAACGTAAGGCTGTAGATCACAGACAGGGGCATAATGTTAAATATGGAGTTCATTAGATCGTGAAATGGGGAGTGAGCATATGCTCAAAATTTTATTGTTTATTCTCGTTATTCAACTTATTTATGTATCGGCGTACACACTGCGCATGATTTTGACGCTGAAAGGACAGAAGTACATTGCTGCACTCATCAGCACCGTGGAAGTTACAGTTTATGTGTTGGGTTTGAATGTCGTGCTTAAGTATCTGGATCAAGTGGCAAGTCTTGCGGTATACGCTATAGGCTACGCAGTGGGGATTCTTATTGGAGCGTGGATTGAGGAAAAAATAGCGCTCGGTTATGTCACCGTGAAGGTAATCAGCAATGAGATCAATGGAGGAATTGCCAATGCGCTTCGAGACAAAGGCTACGGCGTTACGGCTTGGCTGGGCAGTGGACGTGATGGAGAACGCCTAGTGATGGAAATATTGGCCAAACGAAAAAACCAGGATAAGCTGTATCAATCCATTCTAAAGCTAGACCCCAAGGCTTTTGTCATTACAGTTGAGCCGAAACAATTTCATGGTGGTTTCTGGACCAAGGCCATCCGCAAATAAGGATTTTGGTAAAATGCGCATATTTTCCGTAGATTGGAGCATATTAATACCCGCACAGGAGTGAATTAACAGTATGCCGACAGGGGATGTTCCCCTATAACAACCGAGGGGGGATATAGATGTACAGACGCCAGGCCCCGGAAATCATTCCAGAGGAAAATACGGCTATTTGGTCGTGTACCAACGAGGGTTGCAACGGATGGATGAGAACGGATTTTACCTTTTTGAGCGAGCCGGCTTGTCCACTTTGCCAAGCCTCGATGGGGCAGGAAATGCGGATGCTGCCGATTCTCAATCGAGCGGGCAATTCCTTTGTCGCTCAGCGCTCTTAAGTGAAGGGTAAGCCCATGATTACGCTGTAAAGTTTATAAACGCCAAAAGCCGCTCCAGCGACATGCTGAGCGGCTTTTGGTTGTGGAATATTCACGAATTATGGCCTCTTGAGGGACTGCACGGAATCACGATATACAATATGCCCCTGTACAAGGACTCGACCAAAACGACTGCCAGGATGGCTTATTTTTTTCATCATTGAGTCCACCGCGGTACGTGCCATTTGCTCAATGTCTACTCCGACTGTGGTCAGTTGCGGAACAATAAGCGTGGCGTATACATCGTTATCAAAGCCGACTACAGAGCAGTCCTCAGGTATGCGGTATCCCAGACCCACCAGCTGGTGCACCAGATTGTGAGCGACCTGATCGCAGTTACACACAAAGGCGGTCGGCAGCGGCTGAGGCAGCTCCATTTCAACATAAACTCCTTCGTCGTCCCGGTCACTGAGCACCCACTCGTTACGGAGGGGCAGCCTGTGCTCCAGCAAGGATTTATAGTAGCCGAGGAAACGATCCTGGATACTGCTGGTGGAATAGATATTACCCACATAAGCAATATCCCGGTGCCCCTGGGCAATCAAATAATTGGTCAGCTCGTAGGCACCGTAGAAATTATCCGTCACCACAGAGTCGATATCGGCATGCTCATCATAAAAATCAAGAAACATTTTAGGCTGGTCCATGGTTTGTACCAGCTCAATATACGGCTTGCTCACTTGTCCCAAAAGAATGAAGCCATCCACCTTACGATCGTAATAAATACGTGGCAGATTAAGCTGTTCTTCGTCCTCACGATGGAGGATGTGAAGGATACCGTAATAGCCGTATGGCTCCAATGCCCGTGAAATTTGCTGATAAATGTGCAGGTAAAACGATTGGCCGGGACCGGTAAAACGTTCAGGGATGATCACACCAATGTTATAGGTGAGCCCCTCCTTCATGGATTTGGCAACGGTATTGAAACGATACCCCATCTCGCCTGCGAGCGTCTTAATACGTTCCTTTAACTCCTCGCTAACCCCATCCTTGTCATTGAGCGCCTTCGACACGGTCACGCTGCTTATTCCCAGCTTATCCGCAATATCCCGCATCGTTACGTTGCTCTTCATTCCTGTTCCGCCTTCCAATTTTAAAAAGATACGCATTTTGCCTATAGCCAGTTAACGGTTACAAAATGCTGATGTGAATATGAATAGCTTATCCGCTTGTAGAAATTCAATTAGCTTAGCGGTGCAGCTGCTTGGTTTAGATACAAGGACTAGCCGTATAGCTGCCCATAGAACAACGATTAGCCTGCGGGTAACAGTTGTTCTATGGATAGTATACATGGTTCGGCAAGCAGGATAAAGCTTACGGCTTAGATCCGCTGGGAAGGACGGTTGCTTGCTTGCAATAGCGCTTCATTACGATGGATCAACTCACGCCGGACAGCGGCGCTGCCGAGAGAACGCAATGGGTCGGACGGTGTATTGAAGGTGTAGTCCTCCAGACGGGCGATGGTGGTCTTCGCTACGTGGATACGGGTATCACTGGATGCGTAGTATATAAAGACTTCATCTTGCTCGTTAACAACTGCCCCATTGCAAAAAATAACATTCGAAACGTCGCCCACGCGCTCCTCATCGTAAGGAGCCAGAAAATGCCCACCGGGCTTGGCAATGACGCGCGTAGGGTCTTCCAGGCTGGTGGCAAAGGTATACAGCACATATCGCAGACCAGCAGCTGTATTGCGTACCCCGTGAGCGATGTGAATCCAGCCGCGGCTTGTTTTGATTGGGGCAGGACCCTGCCCGTTCTTAACTTCGTATACCGTATGATAGCAACGCTCATCAATGACTGTCTCATGTTCAATCACGGGCTGTGTTATATCTTTGCAGAGGCCGAACGCGATGCCTCCGCCTGAGCCGGTGGAAATAAACCCATCTTGGGGACGAGTATAGAAGGCGTACTGACCGTCCACAAATTCGGGATGCAGGACAACGTTGCGTTGCTGCGGAGACTGGGTAGTGATGTTGGGAAGCCGGGTCCATGTGCGAAGATCACGAGTACGGACCAGTCCAGCCTGGGCGACAGCGCTGGAGGTATCGTGGAATGGCGCGTCAGGGTCCTTCTTTTCCGAGCAATAAATACCGTAAATCCAGCCGTCCTCATGCTTCACCAGTCGCATATCGTACATATTGGTTTCTTCCGGGTCGATATCATCCCACACTAGGGGGGCGTCAACGAATCGAAACTGATCAATGCCGTTATCGCTCTCTGCTAAGGCAAAAAACGACTTTCGGTCCAGTCCTTCGGTGCGCGAAACAAGAATGTATTTTCCTTCATGATAGATCGCTCCAGGATTCAATGCCGCATTTACACCCAGGCGCTCCATGAAAAAGGGATTGGCTTGTGCATCCAGATCAAACCGCCAGTGAATAGGGACATGATGGCGAGTCAGCACCGGATAGAGGTAGCGTTCGTAGATGCCGTTATAAAAGGAGGTTTTAACCTCATTGGGACGTGTAATCAGTTCTTCTTGCTGCTGCAGCAGCTCATTGTATTTGTTATGGATCATTGTTTTTCCATCCTTTCTAGCATTTCTATGCAAAAACGGCTGTTATGATATGGGCACTTCCAAGGGCCCGCGATTTCTCTGGCGTCAGGCTTACCATCCGCTTGAACTGACCAGAACCATTCGCCTCTGGCGCGTGGATCAATGATATATTGCCGGGTATAGGTCCATAAATTTTGTACAATTTGCAAAAATCGTGCATCCTGTGTCCGCTGAAACGCATTGTAAAAACCAACCATTGCCTCGGCCTGTACCCACCAAATGCGTGAAGTATCTATCCGCTCTTCCTCCCGCTCGTTGATGAGCGATCCGTCTGGCTGAATAGCCCGCTCAGCTACCGCGCTCGCAATATCCACCACCATATTTACATACTCGGATGGATGATAATCCAGCACATTCATGGCGTCCTCCATCAGCCAGCTGGCTTCGATGTCGTGACCATATGAGGTCAGATCAAGCAGAGAGTGCCATTCACGGTCGAAGAATACTCCCAACTGCCGCGCGGAAGCATCGTAAACACGATGATATAAAATGTCCAGCACGTTTTTCAGTGCAGTTCGAACCTCTTCGTTTGGCTGGGCGCGCAGTAATTGGGTATACGCTTCCAAAACATGAATATGCGTATTCATAGTAATATGCGCGGTGACTCCATTTTCGCTGAGCAGCTCATTAGGCTGCGCGTTCCACGAACGATCATATTGTTCGCCGTATGCCTGTAGAGCGGAATCATATCCTTTTTGCTCTACTAGGTGAAACAGTTCCATTGCCAGTGGTAGTGCATTTGGGTCATCCGTAGCTCTTGCATACTCTGCCAGTGCATAGATCGCAAATGCCTGTGCGTATACATGCTTGCACGTATCTACAGGTTGCCCGGTGTAGTCCACCATCCAGTATATTCCTCCGTGTAATGGATCGAGCAGATGATCTTGCAGAAATGTAAAGGCATGGCGTGCCGCATCTGCATAAGCGCGTTCACCTGTTACACGGGCTGCTGCTGAAAAAGACCAAAGTAGCCGCGCAGTAGCGATGCCACCTTTGTCCGCTTGTTCATGGATGTGTAGATCCACGTCTACCTCGCCATAAAATCCACCATGTGCTTCATCCTTCAAGCCTAGCCAGAATGGGAGTATGTGTTCCTTCCATTCTTGTCTAATTTCGTGTACTAGTGTTTCCAAGAGACAAAGCCTCCTTCGGAAATGATTTATTAGTTTATCGATAACTTTACAATAGTATCATATCTATGCGTTTATAAACTGTCAATCATGACAAATCTATGTTTTTTATAAGTACAGCCTAAGTTTATCAACAAAAAAATATTGTAATTGACACAGTAAGCGCTAACATAATAGAATGATTTTGTTAGTTTAACGATAACCTTATTAAAAACAACAGGAGGGGTCGTCTCATGAAGTTGTCCAAGGTTTTGATGTCATTGCTATCTGTGCTTTTGTTAGCGGGGCTGTTTACTGGCTGTACCTCAAAGAAGGATGCGCCAGGCGCCAGTTCTGATTCGAAGGGGCCGGAAGGGGAAATTACGGTGATCACACAGCGGACAGATATTGTGGATACCGTATTTCAGGATTACGCCAAGGAATTTAACAAGCTTTATCCGAACGTGAAGGTTAATTTTCAGGCATTGGCCGATTATGACGGTCAAATTAAAATTCGGATGGGAACCCGGGATTACGGAGATGTCTTACTGATTCCTGGCAGTATCCCCATTGAAGAGCTGCCCAATTTCTTCGAGCCTCTAGGTACTTATGACGAGATGAAAAACAAGTATACCGGCATTGAGGAGCGTACGGTGAATGGTAACAGCTACGGCATTCCGATTGCGATGGTTTACTCTGGTGTGATTTATAACAAAAAAGTGTTCAAGGAAGCAGGAATCACAGAAATCCCCAAAACACCAGATCAATTCCTGAAAGCATTACAGCAAATTAAGGACAAAACGAAGGCAGTGCCGCTGTTTACGAACTATGCTTCTGGTTGGGCACTGACCCAATGGGAGTCTAGCTTGGCAACAGTAGCGGGTACAAAGGAATACGTAAATGTCACACAACCGAATTCAGATGACAATTTTACGAAGGGTCAGCCTCATTATGATCTATATAAGGTTCTGTACGATGCAGCTAAAAATGGTCTGATCGAAAAAGATCCAACAACTACAGATTGGGAGACCTCCAAGGCGGATCTTGCTCAAGGCAAAATCGGTACGATGGTGCTTGGCTCTTGGGCGATTGATCAGATCAAAAGCGTAGCTTCTAACAAGGATGATATCGGTTTTATGCCTTTCCCAACGAATGCCTCCAAGGTCCTTGTGCCGCTGGCAGGTGACTTTAACCTCGCTATTAACGTAAACAGTGAAAATAAAGAGGCAGCTCGTGCCTGGGTGGATTGGTTTACCGAAAAGTCCAACTATGCTGTAGAGCAGGCAGGTAGCATTAGTCCACTGAAGGGTGCCGCAATGCCTGCCATTTTGAAGCAGTATGAAAATGAGGGAGTTGTTTTTGAAGCGCTAACCCCGTCTCCGAAGGGGCAGGAAGGAATTGTCGATAAAATCGATAAAATGGGCGAAATCGGCTTATGGCAGCCTGATTTCAAGAAACGCATTATTGAGGCAGCGGTGGGTAACCGCTCGGAATCGTATGACACCATTATGAAGGATCTGAACGATGCATGGGTGAAGGCGCGTGCTGAAGTGGCAGCCAAGGAAGCAAAATAGCCATCTGAACTGAACATAAGAAGAGATTGATTGACAGTCGATGGACGGATAGCCAGGAGGTGCAGCATGTTTAAATTTTCGAATCTCAGCTACTCCAAACAAAGAATAGCGATTATTGTTGCCTTTTCATTTATTCCGCTGGCGCTGCTGGTCACTTTTGCGTACTTGCCGGTGATCAATATGTTTAAATACAGCTTTTCGGATTGGAACGGCTATAGTAAGCGTCTGGAATATGTGGGCTTTGAAAACTATATCAAAATCTTTACCGACCCCGAGTATTTCTCGGTGTTTAAGGTCAGTCTGTATTACTTTGTAGCTACGTTTGTACAGATGGGTTTGGCCCTTTATTTTGCAACCATTCTCAGCTTTCAAACCTGGTTTAAAAATTTCTTTAAAGGCATTTTGTTCTTTCCTTCCCTGATGAACGGGGTGGCGATTGGTTTTATTTTTCTATTCTTCTTTAAGCCGGACGGTACCCTCGATACACTGCTTCAGGCAGTGGGGTTGGGTTCATATGTCAAGCTGTGGCTGGGCAACCCGGAAATTATTAATATTTCGCTGTCAGGTACGTCGATCTGGAGATACATGGGTTTTAACTTTATTGTGTTTCTAGGCGCGATTTCTTCCATATCCAGTGATCTATATGAAGCAGCCGATATCGACGGAGCCAACCGCTGGCATCAGTTCCGCTCTATCATTTTGCCGACCATCAAGCGAATTTTGCAGTTGAACTTGATCTTGGCGATTAGCGGCGCGATCAGTGCATTCGATATTCCTTACATTATGACCGGTGGCTCCAACGGCAGTAAGACATTCGTCATTCAGACGATTGATGTCGCATTCAAATACAGCAAGGTTGGTTTAGCCTCCGCGATGGCGGTTGTTTTGCTGCTGATCGTAATTGCTGTTACGCTGCTTCAGCGGTTGCTGATTCGGGGGGAGGAGGACTAACTATGTATAAGCTAAAAAGAGTGCTGGCTAACAGCATCAAGTATGGCGCGCTATTGCTAGGTGCGTTCATTGCTCTACTGCCCATTGTTGTGATTTTGTTTGCATCATTGAAGACGAAGGCTGAATATGCGGCAACCAGTCCTCTGACTCCCCCGGTGAACTGGCTGAACTGGGCAAACTACGCCAAAGCTTTTGTGGATGGAAACATGCTAACCGGATTTATGAACACAGCTTTTATTTTGCTGATCTCCATCATCGGGGCTACATTGACCGGTTCCATGATCGCGTATATTTTGAATCGTTTTAAATTTAAAGGTAAAAGTCTTATGCTGGGTGCGTTCCTGCTCGCTACGCTTATTCCAGGGGTGACGACACAGGTATCGACCTTCCAGATCATTAACAAGCTGGAGCTGTTTAACACGCCTTGGGCAGCTATTTTACTGTATTTGGGAACCGATATTATTGCGGTGTATATTTTCCTTCAGTTTCTGGATTCCATCGCGGTGGCGCTGGATGAGTCGGCTATGCTGGATGGGGCCTCCTATCTGACCATCTACTGGCGTATTATTTTGCCACTGCTGAAGCCTGCCATTGTGACGGTGATCATTATCAAGGGTGTTAATATTTACAACGATTTTTACACCCCGTTTCTGTATATGCCCAAAACAAGCCTTCAGGTGATATCGACGGCATTGTTTAAGTTTAAAGGGCCCTATGGATCGCAATGGGAGGTCATTAGTGCGGGCATTATCATTGCGATTATTCCGACGCTGGTTGCGTTTTTATCATTACAAAAATATATCTATAACGGATTTGCACAGGGCTCAGTGAAATAGAAAGAAATAAAATCAAACGTGTAGGTGAGAGGAGAGTCAAGTATGAGTAAATTAAATGTGGATTTGAATGTAGGTAATGTACGAATTGTAGGAGATAGCCTGTCCAAAATGCCATGGCAGGATAAGCCGGAAGGCAGCGAGGCCCCGGTATGGAGGCATACGGAAAACCCGGTCATTGGACGAAATCCGGTGCCTGGCATTGCCCGTATTTTCAACAGTGCAGTAGCCCCGTATGAGGGACGGTTTGTAGGGATATTCCGTGCTGAAACGATTAATGGACGCCCACATCTGCACCTGGGCTGGAGTGATGACGGATTAGCTTGGGATATTGAAACGGAACGTTTGCATATGGTTGATGAGGAAGGGAATGAGTATCAGCCTAATTATGCTTATGATCCGCGTCTGGTTCGAGTGGAAGACACGTATTATATCATCTGGTGCACAGATTTCTATGGAGCAGCGCTGGGGATCGCACAAACGAAGGATTTCAAAAGCTTTGTACGATTGGAAAATCCGTTCTTGCCGTTTAATCGCAACGGAGTGCTGTTGCCTCGCAAGCTAAATGGAAACTTTATGTTGCTATCCCGTCCGAGTGACAGTGGTCATACGCCGTTCGGGGATATTTTCCTGAGCGAAAGTCCTGACTTGGTCTATTGGGGTAAGCACCGTCATGTAATGAGCAAGGGTGGCCAGGGCTGGTGGCAATCGGTGAAGATTGGCGGCGGACCAGCACCGATTGAGACAACCGAGGGCTGGCTGATGTTCTACCACGGAGTGACAGGTACGTGCAATGGGCTGGTATACAGCATGGGAGTAGCCGTTCTTGATCTGGATGATCCGTCTAAGGTTAAATATCGTTCCTCCAACTTCGTATTGACGCCGGAGGAATGGTACGAAGAACGGGGCTTTGTGCCAAATGTGGTGTTCCCGTGTGCTACACTGCATGATGCGGACACTGGAAGAATTGCTATTTATTATGGAGCCGCTGATACGTATGTAGGTATCGCATACACGACAGTAGCTGACATTATGAAGTATGTCGTCGCAACGGATGAAGTAGTCGCAGATGACCGTGAGTCAGGCCGGATGTAGGAGGAAATTTACATGCCGGAGGATATGTCTTTACAGCAGCTACAGTCCTATATGGGAAGCAGTCCCAAGCCGCAGGATTTTGATACGTACTGGGAACGGGCACTACAGGAGCTGGAACAACAGCCACTGGAGTATACACTGGAGCCCGCCGATTTTGTCTCTCCGCTGGTGGAGTGTTACCATCTGTATTTCAATGGAGTAGGCGGAGCAAGGGTTCATGGGAAGCTGGCTCGTCCCAAGCATTTTACGGAACAAGGTCCAGCCTTGGCTATGTTTCATGGGTATTCCTGCGACAGTGGCGACTGGTTCGACAAGGTGAGCTATGCAGCACACGGATTCACTGTGCTGGCCATGGATTGCCGAGGGCAAGGCGGGCTGTCCGAGGACAATTTGCAGGTTCAGGGAACGACGGTTCGCGGCCAGATTATTCGCGGAATTGACGACCCGGACCCGGATCGGTTGTATTACCGCAACGTATTTTTGGATACGGTACAAACGGTGCGCATTCTCATGTCTATGGAGCAAGTTGACCCTGAACGTATCGGTGCATTTGGCTGCTCCCAAGGCGGGGCGCTGACGGTTGCTTGCGCTGCATTGGAGCCGCGTGTCCGTGTGGCTGTCCCGGTATATCCGTTCCTGTCAGACTATAAAAGGGCCTGGGCACTGGATGCAACGACATCTGCATACGAGGAATTGGTATATTATTTTCGTTGGTTTGATCCCAATCATGTACGTGAGGACGAAGTGTTTAACCGCTTAGGCTACATCGATATTCAACATTTGGCAGATCGGATTCGTGGTCGTGTGTTGTTTGTGACGGGGCTGTCGGACATCATCTGCCCACCTTCCACACAGTTTGCAGTGTACAATAAAATCGTATCTAACAAGGAGATGCTCCTGTATCATGAATACGGTCATGAGTATTTACCCTATCTATCGGATCGAGCCATGAGCGAATTTTTGAAGCTGTAGGGGTTGAACTTAACCAAGGGCTCCTTTATAGTAATAGCTATAACCTTCGTGAAGCGTAATAAATGAATGCCCCATTTGTATAACCTCAATAATATGGTTTGAGGGTCTCTACCAGGAACCGATAAATCCTGATTACAAAAAGTGTACGTCTTGTACATTTCTTGTGGTCAGGATTTTTTTGCGTGTTACGAGGGATTTACATGACAGCAAAGGAGCTAATGTAATGAACTTCAAAGTAGCTATTCTAACCATTGCGACCTTTACGGTAGGTCTGGTGGAGTTGATTATCGGGGGCGTGCTGCCCCAGATTGCACAGGATCTGAATGTCTCTGTAAGCACGGCAGGACAGCTAATCATGATCTATGCGCTCGTGTACGCTATCGCCGGACCGACTTTGTTAGCGTTAACCGCCAAAGTTGAACGAAAACGACTGTACTTGTGGTCGATGTTTATCTTTATCCTGGGAAGTCTGCTGGCTTTCTGGAGTCCGAACTATGCTGTGTTGTTTATATCTCGTATCATTACTGCTGCCAGTGGGTCGTTGATCGTGACATTGTCACTGACCATTGCGGTTAAAGTGGTGTCCAAAGCTTATCAGGCCCGCGTCCTCGGTGTAATCTCCATGGGGGTCAGTTCCTCTATCGTGCTAGGCATCCCAGCCGGGGTGCTGATTGGAAATGCGTTTGGCTGGCGGGTGCTTTTCCTGATTATTGCCTTGTTGACGGTAGTCTCTATGATCATTATGAATTTGTTTATGGAGCGGATTCCAACGGAACACGTTGTGCCTATGCGTGAGCAGTTGAAGTCCCTGAAAAACGTTAAAGTGATCAGTGCTCATCTGGTAACCACATTAACATTAGCAGGGCACTACACGTTGTATGCTTATTTCACACCATTTTTGGAAAACCTCATGGGTTTGAACGCCTCATGGGTGAGTGCAGCCTACTTCGTCTTTGGCCTGGCGGCAGTGAGCGGCGGCTTTATCGGCGGTTCTTTGGCGGACCGATTCGGCACAGCGAAAAGCATTCTAATCGTCGTGGGTGTGTTTATCGCCGTGATGTTCCTGCTGCCGTTCTCGATTCACTCGATGTATATGTTTGCACCACTCCTGATTATCTGGGGGATTTTGAGCTGGGCCTTGTCGCCCCCGATGCAAAGCTATCTTATTGAAAATGCACCCGAATCGGGCAGCATTCAGCAAAGCTTTAATTTCTCTGCACTTCAGGTTGGGATTGCTCTTGGTTCTGCCTTGGGAGGGGCAGTGATTGAGAATAGCGAGTCTGTTGCCACCAACGCTTGGGTAGGCGGGGCATTTGTGATTGTTGCCTTTGTCTGCGGCGTATTTTCCATTACCAGAGCGGGGACATCGCAGACAGTCAGAGGACACCATTCTGTTTCATAGTGCGATAGGCTATCGCCCTCTTTTATAATACGAGAAAACATGCTATACTACACACAATTATGAAGAAGGAGGTGAGGTAGGTGAATCACGAGATGCTGAACAACCGTATTAGCCAGCTGCCGATTGCTATGGCTGGCATTGTTCATGCTTTTCCATACAACGGGAGAAGTCTGTCCAATTTTAATCATACGGTTGTAAACATCGCGAGAAGACGCCTACCTTAACTCGAACGGATTGCTATATCTTCCGAAGAGTCGCGGGGTTGCTCCTGCGGCTCTTTTTGTGTTACCCGGGTAAGGGTCTTCCTAAATAAAGGAGAGCCTGAACATGCATATTATAAACGGTCAACAATTGAAAAAATACCACGCTGCCAACCTGATTTTGGATGGTGCAACGTTTGATATCCATAAGGGAGAAAAGGTGGGGCTTATCGGTCGCAACGGAAGCGGCAAAACGACTTTATTACGCCTAATTGCACGCTTGTCCCACCCGGATGAAGGGCAGCTCGTCATCGCCAAGGATACGAGAATCGGTTACCTGCCGCAAATCCCGGCGGAGTTTGATAGCTTCACCGTATATGAACCGCTGGCTTACGCCTATCGTGAGCTGCGGGATTGCCGTAACCAGATGAGCACGCTGGAACGAGAAATGTCTGATCCGATGGTGGCGGCGAATCCGGGGCTTTTGGAAAAGCTGCTGCAAACATATGCTTCCCTACAGGAGCATTTTGAGCGTAACGGCGGCTACGAAATAGATGCCAATATAGATCAGGTAGCGGATGGGCTACGTATTCCCAGAGCTATGTATACGCGCAACTTTGGATCACTTTCAGGCGGAGAGAAAACAAAAATAGCGCTGGCGTCACAGCTCATTGGACGACCGGATTTGCTGCTGCTGGATGAGCCAACCAACCATTTGGATCTGAAAGGACTGGAATGGCTGGAGCAATTTTTGCAGGGCTACACAGGTGCGTGTGTGGTTGTATCTCATGATCGTTATTTTCTGGATCGAGTTGCTGGTAAAATAATCGAACTAGAGGACGGCGAGGCCTTTACGTACTATACGAATTACAGCGGCTACATCAAGGAGAAGGAAGAACGTCTGCTGCTGCAATTTGAGGATTATAAGGAACAGCAAAAGCGGATTAAAAAGATGAAGGAGGCCATTCGGCGTTTGGAAGAGTGGGGACGCAATGGCGACAATGAGAAGTTTTTCAAAAAGGCAGCCTCCATCCGCAAGGCGCTCGAACGAATGGAGCTGGTGAAGCGGCCTGTACTGGACCCGCAGGGAGCGGAATTTAACTTAAAGCTGGAGGATCGTTCCGGTCGCAGGGTGCTTCAATTCGAGGGCATCACCAAAGCCTATGGAGAACGTCAAATATTAAACGGGGCAACAGGCAGCCTGGAATTTGGTGAAAAGGTAGCCTTGCTGGGCGATAACGGCACAGGCAAAACGACGCTGCTCAAGCTATTGCTTGGTCAGGAAGGTGTAGATGCAGGCACGGTCCAATGGGGTGCGCGCGTCGAGTACGGATATTTGGCGCAGCAAGAGAGAGAACGGGATAGCCGGGCGACGGTGCTTGCTTACTTCAAGGAGGAAGCCGGGCTGGAAGAAGGCGAGGCACGCGGACAGCTGGCGAAGTATTTATTTTATGGTGCGGATGTGTTTAAACCCGTGAGCATGCTGTCCGGTGGGGAGTGGTCCCGCCTGCGGCTGGCGCTGCTGGTTATGAAAAAGCCGAATTTGTTGGTGCTGGATGAGCCGACCAACCACTTGGACATCGACTCCCGCGAGGCCTTAGAGGAAGCGCTGAGCACCTACACGGGAACGGTGCTGGCGATTTCCCATGACCGCTACTTTGTGAACAAGTTGGCTGAGCGCGTGTGGGAGCTGGAAAATGGGAAGCTGTCCTTTTATCTGGGCGGCTTTGATGAATACCGCGCCAAGAAGAGGGAGCTGGATAACGCCCGCCTGCTGAGCGAGGCGGATGCAGGAGTACGTTCGGCACCTGCAAGTAGAGCCGCATCTGGTGGCGGCTCGGTCGCGGGTTCGGCTGCGTCTACGGGTTCAGCCAGCCGTGGCACGGGGACGGCTGCGCGGATAAGAGCGACCACGGGAGCCGATGCGAGCTGCGCTCGCTCCGGGGCGGCAGGTCACTTGGGGACGCCCGATGCCTGGAGTGGGGCACACGGAGCGAAGGCCGCGAAGCCATCTCGCCATCCCGCTGCGTTGCGCGAGCGGTTGGAGCGTGCGATTGCCGCCAAGGAAGCTGCATTGGCGGCGACAGATGCCGAGCTGGAGCTACTCGGCACAAGCAGCGACACAGCGCGCATGGCGGAGCTGTGGAATGCCCGCGAGCAGCTGCAAGCGGAGCTGGATGCGCTGCTTGGCGAGTGGGTTGAACTGGATTAGATGATAGGCTGGTTGCTGGGCCAGCAATGTATATTTGCATTAAAGGATAGCCCTGAGGTAGCACGCCTGCTGAGGGGCTATTTTTGTATGGTAAAGAGAGTGAGTGAAAATAGAATAACCATATATTTAAATAATTTGATATTAATAAATTATTATCTTTTTATTTTACATATAAAGTGAACCGTTTACATTTCGCAACATGTGATATTTTTAAACTGTATGGTTAATATGGACCATTGTTAACTGAAGTTTACATCATCGATAGACATCTTATATATCTAATGCCCGCGTTGCGACTATTTTACGATTCGTTATGGATGGGGGAAATAGTATGTCGGACTCCTTGCTGGAGGTTAGCCAGGTGACGAGAAAAATGGGAAAAAGGTATTTGTTAGATCGTGTTTCTTTTAAGCTTCAAAAAGGAAAGATATATGGATTTATTGGACCTAATGGGGCCGGTAAAACCACAATGATGCGAATCATGACTGGATTAATGCAGCCAACCAGCGGTTCTGTAAAGATAGCTTCATATGATGTGCACACGGATCGGGAAAAGGCGCTATCCAAGGTAGGGGCCATCGTTGAATCTCCGGTCTTTTTTGATTATATGACAGGTAGGCAGGTTTTGCGCAACTTGTCACGGCTGCACTCTGAAATTGCACCCTCTGATCGGGAGGAACATATTGAAGAATTACTTACAAAGGTGAGATTAGAAAAACGAGCAGATGACAAGGTGAAAACCTATTCTCTCGGAATGAAGCAAAGACTAGGCATTGCGCAGTCCATGCTAGGTGCTCCTGAACTGCTGCTGCTGGATGAACCGTCCAACGGTCTTGATCCCATGGGGATGAGAGAGTTGCGAGATATTGTGCTTCAGCTGCGTGCTTCAGCGAATTATGCCTTTTTTATCTCCAGTCATCTACTGGATGAATTGCAACAGATGTGCGATGAACTCATCGTAATTAAAGAAGGCAGGCTAGTTTGGCAGGGGCCAGCTGATCAGCTGATCAAGGAAGGCCAACGTCTGGAGGACGCTTTTATGGGGTTAATGGGACTATGAAGCAATTAATATACAGCGAGTTCGAGCGATTATGGAGACGGAAATGGTTCTGGCTTTTGGTATTATGTACACCAATGCTAGCCTGTTCGACAGGAGTATATTTCTTGCGCACGATGAAGATTCCTGTAGAGGTATTATCCTTAAACTTTGTCGTTACGGGTCTGCGTGAGAATTTGTTTTTAGCATGTAATATAGCTGTGGCTGCTTTAGCGGCTGCTGTATACACAGAGGAATTTCGAAGCGGGCAACTGCGTTTGTTGTTTATGCGCCGGTTTACCCGCGGTCAGATTTTCTGGAGCAAGCTGTTGGTTTTGAATACATCTATCTTGTTTCTTCTCATGGCATTTGCAGTATCCTCGCAGGTGATCGTTGAAGTATGGACTCTTTCATATAATATAAGTGATGAGGGGCTGTCTGGATCTCAGGGATTGCAGATGCTTGAATACTATGGTTGGGCACTTGCCTCATTATTAGCGATAAGCTCCTTATACTGCTTTGTTGCTATGTACAGCAAGAGTGTAACGTATGCAATTGGTGTTTGCATGGTATACAATCTGGGCTCACTGTTATTTGATTCATTGTATTTAAAATTGGCTGCTTTGGTTTCTCATATCCCCTACTTATACAATGTGATTGCATTTATGATTGTTCCATATATGCAGCATACAGGACTAGATAGGTCCTTAATGGGGAATTCGTCTGTGAATGGAGCGATTATCACTGTTGTTAGTCTATATCTTATCTTTTTTACTTGGGGGGCATACCGCCGTTTTGTGACCGATGACTATCTATATTAGGAGGATTTCCTCGTGCTAGGAATCTGGCGAAGTGAAATGGAACGAATTTGGAATCGTAAATCCACTTTTTTATTATATATAGCCTATATATTAATCGTAATTGCAATTATATGGAGTCATAAAGTAACGGGTACGAAGGTCTTACGTTTTGGTGAAGGAACTGTGGTCGTAAATAATCTCAACCTGCCGTGGCTGATGATGAGTGAGGCTGCTTTATTTCTCCTTACAGCAATCCTGCCCATTCTGTATGTAGATCAATTAAGCGGGGATCTCTATTCTGGAGCCTATAGGCTGTATATGATACGACCGTATCGACGTTTTAAGTTCTGGCTCGCCAAGTTGCTCGCACTATCAGCCTCGACAGTCATTTTCATAGGAACAAGCTTGCTTATAGGTGTAATCGCTGGATGGATATTTTTTCCGCACAGCTCTACTTTTTTTAAATATGGTTCATCTATTGCTTCTCTCCGGTCGGATGCTATCCCCTACATACTTGCGTTTTATTTGGTATTAACGCTGGTTTGCCTAGCAAAGCTCATGTTGAGTAGCGCTATATGTTTATTTGTGTCACGACCGTTATTTGCCTATATAGTGATTCTTATCTTATCCGTATTTCTCTTCGAGTTGTTTAGGCCACTCATTATGTTTATGGATCCATTTCGAGAAATATTGCTTGCTCTAAGGGTTGACAACTCATTTGAATTTTGGATGTGTGCAGGAGGAATGATTATAGCCTGCATGATGGTTAGTTTTACACAATGGCAAAAAAAGATTGTTTAGAAATAAGACTTTGCAACCTAAACATTATAAAAGCAAAAAAGATCCAGGTAACCTTTTGAAGGTTACCTGGATCTTTTTTTATACGCATGTTGTTGGAATTCGTGCGGCAGTGCTAGATAGGCTTGTGTATTAAATCCAATATAAGGGTTCCCATTGTGATGTGGAAATGCGGTGTATCGTTTCTTTTCTGCAAAGGACGGGTATTAATTGTCTAGTCCCGCATAGATTGACATAGGGGAAAAGGAGGTATGAGCATGTGGAATGGGATCAAGAAGCTATCTACACTAGCGGCGATCTTGCTGCTAGCGGTTATTGTAAGCGCATGCAATAGGAGTGACGCTTCAGGCAAGGTGCAAATTGAGTTTTTCCAAAACAAGCCGGAGGCCAAGGGTTCATTCGACAAGCTGATCGCACAATTCAATCAGGAACATCCCGATATTGAAGTGACACAGGTCAATCCGCCAGAGGCAGAAACGGTGCTATTGACCCGGGTGGTCAAAAACGATGTACCTGACATTGTGGGGCTTGGGGCCACCGATACCTACTCCATTTTGGCGCAAAGCGGTATTTTTACGGATCTGGCGAATACAGAATTACCGCGTACGGTGGACCCGATTTACCTCAAAATGCTGAAGGATGTGACCGGGGTCGATCCTGTGTATGGAATTCCTTATGCTGCGAATGCGAATGGTGTGATGTATAACAAGACGCTTTTTAAGGAAATGGGATTACAGGTGCCCAAAACATGGGATGAGTTGATTGCAACGGCGCAAAAAATCAAGGCTGCTGGCAAAATCCCGTTCTATTTTACATATAAAGATGATTGGCAAACGAACCTTCCTTTTAACGCACTGGGTCCGAACCTGGTGGGTATTGATTTTTTTCTGCAACGGCGTGAGAATCAGGTCACCTTTCAGGACAAGTACCGCGAGGTTGCGGAAAAGCAACTGGAGCTACTGAAATACGGACATAGTGATAACTTTGGCAAAAACTATGCTGACGGTAACCGTGCTTTCGCTAACGGACAGGGACTGATGTACATTCAGGGCTCATGGGCTATATCTGAAATTCGCAAAGCTAACCCGAAAGTGGAACTCGGATTTTTCCCATTCCCCACAGGGAACGACGCAAAGGCGGTCAAGCTGGTGTCTGGTATAGATACGCTATTGGCCGTTTCGGAAAGCACGCCGCATAAAAAGGAAGCTGAAGAGTTCATTGCCTTCCTATTGAAGCCGGAGAACAGCAAGCAATACATTACGGAACAAACATTGTTTTCAGCGGTGAAGGGAGTCACGCAGGATGATCCGAGTGTGGCAGAGCTGCTGCCGTATTTTAAATCAGGCCGTGTCATTGATTTTGCCGATCATTATATTCCCAAAGCGGTCCAATTGAATTCTATTGTGCAGGCTTTCCTGCAAAACGGAGATATCGACGCCTATCTAGCCAAGCTCGACCGTGAGTGGAATAAGGTAGCTAACCGCCGATAGGGGAGGAGGATGAGACATGAATAAGCGACTGACGACTTTTTACTGGATGACGCTGCCGGCGGTGTTATTGTTTTTTGTATTTTTGACCTTACCTGCCTTGCAGGGATTTTATTATTCGCTTACCAATTGGAATGGATTCGGGCATCAGTATCACTTTGTCGGATTTAAGAACTATATTAATTTGTTTCAGGACGACAATGTGGGTAATGCTTACTGGTTTACTTTCAAATTTGCGATTGTGGTTACCATTGCGATTAATATTCTCAGCTTGTTGATTGCCATGGGTCTGAACGCTAAAATACGGTTTCGCAACTTTTTTCGGGGGATTTATTTTTTGCCTAATATTTTGAGCGTATTGATTGTAGGTTACATATTTAATTACCTGTTCTCGAACGTGTTTACGATTTGGGGACAAAACCTGGGCATCAGTTCATTATCGACGAATATCCTGGGTAGCGAGCAGTTGGCTTGGGTGGGGGTGGTCATCGTAGCCGTATGGCAGGGCATTGCCTTTAATACGATTCTCTATCTGGCAGGACTGCAAACGATTCCGACTAGTCTGTATGAGGCATCCAACCTGGACGGTGCAGGTAAATGGCGCGAATTCTGGAGCATTACCTTTCCATTGATTGCTCCATTTTTTACGATCAATATGGTATTGGCGATGAAAAATTCTCTAATGGTATTCGATCAGATCGTGGCCTTGACGAATGGCGGACCAGGACGGGCCACGCAGTCGATTTCTCATCTGATATACACCGGGGGCTTTAGAGGCGGAGAATTTGCTTATCAGTCGGCTAACTCCGTGATTTACTTTATTGTGATCGCGATCATTTCCATCTTACAGCTGCGATTCCTCCAAAGAAGGGAGATGGATAACTGATGAAAGCAAGCAGACGTACCAACTGGCCTGTGCTGATTCTGGTAGCGTTGGGGACAATATTTATCTTGTTCCCTCTCTATATGACGGTGACGATTGCGCTTAAAAATCCTGAGCAGATGGCGCATTCCGCCTTTGCCTTTCCGACTGAGCTGCATTGGGAAAACTTTAGTCGTGCAGTGGAAATGACTAATTTTTTCAGTGCTTTTCGGAATAGTGTGATGGTGACGACATCGACGGTCGTACTCACTTTGCTCACCAATTCCATGGTTGCTTATGCGATTGCCCGTAATATGCAGCGGCGTTTCTTCAAGGGATTATATTTTTACTTTGTGAGCGCCATGTTTATTCCGTTCCCGATCATCATGCTGCCGATTGTAAAACTGGCCTCGGGCCTTCATATGACTAATCTGTTGGGTCTCATTATGCTGCATACGGTGTATGGTTTGGCGTTTAATGTCTTCGTGTATGTCGGTTATATTCGCTCCATTCCGGTGGCATTGGAAGAGGCAGCCACGGTAGATGGTGCGACGACATGGGGTACTTTTTGGCGCATTATTTTCCCGCTGATGGCGCCGATTAGTGCTACGGTGGGGATTCTCACTTGTCTGTCTACCTATAACGACTTCCTGCTGCCGCTCATTATTATCAGCGATGCGGAGCAATATACGCTACCGCTTGTTCAGTATGTGTTCCAGGGGCAGTTCAATACCGACTTTAATCTGGCCTTTGCCTCGTACTTGATGGCCTTGTTGCCGATGATTGTTGTCTACCTGATTGCTCAAAAATGGATTATCAATGGTGTTACGCAAGGTTCTGTGAAGTAGGGCGGGAGCCAATCATTTCAGGGAGACGTGCCTTCCTAGGAAAATAAAAAGGGGATCTCTATGCCATGGTTCACACAGGTATAGAGACCCCTCTTTTTATAGCGTTGCTATTTAGATGCTTTGCTGTTGCTTGTCAGTGGCTGCAAGGGTACGGTTGTCTCTGCTTCCGGGTCGTCCGTCGTGTAGTAGAACATATAGATAGAAGCTTCCTTCCCTTTGAAATTCTTGTAGACATCCACTGCCTTGTTATTGCCATCTCCGGCGAAATTGGCTGTGATCGGCTTGCCAATGATCCGCTCTTTATCCAGGCCAATATGCGTCTGGTTAATCCCTCCAAACCGAGCATCTTCGCTCTCTGTTTCCACAAACAAATCTGCCCCTTGTTTGTAATAGGTCCATTTCACAGGATAGCCACCGATTTGCGTGGTTAGCGTCTGCTTCTGGTCCGAAATATCAGTTAAACGCCGGGGCGTTTTGTCATCCGAATGGGTCGTAACCTTGTATTTTCCTGTAAATGTAATAGGAGTATCCTTGGTAATCACAAGATGGGCTGGTCGTTCAAAACGGATCGTGTACAGATCGTGTTCCTGATTAGGTGAAGACCAACGGTTACCCTCTAACGTTGTGCCGTTCACAGACAGAAAGTACTTTTGATAAGGTATCATGGCGAATTTCTCCTTGCTTCTGATCGTGACACGGATTTGTGTGGGTGTGACAATCATTTGTTTTAGCAAAACATTCCGATTGTCTTTTTCCAATGGGGTATTCAGCACACTTTTAATCGTCCCGCTTTCCATCTTCTTCTTGCTTAGCTGCAGGTCGAATTTTATGGGTTCATGTATACTTTTCTTGGTTTGCGCATATTGCAGTTTGAAAGCAGTCTGTCCTTCCGGTATATCTGCTTTAGAAAAATACTGCTGGGCTGTATACTCCCCGTTATCTCCGGGTTTGC
The DNA here is from genome assembly GCF_050482105.1 of Paenibacillus jamilae. Taxonomy (GTDB): domain Bacteria; phylum Bacillota; class Bacilli; order Paenibacillales; family Paenibacillaceae; genus Paenibacillus; species Paenibacillus jamilae_B. The sequence continues at coordinate 131,259 of NZ_JBCNHI010000003.1, read as the reverse complement.
CAAAAGTCCCCCCAGGCTGCGACATCACAGGCTTGCCGCCTTGGTAAGCAACGATTTGCGGATTATCCCATCTCTTGGGTATCGACGTATCGAAGGTGATTGCCGAGGACAGCATCAGCTTATCCTTCCCTTGTTGAAATACCTGTACCTTCATATCTTGTAAGCCGTTACGATCCAGCTTGAATGTCTGCATCTGAGGCGATGTGACATCGAGCGGCAATTCTAGTTCCTGAATGCTGGTGAGCTCTATATGATCTACGTTCAGCCGTACGTTCTCTGTTTCTTGCTGCGGTGTCCAGTCACTTTCAAAGTATCCGTTGTACCGTTGATTTTTCGGGTCCCATTGCTGAAAGTTATATTCTCCTGCACTGCTTTTTCCCGCAGCATTTTTAAGCGATACACCTTTGACATTCCAAAATTCGTTGTCTGCGCGTTTTCCGATCTCCAGGCTGTACAGAATCACGGTCCGGTTCTCATCGACAATAGCGGTATGCAGCGTCAGCTTCACTCCGTCTTTGGTTACGGATTGCTCCAACGGTTGCCCCAGGTCTTGAGCTAACGCCGTCTCAATTCCACTTCTTCCGTGCAGCAGATTGCCCCAGTTATAATGGATGGCGGCATAGACGGGAACGGCAACGAGGAGTGCGCTCAGCGAGGCGGCGATAGCTATTTTCCGCCAATTTCTATGGCGGTGCGGAGTGAATGAATCGGAAGCGTCGGTTAGCGTAGGGGCGGTATGTCCTGCCTGTTCCATCCGATTCCACATCTCATCAAAGTTAGGATAAGCCAATTCCGAATCATCATTTAACTTGCGCTTCAATGCCTTTTCTACGTTGTTCATGGTTCTCTCCTTCCAGCTTGGGAATCTGTGCGCCAGCCTCCCGCAGTATTTGTTCCATTAACTTTAGCCCTTTGTGTGTTCTGGATTTGACGGTCCCTAGTGGAATTTCCAGTAATTTGGATATTTCCACCAGCGTAAAATCGTGCATGTAGCGAAGTGTCAGCACAGCGCAGATTTTGGCCGGAAGGCGGTTCATGTAAACGGCCCATTCCTCAGCCGACTCGCGTTCCTCCACCTGCCTGTCCACAGGCTTGCCTTCTGTTCCAGTAAAGAGATGGGGATTAGCCGATACCTTCAAATGCAGGCTTTTTTGGCGTTTAAGATGGTTCAGACAATGATTGACCGTAACTTTCATGATCCAGGCTTTTAGTTGCTCGATATGCTCGCGATTGCTGTGAAACAGAGTAATAAACACTTCCTGCGTCAAATCCTCTGCATCCGAGGCGTTATGGACCATGTAGTAGCAGGTTCGGTATACATCCCGTTGATACAGATCAAACAACTCTCGATTACTTTGCAATGATGGCTCTCCTTTCTCGTGCAGTTTATCTATATAACAACTGGAGTCCTCAAAAGGTTCATTTGGTTATGAAAAATAAATCGTCTACTTCGAATGTGTCCATTTTTTCTCCAATGTACCACATAAAAAAAGAAGCCTGTAAATCTCAAAACTGCAGATTTACAGGCTTCTTGTATGTTTCAATGCTAGACCGCTAGACCCTACGGGATGAGCACTCTTTCGCGCAAGAGCACGTCAACGGATAGTTTGCGGGCATACTCTTGCTTAATCAGCTAGCCGTACAATTGTTCTACCCTGAGAACGGGCTGCGAGGATGTCTTCGAGTGCGCTTGGCAGGTCAGCCAAGCTGATTTCGCGCTCAACGAGCTGCTCTAGCTGCTCCGGCTTCCAATCACTGCCGAGATGCTTCCAGATCGCTACGCGGGTGTCATAGGGGCAGAAGACAGAGTCTATGCCCAGCAGATTTACACCGCGCAAAATAAACGGCAGTACCGTCGTAGGCAGCTTGGTGCCTGCTGTCAGGCCGCTCACAGCAACAGAGCCGTTGTAGGTGATCTGGCTGAGCAGCGAAGCGAGCGGCTTTCCGCCTACAGGATCAACAGCTGCTTGCCAAAGCTGCTTGCCTAGCGGTCGGATGCTCTCGCCACCGTCGTAGACCTCCTCACGCGAAATAACCTCGACTGCTCCGAGCGCCTTGAGGTAATCATGCGAATCAGCCTTGCCACTGCTGGCTACGACATGGTAGCCCCTCTTGTGCAGCAAGGTAATGGCAGCACCGCCTACGCCACCTGTCGCACCGGTGACGAGGACCTTACCCTTTTCCGGCGCAACGCCGTTTTGCTCCAGCCGATATAATGACAAGGCTGCGGTGAATCCGGCTGTCCCGAAAATCATCGCCTCTCTCAGCGTGAGTCCGTCTGGGAGCGGGACCACCCAGTCCGCAGGTACTCGCGCATATTGGCTGAATCCTCCGAATTGGGACACACCCAGCCCGTACCCGGTAACGAGTACCGCTTGTCCTTCGCTAAAGCGGCTATCCTCCGAAGAGACGACGGTTCCCGAGCAATCTATGCCGGGTACGAATGGATAGGCTTTGACAATATTGCCATCCTTGCGGGCGGCAAGCCCATCTTTATAGTTGATGCTGGAATAAGCGACACGAATCAATACCTCTCCAGCAGGTAAACTGCCAGTTTCCAAAGAACGAACCTCTGCTTGAACTTCACCGTCCTGCGTCTGATCGACGACAAGGGCATGAAATGACTGAGTCATCTGTAAGAGCCTCCTTTATTACCATTTAAGCCTATGAATGGCCTATATATTCCATCTCTAATATACAAATTATGCTTATGCAGCATACAACAAATCTGCATAGCCTGTCAGCGGCAATGCTCACAAGCTCTCAATCTATTATACCCTTTAGCTTATAATCACGTCGAAAATACCGGATTATGGATATATTCTTGCAATAATCTATTTCAATAAAGTTCGATAATCAATTATAAAGAGAGTGATAAATGAATTCTTACGCATTTTTCAAATCATTTTACGTAAACTGGATGTATTTTCAGAATGACTGTGCTAACATACCCTTTGATCGTTAAATATTCTATGAAGAAAGGTGAATGAATGACAACCAGAGCACTAAAAAATGGTTCGGTATTGTCCGAAGCCAAGGAACTGAATTTGTTCCGTTTGACATGGCCTATTTTCCTTGAATTATTCCTGTTTATGCTGATGGGAAGCGTCGATACATTCATGCTCAGCTCTGTATCTGATAATGCAGTGTCGGGTGTGGGCGCATCCAATCAAATTATTTCAATTGCCATCCTTGTATTAGAGGTTATCGGCAACGGCGCTGCTATCGTCGTAGCTCAATATATCGGTTCTAAGAAACTAGTCGAAGCGGCCCAGGTGACGGGTACGGCCATTACTCTGAATTTAATGGTAGGTCTTTTGCTAAGCGTCATTTTTCTTGTGTTTGGTACTCATATGTTGCAATGGCTGAATGTCCAGGGGGATATTCTGACTTATGCGGAATCCTATATGAGCATCGTCGGGGGAGCCATTTTCCTTCAGGCATTGATTAACTCGCTCGCAGCGACCATTCGTACGCACGGTTTTACCAAAGAAACGATGTATGTATCGGTTTTTATGAACGTGATCCACGTGGTCGGCAACTATGTTTTGATTTTGGGACATTGGGGAATGCCTAAACTTGGAGTAGAGGGTGCTGCCATTTCTACAGTAGGTAGCCGCTTTATTTGTCTCTTGATCTTCTTCTGGCTGATGTACCGGGTAACTGAGGTCCGTGTCGAGTGGAAATATTACGTCCATTTATCCAAAAAGTTTATCTTAAAAATATTGCGTATTGGTGTGCCATCTGCGCTGGAGTCCATCATGTATCAGTCGTGTCAGCTCATATTCACACTGTACGTGACCTATCTGGGTGCAGAAGCGATGGCGACACGTCAATACGCCAATAATATTTCGAGTTATATTTATTTGTTCAGTATGGCAGTTGGTATGGGAACGGCTATCGTAGTGGGAAGACTCGTGGGAGCCAGAGAGAAGGATACGGCTTATAAGCGTGTATTGAGCAGTGTGAAATGGGCGCTGCTCGTGACTGTGATCATTGATGCGATAGTTATCTTTTTCCGTGTACCCTTGCTCGGTTTGTTTACGGAAAACCCTGAGATTATTCGTTTGGGTGCACAGGTTATTTTACTTAGCATTCTGCTGGAAACGGGCCGGACGACGAATATCGTCATTATTAACTCGTTGCGTGCTGCTGGAGATGCCAAGTTCCCGGTCTTTATGGGCCTGATCTCCATGGTCTGCATGAGCTTGCCGCTGGGTTATTTGCTGGTGTTCAAGCTGGATATGGGACTCGCTGGTGTGTGGTTGGCGATTGCTGCTGATGAATGGACTCGCGCTGTCATTATGTATGCCCGCTGGAGAAGCCGGTTATGGGAAAAGCATTCGCTGGTCGAGCACGATGCACCGGATCAGCCTGCAACGCCTGTTCCCGCACACTAATTTCGGTTAGCTGGAACATAGCTTTTCGATAGAGTTGTATACGTGGAGGCAGTTCAAGAGAACATCTTGAGCTGCCTCTTTTTGCTGCATAGAGAGGAAATAGCAGAAACCCCCAAATTATATATGGAAAACGGAATAGGGGGAATGGTGCTGTACAAGTGAAGCGTGGCACCCTTCGTCCGCGCAGTGGCACCACAGGTAAACTTTAAGCTCAGAGCATATCATCATGGCATTCATAAATAGAAGTGTGGTAAATTTACTAAAAAAAAGATATACTTTTGTTGCACTAACGCAGTACATGAAAGACAAGGAGTGTACCGATGAAGAAGCCAACGATTGAAGATGTTGCCCAGAAGGCGGGAGTGTCTAAAAGCACGGTCTCGCAATTTCTGAACAAACGATATAAATATATGAGCGACCAAACCAAAGACCGGATCGCCGAGGTTATTCAAGAGCTGAATTATCAGCCTAACGGGCTGGCCCGCAGCTTGAAGCAAAACCGGACATTTATGGTGGGAGTCATTGTAGCCAACATTGATTACACGCTGTCGATTCAGTCTATCCGTGCGATTGAGGAGGAATTGCAGCGCTTTGGCATTCAGGTGATCATTTGCAACGCCGATGAAAACCCTGACAAGGAAAGTCAGTATATTGAGATGCTCAAGGCCCGTCAAGTGGACGGCTTAATCATCTTCCCGACAGGAAAGCATGCAGACATTTACAACCAACTCATTCGTGAAAAATATCCGTTGGTGTTTTTGGATCGCTTGGTGGATGGTGTCAATACACGCAGCCTGCTGTTGGATAACGAAATGGCAATTAAGCTGGCGATTCAGGAGCTTGTGGTTCACAAACATGAACGAATTGCGCTGATTACCCTGCCCCTTGGCTTAAATCGGATTACTCCACGAGTGGAGCGGCTCAGCGGATATAAAAAGGCGCTGGAGGAGCATGGCCTGCCATTTCGTGAAGAATATACGCACAGCGTGCCGAGAGAAGAAATCCAGCAGACGCTGAAGGAGCTATTCCAACTGCCGGAGCCGCCGACTGCGTTGTTGGCCGGGAATGATATCGTGTTGGCTGAGGTGTTGAAGTATGTGAATGCCCGTCGCATACGTATTCCGGCAGAACTGTCCATTATCGGGATTGACGATGCGGAGTTTGCCCATATTTACAATCCACCGATTACGACCATTACACAACCGATTGCGGATATGGGGAAGCAAGCGGCAAAAACGCTGCTGTCCAGCATTGAGGAAGGCGGCGAGTCGGTTCCGATTATTTATCGATTTGTGCCGGATATCAATCGGGGGGAATCTGTCAAAACGCTGTAAACGAGCACCATGTCACATATTATAAAAATAGCCCGTATTCCTTTGTACAACCTGAGTATGCGCATGCTGCTCAGGTCACACAAATGTGGATACGGGCTATTGGAAGTTAAGGCTGACTTTGGATCTGGCCTTGTTGAGCTTGCGCTCATAACGGTGAAGGTTATGCGGGGAATGGACCCAGACTAATTTGTGCTGGCGCTGAGCAAAAAAGCTTCCAGTTCGGCTCGCGTCGGATAGCCATCCATGTCTCCAGCCGACATGACAGCCAGTGCGCCAAGTGCATTCCCTCGCTTGACCGCTTCTGCCAGGGATAAGCCCTCCAGCAGAGCGCTGATCACACCTGCGGCAAAGCCGTCACCTGCGCCGACAGTATCCACAACATGATCTACGCGGAAACGCTTGACATATCCCTCCGCATCTGCGGATTTGTAATAGGCGCCTTCGGTTCCCAGCTTGATGATCACCAGCGAGGTGCCGCGATCGAGGTAGAATGAAGCGATATCTTCAGGTGAAGTATAGCCTGTTAGTATTTTACCCTCGTGAATGCCTGGCAGCAGCCAGTCGCACCCCTCAGATGCTTCGTTAATCGCCTTCACCATCGTTTGTGTGTCAGGCCATAACTTAGGTCTGAGGTTGGGATCGAAGGATACAGTTTTGCCTGCCTTTTTCATAAACTGCTTCGCATGTCGGGCAAAGTCGCGACATTCAGGTGAAAGTGCGACAGAAATACCTGTAAAGTGCAAGTGGCGAGCCCCAGCAAAGTAAGCTTCGTTAAAATCAGAGATGCTCAGTGTGGAAGCGGCGGAATGCTTGCGAAAATATTCGACCTCAGGGTCGCCGCTGGTAACCTTAGATTTTATTAGCATCCCGGTAGAGTGATCTTTGGTAAACATGACATTTTGAGTGTCAATCTTCTCCTGACGGAGTGCATCGGCAATGAACTTGCCGAACGTATCCTCGCCGAGCTTGGTCACAAGCCCAGCTCGTAGTCCCAAACGCGACAAACCGGCCGAAACATTTGTCTCCGCCCCGGCCAGCGCTTTGGTGAATGAACGCACCTCATCCAGAGAGCCTGCTTCATTGGCATAAAACATGGCCATAGGTTCTCCGAAGGTGACAGCATCCAATGTTGCGGTCATTTGAATTCCTCCTTATGTTTAGTAAACTTAATCTGTAAGCGTATGCACCACTTGAATAAAATGAAATTATCACATAAATCGGTTTTTCACAATGAGTAAGTTGATATATTTGCTAAAAACTTTTTGGGGAATATAGATAAAAAAATGTATTCTTGTTTATCAAAAGGTAAAAAACGTGTAAAAATTCGCGATTATTAAGGATTTTTCTAGGAATAATGAAGTTTTGGGTTGACACCCTCTTAGATAATTATTACAATTCTAGCTAAGAAGTAGAGTTAGAAACCGCTTTTATAACAATTCCGTTGATAAAAAAGTTTATCTAAACAGGAGGAATGTTTTTATGGAAATGCGTTATTCAACTCATCCCGAACATGCCAAGCATTTTACAACTGAAGAGTTGCGTCAGCACTATCTGATCCAGGAGCTTTTTGTACCTGAGGAAGTAAAGCTGGTTTATACGCATGAAGATCGTGTTATTATCGGGGGCATTCATCCCGTGAATAAATCTGTTGCACTGGAAGGCAGCGATCAAATCAAAGCGGATACTTTCCTGGAGCGCCGCGAACTGGGTGTGTTTAATGTTGGCGGCAGCGGTACGGTTAAGGTGGATGGTGAAACCTACGAGCTGGCCACAAAGGACTGTCTCTACGTAGGTAAAGGTGCCAAGGAGTTGATCTTTGAAAGCGATTCCAGCGTAAAACCTGCGAAATTTTATATCGTTTCAGCCTTGGCTCATACCACGTATCCAACGGCAAAGCAGTCTTTTGCCGATGTGCCGTCTGAAAGTTTGGGTTCGCAGGAAACAGCCAATAACCGCACGTTACGCCGCTTTATCCATGACGAAGGCATTCAAAGCTGCCAACTGGTTATGGGTATGACCACGCTGGAAAACGGCAGTGTGTGGAACTCCATGCCGACCCATGTTCATGACCGTCGCATGGAAGTGTATTTCTATTTTGAACTGGACGAAAACGCCAGAATGTTCCACCTGATGGGTGAGCCGAACGAAACACGCCATCTGGTCATGAAAAATGATGAAGCCGTTATTTCTCCGCCTTGGTCTATCCATTGCGGTGCAGCTACAGGCAGCTATACCTTCATTTGGGGCATGGCCGGTGAAAATAAAACATACAAAGACATGGATCAGGTAGCCATGAGCGAGCTGCGTTAATCCGGTCATTGCATTGGAGCGTAGGCCTGCAAGCGGCTGAGGAACCATGGTCATCCCATTCGTGGAAAGGATCAGGAACATGACGAAAAAGAAAGTTTTGGAGCATATCACTTCGGTTGGTGTTGTCGCAGTCATTCGGGGAAATACAGCGGAGGAAGCGTATCAAATGTCCAAAGCCTGTATTGAAGGCGGCTTGGATAATATTGAGCTTACGTTTACCACACCGGATGCAGATCAGGTCATTCGAAGATTGAGAGACGAATTTAAGGATCGGGCCGTTATTGGTGCAGGAACTGTACTGGAGTCACTGACGGCGAGAATTGCCATTCTGGCCGGAGCAGAATTTGTCGTGAGTCCTTCTTTTGAAGAAGAAACAGCGAAGCTCTGCAATTTGTATGCGATTCCTTATATGCCTGGCTGCATGACGCTGAATGAGATCAAGGAAGCTATGAAATTGGGTAGTGATGTCGTGAAGTTGTTCCCGGGCAACACGATGGGTGCGGACTTTGTTAAGGCTGTCAGAGGACCAATGCCCCACGTACAGATTATGCCAACCGGTGGCGTTGATCTGGATAATATGGAAACCTGGCTGCGTAACGGATGTGTGGCCGTGGGCATTGGAGGCAATCTGACGGCTCCAGCCAAGGAAGGCCGCTACGACTTGATCACAGAAAATGCAGCGCGTTATGTAGCCAAATACAAAGAAGTACGTGCAGCGTTGTAGGCTTCAGAAAAATAGGGTTTTATACTAATTGGTGATGGAGGCGTAGGCATGGGTCTGAACGATTTTTCATTGGATTTTTTCAGTCTAAAAGGTAAAACGGCGATTGTAACAGGGGGCAACAGTGGCTTAGGTCAAGGATATTCTGTAGCTTTGGCCAAAGCAGGCGCAAACCTGTTCATTGTAGCTAACAATGATGATTATGAAGAAACAAGACGTCTGCTGGAGCCAACGGGTGTGAAGTTTGCTTTTCACCAGGCTGACCTGACTGAAAAAGCATCCCTTAAAAAACTCGTAGAAGAGTGCATCAAGGAATTTGGCAAAATTGATATCCTTGTCAATAATGCGGGTACGATTCGTCGCGCTCCTTTACTGGAGTATAAAGATGAAGATTGGGACGCTGTTATGGAGATCAACCTGAATGCTGTATACCATTTGAGCCAGGAAGTGGCGAAGATAATGGTAGAGCAAAAAAGCGGGAAGATTATCAATGTTGCTTCTATGCTTGCTTTCCAGGGCGGTAAGTTCGTTCCGCCGTATACAGCAAGTAAGCACGCCGTGGCTGGCATAACCAAGGCATTTGCGAACGAATTGGCGGTTCATAACGTGCAGATTAATGCGATTGCCCCGGGTTATATTGCTACGGCGAACACAGCTCCAATTCGTGCGGATGAGAATCGCAATCAAGAGATTTTGTCACGTATTCCTGCGGGTCGTTGGGGTGATCCGTCTGACCTGATGGGGGTTGTTGTTTTCCTCGCCAGCCAAGGTTCAGACTACATGAACGGTCATATCTTGGCGGTGGATGGCGGCTGGCTGGTACGTTAACAGCGCCGATCACATCGAAGCAATGAACTGAAAGCTGCCTCAAAAGGAACTTGTCCTTTCAGGCAGCTTTTATTTGTTTGATGAACCTGTAAGCTGAATATGAAGATTTGGGGCGTTGTGTCGATCCGTCCTATGCATATGGCACGAATGCCTTTATAATTTAATGAGATAAAAATTGCCTAGGCTCCAGCCGTTACACTTGGTTGGAGCCTTTGAGCATAATACAGAATGGATTGGAGAATGGAGAGATGAGTTCACAGCAACACCAACGAGCTTTAGTATACAAATCGTTATGGCATGCCGGTCCTTGGCTGCTTGCCGCAGGGATCATCCTGGTAGGTGCCAATCTGCGCGCCTCGATTACTTCGGTAGGACCTCTTATCGGTTTAATTAAGGATTCTTTGCATATTTCGAATACACTAAGTGGTCTGTTAACGACATTACCGCTGCTTGCTTTTGCACTGCTGTCGCCTTTTGTAGCCAAACTGTCGCGCCGCTTCGGGTCGCCGCTTGTTATTTTTGCAGCCTTACTGCTGTTGACCGCAGGTATTGTGGTGCGCTCGACGCTGGGAGTGACTGCACTATTTGTCGGGACTGCGATGCTGGGACTAGCTATTGCTGTGTGCAATGTTTTGCTGCCGAGCTTGATCAAAGAGGAGTTTCCCCGCAACAGCGGACTGATGACTGGCGTATATTCCGTATCCATGAATGTGGTCGCTGCAACAGCATCCGGTCTGAGTATACCGCTGGCTCTGAACGGAGGGATGGGCTGGCGCGGTGCTTTGGGAATATGGGGAATCGTGGGTGTCATAGGTATTTTACTCTGGGTGCCCCAGCTTCTGAAAGTGCGCCGAACGGCTAACCAAGCGGCAGTGTCTGCCCGAACGGTGAATGTGTATAAATCGTCTTTGGCTTGGAAGGTAACGCTGTTTATGGGACTGCAATCTGCCCTCTTTTATGTTCCTGCTGCCTGGTTTCCCGAAATGATGAGCGGACAGGGAATGAATTCAGAGACTGCGGGATGGATGCTGTCTGTGATGCAATTTTCACAAATGCCATTTACTTTTATTGTGCCAATTTGGGCGGCGCGAGTGAAGGATCAGCGGATTTTGGTTCTGATTATGGCTGTGCTCTATTTTATCGGTCTGGGTGGATTTCTGATTGGGGCTACACAGTGGAGTGTAATTTGGGTCATTTGTATGGGTGTAGCCGGTGGTTTCGCTTTCCCGCTAGTCATGATGTTCTTCAATTTGCGGACGCGGACACCGCAGCAGGCTGCAGAGCTGTCAGGTATGGCGCAATCCTTTGGTTATTTGCTGGCAGCGACAGGGCCGACACTATTCGGTTATTTACATGATGCGACACAAGGTTGGACAATTCCGCTGCTTTTACTCTTGTGCTTGAGTGTTCTGCTTATGTTTACAGGACTGGGAGCAGCCAAGAAACGATATGTCGGAGGCGAGGTGGATGATCAGGCTGCAATTTGATGCAGATGGCTATAGTGTAGTCTATAATGCAGATCGTGTTATGTTGTTGGCTAAAGAGTTTGCGTTGTTGCGCTTTTTATACGATAACCGGAATCAAGTGTTCACCCGGGAGCAACTGCTGGATCGTGTGTGGCCACTGGAATATCCAGTGGAGCGTACAGTGGATGATCATATCTACAGATTGCGCAAAAAACTTAAGTCATGGACGGGACTCCGTATTCATACGGTTAGAGGATATGGCTACAGCTTAACCCTGACTGGCATACAACCGCGAAATCATCCTTCTTTGCACGATCAGGAAGTGCAGGACGCCGTTCATGGACTTTTCCGAAAATATCACCTGCTGGGACAGGGCGGTTCCATCAAAGCACTGGCTGAACAGCAGGAGCAGATGGGTTTCCAAATGTCTGCCTATTATCAAATGTATACCCGTTTTGTACAGGCGGATGTGGCGTGGTTCTTAAAGCAAGAGGATTTCGCCCCCGCAGACCGTCTGTACTGGATGCTATTGCTATATACAGGCACAGCGGGGGTAACGGATCACGGGCTTGCTCTATGTGAGCGTGCGCTTATTAGCGGATTGCTGTCCAGTGATCAAGAGCGTGAATTGCGCATCCTTAATATCCTGGAGGCTTATGTGGAAAATGGACAACCTGAACGCGCACAGGTAGGTCTACCCCTGACCCTCAAGGTCATGGAGCGGGATGATCTCGATAAATTTGTGATGCCGGTTGCGCTCATGGAGATGTACATGTATCTGGTCGCCAATCATATGGAAAAGGCTACCGAACTGTCTGATCGTCTGGAAGGCATGCTGTCGGAAGCTCCGTATTTGCGCGAACTGGGCCGTTATCGCATGATGCGCGGACTTATGCTTTTGCGTACTGGAGATGTGGACCAGGCCGAGCGGCTCATGGATGAGGGGCTGGTCACCCTTGATATGGCAAAACAGGAACTGCTAAAGATCAAAGCGGTTAGTCAAATTCGCAGTTTCTTAAAGCTGTGCGGCCCGTATCCTATGCTGGAAGAGAAGTATGCGGCTCAATACGATCAACTTGATCGGGACAATAGCTTAACACTGCATCGTTCGGCGCTGAGGTGCTGGCTGGAGCAGATCCTTTTTGTGGCCTGATTTTTTTAGCTGTCTGATTTTCCTCTGATATAGGCCCGCTAGAATGTTCTTATTGCTAAAGAAGCAGAAAATGAGAGCAGGGTGAGTAGAAATGAAGGAAAATAAAGAATTGCAATCCACGCCTAGCATTTGGCGTAATGGTCGTTTTCGGCGGATGTTTGCGGCACATACCGCTGCTTCCTTTGGCGATTGGTTCGATGCTATCGCCATTCAGGTGCTTGTAGCTTACCGCTGGGAAGCGGATCCCATGCTGATTGCGCTGATCCCGGTAGTTATGGCGCTACCGGGTCTGCTGCTCGGTTCCATTGCGGGCACGTTAGCCGACCGGGTACATAAGGCCCGACTGATGATCGGCTGCGATGCGGCTATCGCCTTATTGACGCTGGCCATTCTCGCCGTCCCTGGTCCGGCGTGGCTGCTGCCTTTGCTTGGTTTGCGCGCGGCAGCTGGCGTATTCCAGATGCCTTCACAGCAAGGCTTGACCCGTACAGTAGTCGCCAGTGGCGATCTGTTCCGTGCAACCTCACTAAATGGGCTGGTCAACCAGGCTTCCAAAGTAGCGGGACCGTTGCTGGGCGCCTTGACCTTGACTGTGTTGTCCCCGCAAGCATGCATTATCCTGAATGCACTGCTGCGCCTCTGCTCCGGCCTCTTACTATGGCCGCTTCGTGGCATCGGCCCGGCGCTGGCCAGCACAGACCAGCAAGCGATTGCTGACGAGCAGCTAGAAAAATCGACATCGGTTACAGCGCATGAGTCCGATGATGCCAAGATACAGGCGGAGCCTGCTCGCGCGTCCCGTTTTTTCAGCCAGTGGCGGGAGGGATGGTCATTCCTCTGGCGCAGTCGAATGCTATTGCACACCCTCGTATTCGGGCTATTCGGCTTGATCGCCATTCTTATGATCGACTACCAGTTTCCTACGCTGCTGCGAGTGCTCGCCCCAGGCAACGAATCGCTGCTCGGCTGGCTAGTTTCAGCTATAGGTGCTGGCGCAGTCGGCTGTATGCTTGTGCTTAATCGCTTGAATCGTATAAGTGCAGGCTGGGGACTCGGTGGAGGGTATGTACTGATTGGCGGAGCGATTGCCGCTTTAGGCTGGGCGCAACCCGGGACAGGACTACCCGTACTGCTTACGATCGGGGCCATGCTAGGTGTGGGGAATGGTCTGTACATTATCACCCAGAATTACATATTACAAGCCAAAACCCCTGCTGATATGGTGGGGCGTGTCTTCGGTATTCAAAGTACCGTGATTGGAGCGATCATGGTCATTTCGCCGCTTGCCGGGGGCGTATTGATCCGAATAGCAGGGGCAGGAACGGCTTTTGTCTGGATCGGGATGACTGTTGGAATCCTGGGTTTGGCAGGACTTCTGCTTCAATCCGTAATTTGGCGCGAGTCTCTTGCTGATCCTACCCCTTCGACTGAACAAAATGTCGATCTAGCGTAATCGTTTGCTTCCATCTAAACAATTTATATTATTGCAGCATCAATATTTTTAGCATAGGAGAGATCATGTTGACTGAAAATTATTCGTCCGCAACGCCAGTGGCACGACTGCTTGAAGGATCACGAGTGTACTTGCGTCCCATTAACGTGGAGGACACCGAGCTGTATTATAATACGTTGTTTCATCAGGAAGTGCGGAGGCTGACGGGCACACAGAGAAGCTTTACCAAAGAGCAAATTGCTCGTTATATAGAAGCCAAAGGGCAGGATTCCTCAAGCCTGCTGCTGCTCATTGCACTTCAGGAAGATGATCGTGTCATCGGGGATATTGCGCTACAGGATATGGACAGCCTGAATCGCAGCGCCAACATCCGTATTGCGATCAATGAGCAGGGGAATCAAGGTAAAGGCTACGGCACCGAAGCGCTTGTGCTCATGCTAGGCTATGGATTCGGCATTTGTAACCTGCATCGGATTGAGCTGAATGTATTTGATTTTAATGAACGGGCCATCCGTTGCTATGAAAAAGTAGGCTTTAAACGTGAAGGTGTGCAGCGGGATGCTCTATTTTATAATCATCAATACCACGATTCGATTTTGATGAGTATGCTGCAGCATGAATACTGTGCCCGGTATGTGGAAAAAACAAAAAGTTGACTCAATGACGTTTACAGGGGTTTAAAGAAGAGATATAATTAAATGATAAAGTTACTTGTTTGCGCAAGGATGACCGACAACATCAAATGAATATATGAATTATCGGAGGAGCCTGTCACCAAGGCTCCTTTATGCCTTTTTAGGGGAACCTGTGCTGTATGCGGGTTTCCCTTTTTATTTTGCGAGTTGTTGGTCTGTTTAAGGTCAGACACATATTTTGGATGATTGTTCTGCATTTTATGGTTATCCGTTTTCTTCAATTGTAGATGCTGCGCAAATGAGTTTAGGGATTAAATAAAAGGAGGCTATGAGCCATGCAATTTATTTTGTATCTTCTTTTGATTCTATTGTTTACAAAAATAGCCGGTCATCTATCAGTTAAGCTCGGTCAACCTGCGGTATTGGGGAAGCTGATCGCTGGTATCGTACTGGGCCCGGCAGTTTTGGGATGGGTGCAAAATGATTCGCTGATTCATGACATGTCTGAAATCGGCGTGTTGCTGTTGATGTTCATTGCCGGGCTGGAAACGGATCTGGATCAGCTTCGGCGCAACTGGAAGCCTGCGGTAGCAGTGGCTGTCGGGGGTATTATTTTGCCGTTACTCTGTGGTTTTGGGGTTGGTGAAGCCTTTGGGTTTTCAGTGCATGAAGGATGGTTTTTGGGGATTGTCTTGAGCGCAACTTCCGTAAGCATTACGGTGCAGGTGCTCAAGGATATGAACAAGCTGAATACCCGAGAAGGCTCGACCATTTTGGGCGCAGCGGTATTGGACGATGTGCTCGTCGTGGTGCTGCTTGCGGTCATGATGAGTATATTCGGTATGGGTGGAGAAACTTCGCTGGGACTTCTTGTTGGCAAAAAGCTAGTTTTCTTCGTAGTAGCTATTTTGGGTGGCTGGTTTGTTGTTCCATGGATTATGAAAATACTTGCCCCTCTCAAAGTGACAGAAGCTGTGATTACTGCTGCGTTGGTCATTTGCTTCGGTTTTGCGTATTTTGCAGATTTGATGGGTATGGCGGGCATTATTGGAGCTTTTGCTGCGGGGATTGCCATTTCGCAAACAAGCTTTAAGCATGTCGTAGAAGAAAAGGTGGAGCCCATTGCTTATTCCATCTTTGTTCCTGTATTTTTTGTCAGCATTGGCTTAAATGTATCTTTTGAGGGAGTGGGGCAACAGCTTGGGTTTGTTGTTGTTTTGACATTGATAGCACTGGTGACGAAGTTGGTCGGAGGAGGCATCGGTGCACGGCTGACAGGTTTTAATACCCGTTCCTCGCTTGCGATTGGTTCTGGCATGATATCTCGCGGAGAAGTTGCACTTATTATCGCAGCCACGGGGTTACAAACAGGCCTGCTGGCACAACAGTATTTTACATCAGTCATCATTGCCGTTATTTTGACGACTTTGGCTGCACCTCCAATTCTTAAGCTAAGTTTTAGTGACAGGAAGGCTGTAAGCCAAGTTAAACAGTAGAAGATTGGACGAACCAGACATACAGTAAGACCCTTCTGATTCATTTTCCCAGCAGGATGGAAAGTGATCGAAGGGTCTTTTATGTCGGAATGTTCAGTTCAGTCGCAGAATTAGGACTCGGACACGACAGTGAAACGTTGGTTCAAATGTTGTGGTTTTTCGATTTCGTCAACTACGGCAACTGCATAATCCTCATAGCTGACATAGCTTGCACCTTTGGAATTAACCAGCAGTGTGTCTTTGCCCACTTGGTAAGAGCCTGTACGTTGGCCCAGAGCAAATTCCGCGGAAGGACTAATGAACGTCCAGTTCAGGTCGCTGGTGCCGCGTAGAATCTCGAGGTTTTTCCCTTGGTTATGAGCTGTTGGATATACAAAATCAGGGAATTCGGGGGTATCCTTGACCAAGAGCGTCTGGGACTCATCCGTAAACAAGCTGCCTGCACCACCTACGACAATCAGGCGAGTACCGGATACATGGCGGAGAGCCTCAATCAGCACGTTACCTGCATCTACATGCAGATGCTCTTGTCCGAGAGGAGCGGCAAAAGCATTAACAACGACGTCAAAGCCCTTCAGATCATCTGTTTTCAGATCAAAAATGTCCTTTTGTACTACAGCAGCACGCTTGTCCGTTACTTTAGCCGGATCACGGACGATGGCGGTGACTTCATGCCCTCTGTCTAATGCTTCTTTTACGATATTACTTCCTGCTTTACCGCCTGCACCAATAACTGCAATTTTCATAATAGAATAGCCTCCTATAAATAGTTTGGGTGATATATTGGCTTGATTCATGCGTTGCATGATGTTCATACTTGAACTTTAACATGTAACTATTATAGTTACAATATAAAATAAAAGTCAAGCTCTTCTGACGGGCAAACTAAAGTCCTCCGATTGGAAAGAGAGGAACTCGTTTAAATATAAGGTGATACTGAATGAGTAAATGTAAACCATATTGAATACATGTAGACCGCAAATAAGAAAGGAAGAGTGAAACGATATGAGTAAAAAAGTACAGCTGGAGCCCGCAGCGCAAAAATTCGCAGACGATAATGCCAAGCCTCCGTTTTTGTATGATTTGGGCCCTGAAAAAGGACGTGAAACGGTCAATGAGGTTCAATCCGGTCCAGCAGATAAACCTGCCGCAGATCTGGAGGATCTGTCGATTCCAGGTGGCCCTGGCGGTGAGGTAAAGGTCAGAATTGTTCGTCCCCAACAGGTGACAGGCGATCTCCCGGTCATTGTATATATCCACGGAGCAGGCTGGGTATTCGGTAACGCTCATACGCATGATCGTCTGATTCGTGAACTGGCGGTGGGCTCACAGGCAGCCGTTGTATTCCCGGAATACAGCTTGTCGCCTGAAGCCAAATATCCAACGGCGATTGAGGAAATTTACGCGGTCGTCCAATGGGTGGCACAGCACGGGCGCGAGCATGGGCTGAAGCCCGATACGCTGACGATTGCCGGAGATAGTGTCGGTGGTAACATGACCGCAGCTGTAACTCTGCTGGCCAAAGAACGCAGTGGCCCTGCCATTCGGCAGCAGCTGTTATTCTATCCGGTGACCGACGCTTCTTTTGATACGGAGTCGTACCATGAGTTCGCGACAGGGTACTTCCTGAGTCGCGAAGGCATGCAATGGTTCTGGGATCAATATACGACAGATCCCAACGAACGGGCGCAGATCACGGCGTCCCCATTACGTGCCACTATTGACCAGCTCAAAGGTCTACCACGTGCACTGGTTATTACAGGCGAGGCCGATGTATTGCGTGATGAAGGGGAAGCCTATGCGAACAAGCTGCGTGAAGCAGGGGTAGATGTAACCGCTGCTCGCTTTCAGGGCATCATACATGACTTCGTGATGCTGAACCCATTGTCAGAAACTGTGGCCAAGCGTGGTGCGATCATGCTTGCCACCTCGTGGCTGCGCCAAGGATTTGAGGGCTAGATTACTATAAAGCAATGCAAATGGCTCCTTTATTTGTGATCTGATCGTGTCCTATAAAGGATGAGGCTGTCTTCTCCTGTAGATTCTAAAGCAGGGGGGGCGGCCTTTATACATATCTCCATTGAAACCGCTTCACGTTCGTCGAACAGAGTGATAATATAAAATTTGAACGAGTTTGACCGACATTTGGCCTAAGGGGGATATCCATGCCATTTCAGGGACAACGCATTTTACCTGCAGCTAAGCATATGAAGCAATTGGAGCATATTTTGGACAGCTCTTATGAGTATGCTGTTTTTCTGGATACGCACGTAGCGCAGCTGCGCAACCTATATCAGATGGCAAGGAGCCGCAATAAACAGATGCTTCTGCATGCCGACCTGGTGCAAGGATTGAAAAATGACGAGTACGCCGCTGAGTATTTGTGCCAGGAGATTAAGCCATTTGGGATTATCTCGACCCGTTCCGGGGTCATTGCGACCGCCAAAAAAAAAGGGATTCTTGCTGTACAGCGAGTGTTCCTGCTGGATACGATTGCGCTGGAAAAAAGCTACGCACTGGTGGAAAAAATGCGCCCCGATTATATTGAGGTGCTGCCCGGCGTTGTGCCACCGATGATTGCGGAGGTTAGTGAGCGTACGGGTATTCCAATTTTGGCAGGCGGGCTTATTCGTACCCCTGAGGATGTGGAAGCGGCATTGGCAGCTGGAGCCGCAGCTGTTACGACCTCCAATAAACAGCTGTTTGAGCACTATAAACGATAGCTTTTATTTGAATCAAGTGGGCGACCTACATAACCAGCAAGGAGATTGGAAAATGACAGAGCAGTACATTCTTGCCCTGGATCAGGGCACAACCAGTTCGCGGGCTATCTTGTTTAATCGGCAGGGAAAAGTAGTGTACAAGGCACAGCGGGAGTTCCCGCAGTATTTCCCCCAGCCGGGATGGGTAGAGCACAACGCGAATGAAATATGGAGCTCTATTTTGGCCGTCATCGCCTCCTGTCTGTCGGAATCAGGTGTGAAAGCCAGCCAAATTGCTGGGATAGGCATTACCAATCAACGGGAAACCGTGGTGGTATGGGATAAGCATACAGGTCTGCCTGTATATCACGCGCTGGTATGGCAGTCACGGCAAACGGCCGCGATTTGCGAGGACTTGAAAAGCCGTGGGCTTGATCAAACTTTTCATAGTAAAACTGGCTTACTCATTGATCCCTACTTTTCGGGTACCAAAGTCAAATGGATACTCGACAACGTGGAAGGAGCGCGAGCCCAGGCGGAGCGCGGTGAGCTGTTGTTCGGTACAATCGATACCTGGCTGATCTGGAGACTGTCCGGCGGTAAAGCGCATGTAACGGACTACTCTAACGCTGCTCGTACGTTAATGTACAACATTTATGATCTGAAATGGGATGAGGAGCTGCTGGATATTCTCGGCGTTCCTGCGTCTATGCTGCCTGAGGTAAAATCGTCCTCCGAAATATATGCGAATACAGTGGATTATCATTTTTTTGGACAGGAAATTCCCATTGCCGGAGCGGCGGGCGATCAGCAAGCAGCTTTGTTCGGTCAGGGCTGCTTTGACCAGGGCATGATTAAAAATACATACGGTACGGGATGCTTTATGCTGATGAATACTGGAGATGAACCCTGTGAATCGAAGCATGGATTGATTACGACCATTGCATGGGGGTTGAACGGTCAGGTGAAGTATGCGTTGGAGGGCAGCATTTTTGTAGCCGGGTCTGCTATTCAGTGGCTGCGAGACGGGCTGCGTATGTTCCGCGAGGCCAAAGATAGTGAAGCGTATGCGGCGCGGGTGACCTCGACGGAGGGGGTATATTTTGTCCCGGCCTTTGTGGGGCTTGGCAGTCCGTACTGGGATAGCGACGTGCGCGGCGCGACCTTTGGCTTGACGCGGGGAACGTCCAAGGAGCATTTTATCCGAGCGGTACTGGAATCACTGGCCTACCAGACCAAAGATGTTCTAACCGCTATGGCGAGCGACTCGGGTGTACCTGTGCGCTCATTACGTGTAGATGGGGGTGCAGTGATGAACGAGTTCCTGATGCAGTTCCAGAGCGATATTCTGGGTCTGCCTGTGGAACGACCTGCTGTGAACGAGACCACTGCACTGGGGGCGGCGTATTTGGCAGGGCTGGCAGTCGGCTTCTGGGACAGTTTGGATGAAGTCCGGGGATATGCTCAAAGTGACCGAACCTTTACTCCAACCATGAGCGAAGAGGTGCGGGCTGAACGATATGGTGGCTGGAAAAAGGCGGTCCATGCCGCAATGGCGTTCAAGTAAAAGTGTTTTTACGAGAGCAGGCAGTCATCTGGCAACAGGCAGATTTCCCTTTTCATCGTGAAGGGTGTGTGCTACGATATAGATAAGTTAATACTCGTCAGGAGACTTGGAGAGACCATAAGCCGCTCGGCATCCGCCGCAGCGATGTTCGTGGTCTTTTTTTGTACCTTTTGATGATTCGGTGTCAGATTATATAGCAGACATGTACAAAGTTGGAGGGATAGATGATGGGAGAACAGGGATTTGCTGCACAGGAGAGAACGGCCGCTTTGGAGCGTATGGAGCGTGAGCATTTTGATATTTTAATTATTGGCGGCGGCATTACAGGGGCGGGAATTGCGCTGGACGCAGCGGACCGCGGGTTGAAGACGGCTCTGGTGGAAATGCAGGATTTTGCAGCAGGCACATCCAGTCGTTCTACCAAGCTGGTGCATGGCGGTCTTCGTTATTTGAAGCAATTTGAGGTTAAAATGGTAGCCGAGGTCGGGAAGGAACGAGCCATCGTATTCGAAAATGGTCCTCATGTGACCATCCCGGAGCGTATGCTGCTTCCTTTTCACCAGGGCGGCACATTTAATGCGTTCACCACCTCGATTGGTTTGCTGGTATATGATTTCCTCGCCGGCGTGAAGCGTAGTGAGCGCCGCCGCATGCTGGACATCCAGGCTACGCTGGAGCGCGAGCCTTTGCTGAAGAGAGAAGGACTGAAGGGAAGCGGTAGTTATGTGGAGTACCGCACAGACGACGCTCGACTGACGATTGAGGTGATGAAGGAAGCCGTTACACGCGGGGCGCTGGCCGTGAACTATGCCAAGGCTGACAAGCTGCTATATGACAGCGGGCGAATAAGTGGCGCCAGTGTAACCGATCGGGTAACGGGAAAGCCGTACGAAATCAGGGCTTCACTGGTCATTAACGCTGCCGGGCCATGGGTGGATACGTTGCGGGAAATGGATCGCTCCAAAGAGGGCAAGGTGCTTCGCCTGACGAAGGGTATCCATTTGGTCTTCGATGCGGAGCGCTTCCCACTTCAACAGGCCGTGTACTTCGATACACCGGATGGACGCATGGTATTTGCGATCCCGCGTGACGGCAAAACCTATGCAGGTACGACCGACACGGTGTATGAGGGAGATACGGCGCATCCCCGGATGACTGCCGAAGACCGGGCGTATGTGCTTCAAGCGATCAACGGGATGTTCCCGGATGTGAAGCTGACGGTTGCAGATGTGGAATCCAGTTGGGCAGGGGTACGCCCGCTCATTTATGAAGATGGTAAAAGCCCTTCAGAAATTTCACGCAAGGACGAAATTTGGGAATCCCGTTCAGGTCTGATCACGATTGCAGGCGGCAAGCTGACAGGCTACCGGAAAATGTCCGAACTCGTCGTGGATCGTGCGGTACGGAAGCTGGGCCGCTTGCATGGGCAGAGCTTTCGGGCATGCCGCACGAGGCACATCCCGATTTCGGGCGGCAGTGTAGGTGGCTCGGCGGGCTGGGACGCTTTCGTGAGCAAGCAAGCCATAGCGGGCGCTGCGCTTGGTCTGCCGCCAGAAACCGCCAGAGCATGGGCTGTTCGCTATGGCTCTAATGCGGAGCAGTTGTTTGCCATAGCGATACGGAGCATGAAGAACGCCACCGAGACGGAAGCGGCGTTGCCTATAGAAGTGCGTGTTCCGCTATTGTACGCGATGGAACAGGAAATGACGGTGACGCCGTCTGACTTTTTCATACGCCGAACCGGGGCACTGTTCTTTCAGATTGCCGAGGTGAAGCGCTGGAAACAGGCTGTCGTCACGTTGATGTCCGAACATGCAGGCTGGAGCACCGAGCAAGAACGCCAATATACGACTGAGTTGGATGCTTACCTGTACGAAGCGGTGACCCCTGTAGAGGTAGAGGCGAAACCCGGCGTTGTTAAAGCTATCTGACAGGAATGACGATTGTGTATGCCTGAGCGCTCCGCTTCACCACAATCGTTTCTGTTCTCACTGCAGCTTGAAGTGAAAAAGGGACCTACAAAACAAAAGCAGCGATTCTCTATTTATAAGAGAATCGCTGCTTCTTTGTATAAGGATGGCTTACAGTATCAAGTGGAACAGGAACGGCGCAGCCGCCAGGGTAAAGAGGGCGGCGAGCACCATCGAGATGCTGGAGATGGTACCTGTCAGCGAACTGAATTCGAATGCTTTGGAAGTACCCGTACCATGAGCACCGGTACCGAGCAACACCCCACGTGAAACTTCATTTTCAATCCGGAACAGCTTGACGATCATCGGGCCAATAATAAGACCGCTCAATCCGGTCAGAATAACGAATACAGCCGTGACTGTCGGATTACCGCCAATCGTCTGCGATACATTCATCGCAATAGGTGTCGTAATGGAGCGAGGAATCAAGCTGCTCAGCAGCGAAGAATCCAGGTGCATCCACTTGGCGAGCGCCATGGAGGATAACACGGCTATGACCGATCCAGATAACACACTAAGCACGATTTGAGCCGCGTGTTTTTTTAACACAGGGAAATATCGGTACAAAGGGACAGCAAATGCAATCGTAGCTGGCTGTAGCAGCATGGATAGAAAATGAGCGCCTGAATTATAAGAACGGTAGTTCACACCCGTCAGCGTCAAAATCAAAATGATAACAACAGGTGTAATGAGCAATGGGGACAAATACACCTTGGGCAATGTGCGGTACATACGTTTGGCCATCCAGTAAATAGCAAGTGTCAATATAATACATAGAAGACCGGTCATGATGATTTATGCTCCTTTCGTTTACCAAGCAGACTGGCGATCATACCTGTGCAGGCCATCACCAGAAAGGTGCCAAGCAGCACGACCAGCATAATGCTCATGCCGTCGTGTTCCAGCATCGGCCAATAATTCATAACGCCAACAGCAGAGGGAATAAAGAATAATAGCAGCTCGGCCAGCAACCAGTTTGCGCCAACCTCGATCCAGCTCAGTCGGACCACGCCCGTTTGCAGCAGGATAAAGAGAATCAACATACCGATGATACTACCGGGTATAGGCAGGTGGAGCCAGGAGACCAGCGCGTTCAGGATGAGCGAAAAGGCCATCAGGACGGCGATCTGAAGGACACCGCGTATGAAGCTTTTCATATATAATGTCTCCTATCTTTGAGATCCGTTATTTTCAAACTGTAATGAAATTTTACATCACAAGCTTTCATGAGTAAAATGCATATAAAGAATGAAATCTATTCCGTTTGGCTATGAGGGAAGGTGTAGTTTTGGATATCCGACATTTACAATATTTTTTGGAAGTCGCGCGGTTGCGCAGCTTTACCAAGGCAGCTCAGAGCATGTTTATTACTCAACCGACGATCAGTAAGACGATTAAAAGCCTGGAAGAAGAATTGGGAGTTACTTTGTTCGATCGTATTGGCAAAAAAATCGAACTGACGGATGCAGGCAAAGTCATTGAGCTTCAGGCACAAGCGATTGTGAAGTCATTCCAGAGCTTATCCTCAGAACTGAGTGATTTGATGAACCTGAAAAAAGGACATATCCGCATCGGTCTGCCTCCTATGGTCGGGTCTAGCTTTTTTCCGCGTGTCATTGGTGAATTTCACAAGGCTTTTCCTGATGTGACGATTCAATTGTTCGAGGATGGAGCGAAGAAGGTGGAACAGGACGTAGAAGCCGGGGCGCTGGATATCGGGGTGATTGTGCTGCCTCCGGTTGGAGATATGTTCGAGACATTTCTATTTGTGGAGGAAAAGCTGAATTTGCTCGTTCATCCAACGCATGCATTGGCTGAGTGCAAGGAGGTGCCGCTATCCGCATTAGCGGAGGAGGCATTTGTACTATTCCGTGAGGATTTTACGCTACATGACCGTATCATTGCCGAATGTGTTCGTGCTGGCTTTCAGCCGCGTGTAGTCTATGAAAGCTCCCAATGGGATTTGATCAGCGAAATGGTTGCTGCCAACCTGGGAGTAGCGTTATTGCCAGAGGCAATATGCCGGGATTTGGATTCCGAACGCTTGCGTGTTCTTCCGCTCGTTGATCCTGTCATTCCTTGGCATTTGGGGATGATTTGGCGGAACGATCGTTATCTGTCCTTTGCCGCCAGAGAGTGGATTTCTTTCACACAACGCTTGTTGCAGACAGCATATGGCGGAAGTCGTCGGTGAGAAGGACGGATGTGGCTTACATCATAAAAAAGCTGCCCCGAGGGGCAGCGAAGTAGCTTGCTTCTATGAGTGTGTTTGGTTGATTGCGCGCTTGGTGTGAAGGTACTTGTCCATAATACGGTCAAGCCTGGAGGATTTGTCCAATACACGTTCATCTCTTAATCCGTGTAAGTCAGCCATGCGATTCAGTTCACGGCGTTCCTTTTCCATGAGTTTTTCCAATTGTTCGAGGTCCACAAAGCCCACCCCCCATGTCGATTGTAAGGCATGTCTCCATTAGCGGCAGAAGTTTTTATTAACGATTGTTATTTCCATTTTACCACTTTTTATTAACATTAATCCAGCTTTCCTGACATTTAGCGACTAATAATTATGGTTTTGCCATTTTTACCTGATTACGTCCTGAACGTTTAGCTTCATATAATGCCTCGTCTGACTTTTCCAGTAAGTGCCTTGATGCAATGACAGGAGAACTGCCTGCGCCGATGGATACGGTTAAAGAGATCACGGTTCCGTCATTCAAGAGAAAACATTCATTTTCCACAGCTTTCCGAATCTTTTCGGCAAAGCTTGCTACTTTCTGACTATCGCAATTTCCAATTATAATGGCAAATTCCTCTCCACCTTTACGGGAGGGATATGCTCTCGTAGTCGACTCCCGGTTTAACAGAAGTCCCAGCTGGCTTAAGACGGTGTCTCCGTTCAAATGACCATACGTATCATTAATTTTTTTAAAGTGGTCAATATCTAGCATCACAAGTCCAAAGGGTTGTTTCGTAGCCTTGGAGGCATGAAGTGCCTCTTCAAACAACGCATCAAAGGCACGTGGACTGTATAGCCCGGTTAAATGATCACGATTTGCAGCTTCTTCTAGCAGATGAATAGCCCGTTCTGTTTTTTTGATATGGGACATCATAAAATAAGTGAACAAGCCGCCCAGCATCTTAACGGTTGTGATTATTATAATAGTTTCCGAATTCGGAGGATTAGCCACAAAGAAAGTAGATAACAGCGACACAACAACAGCTCCGAGCACGGCTGACATCCATTTGCTGAGTGTTAGCCTTTTTTCTCGAATAAAGATAAGTGAAACGATTAATGTCATGAAGCAATTGACAGTAGCAGTCAGAGAAATATCCGTCCAACCCCCTGTGAGGTAAATACGGTACAGACTTATGATCAGGGTGGTCAGCAGACCGGATACCGATCCTCCCATATAAACAGATATGATAATCGCCAATTGGCGCAAATCAACCACAAAGTACCCCTGGATCCATAAACCGGTCATCATTAACAGAATGCCAAACAGGCCCAGCATTAAACCGTTGATTACCTGATGAATGAGTGCATGGTTTGTCAGGTAACGTTCATATTTCCGTGAAAACAAATTTCCAAAGAATAAGAAGCTCGTTAATAACGCAAAATTGTTAATTAATTCTTTTAACATATCCCTGTCCTTTATGCTGTGATGTGAGTTGTAGTATCGTTGGGAATAAAGTAAAAGGCCTCATTTTCTATATTTCGGTAAAAAGTAGATATGAATGAATACCAATCGACCACAAACGATTCTTATGTCCCTTACGTTTCGTTGATCTACGTGGTACAGTGTAAGGACTATGACCGGAACGGGTGATCGTATGAAGGAACCAATTCACATATCGGTGCGTCCACTTGTGGAATATGTGCATCGGAGTGGCAGCATTCAGAGCGGCTTTCGCTCGAATAGCAGTATGCTGGAAGGAACTCGCGTGCATCAGGTTATCCAAAAGGGTTACAAAGAGCATGATCGCAAAGAGGTACATTTACGTACAGAAATTTCGCATAAGGGCGAATTGTTCATCATTGAAGGTCGCTGTGACGGGCTGATTGAGCTGGACGGCGTATGGACGGTTGACGAAATTAAATCGATCTCTCTGCCCCTCGAAGATATTCAGGGAGACGGCCAGCCCGTGCACTGGGCACAAGCATTTCTGTACGCCTATATGATTGCTCGTGACGAGCAACATCATTCCATGCAGATTCAACTTACTTATGTACAAGCGCACAGTGAAAATATTCGCCGCTTTAGACGGATGCTATCTTTTGCAGAGCTGGAAGCTTTCGCTCAGGAGATGATTGCTGGTTATGCACCGTATGCATTCCTGCTGAGAGCACATGCGGAGAAGAGGGATGCCAGTATTGCTAGGTTAGACTTTCCCTTTGACACGTATCGCTCAGGTCAGCGAGCTTTAGCAGGTTCGGTGTACAAGACGATTGCCGAAGGAGTCAACTTGTTTGCCAAAGCGCCCACAGGCATTGGTAAAACCGTTTCCACCTTATTCCCTGCGATTAAGGCAATGGGCGAAGGGCTGGCTAGACGAGTATATTATGTAACGGCTCGTACCACAACCCGGGCAGCTGCTGAAGAGGCTTATGCCCGAATGCAGGCCCAAGGGCTGCACATGCATGTGGTAACGCTGACGGCGAAGGATAAAATTTGCTTCAAGGATGAAAATGATTGCGATGCAGGAGCATGCAGCATGTGCGAGGGCTATTACGACCGGATCAACGGTGCGGTGTCCGATATTTTGGCGAATGAGACGTTAATGACGCGGGCGGTGATTGAGCATTATGCGCGCAAGCATAAGGTATGCCCCTTTGAATTTTCACTAGATGTGGCATATGCCTCGGATGGTATAATCAGTGATTATAATTATGTTTTTGATCCACGAATTTCTCTGAAAAGATTACTGGAGGAGCACAAGCGAAAAGGTGTTGTACTGGTGGATGAGGCACACAACCTGGTGGAACGTGGCCGGGACATGTTTTCGGCGGAAATCCTGAAATCTTCTTTTTTGGAACTGAAAAGAGAATTTAAGTCACTAAACCCGGAGATTGCTGCGGCTGCGAGTGCGGTGAACGCACAGATGATTACGCTGCGCAAGCTACATGCGGATACAGGAAAAGCAGTGGAAACAGCAGCACCGCAAGAGGTGCTAGAGCTGCTAGTGCCTTTTGTGGAAGCCGCTGAACGTGAACTGGTGACGGGGAGCAGTACAAGTCGCGCAAGCAGTGAGGGTACGGCCTACGCATTGCTTCTGGATACGTATTTTACCGCTCAAAATATGCTGCGAATCGCTGCTTTATACGATGAACGTTACGTTACTTATATTGAAGCGGGGCGCAGTGAGGTGAGGATCAAGCTGTTCTGCCTCGATCCTTCGCACTTGCTGGGACAGGCTGTAAAGAACTACCGCTCAACTATATATTTTTCGGCGACATTGACACCGCTTGCTTATTACCGGGACATGCTCGGAGCAAGCGAGGAAGACTATACGTTACAGGTCCCTTCCCCTTTCCATCAGGAGCAATGGGATGTACGTCTGCTGCCGCTCTCCATCCGTTATCGGGATCGTGAGCGTTCCAAAGGAGCGATAGCGGATATGCTGGCTGGATTGGTTGCGGAGCGGAAAGGGAATATCCTTGTGTTTTTCCCGTCTTATCCATATCTGCGAGAGGTATATGAGGAATTCATGCTTCGGGACGTGTGTGCAGATACGCTGGTGCAAAGTCTAGGCATGACCGAACCCGAGCGGGATCGGTTCCTGGAGGCCTTCCAGCCTGGGCAAGAGCACACCCTGCTTGGCTTTGCCGTACTGGGTGGTGTGTTTGCTGAAGGCGTCGATTTACCGGGTGATCGCTTAAACGGGGTAGTGGTCGTCGGCGTCGGCTTGCCGCAAATTGGAGCGGAGCGGGATGTGCTGCGGGATTATTTTTCGGAACAGGGACGAAATGGTTTCAACTATGCGTATGTATATCCGGGAATGAACAAGGTTCTTCAGGCAGGTGGCAGACTTATTCGCACAGAGCATGACGAAGGGCTGCTGGTCCTGGTAGACGATCGTTTTGCCAAGGAGCCGTATGCTTCTTTGTTGCCAGATGAATGGAAAAGTTACCATTTGACAGAACAAGCAGGATTAAGGAAGGAATGGATGGACTATGAATTTTAATTTTCATAATGACTCCATACGCGGGGTGCTGCGTAGCTTTGGGCATGAGGATGCCGAGTTGGATAATATAGAGACTTTTGTGACATTTGCGCGCTTGGCTAACGGTATTTTCAGGGAAATGGATACAGATTTGACCAAGTTGGGGGCTTCTCAAGGTCGGATTATTGTTCTTAGCCTGTTGCATTGCCATGCGCCGCATCGCATGACACCATCGGAGTTAGCGGAAAAAGCGGATGTCACGCGTGGGACCATGACGGGACTGATCGACGGTTTAGAGCGAGATGGAATGATAGAACGTGTGGCTCACGAGAGTGACGGACGGATGGTGACTGTCGGATTAAAAGAGACGGGACGAGAACTTCTAAGCAAGATAGTCCCTTATTATACAAAGTTGATCCGTTCGTGTATGTCTGAGTTTACGCCACAGGATCATAAGATGATGAAGAGTTTGCTCGGAAAAATGAAAAACGGTTTTGAGCGGTCGTTGCCGAAATGCTGATTTCCTGGTGTCGGGAATAAGGAATAGGAGAGAGGGAATATGTTCTTTTATACAGATGAGGTCTATGAATCCCGTGATTTTGGCTCAATGGATGCCAGAGAAGGCGAGTGGAGAAATTGCGAGTTTACCCGATGTCGCTTTCGGGGCGTAGAGATGAATGAGTCGCTTGTAGAAGACTGTACCTTTGTGGACTGTGATTTTACCGGAGCCATTCTGAATGCATCTCACTACAAAGAATCTGCTTTTACGAATTGTCTATTCACCAGCGCCAATCTGTTTGTAGTCCGGTTTGATAACTGCAAGCTGGTAGGTTCAGATTTTGCGGGTGCCAATATGGACGGCATCACGATTACGGGTGGAGACTGGTCTTATACGAACTTGCGTCATGCCGATTTAAGAAAACAGGATTTGCGAAAAATACGATTTAAAGAAGCTGACTTATCCGAATGCAATCTGGAAAAGGCAGATTTGCGGGAGGCGGATCTTACCCGGGTAAGACTGCACAAAGCCCATCTTCAAGGAACGGACCTGCGAGGTGCGAAGATGGAAGGTGTCAATTTTAAAGATTTGAACATCACCGGAGCCAAGTTGGATATCGAGCAGGCAGTAGCAGTGGCACGCTCCTATGGAGCCAAGGTAGATAGCTAAAAGCACGGAGATACAGGAGCTATCCGACCTGTGTTACTCCGTGCTGGACAAATTGAGGACTACTAAATCTATTAGATTAATCTTTATTGGATACCGGTAGTAGTGGAATCGCTGCTGCCGGATTCTGATTGGGCAAACGATCAGCTCCCACGGGATCTAAAGGTTGTTGTGGTACCGTCCAGTTGCGTGCCGTATCTACGGCAGTTTGCTGTTCCAGCAGGCGCTTAGCCACTTCATAGCACTCTTCGACATGCCGATTGCCAATGGTTCGCATGGCAGTAAAGCCAATCGCCGCGGCTAGCCCTTGTCCCAGTAGCGGGACAAACTTGCTAACCTGCTTGGTGGCGATGCGAATTCCCATTTTCCGCAAAATATTCACAATGGCTTCTCGGGTGATAAGTCGCCCGATCAGCTTGCTGCCAACCGAGGTGATAAAGCCATACACCATCGACTTGGTTTCTGCATCCAGACCCTCCAACTGCTTTTCAGATAATCCGAATTTTTCATTAATGGCAGGCAGCAGCTGCATCAATATGCCAACATCTGCGAGAACGTCAGCTCCCGGAATCGGGACCAATACAGCTCCTCCCGAAGCTGCAGCCCTTTTCGTCACCATGGATTTGCACTCTTTGCGGATCTGCTC
Organism: Paenibacillus jamilae; assembly: GCF_050482105.1. Taxonomy (GTDB): domain Bacteria; phylum Bacillota; class Bacilli; order Paenibacillales; family Paenibacillaceae; genus Paenibacillus; species Paenibacillus jamilae_B. The sequence goes on along the minus strand of NZ_JBCNHI010000003.1, from coordinate 101,251 downwards.
CAACTCTTCTATTGTTCGAAATGTCATATGCATCTCTCCTTCATACGCTTCCGATTAGGACCTATCATTCTACCCTGTTATTACACACATTTCTACCTTGATTAAGCACGGAGCAACAAAAAAACGCTCACTCAGGCTCTATCGCACATTTACTCCTGTGAAGCGATCAGGCATAATGAAGGATGGTTGCCGATAAAAGAACAAGCCTGTTTTACGGGGATAAAGGAAGGAAGAGACAGATGAGTCAGACAAACGTTTATTTTAATCATGATGGTGGAGTGGATGATCTAGTATCCCTGTTTATGCTGCTTCAGATGGAACAGGTTCATTTGACCGGAGTATCGGTTATTCCAGCAGATGGTTACCTGGAGCCGGCGACGGATGCCAGCCGTAAAATTATTGATCGTTTTGGACAAAATAAAGGCCCTGTTGAAGTCGCCAAGTCTAATTCACGCGGTAAAAATCCGTTTCCTGCCGCTTGGCGTTTACATTCCTTCTATGTAGATGCATTACCCGTGCTGAATGAATCGGGCCGAATGGAAGCACCACTTTCATCCCTGCCAGCTCATCAGCATCTGATCGAAAAAGTACGCGGAGCTGAAGGTAAAACGCTGTTGCTATTCACTGGACCGCTAACCGATCTGGCACGGGCGCTGGATGAAGCACCGGATATTGAAGCCAAGATTGAAAAGCTGGTATGGATGGGCGGCACCTTTGAAAAAGGGAATGTGGAGGAGCCGGAGCATGACGGTACCGCAGAGTGGAATGTGTTCTGGGACCCGGAAGCGGCATATCGGGTATGGCAAAGCGGCATCACCATTGATCTGGTAGCGCTGGAAAGCACAAGCAAAGTGCCTTTAACTCCTTCCGTACGCAATCGTTGGGCTGCCGAGCGCCGATATGAAGGCATTGATTTCCTGGGCAATTGCTACGCAGGATGTCCTCCGCTTGTGTACAGTGAGACCAACTCAACATATTACCTATGGGATGTACTGACTACTGCATCTGTAGGACGCCCAGACATTGTCAAGAAAAAGACCGTGCATTGCAGCGTTATCGCAGAGGGCCCAAGTCAAGGCAGAACGGTGGAGCAGGCGGATGGACGTCCTGTGAATCTGGTATATGATACAGACCCTGAAGCCTTTTTTACGTATATGGCGGATTTGGCTAAGCTGGCTGCGCCCAAACGTTACTAAGCCAACGGTTTACGGACCTGTGGCATAAAGTGATCATACTGTTTAGTATGTATTCATAGCTAAAACCCGTGACGTTATCGGTCACGGGTTTTATTACTATAATCTGCGCCCCATATGATTACAAACCTACTGCTGTTTCAGGCTGACTCCTGGTATATTTTCAGAGTAAACTGGAGCGTGATCTCCGTCCCTCTGCCAGGTTCGCTAATCCCTGTCATTTTACCATTCATTCGTTTCAACAGCTGTTTGGTAATCTGCCAACCCAAGCCGGGATTGTCATATGAGGGAGAGTACCCATGGTCATGCTCAAGCCACAATTTCAGCTTATTCGGAGATATACCAATTCCGGTATCCTTCACCCGTACTTCCAATTCAACCTCAGGCGCATCGGTCACAGATTGAGTGGTCGCAGATAAGATGACTGATCCTGTGCTTGTAAACTTCACTGCATTATCCACCAAATTAATCAGCATACGCCGAATTTTAGCCTCATCCCCGATAAAAATAGGCGAACTGGCAAGATTCCAATCCAGCTTCAATTCTAAATTCCGTTGCACAGCTACTTCTGTGTACAAGCTCAACACATTTTCCATCATCGTTCTCAGGTCAAACGGGTCCTCAAGATCATCAATCTGTCTGGATTCAATATTGCTATAATCCAAAATATTATTCAACAGCATCATAAGTGAGCGACTGCTCGACTCCATGATACTCATATATTGCTGTTGTTCTTCTGTTAACTCCGTGGTCAGCATGAGATCCGTGGCTCCCCAAATTTCAGTGAGCGAAAACCGAATTTTATTACTCAGGGAAGAAATCAAATCCAGCTTGTTCATAGAAGAGACTTCAGCATCGAACTTGTCTTTTTCCAGTTCTACCACATAACCCAGAAATACAGCCATAGCCTGAAGAGCCTTTATTTCCGTTTCTGTCAAATGGGCAGATGGCGCATCCAAAACACAAATGGTTCCGTAAGCCTGACCATCTTTCATGCGAATAGGAATTCCTGTAAATGAGTGGTTCCCAATGGTTTTAGTCACATCTAAACCACATGTATGCGGGTGAGTAGACGTTTCCGAAATGGTGAGATAATCGGCTGAATGCTTCAGCACCAGACTGCAATAGCTAAGCTCAAAAGGAAGCTCCTCACCATTGCGAACCAGTACCTCTTCCCGGTTAAATGAATCTAAGATCACATTGGTAACCCCATCGTTAGCGGCAATAAAAATGGTATTTACATGTAAAATATCACTCAGCACATCAATGACGTGTGCGGTAGCTTCTTGAATACTATTATAAAAACCTGTAGGTGAAGTAGTCATGTGTCTCCAATCCTGATGCAAAGTGGTGGTGATCAAAACTCTAGTAGTTTGTGTACCCCATTCCCGGTTCTCTGAAAGTGTTGTTGGAGCGTATCGTTAATTATACATGATTATTTCATTATAAACCGAGCTTTCTACTTCGATTTACCTATTCATTTGCACAAACCTTCATCTCCTAGGTCTAGTCTACAGTTTTTCTGAGAGGTATGGGGTATGCGAGTACACATTTATGAAATCATAAAATGATTTTTTTGGTTTTTTATACATTCGTTTGCAATCTCATCATATGAAAAAAGTGTAATTAAATAGGAGGATAGAACCAGTAAAATCATGTAAATATTCTATATAATAGGTTCAGAGGTGGAATTATGAATAGACTGGAAGCCCTAGATCACTTCCATAAGACCTATGGGGAAGCTGTGTTGAATCAGAAATTACATCAGGTGGCGTCTTTGTATGAGCACAGAAAAGAAGAGCTTATCTTCTCTTTTATCCAGTCCTTTCAATTGATCTGCCTGCAAGCGAATTCTGCAGAAATGGCCAAAATAAGCATCGGATATATTACCTATTCTATGCGGCGCACATATCTGATGGATCGCAATTATAACTATGTCATCGAGGTGTATGGTAAGGATTGGTACTTTGACCCTCAACCTTGGCATGGAACCTATGATGCAGGCTGGGCGTTCAGCTTGTTGGCAGAACTGGAGGACGAACTGAATCAGCTTCGAAAACCTTATATGAATAAGGTTATTCAGCCTGATGTCGAGCGATATGTCCTTCAGGCTGTGTGGGAATTTCATCAATACATTTTGAAATTAGCTAAAGACGCTATACAGCAGGCTGTACAACTCCCTGAATTCCAAGCATTGAAATGCGAGAACGATTTGGAAATAAGAATAGGAGAGTATAAAGGAATCAGTGAGGTGGTGTATCCAACAGCTTATGGAGTACTACATGATTCAACAGGATAATCGTATTACAGAGTATATGTTTCCAGTAGAGACAAATCGTAGACAAATGTTGGAATGGGCAGAACGCTCATTGTGTACTGATGAAGAGTCTATTTTGCAATGTTATGTATCAGGCGATGCGGACTATATTGATTTTATAGAGCAACCAGTAGCCATTGTTTCTGAGCAACTAAAGGAAATCTTTGATATATACCAAGCCGGATTACGCTGGAAGCTGATTGTTTTTGCTGATATGCAGCGTATGCAGCAAACGAGGTATTGGCTGACTCATCCGCCTAGCCTGATGTGTTTATCACCACTTAGCGAATGTCATAGGGACGGTACACTGAAGAAAATCATTTTAGATGAATATGCAGTCGAGAATCATAAGATATTCAGGGTTCAGCATGCCAATCAGCATATCATTGTGGACCTAGATGTGGCTGAATGCATGTTGAAGTTTAATCTGACAGGGATGAAATTACAAAAGGTCGATACGGAGAGGCCGTCTATATAAAGGAGAGTCCGATCATGAGTGAGAGCTATGTGGTGGATGGGGCGCAGATACACTGTACCTATGGAAGTCATTCGGGCAGGTTTAGTGTTTCATCTAACAGGGGGATTAGTATTGGTGATAAATTGCAGGGGAATATTCAGGATTTTCACCCGCAGACGCATATCCAATCTTTCGGCATGTGCCGTAGTATGCACAATCCTGCAGTTTCTTCTGCTAACAAGGGCAATTCTGGGAGAATCATTCCGCAGCCCTGCAAACCGAGCGTGTCAATGCCTTGGTTGAATGGAAAGAAGGATGTATACGTAGATCAATCTCCGGCTCTGATGAGCTGCTCCACGAACCTATGCATGTGGTGCGGAAAAATTTCATTCACGTCAGATGGGCAGGAATAGCTACTCATTGTAGAAACATCACATGCTAAGACAAATGGGGGGAGTAAGATGGGACTGGCAGGAGCTGTGCTGACTTATGGAAATATTAGAGTGAATGCGCCGTATGAAATTGTCCGTCTGCTGGATATTCAATTGACACAGAAGGTAAATGAGCACGGCAAAGTGTACATCACGGCTCTCATACCGGATGAAGATCATGCGAAATATGATGGTTTAGCCCATGATGAGGATGTGCTAGAGGTATACGAGATGGATGAAGATCGAGGCACAGTAAGCATCTTTAAAGGAATCGTCACCCATATTAGAATTGGTTTCAAAAATGGTGTATATCACATGTACATAGAGGCAGCCTCTTTTACATATATGCTGGATCGACAACGGAAAAATCGTTCGTTTCAAAACAGCAGCTTGACGTATTATCAATTGTTTAGGGAGCTTATAGATAGCTATCCACACGGCGATTTTATTGACATGACGGACAGTAACCAAAAGCTCGGCGGCTTTACTATTCAGTATGGGGAGAGTGATTGGGAGTTTCTGAAAAGGATGGCCTCTCATCTGCACACTGGTCTGATTGCCGAGATTACATCCGTATTTCCGCGACTATGGTTAGGTACCTCCAAAGAACAGGTGAAAGGTGAGCTGAGCAGCATTAACTTTTCAATCCAAAAAACAAAGTCAGGCCCCCAGTATATGTATGCTGAAGTGGAGGATACAAAACGTTTTGAACTTGGAGATGTGGTCTTGTTTCGGCGAAAGCATTGGGTGATTGATCAGATTCATGCAGAGATGAAGCAAGGTATTATGACATATGACTACGTTCTCGTTCCAGAAGCGGGCATTCCGAGGGAGGTTATACATAATCAGTTTATCAAAGGTGCTTCTATTGAAGGGAAAGTTATTGAATTAAATAGCGAAAACGAATCCGTTAAACTTCACTTGTCCGTAGACTCCACGCAGTCCAAGGCTGAAGGGTGCTGGTTTTCTTACCCCACTATGTATACCGGTGATGGGATCGGCTGGCATTGCATGCCCGAGCTTGGGGATCATGTTCATTTGTATTTTCCATCCAATAAGGAAAAGGAAGCTCGTGTAGTTCAATCTCTGCGTAAGAGAGACTACACAGGAGATGAAATCAGCCAGCCGTCTAGAAAGCTGTTTCATACCAAAACACAAAAAGTGGCGAGATTCGATGATAAGGAATTAGCCCTCTCCACCCAGAAAGACAAGATACTTGTACGCTTAAATCCTGCTTCGGGTATTCACGTGTACAGCCATCATGATCTTACATTTCACGCCGATACAGACTTGGTGCTGCATGGCAAAAAGGTACAGATGACCGCTACTCGCGAAATATCTCTGGCGTGCAAAAACAGCTATATCCGAACCGATGGAACGCTCCATATCAAGGCTAGTAAGTTCATGAAGAATCAGATGCCTGATGCCGAACTGAAAGCTTATCAATCCCTGATTCAAGAATTAAAAGGGAAGGGATCTCCACAGTGGGTGCAGGATTTGCTGCTTCAGTACAAAACCGACTACTACAAGGCCGTGGCAGCAGGGGACAAAAAGGGGGCCAAGGAAGCAGCAGCCAGGGCCAAGCAATTGCGTCAGCAGGTGGCAGAAATAGATCGTATGCCTGCCTGGGCCAGAGCGCAAATGCATGAATACACGTCCCAGTGGTGGGAAGCGCACGGCGCAAGCGACAAGGCCAAGCAAAAGCAGATGCATCTTCTTGCCAACCAACTGCGTGACCATGTGCTAATTAACGAACTGATTCGTGGGCATTCAGCTAAATCCTATCTCGATGCGAATCGGCTGGAGGAGCTTTCCGGGCAATACGCCGATGCGGCTCATAAGCTGACCGTTGCCGACCAAAAGGCTATGGCTAAGGAAGCGGTGGCCCTGCGGAGTAAGTATGGCGTGAACAGCCAGCTCGCTAGAGAGAATTTGAACAAGCTTGCCAAAAAGTATCCAGACAGCTTCTCGTACAAGCTACCAACTACAGGTGATTGGGATAAAGAGCTTAACGCCGCACTGCACGATTTTGCGAAAAAATACGGCCTGGAGAATAAGGGCTATGGTCGTGATGTGCTGGCCGTATACCTGCATCAAGTAGCCAATGGCATTCTTCCATGGCCTAAGGTTAGCAAGCCTGCAACGCCAGCAGTTCCAACAACGAAAACGGAACCGGGCAAGAAGACGCCGACTACTCCTGATAAACCGTCGAAAGAGGAAACGAAGCCATTAGATCCTAAGGATTATAAAGATGGATTGGTAGCGGTGAAAAAGATTGAAAGCTATATAAGTAGTAAAGGCATAAAAGGTAATCAAGCCCGGGCTCTGTACAGAGTAAACGATTATACCAATAACAGTATCATTCAAAAGAAGCTGTCCTCGAATCGTAAAGCACCGCTTGTGTTTTTCTTTGAAGGGGATGGTTCTTATAGTTATAAGCAAAAAGATCATCCAGAGGGTCGATATGGAGCTATGGCAATTGTGGTGATAGATGGCGAGATTAAGTATACAAGTAAAACTGCTAGTACGCTTCCTGACTATGAAAATGAGGACGCCACGGTAAATGATGGGGTATATGAATTTGTAGGTGGATGGCACAAAATTAATAATCTAAAAAAGAGGTATCCAGCGTTACGCGTTAGAAATGGAGGAGTGGTACCTTCAACGAAAGGTAAGAACAGGAAGCCCCATAATGCAACTGGTATCAACATTCACAAGGGTTACGATGAAGATAAGTTGCCTGATAAAACTTCAACTGGCTGTATTACGATCCATAAAGATGAGTTTACACAATTTCTTATTGTGCTAGGTGTGGTGAAGCATTCTTTAAAAGAAAAACCTAATGAATCGATTCAAGGACTAGCTATAATTGACCGAAAAGACAGAGAGAAATAGTATAAGCAATGAAAAAAAGTAGTGTGTAGGAGGGAGGGGGTTGAATGAGGAAAACAATAGTATGTTGTCTGGCGTTTTCAATTTTATATGGTTGTGTCCAACATAATGATAGTGCAACACAGAGCGAATATAACAAAAGTAATACAAAGCAGGTAGTAAAACCAATACAGAATAATAAACAGACAAAGTGGATGTGGCTTCAAGGAGAAAATGATAGTGAGTCTTTAGACTATTTGGCGAATATGGATGACTCTACAGGCAATACCTATATTGATTTAGATGACATTGTAGATGAGTTATATGTAAACAATAAGGAGAATTTCCCTAAAAGTGAACTGGAGATACACCGAATCTCTGATGATGGCAAAGTCATAGTTTTATACAGAGAAACAAACTATTTGAATTATAGTGCTTTCCTAATCTATGACTTATCCACGTCTAAGAAATTATATCAGTTCAATATACCAAATAGCTACTATGCTGTGGTATCCCCTGATTTAAGTAGATGTATTTATACAAAGAATGGGGACTTTTATCAATATAGTATTCAGGAACGACTTACTAAAAAGCTCAATGTTTTGAGCTATACAGGCACAGATGATTCTGCTCTTTTTGATCATTTTTCTCCAGATAGCAAGAAGCTCTGTATACAGGATGGGTATAATAACTTAATCATTTTCGATCTACTGAACAATAAAGAAATTAATCGAATCAGCATGGGGCAAGAGAATATACAGGTTAAAGAATGGCTTAAGAACGACCTACTGGTCTATACCAACAACGATACTAACCGGACATTTATGTTGAATTTAAAGAATGAGCAGAGGAGGTTGTTGGAAAAGGCCTCTGAAGCTCCTGTTTTAACCTTGGATAGCCGCGTGACCGCTTATTTGAACTCGTCGGGAGAAGTAGAACAACATGATACTCAAACAGATCTGCGTATGAAATACCCTGATATCATGCATAGGATAGGATTCCCCACCGTTCCTAAACAATGGGTGCAGACTACAACGAATTTGATGCGATATCAGAAAAGTATTCCGGCAAAGAAGATTAGCGCATCTTCTACGCTTTCTGACCAAGCAGGGAACTCCTATGCTGCCCGTAACATCATGGATGGAGATGCGAGCACAGCTTGGTGTGAAGGAGTTAAGGGAGACGGAATTGGAGAGTGGATCAAAATTGATTTTGGTTCTGTACAAGAACTGAACGGTTTCAAGCTTATCAATGGTTTAGCTAAGTCATCCAATGCCTTCCAAGCAAATAATAGAGTTAAACGAATGAAACTGGAGTTTTCAAATGGACAGACCATGATGATAGATAATGATTTTATAAGAAACGAATTTCTGGATAAACCTATTCATACTTCTTTTGTGAAAATAACGATTGAGGCCGTAGAGCGAGGAACCAAATATCACGATACATGTATGTCGGAGATACGATTCTTCTAGCATCCCTAACAAAGGAGATAGCCTATGAAATGGAAAGAGCCAACGTTTGGTGCAACCCCTATGTTGAAAGCTTTAACAACCGCTAATGCACACAGAAAAGCACAGGCTTTTGATCTGGTGGCAGAACAGAAGAAACAGAAACTGAATTACCCCGACTGGGCCCAGTCCTGGCTGCGTAAATACAAAGAGGACTGGTACATCGCTCAAGCCAACGGTGATGAGGTAGGCATGCGTAAAGCACAAAAGCTAGCAGAGGGGCTACGAAGCAAATTACGTGAAATGGCCACATTCCCCAAGTGGGCTCAAGAGGAAATGAAAAAAGAAACAATCCGCTGGATGACTGCAGAGGCAAGCGGGAATATCAGGGAAAAGTTAGCTGCTGAGAAGGTGGGACGAGCCATTCGAGAGAAGTTGGGGCTGATCGATACTAGTATTAAAGAACCACCAAAAGAACCAGTTACCAATAAATCAAAGGATGGTTCTAAAACTGAACAAGCACCTCCTGATAAATCAGGAAATGATAGCTTTGAAGCTGAGCTTGCTAAATTTCCGGAATCATACAGGCCAGCTCTAATAAAATTACACAAGCAGCATCCTTCTTGGCGCTTTATAGCAGAAGAAACGAATGTAGATTTTAATAGTTTTCTCAAGGCAGAAATGAAAAATGGACTGGTGTGTACGGAAGTAGACAAATATGGATATTCACCATCTTGGAGAGACCCTAAGTTCAAATATGATAGAGGATATAACGCCGCTTCCCCTAAAGCAGTTTCATATTTTTTAGACCCGCGTAACTTTCTGACTGAATCTCGTGTATTTCAATTTTTGTCGGGAAAGTATGATAAGAACACTCAAAATAAAGATGCTGTTAATAAAGTGCTCAGCAAGAGCTTGGCTAATAAAGGGGATGTATTCTTAAAGGCAGGTGGCAATGAAGCGAGTGCAGTATTTTTAGCAGCAAAAGCTATGGTTGAATCAGGGGGCGGAACTTCAACTTTAGGTAAGGGACAGGTTCCGGGATATATCGGATGGTACAATATGTATGGCATTGGCGCAAACGATGGGAGTGCGCTCAAAAATGGTGCAAAAAAAGCTAAGTCAGAGAATTGGAATTCTGTCGATAGTGCAATAATTGGTGGAGGTAAATGGATTTATAGAAATTATATTCAAACAGGGCAAGATACGCTTTATAGCTTAAAGTGGAATGTAAATTCCTTTAGGAATAACGGAACTGTTAGTAAGCAGTATGCCACGAATATTATGGATGCTTATGTAAAATCGGATCGCTTTTCCAAGGGTCTTAAAACCGTAGATGCACCTCTTACTTTTAGAATACCCGTATATAAGAATATGCCTGCAACGGCTTGTCCTGAACCTACACAGGCTTCATCAAGGTAATCAAACTATCATAAAATAGGCATTTTGAAAGAAGGGAAAGTGTGATTAGTGATAAGTTATTTGCACTCGTTTTAGTTGTTTTAATTCTTAGTGGTTGTGGTGTGAATAAAGAGGCCGAGGTAAAAAATATCGCTCCTAAACCATCTACATCAACTGTTGTTAGTCCTGAGATAACGGAAGATACTAGTAAAGTTACTGTGGAGGATACTGGGAAAACTAATGTGCAAGATTCTAACACCTTAGATCAGTTTATAAAGGAAATCCAACCCCCAAATGAGCAGCTTCAGAAAATGCTAAGAGAAGATTTGGACCTTGATGGAAAGCCGGAATACGTGCTTGCTTTTGGGTTAGAAAAAGGGGTGATTGACAACATATTTGTAGTCCGGAAGGATGCTGGCTATCATATCATTGGTAAATTAGAGGACCCAGTTATGGTTGCACATCTTAATACAGACATGAAAATTATGAAATTAGATCAAACAGAACAAAAATTTATAGTTGTATATTCAACTAGCGAAGTGAATGAGGCAGAAGGCTTCTCTATATTTGCTTTGAACCATAACCAAATTAACAACCTTAATTACAGTTATCCAGAAGCAACAGGGCAAGGGAGCAGGAAGCTAGAGGACATTAATAAAGATGGTGTTTTTGAGGATGTGAGTTACTACCGTTTTCAGGATATTCAACAACATACGATAATAACATATCAAAAATTCGACAGCACCGGACCCGAAAAAACAAAAGTACTATACGAGAATGGAAATAAAAAATTTGTATATCCCACGGTTCCCAAAGATATTATTCAAAATTATTTGGAAGATCGTTATCTTATGAATCGCTTCTTGATACACTTGCCTGAAATGGCGGAATTCACTGCGTTGTCAGCAAGCTCGAAAAATCATTTTGAAGATATCATAGATTTTTCCGCTATGGACTATACGGGATTAGATCTGAACATAAAAGAGATTGCTAATGAGGCTAATCAGCGGGTGTTTTTGGTAAAGAGTAGCTCAGAAGAAGAGGAATCAAACCAAGGACTTCTATTTACATTAGAAAAGCAGTCAGGCAAGTGGAAGATTATGAGTATAGAGATGAACGATAAATTGTAGAAAGTGTGATATCCAGCATGAATTACTTGAAGTACGGGCGAACTTGTTGCGTCCTGTTACTACTCATTTCCTGTGTAGTGCTGAATGGGTGCATGAAGGGACAGGATTCTCCAGCAACTGAAACAAATCATGTACTATCTCTCCAAAATGACGATAAAACAACTTCCTATTCGAAAAAGCTGGATACGTTAGTGAAAAAACTTCATATAGTCAACGATGAAAATAAGGATTCTGATACCAGACAAAATAAGCTTGAGGAGTTCACACAGGAACTTAATTCGTTGTTAAATGATCCTGAAAGTTCAGAGATGAAGGATGAAGAATTAGTAGAAAAGTTCGATAATAATCTCACTATCTTAACAAAATCGTTTCAGTTAAAAAGTGGGCAGCTAAACGTTAGAATTGTGAATTATAGAGCACCTAAAACCCTGACAGATACGATCGGAGATAAATACACATTTATTCAGTGGTGGAGTTCGAAGCAACTTGTACACGCCCAGATGATTGAGGATGGCGGGCCAGAATTGACTACAGACTTTGTGGTTCGAGATTCAGACCAAGGAATACAGTTGTGGTTAGGGGGACATGTTTCCATATATCATCCAGATCCCGTATTTGTTGCGTTGTGGGAATTCTCCAGAGAAAAATGGACACAGAAAGAAATAGTAACAGATAAGATAAAGCTTCCGGATGCGTGGGAATTGAACGAGAATACAGATGAGTTTATTTTAGAGAATCGACAACATGATAGCATGAGTATCGGAGTTTTAGACCACGGCGATGGTTTCTTAATAGACAGTGATGATTCTGAACAAAACCTTATCATTGAGTTCTCCAAAAGTGGAGAAGTCCGTATTGATTCCGAATATAGCAGCGCCTTGAATACTTATAGTGAACGGCAAAGTTATGAACTCATTCAAAAAGAATATTCAAGAAATGGAATAGTGATTAAATACCCTCAAATTATAAAACTCAAGGATATTGCAAAGCAGAAATCTTTAAACCAAATTCTTAAGACTGATGCTTTAGAAGGATTACAAAACTATGCGGATTCCAATGCCGGAGTCCATGTCGAAATTGATTATGAGATCAAACGACAAAGTGAACGATTCTTGAGTGTTCAATATACGGGTATTCATTATATGAAGGATGCAGCCTATGCTACTCATATGTTTTATACCACGAACCTGGATATGAGGCAGGTTTCAAGAATAAGATTGAGAGATCTGATAAAAGTCGAGAAACCTTTTATTGAGCTTATAAAAAGCGGGAAGATTACAACTGTTCAGCCGGAGCAACAAGGGTTAATCGGTGATTTCACAAAAGATGACTTGATTCAATTGTTAACAAATGCGGATGCAACCAAAGGTTCGCTTGCGGAAGTAGAAATGGAATCGTTTAGTTATCTCACAAATGATTCGTTGGGAATGAGTGTACCTATGGCTCATGTAGTAGGGGACCATGCGGAGTATGAAATTCATTTTGCACAAATTCCAGAGAATATCAGGCAGAATGAGAAACTATGGAGTGAGCTAAGTTCTGTTGAGGATCAGTCTGTTTCCACAGTTGGCGGTGAAAAATTGGATACCGACCAATATGAAATTGAAGAGTCGCAGTCTTTTCAAACTACTCTCGAAGGCTTTGGAAAAGTACGTTTTGTATCCACATATGGGTATTCAGAAGGTTTTCGTAAATTCTTTTTCTTCCTACTGGATGACCAAGGACATATTCTATATCCATTCCCCAATTTCTACGGGAACCGTGAGTGGGTTGCACGTTACGGAGGAGTAGAAGCAGTGGCCTTCAAGGATGTGAATAAGGATGGATTGAAGGATGTTATCATCATTGCCGATGTTGACAACGGGATTCATGGGCCTGGTAGAGTTGATGAATTCCCTATAGCGGATATTTATTTTCAGAAAAAAAATAAAACTTTTACCACGCTCCCTGCATTAGATGAGACTCTTAACGATCAGGGACATAATCAAACCATTAAAGATGTCGTTCAATACGTAAGCAAACAACGGATAAACGTAAACTAACCGATAAAAAGGAGCGGTAACATGGGATATCCAATCATCAAGTATAACGGGACGGTTTTATCTCTTAAAAATCCGAAAGTTAAAGTTGTACAGAAAATGAATGAGCATGTGAAAGTCTTTTTGACAGGTGTGTTAACTGGGACTCAAATGGAAGAGTACACAGATCATATGGAGGCAGGGGCGAAGTTAGTTGTTTCTTATATGAATGATGATCATACACAGATTGTGTTGTTTCGGGGATTAGTCACACAGTTCAGGATCAAGTTGGTGTCCAATGTAGCTCATTTGGTTGTCGAAGCTCTATCCTATACAAGCCAGCTGGATGAAGTGCTGCATAGACAATCTTTTCAAAATGTAAAGATGAAGCTGCAAGCATTGCTTGAACACGTGCTCAAATCCTATCCCAAAGCCAATTGTACGAGCCGGTTGAAGGATCAACTTTTACAGGAATTTACGATGCAATTTGATGAGACGGACTGGTTGTTTCTGAAACGTATAGCGTCACGGCTCGGTTGGGGACTAATACCTGATCCGATTGGAGAAAAACCTCAGTTTTATTTTGGATTACCAGACGGCGTCAATCAAGGGGAGCTCAGGCAGTATAACTACTCCATGACCAGAAAAAACAAACCAGGGGCAGGTAAGGACGACAACCTTTTGTATTATAAAGTGCAAACGACAGGGGCCAAAGATGTCCTGCTGCAAATGGGGACTGAGGTTAAATTTAAAGGGAAAACTTTATACGTCCTGCAGTCTGTGGCATTTATACGTCATAGTGCTTTGTGGCATGAGTATGTGCTGACTACAGCGGATGGAATGAAACAGGATTTGATTGAAAATGAAAGTATTCGTGGTATCTCGTTAAAATCGAAGGTTATTGGAATCGAGCAGGACCACGTGAAGGTTTTCTTTTACGAAATGGACAAGGTTAAGCCGAACGTTAAGGAAACCTACGCTTTTCCAACGGCTACATTTTATACATCAGAAGGAAACACAGGATGGTACTGTATGCCGGAGTTGTTTGACTTTGTAGACATTTACTTTCCGACCGCTAAAGAAAAGGACGCCCTTGTAACCCACTCGATCCGCAAGAGATCCAAAGGCGGTGATTTTATTAAGGACCCGTCCACGAAGATTTTTATGACCAAGTACCGCAAAGCTATTATTTTTGAGAAAAATGAAATTTTAATCACGGGGAACGACGATGAAGTAGTGATTCGGCTACTGGATGACCACGGGATTGAGTTGCGGAGTAAAAAGGACATCCGTGTTAAGGCAGATGGAAACCTAGTATTCAATGCGGGGAACACCATTCAAGTCACAGCCAAAGATGCCATCGGTTTAAAATGTAAAACGAGCTTGGTCGAAATGGACGGTAACATTAAAATGACTGGAGAAAAGATAAAGACGCAGTAAATAAAATCACCAAGAGAGGGGGAGAAGCATGGCTAAAGAAACTACAGGAGCAATCGTGAATGAGAAAGCGCCAACTCAGGAGGATATCGTCCAGGAATGGAAACGTAAAATAAGCAAAGGCGAATATCCCTTTATTTATGTAAATCAGCCTCTCACCCAAAGTGACAAACGGTATACGGGTCAGGCAACGAGTAATAAGGCTCCTTAGGAGCCTTATTTACTATTTTTAGTAGCCCAACTAAAGAGAATGTTCATCTGTGCAACTTTCACCTAACATACAGTTACAAAGACCTATTCCGCCCAAGCTATGTACTGTGACCAGAAATACTGAATTCAATGACTTTATACTTATTTTTCCTCTCGACTATATCACTCGTAAATAGGATGCACTATAATTATACTACTTCTTAATTTGGTAAAAATTAGACGTAACATTTATAATAGCTCTTCTCAGGAAGAAAGGGTCTTGTATTTGGGAACTTCGCTGTTGATAAACCAATCTGGCCCAGAGACGTCGATCACTTCTTTGGTTTTATAACTATAGTAGATGGTAATTTTACTGTCTTCGTGACCCTTAATGTACCCATACAGATATATTCTAGAGTGGACAGCAGGATCATCTACAACATAATCCTTTAATATGAAGTCGGCATTATAGTGCTCTTTAATGAATTCCACAGCGATAGGAGTGGCAACGGTTATTAATTCTTTTTCTTGAGATACTGTGGACCCGCATCCTGCTAGAATAAGTGGCGCCATAAAAAGTATTAGACATAGCTTAAAAGGTATGTTCATTTATGTACTCTTCTCCTAACATACAGTTACAAAGTCCCAATCGTTATTAGGTATGAACCGCGACCAGAAATGCAGTAACCAACGACTTTATACTTATTTTCACCTTCATCTATACCACAAGTAAACAGGAAATATTATAATGATTTTACTTCCTTAGATTGGAAAAATGTATTCTTGAACTGGAATGAACTTAATATGCCTTTTTTTCATACAAATGGTTGATTTTTAAAATGGTGGAACATTCTTTTTAGGGTATCGACTGTCAATGAACCAATCCGGTCCGGTTACACTAAGCACTTCCTTTTTTTCAAAATCGTAAGCAATAGATATCGATTGACCTTCATGTCCTTTTATATAGCCGATTAGATGAACTGTATTATTAACATAGCTACCTATATAGTCATAACTCTTAAATATGAAATCAGCTCTATAATATTTTTTGATGTATTCTTTTCCAATAGGAATACCTGTTCTAACGGCTTCTTCTTTTTTTACATTTGATGCGTACTGCATGTAATAGAGAGCTCCTACTAGGATGAAGATTAAGATAAGAGCAGTAACCCAAAATTTTTTCTTTTTCAATTTTTAGATGCTCCTTTTTTGAAAGTATCAACTTTTTCTAACTTTATAATATATTAGGTGATTAGACAAGGTGGGGAAATAATTGCAGTATATTAGCGAAAAAACGTACTGGAAGATAGCAGATGAGGCTTACCTATTGGATATTGATCCAAAGACTTATAAAAATGAAGATATTCCTGGTTGGAGGGTTGTTGATTTAGACGAGAAACTATTACATGACACAAATGGTTCTGGATTCGATGCGACCGTTTTTCATAATGAGGATAGCAATCAGGTGATCATAGGGTATAGGGGTACAGAGCCAGGAGGAAGACCACTATGGAGTAGAATGATGGACATAGGAACAGACATCAACGACGTCGTGGGTGGACGAGCAAAAAATTTAAACCAAGTTCACGATTATTATGTAAATAATCAAGAAGAGATAAAAAAGTTCCCCCCACAGGTACAAAGTTCATTTCATCAGTATGAGGCCCAGTATCAGGATAATCAATTTACAAAAGCTCAAACACTGTACGATGAAGTGAAGAAGAAGTATCCCGCTGCTGAAATATCTACGACAGGTCATTCTTTAGGCGGTGCAGAAGCAGAATATATTGCAGTGAAAAATGGTTTATCATCCGTGAGTTTTGCTGCTCCGGGCATTGTACATTTATTGCCTGAAGATCTTCAAAAGAGGGTAAAAGCAGGAGAATTCAAGAAGACTAATGTGGCTTTTGCCCATCCCGGAGATAGCGTTGGTGGGGGAGCCACTAAGGCTAACCAACATGTGGGGGAAACATATCATATTGGGAGTGATTATAAGACTGCCAACGTAGCCAAGTTTACTATTCCTGTTTCAATTCCCTTGGAAAGAAAAACCGAATTGGAAAGACTTTTTCTGGGCCCCAAGTGGACTCCTATTGTTTATGTTCCGATTACATTGCCTATGATGCAGCAAGATGCATTCACCAAATTCTATAATTCTGTATTAGGTGGAGAGCACACTCACAGTATGAAAAATTTTACATTTGATGAAAACGGCAATATTAGCAATCCGTTGTACACCATGGATGGACAATTGGTCGAAGGAAATCCGCGGGTCCAGGCGTACGAGCAAATGCTGGCTGCGCAGGCAGAGCTCAAGCAAGTCATGGGCGATTTGGTCGAACGCTACGGTGGACAGTGGGGTGCCTTGGGACAGTTCGCTGCTAATGCACTAGGTGTGAATTTGATGGGGGCAGGACAACAAAATGGCCGCGTTAATAGTGGAGCTTATTTTGTAGGCAATAAAAATGGGGGAACAATTCAATTAACACCCGAAGAGCTAAAGCATGCGGCTAATCAGATGCGTTCTAGCTTGCATGGATTTTCTAGCGATACAAGAGCTTCCATTCAGTTGTTTCAGGCTCATATCGGCACAAGTGAAAGTCAGTCTTTGACCCCGCTTGCGCATAGTGCTACGGCGACACTGGATCGAATTAATCGCTGGTATCAGGAATCGATTACTGAGATAGCAGAGTATATCGATCGCAAGGGCCAGGAATTTGCGATGGTGGACCAATAAGAAAGCGCAGCTGGAAGAACACAACGGGAGGCGAAAGAGATGAGCAGAATATCTTTGAGCCTGGGGGATCTGCGAAGGGCTGTACAGCAGTGCGAACAGCTAAAGCAAAGACTTCAGCATCAGGAGCAACAGATGAAAAATATATATAGCCGTCTGCAAGACTGGCGGGGCGAGTCGGCTGCGGAATTAACACGTAAAATGGAGATGTTTCTCCAAGGAACCACGGCACGGATACAAGAGCTGGATGACCACAAAGAGCAGCTTAAACGTTATATTCGCAAAATGGAGGAAGCCGATCGACGGGAAGAAAAACGTAAACGGGCAGCCCAATGGTGACAAGCATAACTTTCTGCTACTGTAGCCAGTTACATAACTTAAAGGAACCGTACAACCGCTAGGGGGGATTCTGCGGAGTACGGTTTAATTTGTTTACATAAAAACTACATATATAGTAGAAGAAATATATAGTAGAAAAAAATGATCGCTCCGCAAATGGCAACGAAAGTACCTGTGAAGTCTACAGCTTTAAGGTTGCTGTTATTGTTGGAGCATTGTTATGCTCACTACAGTTAATGTAAGTTTCATAGGATCAATGGAAATAGCTACTTATTTCCTTTCGTTGTTATCGGTCCTTTGGTAGGATGGATCTAAACCGAGATTTTTGAAATCGGTAAGTGTAAAAAATGTTCTAAAGCTACAAAGTTCGACATATTGTTCGTTTTTTCGCGATGTATACTATTGAATCAGGGATTTTAGTTTGCTATTTATCGCATATTTATGTATAATCTATCGTGTTGAAAGATTGATTGTACGTAATATGCTGATGAGGGTGGGTTCATGACGCTGCTCGACAGTAACGAAAGTAAGAAGCGGATGTGCCAGATTTACAATGAAGTGTCAAAGGAACTGTTCGGCTTCGGGACTACGCTGTTGCGGGCCACCGTTGAGAACAATATTGTTACCTTTGTTGCGAAGCACCGGCGTTCTCCACGCTCGGCGGCATTGGAAGTGGAAGCCCCCGGCTTGAAGCTGGAAGTGGATTTCCGAATGTCCATGCTGTATAAGAAGAGACTTCGCGAGAAGCTGATTGAGGATATGGAGCTCGATATAGAAGCTTTACTGCGCGACTATGATTCAGCAACGCAGTGGGCCATTACGAACATCATACTGAAGGAATCCTAATAAAATTGGATATTCGGCTTTTCGCTTCGGATCTATCTGAGGGGAGAACCTGTTATAACGCGCAGCGGGATCAACTTATTCTTTGTTTACGAAGAAAAGTATTCTTGTTTTACAAGAGTACTTTTCTTTTTTGTGTCATAAAGGTGTGCAGATTAAAAACAGGGGGAGTTTCATATGAAAAAGTGGTTTAAAGGATTTATGGCTGTGACCTTGGCATCTGTGGTACTGGCAGGTTGCGGCAGCAATGCTACAGGTGGTCAGGCAGATGGAAAAGATGGCTCAGCCGACGGGAAAAAGAAACTGGTTATTTCCACATGGGGCTTCTCCGAGGACTTTTTTAATAAAGAAGTGTACGAGCCTTTTGAAAAGGAACATAACGTTGATATTGTTGTAGAAATCGGAAATAACGCGGAACGGTTGAACAAAATCAGCCAAGGCAGCAGTGACGTCGATCTGATTTATCTGTCTGATTATTATGCCCAACAAGGAATTCAACAAGGGCTATTCGAGAAGTTGGATCGCAGTAAGGTGCCAAACCTGAACCAAATTTATGATATCGCCAAAGCACCACTGGGTGAGGAATATGGCCCTGCTTATACAGTCGGACGCCTCGGTATTGCCTATAATCCGGAGCTGGTGAAGAAGAATGTGACCTCCTGGGTCGACCTGTGGGGCAATGAATTCAAAGGAAACGTGACTCTGCCGAATATTACGGCAACTGCTGGACCGATGATGGTGGATGCAGCTTCCAAGGTGGCGGGTAGCAAGGAATTTAATGAAGATCAAGCCTTTGGGAAACTGAAAGAGCTGAGTCCGAATATTGTTAAGTTTTATAGTAAAACGTCCGAGTTTGTGAACATGTTTAGCCAGCAAGAAATTGCAGGCGGCCCGATTATGGAAATGTACTTCAAAGATTTGCAGGCTGCTGTGCCAGGAGCGAAATTCGTAGCTCCTAGTGAGGGTGCCTACGCAGTAATGAATACGATTAATGTAGTGAAAGGGTCAGATCAGAAGGAACTGGCTGAGGAATTTATCAACTGGCAGCTGAGCAAGGAAGTTCAAGAAAAATCCGCGAAGGCAAAGGTTGATTCTCCGGTGAACACACAGGTGGTACTCTCCGGTGCGGATACAGAGGGAATTACGTACGGTGCAGATGTAGTGAATAAGCTGACCAAGCTGGATATGAAATTCGTTAACGATCACATCAAGGCATGGACAGATCGCTGGAACCGGGAAGTTGCACAATAATGAAGAAGATCATATTAGATGTAGATACAGGCATTGATGATGCGTTGGGTATTTTACTCGCAGCCAAAAGTGGCCAGCTGGACATCCAAGCGATTACTACGGTATGCGGTAATGTTTCACTTAAACAAGCAACATTGAATACTTGCAAAATCCTCAATCTGCTGGATAGACCGGATATTCCGGTCTACCAGGGAGCAGAGGCACCATTAATACGCAAAGGCCTGCACGAGCACCGTGTTCATGGAGAAGACGGCATCGGAGGCGCATTGAGTGGAGTGGTCCCAGCCATCTCTGCATCCGAAGGTTTTGCGCCGGATATCATCATTGATACCGTGATGGCTCACTCGGGGGAAGTAACGCTGGTTTGTACTGGACCGCTTACTAATCTGGCGTTGGCGCTGCTGAAGCGTCCCGATCTGACGAATCACGTCCATGAGGTCATTTTTATGGGCGGTGTTATTCACGGGTGCGGCAATATTACACCTGTAGCGGAGTATAACATGTATGCGGATCCTGAGGCCGCACGGATCGTATTTCACGCAGGCTTTGGTCGTTTAATACAGGTGGGGCTGGATGTAACACGGAAGGCGCTGCTGACTGCGGATCATGTTGCTCGTCTGACCCGTCCGGAGATTCGTAATTATGTAGCTGAAAGCACGGCTGTTTATACCAAGCGTTATGAAGAACGCAATGGGGTAAAAGCGTGTGCACTTCATGACCCGCTTGCCGTAGGGGTCGCACTGAATTTAAGGTTAGTAGATACCTCGTTGTTATATGTCGACGTGGAAACCTCCAGTCGTATATGTGACGGACAAACGGTAGGCGATGTGCAGAACCGGCTTAATCATAGTCCCAATATGACGGTGTGCGAACAGGTGGACAGCGAAGCTTTTCTGGAGCTGTTTATCCAGGTGCTGAACAAGGAATAACATTTTGATAACCGCAAGGAGCTACCCATGAAGAAAACATACTTGTATTGGCTGCTGCTGCCAGGTTTGCTCTTTCTGGCGGTGTTCATGGTCATTCCGATTGTGTTGACGATCGGTTCGACCTTCGTACAGAACAGCTCATTCACCCTAGAAGGCTATCTCCATTTCTTCAAGGACCCTTATTTTCTGAAAATACTGCTGACTACGCTGGAGGTCAGTGTCGTAACGACCCTCGTATGCGTATTGCTCGGTTTTCCGACGGCTTATTATATTTCACAAAAGGCCCCGCGTCGTAAAGGGATTTTGCTAGCGCTGGCCATCTTTCCCTTGTTGACGAGCCCTGTAGTGCGTTCATTCAGCTGGATGGTCATTTTGGGCCGCAAGGGCTTATTAAACAACGTGCTAATCAGTTTGGGGCTCGTCGATGAGCCGCTGAATATTTTGTACACTCCGGCAGCGATGATTATTGGTCTGGTTCATTTGTTTTTGCCGCTGATGATCATTTCACTGATTGGTGTGCTTGAAAATATCGACGGTGACCTTGTCCATGCTGCGCAGAGTCTTGGAGCCTCCAGATTCAGCGCATTTCGTAAAATTGTATTCCCGCTATCTGTTCCAGGACTGATCATTGGAAGCATTCTTGTTTTCGTGGGCAGCTTGACGGCTTATACGACTCCAGCATTGCTGGGAGGAAAACAGCGGGTTATCGCTACATTTTTGTATCAAAATGCGATGACGCTTAACGATTGGTTTTTAGCTTCTGTTATCGCGACAATTATGATTGCTATTACATTTATCGTGGTCGGTCTCTTAAATAAGGCGGCCCATAAACTCAATCCGAAGGGGTAGGTGGATATGCGGGAGAAACATTACGGACTAGGCTTCTTTAGCCTGCTGGTCTTCATCTTTCTGCTCGGTCCGCTGTTGATCATATCGGTCACTTCTTTCGAGCCGGGCACGGTATTAAAATTTCCTCCGCAGGGCTTTTCCTTGCGCTGGTATGAAAATATTTTCGAAGTGGATTTGTTTATGTCCACATTCAAAACATCGATCGTCGTCTCTTTGCTGGGCAATATCTTGGCGCTGCTCATCGGTATGCCAGCCGCTTATGCGCTTAGTCGTTTTTCGTTTCGCGGGAAGGATGCGCTGAATGCCTTGTTCCTTTCCCCGCTGCTTATACCCGGTATTGTGCTTGGTTTTACACTGCTGCGTTATCTGATCATTGTGTACCATTTGCCAGTATACGCTGGACTTTTGATCGGACATACGGTGATTATGTTGCCGTTCATTATAAGGGTCATTGCCTCCAGCTTGTCTAACTTTGATTTTGCGATTGAGGAAGCAGCGCTTAGTTTGGGAGCTGGACGGCTGGAAACCTTTTTCAAGGTGGTTCTACCCAACATCCGTTCAGGTATTATTGCGGCTATCCTGATTGCCTTTCTGGAATCATTCAACAATGTCGACATTTCCGTCTTCATGACAGGACCGGGCTTCAGCACCCTGCCTATTCAAATGCTGACTTACGTCGAAAATTATTTTGATCCGACGATTGCAGCAATTTCGGTTATGCTGATGATTTTAACGGGTATCCTGATGTTCTTGATTGAACGACTGATGGGATTGTCTTACTTCACTAAAAGGTAATGGAGGCTTCAACCTTATGGCACTGCTTACTCTGGATCGCGTTTCGGTCGCTTATGACAACCAACTGATCTTGCAGGATTTCGATTTGCAGCTCGAACGAGGGCAATTGCTCTCGTTGCTTGGACCGAGTGGTTGTGGCAAAACGACTACACTTCGTCTTATTGCAGGATTTCTCGAAGCTAAACAAGGGACATTTTTGTTTGGCGATAAGGATTATACCCGAGTCCCAGTGAATAAACGGAACTTTGGTTTTGTATTTCAAAGTTATGCGCTTTTCCCGCATTTGTCGGTTTTTGATAATGTCGCCTTTGGTTTACGCTTGCGTAAAGTAAAAGAAGATGATGTAAAACGACGTGTTATGACCATGCTGGATACGGTGAGCCTGGCGGGATTCGAAAAACGTTTCCCTGGCGAACTATCAGGCGGACAGCGTCAACGTGTCGCAATTGCACGAGCACTGGTAATTGAACCCGACCTGCTATTGTTTGATGAACCTCTAAGTAACTTGGATGCTAACCTGCGTGTGAATATGCGTGTAGAAATCCGCCGTATTCAACAGGAACTGGGCATCACTACCGTGTATGTATCGCATGATCAGGAGGAATGTTTTTCGATTTCTGACCAGGTTGCGATTATGAATAAGGGGAACATCGAGCAATTAGATGCTCCATCGACCATTTTTAAATATCCGACGACCGAATTTGTCGCCCGTTTTATTGGGTTTAATAATTTTCTAAGCTTTGACGAGCGTACGGAAGAAGGAGAGCGTATTCGACTGAATACAGGTGACCTTTCGTTTAGCGTAATACGTAATCAGGGTACAGTCCAACCGGGTGCTCGCCAAGGTGCTATTCGCCCAGATGATTTGGTCATTCGAACAGAAGGCAACGAGACAGGGGAAAATGAGCTTCCCGGTATCATTAAGGTAAGTACTTACCTGGGGCGTAGCTACCAGTACGTGGTAGAGACGGCGAAGGGAAACTTTACGGCTAATCAGGAAATGGATACGCCTTACTTGAGTGGTCAACGGGTTACCCTGCATTTTCCGGCAGATAAAATGGTGCTGGTCCAATAATCAGCGGGTTCGATGAAGGAGATACATCATGCGTGCAGACAAAATGATTTTACAAGTTAAGGTGTATAACAGCTACTACAAAACGTTCGAGGAAGGCAATGTGGCTATACTTGACGGCAAATTTATGTACATTGGTCAGCGCGGTCTGGAGTCTTTTGAGGCTACTGAAATTGTGGAGGGACACGGGAAATATATGATTCCCGGCCTGATCGATATCCATTTGCATATCGAAAGTACGATGGTCACCCCCGCGACCTTTTCCTATGGACTCATTCGCAATGGGGTCACGACAATTGTACCGGAACCGCACGAAATGGCGAATGTTTTTGGATTGGAAGGCATTCGGGAAATGATGGAAGCCAGCAAAGATTGCGTGGCTGATATGTTTTACGGGATTCCTAGCTCTGTACCGGCGACGCCATTGGAAACCTCAGGGGGCGAGATTGACATCCCCGAGATTGATACTTTGTTGCAGACGGGCGAGATGATCTGTCTGGGTGAAATTATGAATTATGTGGATGTCATTCGTGATCCTGAGAGCAAAACGAACCGCATCTTACGTCATGTGCGTGAGCACTACCCAGAGCTGATTATTGAAGGTCATACACCGCAGCTGCTTGATCTGGATCTGCATCAGTTGATCTATGCAGGAATAGGCTCGGATCATACCCATCAAAGCATTGAAGGTATGAAGGCCAGAATGGCCGCCGGGATGTTTATTGAGATCCAGGAAAAATCCATGACCCCTGAGGTGATGGACTATCTCATTCAGGAGGATGTGGCACAACATTTTTGCTTCGTAACGGATGATGTGATGCCGGATTCTTTTGTAGAGCGAGGACATCTGAATCACATCGTAAGTAAAGCGATCGGGATGGGAATGAAGCCGGAGGATGCGATTTATGCAGCTACGTATACTCCTGCTGCCCGTATGCGTATGCATGACCGCGGTACCATTGCCCCAAGCAAAATAGCCGACTTTGTCCTGCTATCGGATTTGGAGCAGTTTGATGTGGAGCAAGTCTACAAGGATGGTCACAAGGTATTTGATAAATTTGAGGAATACCATCAGGCACAGGTAAAGTGCCAGTTCCCTGCCCACTTTTATCAAAGTGTAAAGCTCAATCCGCTTATGGAACAGGATTTTACTGTGAAGTTGGATGTAGCGGATGGCACACATTCATGTCGCATCATGATGGTCAAGGATGGATCTACTTTTACAAGCGAACGGATTGCACCTGCACAAGTAGAGCAGGGTGAACTGTTATGGGAACATGGTGAACATGCACTCATTGCTACGTTTGAACGGTATGGCAAGAACGGTAACCGTGCTTACGGTTTAATCGGGGGAGATACGATTAAACGTGGCGCAGTGGCTACCACCTATTCGCACGATAACCATAACTTGCTTGTCGTGGGGCATAACAAGCAAGATATGATATTGGCTGCGAATACCGTTCTATCCAGCCAAGGGGGCTTTTGCGTAGTTGAAAATGGCAACGTGCTGTCCCATTTACCGTTAACGGTGGGCGGAATTTTAACAGAAGGGCCGCTAGAAATGGTTGCTGCCCACGTGAAGGAGCTGCGTTCAGCCTTACTGTCGCTGGGCTATCGCCATTATAATCCAATCATGTCGCTGAGTACTCATTCTTTGCCAGTCAGCCCGGCATTGAAAATTACCGATCACGGCTTGATTGATGTAAATGCAGGCAAGGTTGTGTCCTTGATTGTGAATCCTTCCGAAATACAAGAATAATTAAAGAGTCGACCCTCTGCGGGGCGGCTCTTTTTTTGTTGTGGTTAGAATATGGAGTTCGGCTCTGATTGGTATGTAGCGTTTGCTTTGACAATCAATTCACGTAATCTTCATGATTTAACCATAATAAAGCCTTGCAATACACATAGATAGTGTTATAATTAAAACAGGATTTAGATTAAGTCTAAATTAATTGCTAAATATTTTTTGGATTCACGCATGGGATTTAGAAGAAAATCAGACACTACTGTTAGCGAGCATCCAGCATCACTCAACTATACTTTGAATAATAATGAGAGGGGATTTTACACATGAGTACATTAAATCATACGAACGCACCTACACAAGAGGCCATTCAAGAACTGCACAAGGCATTGAACCGACACGTGGCTACTTGGTCTGTACTGTACACGAAGCTGCATTATTTTCACTGGTATGTGAAAGGACCTAAATTCTTTACACTGCATGCTAAATTCGAGGAGCTTTATAATGAAGCAACAGCTAATCTGGATACGATTGCCGAACGTTTGTTAGCTATTGGCGGCCGCCCTGCTGCGACCTTGAAGGAGCATTTGCAACTGTCAGCTATTCAGGAGTCCGCCGGTGAACAGACAGCTGACGAAATGGTGAAGGCTGTTGTAGCCGATTTTAAAACGATTACTGTTGAATTGGCTAATGGTATGGAAGCAGCTGAAGCGGCACAGGATAAAGCGACAGAGGACCTTCTGAATGGCTTGAGAGAAGAAGTGGATAAACATATCTGGATGCTTAACGCATATCTGGGGTAATTTTTTGGGGGTGATTTCCACGGATATGGAGATCAGGTGAACAAGCTGCACATCCCGTTGGTTCCAGCCTGCTACAGGAGTATAATGACGAAGAAGCATGAAAGACCACAGGCTCATGGGCAAGCGAGCTACCGGGATGGGGTGTAAGTTATGGAAGTGAAACAACAGCTTTTGCATGAAGCGGAGCAGTTTATATATACATGTTATGAGGAGCTGGGCCGAAGCCGCAATGATGCGGAAGCCCGGCTTCTTGATATTCGTCATGACATAGAGACTACTGGAACGTACGATCATACTTACGAAGAGCTGGAACAAGGGGCACTTATGGCTTGGCGGAATAGCAATCGTTGTATCGGTCGCTTGTTTTGGGACAAGCTTTTGGTCAGGGATGCACGGGACGCATCAGATGCGACGCAAGTGTTCCACGAGCTATTGGAGCATATCCGCATAGGAACGAACGGCGGTAAAATTAAACCAACACTTACTGTATTTCGCGCCTCCCAGCCGGGACAGCCGAATATTCGTATCTGGAATCATCAGCTTATTCGTTACGCTGGATATGAAACGGATCAAGGGATTATTGGAGATCCGATCTCGGTGGATTTCACCAATGCTTGTAGGGATATGGGGTGGCAAGGAGCGATGACTGCTTTTGATGTATTGCCGTTGGTTGTGGAAGCAGGCGGTCAGCCTCCCAAGCTCTTTGATATTCCTGAACATTTGGTGATGGAGGTGCCCATTGAGCATCCGGAACTGTCATGTATAGCCTCTCTGGGATTGCGTTGGTACGCTGTGCCTATGATTTCGGATATGACGCTGGAGATTGGTGGTATCATCTATACAGCAGCTCCTTTTAACGGCTGGTATATGGGAACAGAAATCGGTGCCCGTAATTTTGCGGATACTTTTCGTTATAATATGTTGCCACAGGTGGCAAAACTGATGGGGCTGGATACGACGAGTGAAACAACGCTATGGCGTGATCGGGCGCTGGTGGAGTTGAACATTGCTGTGCTTCATTCCTTTAAAAAAGCGGGGGTCAGCATTGTCGATCATCATACAGCAGCAGCACAATTCAAATTGTTTGAGGAACGGGAAGCCAAGGCTGGTCGTGCGCTGACGGGTAATTGGACGTGGCTGATCCCGCCATTATCCCCAGCAACCACGCATATTTTTCATAGCTCTTACGATAATCGGCTTGTGAAGCCAAATTTCGGAGCTCAGGCAAAGCCATATAAGCCAAGACAGGCTAAACCAGCTTCAGATGTAGCGCTACCACCAAAGCCGCAAGGCTGTCCTTTTCATTCTGCATAACCTAACGAGGGACTAATGCCAGATCAGGACTCTGGTTTATCCCATACAACGATTAATAGGGTCGCGATTGGCCCTATAAGTAGCGAGAGCGCAAACCAGTTAAGCCTGCCTCGATTTTTGGTCTGTGCCAAGCCGGCATTAATAAGGGCAAGCGTCCCCCAACCTATATAATAATCTTCTGGCATGGTATTCTCCTTTACAAAAAGGTATAATATCGTACTGTGCATTGTATGAGCACATTCATAATTTCATAAGTCTTATCGTAAATATAACTTTATATATCTTGGTTTGAGGAGCGAAGCTAAGTTGGAGAGAAATCAGGCAGAGCGCATTGTCGCTGAGCTTTTGGAACGAGCTGCTATAGGCGTAACAGTGAAGCTGGAGAAACGTTTTCCTGGTGGACGGCTGATCGGGGGCAAATATGCCATGCATGCTCACGCCATTACCATGTATACAGATGTTATTGAAACACAATGTTTACAGATGTTCGGCAGCGCAGATCGAGTTGAGGAGTATTTTACAGTTGTGCTTGCGCATGAGATCGGGCACGCCGCCGATACTGAATTAGAGGGCCTCTCCGATGCGATGGAGCAAGAGAACAGGATCGGGACCCGGCAGCAGCTTGCACTGCAAATTGAGGAAAACGCATGGAACTATGCGCTTAGACTGGTGCCTGAAATAGAAGCAACGTTTATTTCTGCCGTAATAGACGAGTCCCTGCTTGCCTATCGAGCCCCGATTATGGAGCAGTCTGACATTGCGTAATATGAATGATCCCAGAGCCGTCAGGCTCTTTTTTATTATTTAGAACCAATAAGGTGTACAGAAAAATTTAAAGAAGCAGCTTTTTAAGCTGTGACACGCGACCTTGTGACAATTCCAGCATTTCGGCTAATTCTTTTTGAGATACATTAGGGTACTCCTCCATGAGCTGCTTTAGCTTATTCAGGAGCTCATTCTGGTTTCTGTAGCTCCTTCTTTTCTTTGGCTGGGCAGGACGCGTTTCACCTAAATGGCTGGAAGGGTTGTCACTCTTCAGATTTTCGATACAACTCTTGCAGATCAGATGGTCTCTGAAATAGCTTAAATGATCAACGGCACCACAAAAATAACAAGAAACCCCCGTATACTTGCGAATCATCAGCCCCTCCGGTGTAATAAAAAAATCGAGGGCATCTCCAATATTAATATTCATAGAAGTGCGCAGTTCTTTGGGTAGCACAATGCGTCCCAAATGGTCTAATGGTCGTGTCATTCCTGTGTTCTTCATTATTTTTCTCCTTTCTTGGAATGCGCTTATGGTGGCAGGAATTGTATGTTATGTATACTGGAAGTACAAAGCGCTTATATTACAGTTTGTTTTGGTATAGCTATGCTAAAATAAAGCTCCGGCATAACGACCAATTACGTCTGCCGGAGCTTGATACAGCCAATGAATCTAAGATGTCATGTCGAATTACTGTGGGTTGGTTGTCCAAATACCGGCTACTTTTAATTGGACCCGTGGAGGCAGCTTCAATGCTGCTAATGTCAGATCAGCCAAATCCTGTGGCTGAAGCATGCGGTCCTCATCACCAATAGGCAATCCCGCATTTACCGCCAACTCTGTATTGACCGTGCTTGGTGTCAGCGCGGTGACACGAATGTTGGATTTGCGAACTTCCTGCATCAGCGCTTCCGTGAAGCCCATCAAAGCGAATTTGGATGCGCAATAAGCTGAGCCTGTTGCAAAACCCCGTTCCCCTGCTGTGGAGGAAATGTTAATGATGTTTCCGCTCTGTTGCGCCAGCATGCTTGGAAGAGTGGCGTGTGTAACATAATAGGTTCCCATCAAGTTTACGCGAATAATACGTTCCCACTCTTCGGGGTCCATATCTGCGACTGTACCAAAGGTGGCGATGCCTGCATTGTTGATCAAAATATCGATGGCGCCTAGCTCATGCTCCAGTGAAGCTACAGCGGCAGCGGCCTGTGTACGATCCGATATATCTGCAACAGCACTCACCACCTTTACACCGTATGTACTCCCCAGTGAATCCTGTAGCTTTTGCAGATCGTTCAATGTGCGTGAGATTAACCCCAGATTAACGCCTTCCTTGGCCAAGGTTTCGGCAATTGCCTTACCGATTCCTTTGCTGGCTCCTGTAATAATAGCTGTTTTATTCTTAAGTTCCATCCAGTCTCCTCCTTATTGTTATATAACGTGATTGTGCAGCTGAGCACATGGTTACATTATACTAGGTTGAACTCCTTGAACCAAACTTCGTCCCGCTGAGCATTATGCATTGGCCTCCTATTTGGTAATATCAATATCTCCTGAAGTGGTTTCGACCTTGATCACACTTGCGGCACCAGGAACAGACTCGGGCGTATTTATGCTTCCAGAGTCAGAGTGGACATTATAGACACCTTTAAAGTCGGGGGCCTGCTTAATTTTTACATCACCTGAATCAGAATTCACTTCCAAATTGGATATGGTGCGTTGTGTAATATTAGAACTCCCTGAGGTTAGGGTAAGAAGGCCGTTACCGCTATAATCGCGGATGGTAGCATCTCCTGAAGTAAGCTCTAGCTTCATATCTGCTGTAAGCTGATCGGCTATAAAGCTGCCGGATGTTAGATTTGCGATCAGGTGGGTACCCCGAAGGTTTGTAATCTCGGCAGTGCCTGAAGTAGCGGTGATAGAAGTATTCTCCACGGAGGCATCTTGAAGTTTTACATTTCCTGAATGTGCATCTATCTGCAGATTAGTTAGTGCTTCTCCAGAAGGCATCTCTACAGTAATTGTTTGATTCAAATCAGGGGTAAATGTAAAGAAAGACAAGGAAGGGGCCGGTTTGGATTGAATGGTAAGCTTACCGTTCTCAATTCGGGCGTTTTGAACCTGGTTGGCCACTTTTGTCTGAACCTCTCCGCTGATACGTATCGTACCTTGGTCGCCAGCACCGGGAGTAAACAAAATAGAGACATCATCAGAGCTGTCCAATTTCAGGTTCTGTAGCTGACCACGAGCGAATGTCCATTTTTTATTTATAGCTGTTGTTTCTTTCATTGCTTGTTGATTCCACGGAGCACCGTAGACCACCATTCCGGCTACACCGATGACGATGCACAGCCCTGCTGCAATAAACCACTTTTTATTCATGTTGTTAGTAAGCTCCCCTCAGGGTAGTCTGGTTCCATTTCCAGTATCGTACTGTGCCCTTCACCATAAGGAATAGGAGATAACGTACTCCAGGCAGCAGTAATAGCCCCATACCTGTTAGCGTGATGGAGAAAAAGAGTTTGGTCGGGTAAAAGGTGCTGTTGAGCATGTAATCAGTGACGGCGAGTAGAGGGGCTGCAACGAAACTGACCGCTGCTGCGGCCAATGAAGCCCAGACCGCCCATAGGGTAGCCATAATCGGGATGGAAATCAACAAATTGAGAAACAACAGCCCTAAGAAAGTAAAAAGATTGCGTGCAAAGCTTCCTTGGCGAAGTGGAGAAGGAGCGTTCCAGCCTGCATCGGGAACATCCAATGCTTCTCGGGCAATATCCTCTGGATTACCCAGTTCATGGGCAATCTCAGTTTCGCTTTTTCCATGGACCAAGCCGTAGTCAAAATGCTGGCTCAAATCACTAAGCAGCTCATGGCGTACCTCTGCCGGGAGGGGAGCAAGACGCTGCTCCACCTCTGTAAGAAACTGTTTTCTATTCATCAGGATCTCCTTCCTTCAGTAGGCGTGCAACATGATGGACAAAATCATTCCATTCCTGTGTAAGTAATCTTGTATAATGGCTGCCAGTTTCGGTTAGCCGATAATATTTACGAGGAGGACCCTCGGTCGATTCCTGTAAATACGTTGTGCAGTATCCCTCTGACACCAGACGGCGAAGCAGTGGGTATAGGGCTCCTTCTGCTACTTCAATATGACGGGAGACGGCTTGAGCCAACTCGTAGCCATAGCGGTCTCTACGCCCAATTAGAACTAGAACGCATAGCTCCAGTACCCCTTTTTTGAATTGGATGTTCACATTCACGAGCGATGCTCCCTTCCTGATGTAATCATAGTTCATAGGTGTCGTTCGGAATAAGGGGAAGAAACGTGTGTTTGTGCATAATTTGTCACGGGTACTAATTATAAGTTAGTAGTCAGGTATAATTTAACATCACGTACTGATTAATGCAAGGTACTAAATTTTTAATAATAAAATTTTCGGTACCCAATGGGCTGCTTTTCTCTCTTGAAGGCTTACATGGATAGCGAATGATGTAGAATTAAGTAGTCTTATTTGGAAAATCCTCGATTCCTGACTGGCTACACCAACCGAAGTTGCTTTAATTTCATTCATTAAAATGATAGATTGTAAAGTATTCAATAGAGTTAAAGATTTCCTATTATGAAGAGGTGGATAAAGGATGGATTGGAAAAACTGGTATAGGGAACTGGAACAGGATGATGAGACTTGGGATGTGTCGGAGGAGGTTGTACTGCGTGGTGTGGCGCATCTTGATTTTTGCGGACAGCCATCGGAAGCAGAGGTCGAATTTATCGTAGGAGCCGAGTCTGAAGAACAGGCACAGGCTATAGAAGAACCAACGGAGCTTCAGAAAAAAACATGGGAGGTGTATGTGGCAGGTTCATCAGCGATCCATTCTCAAGTGTTGGATTCCATACACCATTATTATGTAGACATCGTGGAAAGGTATCGGAAGGCATACAGCTCATGGGGGGAGGACCCTAATGAATATGCTCCTTATATAGAGCAAACGGAGCAATTGCTGGATCGAATTCAGCTCATATCTATACTGATTTCTGACTCATCGGAAAAAGATGAGCTGTATTTGAATTTTAATTGTTCATGGGATCGAGAACATGGCTTAGGAGTACATCTAAAGCAGATGAAAACCGAGCATATTCAAGGTGCATATACATTATATGATTTGTAATAAACAAACCCCCTTCCGGTCTCTAATAGAAAGACCAAAAGGGGATCGGATTAGTGCATAATGACACGATTGGATACGATAAAAGTATTAGTTGGATACAGACAGCATGGCCCGGGCTGCTTGAGCCGCCTGTACCATTTTCCGCAATGCGGCAACAGATTCCTCCTTGGTGCGGGTTTTCAGGCCACAGTCTGGATTAACCCAGAACAAATCCGATGGCAGCACGCGCAAGGCACGCTGGATCATGCCTAGCATTTCTGATTCATCAGGGATGCGCGGGCTGTGGATATCGTACACGCCCAGACCAATGCCTTTATTGTAAACCTGATCCTCAAAGCTAACAATCAGTTCACCGTGGCTACGAGAGGTTTCAATAGAAATCACGTCGGCATCCATGTCTGAGATGGACTGGATCATATCCTGGAATTCGGAATAGCACATGTGTGTATGGATTTGGGTCGCAGGCTCAACGGTGGCCGTGGTCACAAGGAAGGCTTGAACGGCCCAATCCAGATAGGCCTGCTGTTGTTCTTTCTTTAACGGAAGCCCTTCGCGAATTGCGGGTTCATCCACCTGAATCATGCTGATACCTGCTTGCTCGAGTGCTTCTACCTCAGCTCGCAGCGCCAGAGCCAACTGCAACGCAACTTGTCTGCGTGGAATATCATTACGTTCGAAGGACCAATTCAAAATGGTCACAGGACCTGTAAGCATTCCTTTAACTGGCTTGGAGGTTAACGATTGGGCAAAGGCGGTCTCTTCCACGGTCATAGGTTGATCGAACGACACATCTCCGTAAATAATCGGCGGTTTAACACAGCGGGAACCGTAGGATTGCACCCATCCGTTTTGTGTAAAAGCAAAGCCTTTCAGCTTTTCGCCAAAAAACTCCACCATGTCGGTCCGTTCAAACTCCCCATGTACAAGCACATCTATGCCAATGTCCTCTTGAATATCAATCCATTCCTTAATCTGCTGTTGAATGAACGTCCGATATTGCTCGGCAGACCATTCTCCTTTGCGATAGTGCAGACGGGCCTTACGGATCTCGGCGGTTTGCGGGAAGCTGCCGATGGTTGTCGTAGGCAGTGGAGGCAGCTTCAGCTTATTTTGCTGAATTAAACGGCGTTCCGCGAAAGGAACGCTGCGTGACAGAGGCTCTTTTGCCAGCAGGTCGGCCAGGTCAACCGCTGTCTGTACCCTTGCCGCTGAGTTGTTGAAGCGGGCTACCGCATCCGCACTGTGCTCAAGCTGGGCAAGTGCAGATGGATCGTGCTTGCCAAGTGCAGCCGTCAAGACTGCGATTTCATCCAGCTTTTCATCGGCAAAGGCCAGGGCATGTACCAGCTCTCGATCCAGCTTGTGCTCTGCTTCCAGACTGACTGGCACATGCAGCAGGCTGCACGATGGCTGCACGATAAGCTGTGCTGCATTGATCTGTGCTGCTAACTGACCCAACAGTGCAGCCACGGCATTCAGGTCGCTGCGCCATATATTGCGCCCGTCAATGACACCAGCACCCAGCGTTTTCCCTTTGGGGAAGCCATGCCGGGATATATGCTGGAGATTTGCACCGTCATCGTATACAAAATCAAGACCTAGCCCCTGTACCGGAAGTCCAGTCAGACGCTCATAATGATCCAGACTGCCAAAGTAGGTTTGCAGCATGATGTTTAGGGAGGGAGCAGCTTGGGTCAAAGCTTCATAGACCTCCTGAATAATATCCAGATCCTCTACCGGGAATGAGGTGGTCAGGACAGGTTCATCGATTTGAACCCATTGAACGCCTTCTGCTGCGAGTTCTGACAGGACTCGGGCGTATAAAGGCAGGAAGGTTCGTATAATAGAGACCAGATTCTTACGATCATAGCCTTTGGATAAAACAACAAATGAATAGGGACCGATGAGAACCGGTTTACCGTCAATGCCTAGCTCCTGTTGTGCTTCACGATAAGCGAGTAAGGGCTTATTTTCAGTGAGCACTGGAGTCGCATTTGCCAATTCGGGAACGATGTAGTGGTAATTCGTATTCATCCATTTGGTCATTTCACTGGCGGTAGCTCCCTTTTGCCCACGTGCGATTCCGAAATACACAGACAGAGGAACCGGACCTGCGGGACGATAATTGAACCGTTCAGGAACAAGACCGAACATCACGGATGTATCCAGCATTTGATCGTAATAGGAGAAATCGCCGACAGGAATGCGGTCAATGCCTTTGTCACGCTGTTTGCTCAGATGCTCCAGACGCAATCTTTTCATCTCACTATGCAGTTCGCTCTCGTCAATACTGCCTTGCCAGAAGCGTTCCAGTGCTTTCTTCCATTCCCGGTTCCCGCCGATACGTGGGTAACCCAGATTACTGCTGCTTAAACCGGACAATGAAGGCTGTTCATTAATAGACATGTATTGTTTCCTCCTAACTGGTAGCCAGTTTATTTTTACGTACCAAAAAAGGCATTCCGTCCCCCAAAGCTAAAAATAAGTAGGGGAAAGAATGCCTCCGTGATTAAAATTCAAAAATACGGCGACTGCTCTTAACACCTCCCTATCTTCCGTAGGTACTGCGATGTTGTTAAAATAGGCAGGTCTCCTGACTTACGGATCATGACGTTCAGCATCCCTTCCCGGTCTGTGGACCAGTGGGTGTATGAGCAGCTGAACATTCCCCGTTTACAGTGGCGGGACCGTCCCGGATTTGCACCGGCTTCCCTTTTAAGTCTGATCTGGATAGAACAGACACCTATCTCCAAGCTATGCGATTAAGGTATGACGAATAATTATGCACTCGTATACTTGTTCACCATCATAAGTGAAACTTACAGGATGTGCAATAGAAACAGTAATAGAAATAGGTGTGGAATCTGTTAGTTATATATAAAAGGAGACAAGCCCAACCCATCGTGGGGGACTTGTCTTGGATATAGCAGCTTGCTATGTAGAACATCGGGTTTTAAGTCAATGAAACGGTGTAACCTGCTTGAGTACTGGCTTTCACATCTACCAGGCGCTGATTACGGCTGCCCCGAAAGGGGAGGGTCAAATCCTTTTGCTGTTCAACAAAACGGCCGTCCACAATCACGTCACACAAGAGAGCTAGCTCCTGTCGTTCCTGATCGATGAGCAGCTCCTCGTAAACAAAGCCCGTATAGGCCCATACGGTTCGGTCGGGACAAGCTGCGCGGAAGTCACGCACAAATTGCGAGCATTCTGTTGCTGAGAAAAAAGGGTCGCCCCCGCAAAGAGTCAGTCCGTCCAACAACGGATTATCCATGATATCTCGGATGACTTCCTGTTGACGCTCGGGCGTGAATGGCTCCCCTGCGCGGAAGCTCCATGAAGCTGGGTTAAAGCAACCAGGACAGGCATGACGGCAACCGCTAATGAACACAACGGTGCGCAGGCCGTATCCTTCATTCAGAGATTCCGGAATATAGCCGCACAAATTCACTTATGCTTCACCCGGTCGCGAACTTCGGCTTGCTTGGCAGCATTAAAACGAACGGTATAATCACCTGTCAGATATCCGGTTACCCGACGTAAACGCTGAAAATGCGTATGTTCCTCATCTGTGCCGCATTGAGGACAGCTTGTCCCGATAATTCCTTCATAGCCGCATTCCGTGCAACGATCCACCGGATGGTTGATGGAGAAGTAACCAATGTTCTGATGCAGTGCGTACTGAACAATTTTAAGAAACGCATCCGGGTTATTACGTGCATTACCGTCCAGCTCGATGTATGAAATTGCACCAGCATTACATAAATTATGGAACGGAGCCTCCAAGCTGATTTTACGAGCAGCGGGAAGCTTGTAATACACTGGAATATGGAAGGAATTCGTATAGTATTCCCGGTCATTGACCTCAGGGATAATTCCGAAATCACGTTGATCCAGTAATGTGAACTTGCCCGACAGACCTTCGGCAGGCGTCGCGAACAATGTAATATTCAGATTGTGATGCTCACTCATTCGATCACAATACACGCGCATGGAGGTGATGATTCGCTGTGCTTCACGGTATACAAAATCATCCTCTCCGTGGTGTTTCCCGTATAATGCTTTCATGCACTCAGCCAGCCCGATAAATCCGATCGAAAGCGTACCGTGTTTTAGAACGCTTCCCACCTTCTCGTCAGGTCTCAGTTCTTTTCCGCCTTCCCATACCCCTTCGCGCATCATAAAGTCCGAGGCTTTGGCCGGCTGGCTGGTCTGAATATGGTAGCGATGGATTAGGCCATCTACTGCAATTCGCATAACCTCTTCCAGTCTCGCGTCAAAACGATCACGATCAGGGGTCAGACGCTTGCCTGTGCAAATACCATATTCAATCCCGAGCCGTACCAGATTAATGGTATTAAATGAGAGATTACCTTTCCCGCTCTGACGGTTTCTGCCAAAACGGTCAGAAATAGTGCGGGTACGGCAGCCCATCGTGGCAATAATGGTATCCGGGTCATCTGCACGGTAATAGGGCAGGTTGAAGGTAGCATCCACATTTACAAAATTGGGATACATCCGCTTGCTGGAGCACTCGACCGCCTTTAAGAACAAATCGTAGTTGACATCGCCCTCTGCCTGGTTGACTCCTTTTTTACATTGGAAAATATGCTGTGGAAAAATAGGAGTTTCCCCGCTGCCCAGTCCGCGAATTGTGGCCTCCAGCAGAGATTGCGATACAAGCCGACCTTCAGCAGAAGTACACATCCCGTAATTCAGTGAGGTGAACGGAATCTGTCCTCCTGCCCGACTGCTCATCGTGTTCAGATTATGAATGAGCGACTCGGCGGCCTGCCGGGTTTCTGTTTCCGTTTCCTCACAGGCAAATGAGTATGAACGAGGGCAGACTTCTTGCAAATGGGTATTGGCTAGATGCAGTTCGTCATCAGACCAGCTGGAGTCTATTTCTTCCTCGAACAACCGGAGTCCTTTACGCAGGTGCTTACGGAAGGAACGAGCAACGTATGGAGCAAGGTCCCAATCTATTTTATTGGCAGAGACACCACCGAATTGGCTGTTTTGCTGAGACTGGAATATGATGGCAACCAATGCCATAGCAGACATAATCGTTTGCGGTGTCCGCACGGAGCCATTGCCAGTATTGAAACCGTCTTGCAGCAAACGACCAAACGGGATAAAGATACAATTTGTAGTTCCGAGCGCATATTGGTCCAAATCGTGAACATACACATACCCGTGGTCAATTGCGTCCGTCAACTCTGGCGGTAGCACACGCAGGCGCGCATACCATTTGGCATATTCCGAGCCGAGCTTGCTCATTTTGCCGCTAAACGATTCTCCATTCAAATTTGCATTCTCCCGCAGCATGTCCAGATCTTGTGCCCCAATGACCCGCTCGCCGATATCGTATAATTGATGTTCCTCCAGCACTTTCATTGTAAAACCCTCCATATAGTAAAAAATATATATATTTCACAAAAACAACATATTGATGATATCTAGTGATAACCAATTGTTTCGATCTATATATTGTATATACGTAGACATTGCGAGTATGTGACTATTGTCACGTCGACAGGAGCAGGAAGTACAAAAAAGCCAGATATAGAATAAGGGACACATCCAAAGATATGCACCTTACTCTACACCTGGCCACTTGCGGTTACAGTGAAATAAGTAGGTTTTCGCGTACATAGTATATGATGTTGGGATATAAATTTTTAGAAGGTTCAGAGCAGCTTTTTCAGTTGGGACACCCGGCCTTGGGAGATATCGAGCATTTCTGCATACGCTTTTTGTGGCAGATCGGGATGTTCCTGAATCAGCTTGCGGAGCTTTTTTACCATTTCACCTTGCTGTACTCTGGACTGTTTGGGTTGCCAGGCTGTATTGGCTTGGGGCGACTTGGTATGTTCTTGAGCCTGGAGGGCATCATTGCCTGTGGCATGCACATGTTCATCGTTCTTTAATAACTGGATGCAATCAGCGCAAATAAAGCTGTCCCGAAAATAAGTTAAATGATCCACCGCACCGCAAAATTTACAGGACACACCGGTGTATTTCCTTAATACAAATCCCTCTTCATCCACGAAAAATTCAAGCGAATCACCGATATTGATATCCATTGTGGTGCGCATCTCCTTAGGGAGTACGATTCGTCCCAACTGGTCAAGAGGCCTTGTCATTCCAGTATTTTTCATCAACGCTTCCTCCTTCAATGATATATCCTGATTATACCAAAAATTATCATTTTTAGCTTTAGATATAAGAGGGAAATGCAACTTTTTTTCTCTGGATACTGCGGTCTACCTCTCATCCAATTTAGGATGATTTCGGTATTGTTGCCGGTGTACTCCTTTTTCGCTATGATATATTCAATCGCTTTTATACAGATCTTTTCATTATATTTTGAGTGGGATAAGGAGATGACGGATTTGAGTCATGAAACAACGGGTATCGAATATTTATTTCAAGATCCGAAGATTCACCTGGACGAGCGTGTACGGGATCTCGTGTCGCGACTAACCCTAGAGGAAAAGATCGAATCTATGCTGCAATACCAGCCGGCCATTGACCGTTTGGGAGTCGCAGCTTACAAGCACGGTACGGAAGCGGCACACGGGATCGCCTGGTTGGGGGAGGCAACTTCATTTCCTCAGCCTGTAGGGTTGGCGTGTACATGGGATACGGAGTTAATGCGTCAGATCGGCTCTGTTATTGCAGATGAGGCGCGTGTCTACTATCGTCGTGATCCAAAATTGAACGGTCTGACCCTATGGGCACCTACAGTAGATATGGAACGCGACCCAAGATGGGGGCGGAACGAGGAAGCCTACGGTGAAGACCCGTATTTGACGGGAGAATTGTCGAAGGAGCTAGTCAAGGGGATACAGGGTGATCATCCGGTATATTTGAAAGCGGTTGCGACATTAAAACATTTTCTCGGTAACAATAATGAAGTGGACCGGGGAGTCGGCTCTTCCAGCATAGACCCACGTAACCT
This sequence comes from Paenibacillus jamilae, assembly GCF_050482105.1. Lineage (GTDB taxonomy): Bacteria > Bacillota > Bacilli > Paenibacillales > Paenibacillaceae > Paenibacillus > Paenibacillus jamilae_B. Next base: position 61,786 of record NZ_JBCNHI010000003.1, on the reverse strand, counting down.
GCGAGAATATTATCTGAGAGCTTTCGAGAAGCCTTTTAGGGAAGGCGGAGCCCAGTCAATGATGACTTCTTACAACTTGATTAACGGCACGCCTGCTACGCTATACCATGGGGTTAACGATATTGTCAGAGGCGAATGGGGAATGGACGGCTTTGTCGTAAGTGATGCGGGTGATGTGATGGGGATTGTAAACGACCATCAATATTACGATTCCCATACGCCAGGCGTGGCTGAATCGATTCGTGCAGGAATTGACAGCATTACCGATGATGCCGAGCTCTCCAAGCAGGCGATTCGAGAAGCTTTGGAGCAGGGCTCGCTACAAGAAGAGGACTTGGATCGGGCATTGTTCCATACGTTCCGTGTTCGTTTTCGTTTGGGCGAATTTGATCCGGCGGAAGACAATCCCTATGCCTCCATCGGGGAGGAGGCTTTAATGACAGAGCAAGCCCGTGAATTGTCATTGCGTGCGGCGAGGGAGCAGATCGTCTTGCTCAAAAATGAGCAAGGACTTTTGCCATTAAGCCCTGACCAATGCGGCAAAGTAGCGGTCATTGGTTCGCATGGCAATGAGGTGTTCCGCGACTGGTATTCCGGTACGCTACCTTACCGAATTACACCGCTGGAGGCGATTCGTGCCAAGCTCGAAAGCGGGAACACGAAGGAACGTGTCGTGTACTCCGACGCCAAGGATCGCGTAACCTTGACGGCGGCGACTGACGGAGCGAAGCTCACAGTCCATGCTTCTGGCGATATCCGCCTGTCCCGCGATGGAGAGCCAACGGTATTGACCATGACCGATTGGGGCTATGGCAGCGTGACGCTGAATGATGAGCATCTGGGTACCTATGTGACGAGCGATGAGCAGACGCTTCGCGCGACAGCTGATGAAGCGTATGGCTGGTATGTCAAAGAGGTTTTTGGACTGACTCCTGTGGAGCAAGGGGGACATCTGTGGACCACGTGGAACGGCAAGCCAGTGAGTGCAGGAACGGAGGGCTCATTAAAGGTAATGGAGTCCGCGTCTCCAGCACCTAATGATACAGACTCTAACCATACGACGTTCCATATAGAGAAGGTCTCGGATGGGATAGCGGAGGCGATAGCCGCTGCGCAAGCGGCAGATACAGCGATTGTATTCGTTGGAAATCACCCGCTCATTAACGGAAAGGAAGAGAATGACCGCCCAGGCTTGGAACTGGCTGCTTCCCAGCAACGACTTATCGAGGAGGTATATCGTGTTAATCCGAATACGATTGTGGTTCTGACGGGCAGCTATCCCTTTGCAATTCCTTGGCTTCAAGAGCATATTCCAGCGATCGTATACACGTCTCATGCAGGACAAGAGCATGGTACCGCTATAGCGGATGTATTGTTTGGAGATTACGCACCAGCAGGACGTCTCAACATGACCTGGGTTCAGAGCGAGGATCAATTGGGTGATATCAAGGATTATGATATCATTCGAAGCGGTCGTACCTATCAATATTTTGAAGATGAACCGTTGTATCCATTTGGACACGGGTTGACGTATTCGCCGTTCGAATATAGCGACCTGCATACAGACGCCCATAAGGATAACGTTAAATCTATGGCTGCACTTGACGCCGCGGGTACTCTCCAGGTGTGGGTAGATGTGACGAATCGGGGCGTATCTGTTGGCGAAGAGGTTGTACAACTATATGTGCGCTCTGAAGCCTCGCGCGTAAAGCGCCCGTTGAAGACATTGTGTGGATTTCAACGCATTCGCTTGGAGCCAGGTGAGACGCGAACGGTTTCTTTTACAGTTCAAGTGAAGGATTGGGCGATTTGGGATGTCACACGGGATTGCTATTGCGTGGAATCAGGTGAATATACATTGCTGGCAGGTGCCTCTTCAGCAGATATTCGATTGGAGCATCCTGTGTACGTTCGGGGTGAAGCTATTCCTCCCCGACAAGCTGGACCAAGGATCCGAGCTGAAAACTTTGACGATTGCTTCAACATCATATTGGATGAAAGCAAGGAGCAAAAGGAGGCCTGTGTACGTTCCCGTTCACGGCAACGTTCCAGTTGGATCGCCTTTCATGGCGTAGACATGAATACGGTGAGTGTAGCCGAGCTTCGGTGCCGCGTGTCAGGCAACAGCAGTGATGCAGCAATCGAGCTGCATTTGGATGCGCCAGACAGCCAAGCTGTGGCACACATTAACGTGGGCAATACAGGCGGGGAACAAGTATGGGTGACACTTTCAGAAGGAGTACAATCCTTCTCTGGCATCCGGGATGTATATCTGTCGCTCAGTGGGGAAGTACGACTAGGTCATTTTACTTTGGATGCTAGTGCTCCAGCAGGCTCCAGTTTTCAGGCTTGAACTTACATCTGACATCACGTACAATGCATTCAACGAAGTTTCTACAGCTTAGGGGTGTCATCTCATTTGAATAGTGAAAAAAGACTACGCACCGCAACGCCCAAATGGCTTGGAATTGCAGTAAAGGCGCTTGTCTATTTGGAAAAACACGGGGAGCTTTGTGCTAGTGGTTCTATTGCACGCTCCATTGATTGCGAAGTTACTTTGGTGCGCAGGGTGCTGACGCGACTTGTGCAGGCGGATTTGATTGCAGCACGTGAAGGGCGTGAGGGGGGCTATGTGCTCACCCGTTCGGCGGATCATATTACGCTTGCCGACATATACCATGCCATTGAAATATGTGATCCTATTTTCCCAGGTATGATGCATGAACCGGAGACCAATCCTTTTTGTGAGGAGTTAGCGATAGCCGTATCTGAAATTTTAACTGAGAGTGAACGACGTATGCTAGAGGTATGGGAATCTCATACGCTCGCTTCGCTCGCCAAGCGTACATCACTTGTGATAGGGAATTGCAGTCGTGCAGAAGATCAGGATGCCAAGTCTTCATCCCCAAGGGAGTAGCATCTTTCCATGTAAAAGGATAATAGCCGATACGACACTCAAAAGAGGGTTGTATCGGCTATTTTCGTGTAAGGGTCATGTTCAAATTATATTTCATATGAGCAAACCCGGTTACGTCCTGCTTTTTTAGCCTCATATAGGGCTTTATCTGCCTGTTCTAGCAGAGCGACTCCAGATATATCTTCTCCTGTGCCTGGGAAGGTGGTCACGCCGATGGACACGGTGACTTTAAGGATCAGCCCGTCCGCCAAAACAAACTCATACTGATTTACTCCGCTAAGAATCTGATTAGCTATGCGTAACGCTTGTCGAAAAGCACAATTTGGCAAGAGCACAGTGAATTCTTCTCCCCCGCTGCGGGTGACTACATCATTAGTACGGCACTTTTCCATTAGAATCTGTCCAAGCTGACGCAGCACTGCATCTCCTGCGGCATGTCCGTAGGTATCATTTACTTCTTTGAAATGGTCAATATCCAGCACCAGTACAGATAGGTGCTCATGCCGTTGGCGAGCTTGAGGAAGCTGCTCTTCCAATGAAAATTCAAGCTGCCTTCTGTTGCTTAAATTGGTGAGATGGTCTGTATAGGAGGTACGCTCCAGACGAAGTAATAGCTCATTGGAGGTATTGATGGACTCAGCAATGAGGTACAGAAGACATCCACCAACCATCGAAATGAAGAACTGGAGCGGATAAACATGCAGAACATCATCAAGATTTTTCAAATTAACCATGAGGGAACAGAATATAAAGCCTAAAGCAAAAGTGTTCATAATAATTAGCTTGGGCAAACGTGACCAGGACAAATGTGACAGTATAGCGCATGCCAGACCAGCGAGCAGCATAAAGAGGGCACCCACGACGGCTTGAGTGTTGATGCCAAACAACAAAAGTCTGCCTAGACATATAAAAAGTGTTGCCATGAGCGCAGCAGGGGCGCCGATATAAGCTGCGGTAGCTACGATAGCCAGATGACGAAGATCAGCAATGGTATTAAATCCTACTGGAATGGAGTAGTACATGATGACAATGCCATAGCACCCAAAAAGGGCGCCTCCGATCCAATGTACCCTGCGCGTTAAGGTGTGTAGACGGATTTTATACCTTTGTGAAATAAGACCGGTTATGTACAAAAAGGTGACAAGAATACAGGTATTTACAAAAAACGTACTGAACAAGATGATAACCCTCCCGAGAGGCATATTCCTTCATTTTATCAAAAAGAACTGACATTAGGCTTAAAAAAGAAAAAATTTATTGAAATTTATTACGTTGAGTTGGCTTATAACGTTTCTGATCACGTGCTTGGTGCATAACTGGGAATAGATTGAGCATACTCCAAAGATACATTAATTAGGAAATAGGTAGTGTTTACTGCTGCCATTTTGGAGATGAGGTTTGCTCATGATTCGCTATCCCTATCGCAAACATAATAGAAAATTGGGTGCGGATAAGAAAAATGGAAATTCTCCGCGCTATTTAAAAATCGAGACTTGCTTGGAAACTAACCTACAGCAAATTAAAAAATTGACGTCAGATAGTCCAGATTTTCTAATTCGCCGCTTTAAAGTGGGCCTTAAGGCAGAAGTCCCGGCCGCTATTGTATTTTTGGATAGTATGGCCAAAACGGATACGGTGAACGAACTCATCATGAGATCCATGCTTAGTCGTCCATCTGCTGAGGTGGCTGTTGAGGCGGAGGGCGCAGAAGAGCTATACGCAAGAATACAGAGTCACGCGCTTGCACTGGGAGAAGTGAAGGACTGCGATGATTGGAGTTCCATGATGGAACAACTATTAATGGGGGACACGATTATCCTATTGGAAGGCTGCGAACAAGCCATTGCCTGCGGCACACGCGGGGGGGAGACACGCGCAGTCAGCGAGCCAACAACACAGACAGTCGTCAGAGGACCGAAAGAGGGATTTGTAGAATCCCTGTTCACGAATATTTCTCTCGTCCGGCGGCGGATTAAAAGCTCCGATCTCACACTCGAGATGTTCCAAGTGGGAAGCACGTCTCTCACGAATGTGGCCATGCTGTACATGAAGAATATTGCAAATCCACGCGTCGTAGATGAAGTTCGTAAACGGGTAGAAAGCATCAATATAGACGCTATATTTGAGTCCGGCATGGTTGAGGAGATGATACAAGAAAATCATTTCACACCCTTCCCAACGATCTTTAACACGGAAAGACCCGATACCATCAGCAGCAATATTATGGAAGGCCGAGTGGCGCTCATTATAGACGGAACTCCGTTTGTACTGGTGATGCCTACGGTATTTGCCCAATTTTTTCAGAGTTCTTCAGATTATGAAGAACGTTACGATATGGCGACTGTTGTTCGGCTCATTAGATATATCAGCTTCATTATTCTTATTTTGGGGCCTTCTCTCTACATTGCGTTAACAACATACCATTATGAAATGATACCGACTCCCCTGCTGATCAGTATATTGGCCCAGCGGGAATCCGTCCCTTTTCCGGCATTTCTAGAGGCGTTTATTTTGGAAATTACCTTTGAGATTTTGCGAGAGGCGGGTATTCGAATGCCGCGTGCGGGGGGGCAAACGGTATCCGTTATAGGTGCGCTTGTGTTGGGTCAAGCGGCCGTGGAAGCCGGGATTGTCACTCCGCTGCTCACGATTGTAGTAGCCCTGACAGGTATAGCCAGCTTCGCAATTCCGGCCTATAACATGGCAGTGGCCGGGAGATTGTGCCGGTTTATTTTCATGATACTGTCTGCGTTCATGGGACTATACGGCATTACATTGGGATTGATTGCGCTGATCGCTCATATGAACAGTCTGAGCTCCTTCGGGGTGCCCTACATGGCGCCTTTCAGTCCTTTTGTGCTAGAGAGTCAAAAGGATACCGTATTGCGACTCCCGTTCTGGATGATGAAGAAACGCCCTGAAAGCATTACGTCTAAGAACCAGAAACGAATGAAGGATGGAAGCGGGGACTCCTCTTCTGATAAAACCACACCGATGCAGGAGGGGGGCAATCAGGGTGTATCAGGGGATGAGGAATGAACAAAGTGCAGTAACCTTGAGGGGGAGAATAGGGAGATTGTGCATGGTCCTGCTACTGTTTGTTCCATTATTATCCGGTTGCTGGGATTCTGTGGAGTTAAATCAGAGAGCAGTAGTAGCGGGGATAGGAATTGATATGGTTGGGGAGTCGGAATATGAGGTTTCCCTGCAGGTGATCGTAGCCGATGAAATCGCCGGGGCCAAAGCGAGAGGAGATACCCCTGTCGTTTTGTATCAGGAAAGGGGGAAAAGTCTGTTTCAAGCAATCCGCAAGGCTTCGCAAAAGGTTCCACGGATTATTTCCTTGGCGCATGCCAGATTGGTCGTCATCGGAGAAAAGCTGGCACGGCATGGAATTGGCGATACGCTGGATTTTCTGGAAAGGTATACAGAGACCCGTCTGACGATAAAAATGCTAATAGCGCGCGGTGAGACAGGAAAGGATGTACTAACAACCATGACTGCGATCGGCCGTATTCCTGCTAATGATATTTCAGGGAAGCTGGAAATATCTCAAAATTTGTACGCTGGGGATTACGCGGTGAGTGTCGACGATGTCATTCGCAGCATGTCCAATAAAGGGGGCGGTCCTGTCCTTACGGGTGTAGAAGTGAATGGGAATTTGGAACAGGCCTCACGGAAGAGCAATGTGGACAATGTTTTACCGGAAGCGGTTGTTCGCATTAACGGGATGGGAGTGTTCCAAAAAGACCGTCTTGTTCGCTGGTTGGACGATGACCAAGCAGTTGGTCTATCTTTGATCAACAACAAGGTGAAAAGTGCTGAAACAACATTAAATTGTAATAAGAAAGGGGAAACCATTAGTATAGAAACCTTATTCTCTAAAACCACTATAGACAGTAGGATGGAGCAAGGGGAGCCTGTTTTTGTAATTAATTTGAAGCAAACCGGGGCGGTTCAGGAAGCCGAATGTTCCATTGATTTGAAAAGTTCAGAGGTTATCAAACAATTGCAGATGCAATGGGCAGAGGAAACGAAAAGAATCGTTTTATCAACGGTCAAAGAGGTTCAGCGTACTGGAAGTGACGTGTTGGGGTTAGGTCTTGCGCTGGAGAGGAAGTACCCCAAACAGTGGGGAAAACTCTCTTCCGAATGGAGCCGTTACTTTGCAGAAAGCACTGTTCGTGTTCAGGTGACCTCGGTACTGAAGCATACACAGTCGCGAACCAACCCGTACTCAAGGGGAGAAGCCAATTAGTGAAATCAGGAAGGGGGGAAGGCGATGAAAAAGATACAGATAGGTATAAAAGAAATGATCTCTCTCATGGTGCTGTTTGAACTAGGCACATCCATGATGTCTATTCCCGGAAGAGATGCGGGTAAGGACGCATGGATCGCCATCCTCATTTCCACGATTTTCGGGGCATTGCTTTTTGTGTGCTATGGCAGCCTTCACCGACGCTTTCCCGATTTGCTCATGACACAATACTGCAGAGCCCTTTTGGGCAAGAAAGCAGGGGGATTTCTTGCCTTCTTATATATTGTATTTTTTCTTTATGGCGGAGCACGGGATCTCCGGGACACAGGGATCCTGATTGCTGACCGAACGCTTCAGCATACGCCGTTGACAGTCATTTGTGCCTTAATGATTGGACTGGTGATGTATGTAGTGCATCTGGGAATCGAGGTTGCGGGCCGGACGGCCATTATTATGTTGATTTTGCTGCTGCTGCTTGGTTTGGCCACGAATATATTGATTTTGTTCGCAGGCATTGTGGATATAGGTAATATATTGCCCATAGCCGAGCACGGCTGGCAGTCGATATGGCAAGTTGTTTATTCGCAAGCCGTAATGCTGCCGTACGGTGAGATGGTTACGTTTGCGATGATCCTTCCCACCCTAAAAAAAGGCTATCGTGCCAACGGGGTTGGGGTCTCTGCTATTTTGTTGGGGGGGCTACTCCTATCTTTTGTTACGCTGTCCAATGTGCTTGTTCTAGGAGAGGACGTGTTCAAACGGGCTACTTACCCCCTGCTCTCTATGATCAGCAAGGTCGAAATATCTGATTTTATCGACAGAGTCGATGTCATCGGCGTTATGAGCGTTATTATCTTTGATTTTTTCAAAATCTTCATTTTTTATTATGCCGCGGTTAAAGCCGCAGAGGATGTACTAAGAATGTCCTACCACAAATTGGTCTTGCCATTTGGGCTGATCATGTTGGTCTCTTGCGTATTGATGGCACTGGGCTATCAAGATCATCTCGAAACAGGCGAGTTTGTGCTGAAATGGCTGTTTCCGATATTCGCCGTAATTTTTCCTTTTTTGCTGCTTATCTTGTCATGGTTGAAAAGCGCATGGAATAAAAAGGGAGAGGGGAATGCGTCATGAGTCATCGTCTTGCCGATAAAACATACATCAGTACCGGACAAATGCTTATTCTCATGTTCCATTTCCTTCTAGGCAATGCGGTCATTATTAATATGGATAATGAATATGATCGGAATACATGGATTGTCCAGATCATCGCTATGGCTGTCGGGATGGTATTGTTCCGTATGTACACCTACACGGCAGAAACGTTTCCCGGTCAGACATTGACCTCGTATGCACGCCAATTGATCGGGAAGACAGGCGGAACAGCTATAGGAATACTCTATATTGTGTTTTTTTTGTATTTGACCAGCAGAAATTTACGTGATGAGACTGAACTGGTCCGTGTTTCTATTTTGGAGAAAACCCCAAGTTTGGTTGTCGCCTTTTTGATGGTTATATGTACAGTCTATGTCCTTTGGCTTGGTTTTGAAGTGTTGGCTCGTACAGGACAGGTATTTCTTGCAGTGGTCATACTCGTTATGGTTCTAGGGAATACGTTATTAGTCTTATCAGGCAGTGTTCATCTGGAAGAGCTGATGCCCATAATGAGCCAAGGGGTTAAGCCTGTTCTCATGTCAGTCATAAGGGATCGTTTGGCTTTTCCTTACGGTGAAATGATCTGCTTCATGATGTTTGTCCCTTGTGTAAAAAGACCTTCACAGCTCGTCAAGGCTGGATATGTGAGTATTCTGGCCGGAGGTATCGTGTTAGTTGAAGTTGCAATATTAAATACAACCGTGCTGGGTACAAATATAACGGAACGCTCCATCTTTCCATTATTAAGCACATTTGCGAATGTGCAGCTTTCGGAATATGTGCAGCGTCCAGATGTTATTGTATTGATGTCCATTATCATCGGAGATTTTTTTAAAGTGGCCTTGTTTTCTTATGCCGCAGTGGTAGGGATATCGGATGTATTTGGTTTGCCGTACCGAAAAGCGCTGATACCTTGCGGTATTATTGTTTTGCTATGGTCACAGATAGGGGCAATAAACCTGAGTGAGCACTTTGAATTTGGACGGTTGTCTCTCATCTATATTCATCCATTATTTGTTTACGTTTTCCCTTGCTTGTTCTTTCTGCTGGCCTTCTTGCGGAGAAGCAGAAGAGGAAGTAGAAACTTTGAGGAACCGTGACCACTGCGAGAAAAGGAATCGAAATGCGTTTCCTATTGGCTTTTTACCCACATTTATAAAGAACACTATAAGCATTCCTACCAGGACGATATATTCTGATGGCCGCATAGTGCGAAAAGCCAATGAAATAGGCTCCCAAGGATGATGAACACCAAAAATCCATTTTATTGACATACTTGTTCCGAGCATTAGCAGCATAAAAAGCATGAATACCCAAATTGTTTTCATCAAGCATCCCTCCGATATTTAGATAAGCCAAGCATGTACTCCATGTATACATTGTGTTGCAAAGAGGCTCAATTTATCCGATGCCATTGACTTGAAATGAATTAAGATTTATACTTATTCTAAATTAATTTTTAATATAACTATAAGTTTAGAATAAATATAATCTGTACTGATTAAGGGAGATGCGATATGAGAACTTTAAATTTAACCTCGCAGCGCCAAGCAGTGTATGATGTGGTCCGTGAAGCCCATGATCATCCTACTGCTGCCGATGTTATGAATCGGTTGATGGAGCGAGGATATAATCTGGCCTATGGAACGGTCTATAATTCATTGCGTTATTTAACGGATAAGGAATTAATCCGTGAGCTGAAACTAGGGGAAGCAGCTAGTCGTTATGACGGTCGTATGGACGATCACCAGCATATTATTTGTCAGGTATGCGGCCGAGTAGATGAAGTGATGAGTGAAGTCCCACACGATTGGATTGATACGGTTGCGCATGAAACGGGATATACGATTGCCCATGCCCATGTCGTATTCGGAGGAGTGTGTAAGGAATGTCAAAGCAAGCGAATCAAGTAACGAATCGTATTAAAGTGGCTGACATGCCTAGACGGGTGAAGGGCAGTTGGACATCAATGTTGTCTAACCCGTCTACACCTGCGGTGCAGACCGTTCCTTCTAATGAACCTTTGTATTGTCCGACCACACGTCGCATCATTCTGATCAGTTCTGTACCGGGTGTAGTCCACGGTGTGGTGCGTACGTTGTCAGATGCGTGTTTTGACGTAATGGTCTTCCATCGCTGGGAACCTGAAGTGCAACGTCATCTCGGGAGCGATCTTTTGATTTACGATTTGACCGCCACCGATCCACGCCGTGAACTGCTGAATATTCGCAATGACCTTGAGCATGAATATATGAAGGACACACCAGTCATGTATGTAGTTCAGGATCAGATGTCTGTACGTGCGCATGAACTGCTTCCATCGGAAGAGGTACTGGTATGGCCGCTTGCTTCCAATCAAATGGTGCATGATATCGAACGAATGATTGTACGCCATCCGGTGGTTTCCCGTCAGGTAGCGCAAGCCAGCCATCGTACAGTGTTCAAGGACATTTGGATTGACCGTGATAAAATGCTGGTATATAAAGAAGAAAACCCACTGAATCTGACCAAAACAGAATACGATTTGCTGTTGAAGCTGATAGATGCTCAAGGAAAAGTGATCTCTCGCGAGCAAATGATGCATGATATTTGGGAAACTGATTTTGTCGGTGGCAGCAATGTTGTAGATGTGCATGTCAAAAGTTTGCGCAAGAAGCTGGACGATCGACCTGCGGAGCCTGAGTATATAGCAACTGTAAGAGGTGTAGGGTACAGATTGGCAGATTAAGCGGAAGGTTATAATTATTGATGACAAACCGCCGGATGGAAATCATTCGGCGATTTGTGTATAGTTCCTTTAATCTAACACCAGGTGTGACAGTTGACTTTAACAGGATACATACACTACAATCGGTAGTGTGAGGTGCTTCTTATGAAACGACTGAATTTTAAAGCTGGCGAAACCGGGCTTAACCGATTTTTCGGACCGCTGGAAGCCAAAATTATGGATATTTTATGGTCCACTTCGGATCGAAGTATCAAAGAAGTGCAGACCGCATTGGAGGGGGATCGAGACTTTAACTTCAATACGGTAATGACCGTGATGAACCGTTTGGTGGAAAAGGGAATACTGAGTAAAAGTATACGCGGGAGAACGTCCTTATACCGTCCTGTTTTAAGCAGAGAAGAGTTTATGGAGGAGCAATCCAAAGAGCTGAGTCACGAGTTGGTGGATGAATTTGGTCCGCTTGCTGTCAATCATATGATTGATGCTTTGGAGGTAGCTGATCCGGTTTTGATTGAACGTTTGGAACAAAAAATTAAACAATGGAAAAAGGATATGTAGACGATGTGGAAAACACGTTCTAAATTACTGTTTACAGCAGGCGCCTTGATTTCGGGTTTTGCCCTTATACAGATGGGAATGTATGCCGGGCAGCATGTTTTCGGCTGGAAATTGAATTTTAACGTGTTTCAAATTTGCAGAAGTTTGTTGCAGCACTACGGAATCGGCTATATGGTGGATGCGCTCAGCGGACTGGTTTTCGTAACCTTCGGTATTGCCGGAGGAGAAGCAGTCAGACAGTGCATGGCTACCAGAGCGGCCTTCCGCAGACTGCACGGAATGCGTGACCTGCCGTTGACCGAAGCACTGGGTGAGCGATATCGTGAGCTCGGGACCGATCGGATTTGGGTCATTGATTATGCCAAGCCTGCTGCCTTCACCATGGGGTTATGGAAGCCGCGCATTGTATTGTCCTCTGCACTGTTGTCAGTACTGGACAAGCATGAGGAAGAAGCGGTTATATACCATGAAGCATATCATATGAAACATTATGATCCATTGAAGACCTGGTTGCTGCAAATGTGCGCTACACAGCTGTTTTACTTGCCGGTGCTACGTCATATTACCAACCATTACAAGACAGCCCGTGAAATCTTGGCGGATAACGAAGCGATTCATCGAACTGGTTCACCGGTAGGGATTGGGAGCGCATTGCTCAAGCTTCTGAGTATGACACCTGCTAATGCCCGTCTGGTAAACTCCGCCGCTTGTTCCTCTTTTGCTGAAACGTCCATTAACTATCGTATCTCACGCATTCTTGACCCTCAGAAAGAACCGATCATTCGGATGCCTTGGCGTTCGATTATGTTTTCAGGCTATGTGCTAATTATGTTGACGCTAATGTTTACACTGGCGTTAATCTAGTATGGCAAGATAGATCGGAAAGGTGGCGCCTTTTGTGCGCTACCAATTTTTGATGTACATAGCACTACGATGTGTAGTGTTATTATTTAATCCGTATACAACTTAAAGGAGATGAGCTTATGAATCAAATGCTTGCGAATATTGGATTATTATTGGTACGCATCTTTACAGGAGTTGTTTTTATCGTTCACGGTACACAAAAGTTTCAGGGACTAGCCGGGACCTCAGGTTTCTTCCAAAGTCTCGGACTCCCAGGCTGGATGGCTCCTGTGGTCGCTACGGTTGAGCTGGTTGGAGGAATAGCACTGGTTCTGGGTATTGGGACAAGACTGGCTGGAGCAGCATTGACCATTGTAATGATCGGTGTATTGCTCACTGCTAAAAAGGGACAGCCCTTTGGCTCGATTGAATTTGATCTGTTGATTCTGTTCACCAGTCTTCAACAAGCCCTTGTCGGTGGGCGTTTTCTGGCGGTGGATCAGTTGTTTGGCCGTAAAAAGGCTGAAAATAGTAACATGCAGGTCTAAATGTTCATATAACCGCGTCCTTAGTATCATAGGGCGCGGTTTTTGTTTTGCTCCTTTGTGAAAATTCCTTGTAAATGATTTGCTACTTTCTGCCGATATAACTTCCATGGAATGTAATGAAATAATATCGCTTTTTGAGCAAAGGGGAAGAAAGATACATGGCAATAACGCGAAAGAGAAAGACCATATGGACACTCAGGAACAAGTTAATTTTAGGTTTTTTACTTGTTTTGCTGATTCCGAGTTTAAGCATTTCCATTGCAACTTATAGATCATCGTATAATGCTATGGAGAAACAGCTGCACAGCAGTGCAAATCAGGGGGTAACGACAGCTAACTCTGTTATTGAATATGCAATCTCCAGTAAAATTAAAGATGTGCGATATCTGGCGGAACGTCTCGACGGTTCGATGATTGATGGGCCAAACAGTCCCTTAATTCAGCCCAAGCTGATCCAATACATAGGCTTACACGAAGACGCGAAGGATATTTTCGTGGGAACACCGAAGGGGCTGATGATTCGTGGCGTGCCTAAAAAGGATGAAGGGACATTTGACCCTCGCACACGACCATGGTACATCGAAGCGATGAAGCAACCGGGCAAGGTAGCGATCACCCCAGTTATCATCAATTCATCAGGTATTCCTGTAGTCATCGTATCCCAGACGCTTTCCGACCAGTCTGGCGTGATCGGGATCTCTCTGAATCTGGAAAGTGTACGTAAACTGGCCTCCATTAAAGTGGGTCAGGAGGGATATATCCTCATTCTGGATCACACGAAGAAATTCGTGGTCCATCCTACGGTTAAACCAGGCTCATCTCCTCAGGACAATTCACTTGATAGGCTGTATACTGCGCCGAGCGGAAACTTTAACTATATGCATGAAGGCCGCGAGAAATATTTGACCTATGTAACGAATAAGGATACCGGCTGGAAAATTGCAGGTACCTTCTATCAATCCGAGATCAGCGATGCCACCGCTGCCATGCGTTATGTAACCCTTTTTGTGCTGGCTGGCTCGTTGGTGATTGCGCTTATCGCGATTTTCCTGATTACCCGTTCTGTGCTGGTACCGATTCGTAAGCTGCAAAAATCAGCAGAACGAATCAGTGAAGGAGATTTGACGGGCAATTTGGAAACAGGAAAAACGGATGAGGTAGGCGAACTATCTGCTCACTTTCAAACCATGGTGGATAGTTTGCGCACGATGATCCGAAGCGTACGTGAAACGACAGATCGAGTAAGCTCTTCAGCAGAGGAACTGGCTGCGGGTGCAGATCAGACGACCCAAGCGATTGAGCATGTCACTATTGCTATTCAGGAAGTAGCTGTAGGCAGCGAACGTCAACTGCAAAGCGTCAAGCATGGCTCTGTAAGTATGGAGGGACTGGCACAGCAAGCAGCGGATGTATCTGAGCGCATGGTGGGGGTATCTGAACATGTGAAGATGAATGCCGAGTCGGCCCAGGAGGGCAGCAAGGCGGCTACACAGGCTGTACAGAAGATGCATGACATTGACGAGACGGTTCATGATCTCGGACAGGCTATGGACTCTCTAAATGAGCGCTCCGGTGAAATCGTGAATATTATCAGTGTTATATCCGGTATTGCCAAGCAGACCAATCTGTTGGCACTGAATGCATCCATTGAGGCTGCACGAGCCGGGGACCATGGTAAGGGTTTTGCCGTAGTTGCTACAGAGGTGCGCAAGCTGGCTGAGGAATCTGCCCAATCGGCTACCTCGATCTCGGAGCGCATTGAAGCGATGCAGCTGGATATGAACCACGCTTTGGGCGCGATGCAACAAGCGCGGGCACGGGTGACGGAAGGTATTGATTCGGTAACCACATCCGAGCATTCCTTTGCAGAAATCAGTCAGGCCGTAGAACGAGCGATGGGGCATATCCATGACATCACCGGAGTGACTCAGGAAATGGCACAGGGCACTGTAGGTGTCGTGGATATTATGAGCGACATTTCCCACATCTCAGACGAGGCAGCGAGCAACACCGAGTCGATCTCAGCGGCGGCTGAGCAACAGCTTGCTTCTATCGAGGAAATTGCTTCATCCACAGCAGATCTGAGCCAAATGGCAGAGGAACTGCGCGAACTGGTTGGACGTTTTCAGATTGAAGAAAAATCTTAGAAAGATATAAAGCGCCTGGATGCCGGAGTTATCTCCCGTATCCAGGCGCTTTTTTTGATGTCTATCTTAATTTTGGTTCGCAGGATTAGAAATCACTGTTGAACGACTTGCGGCGATTCAGACGGATACGGGTACCCCGTGAGCTGGTGGACGGACGCAGAGAGCTTCTCTGAAACATATTGTTCAGAACCAGTGCAAAAATGACCAGTACCGTCCCGTACAGTTCATAACGGCTAATAGCATAGCCTTGGAAATACATAAGTACCAGCGTGGTAATTGGTACAAAATTAATAAATAGAATTCCGTTCAATGGAGACAACTTGCGGATTCCGGCATTCCAGCTCAGCAAGGCCGCTAGCCCAGGAAGCAGGATCATAAAGCTCATTTCGTATTTAACTGACCATACGTGCTGCCAGTCCGGCACCGTAATCCAGTTGAAAGCAGAGGCAAAGGTCACGACTACAAAAGAGACCAGGGTGCCAAGCAGGCAGGTCAAGGTTGAATATCGAAGAGTGGACCACCCTGCAAAGTGACTGCCCCCCATGGAATATACGACCCATCCGACGACGCCTGCGAAGATAAGCAGCAGCGCCAATAAATGCTGTCCGGCCAACGTGAAAAAGGTCCATTTGCCGTTCGTGATTACCAGTAATGCCCCAGCCAGCGCAATCAACATGCTGATTAATGTGTATTTTGGAGGCATTTTGCGGGTCATGATCCACACCATCGCAATGGAGATCATCGGCATTAGCACTTCCATAATGGCAGCTACAAGGGTGCCTGCGGCCCCCATCGCGTGCTGTCCCTGGAAAACAGCCATATTATAAATGGTAAATCCCATAGTCCCGAAGAACAACAACGCCATGCCCTTGCCCTCAAAGCGAAATGCAGTCCGTCCCTCTTTGAGCCACAACAGCACGATTAGTATGAGTGTAACTGAGAAATAGCGTAAAAATGAAAAGAACAGTGGGTTGATCTGCTGTAATGCAATGTGCGAAACCGGAAACATGGCCCCCCAGGACATACTGGCGATTAGGCATAGTAAAGATCCGGTCATGATCTGTTTGTTCATGGTGTACTAAAGCTCCTCCTTGTCGGTCTCAACGGACATATCTTATGGACACATCATAAAGGATAGGAAGCTGTTGGTAAAATGATTGAAAATAAACATTATGATCATTTAAAATGATGATAAGTGACAAGGCGCGTCAATTATATAGCCCTTGCCCTTCACAATAAGGAGGAGCAGTAGTGGATCTGAACGATTTAAACATTTTTCAGACGGTAGCTGCTCATGGCAGTGTCAGCAAGGCGGCAGCCGAGCTTAGCTATGTACAGTCTAATGTAACGGCCAGAATCAAGTTGCTGGAAAAGGAACTGCAGACGCCTCTATTTTATAGACATAAGCGGGGCATGATCCTCAATGCCGAGGGCAAGCGACTGCTGCAATATACGAAAAGCATTTTATCGCAATTTGAGGAAATGAAGCATGCGTTTCAGAGCACCTCTGCACCTTCAGGAGTGCTGGAGATTGGGATCGTGGAGACCGTGATTGCCCTTCCAGCCATTTTACATGCATACTACAGCAAGTATCCGGATGTTGAATTATCCCTCAAGGCTGGGGTTACGGAGTCACTGGTGCAGGAGGTTGCAGAAATGCGGCTGGATGGAGCCTTTGTGACCGGACCGGTAAAACATCCGCTTATTGAGCAGTTTGATGTATTTCAGGAAAAGCTGGTCCTCGTATCTCAAGGAAACGACTTTTCGGTTGATGATTTTACAACTCGTCCGCTCCTGGTATATAAAAAAGGCTGCGGGTATCGGGGAAGACTGGAAACCTGGCTCAAGATGGAGGGGATTATCCCCAAGCGGATTATGGAGTTTGGGACATTTGAGACGATTATCGGCAGTGTAGCGGCAGGCATTGGAATGACCGTTTTTCCCGAATCCTCGATCAGTGGGCTGGTGGCTCAAGGTTTGGTGTGCGGTCATGCCATCCCAGAGCCTTATAATGAAGTGACAACGGTGTTTATCCGCCGTAAGGAGGCCTTCGTTACCAGTACTTTGCAGTCTTTTATAGATGAGATTACCACTCAGACAGAAGCGTAGCTTTATCGCTTGGGCTCGGGTACAATGAGAGGGATTGATCCCATTGTTCATCCTGAAGGAGGGCTATTATGTTTACAATATTTCCGGCGTCTTCCCGATTCAGCTTCGATAAGGGATGGCTACGAGGGAGTCACAGCTTTTCATTCGCAGAGTATCAGGATGAGAACAATACAGCGTTTGGTCCTATGCGTGTCTGTAATGACGATGTCATCGCACCAGGTCGGGGCTTTGGAGCGCATCCGCACAGTGATATGGAGATTGTCTCCATTGTGCTGCATGGAGAGCTGCGTCATGAAGACAATCGTGGGCATGTGGCGGTAACCCGGTTTGGAGGCATTCAACGAATGTCAGCGGGCCATGGCATCATTCATACAGAGCACAACGCTTCACAAACCGAGGATGTCAGTTTACTGCAATTGTGGTTTAGTCCGAACACGAGAGGACTGGAGCCTTCCTATGAGGCTACAGCGTTCAATCCTGAGCGTCTGCACGGTCAGCTTCTGCCTGTCGTTGCTGGAAAGCGCGTACCAGGCACGGAGGGTGAAATAGCTGCAATCAACCAGGATTTAACGATTTATCTAAGTAAGCTTCAGCCTGGGGAGCAAGTCGAATTCACACAGGCCGAGGGTCGGCGCGTGTTCTTGTTCGTCATCGAGGGCTCATTGCGTGTGAATAGTGAACATATTCTGCATAAGCGCGATTCTGCTCGTATAGAGGCGGAGCCGCAGCTTTCGTTGAAAGCAGAGGATTCTGTTTTTTATATGCTGATTGATTTGCCTTAAAAGGAGGTGCGCACAATGGCGCAGCAGCAAACATGGCTGATCAAGCATGCCGTCACGGGGCGCAGCTTTGCTGACAGTCGCAAACAGAGTTTTGATTGTTGTTTGGAATTGACCGACGGCGTGTTTCGCTTCGCGCTTCAAGAGTTTTCCTCTGAGGCAGCGGAGGCAATTGTGCGATTCAGCGAGGAACTGAACGTATTTCGTTTTGTAACGCCGGCAGGCGGCGGACCCGTGGTTAAGCATTGGTATTACGTTATTCCGGAAAGTGTGCAATATCATGCCCAGATCGGTGAGCTTACGTTCGAAGCCGCTTCTGAGATTGAATATCATCCCGAGGATTATTGGGGAGACTAATGATTCTTTAATGTTTCATGTTGACCTAAAATGGATTTTCAAAGACTCTGCATCATTGCAGGGTCTTTTTGTTATGGGTTCAAGATGGTGAGTTTATTGGATACATAATCCTTTGCAGGCTGGTACATCCTATAGGTCATATTACTCGTTCGGCTCATTCGTAAAGGGGGAATAAGGATGAAGAAAGGGCGCTTTCCCAAGTTGCCGAAGTTACCGTGGAGCCGGAGAATGATGCCAGCCGCAGACCGCAGAACACGTAATTTCTCTGTACCTAAAGGGCTGCCTGAGTCTTCATGGCTGGAACAGCCGCTGCGTAGTAGTCTGAATGACAATTTGATCGCAATGCGTGATATTTTCAAGGAATGCTCTGATATCGTCTACCGAGAGCTCATGATTTCCCCTGAACGAAAAGGATTGTTAGCATATTTTGAAGGCACGGTAAAATCAGAGGATTTGCAGGATCATATTCTGCGGCCTGTCATCTTGGGCATGATGCTAAAGGACCCTGAAGTGAACGGTAAATTGGAGCCGCTGGATGAAACTCGCATCTCCATGTCCCAGACCAAAACGATGGACGAATGGAAGACGGTCTCAGCAGCAATCCTGGACGGAAATGCTGCCTTGTTCGTAGAGGGGACAGCACGTGCGTATATTTTCAGCGCCAAGGGGGGCGTCCGTCGTGGTGTGGAGGAACCGCAGACTGAATCGGTTATTCGGGGGCCTCGTGAAGGATTCACAGAGACGCTTCGCGTGAATACGGCACTGCTACGCTTCAAGCTGAAGACCTCCAAGCTCAAGATGCACAGCATGACGATCGGAACAGAAACACAAACGAGTGTCGTCCTTACTTATATTGAAGGGATTATAGACCAGAAGCTGGTAGAGGATGTTAAAAAACGGCTTAGCGATATTAAAATCGATGGTGTTCTGGAGACTGGGTATATTGAGGAATTGATTGAGGATCATCCGTTTTCGCCGTTTCCACAAATGGAATACACCGAACGCCCTGATACGGTCACCGCGCAATTACTGGAAGGGCGCTTTGCCATTTTTGTGGACGGGACGCCTTTTGCCCTGATTGGGCCAGTGACAATGTGGCAGATGCTTCAGGCCAGCGAGGATTATTACGAGCGTTTCTTCATTAGCAATATGGTGCGCTGGATTCGTTTTTTGTTTCTAGTATTGGCCCTCTTTCTGCCTGCATTATATGTAGCGGTAACGACCTATCATCAGGATATGCTGCCGACCACGCTCATTTTGAGTATTGCGGCAGCACGTGAATCTATTCCCTTCCCTGCTTTGGTGGAAGCATTGATGATGGAAATTTCCTTTGAGGCGCTGCGAGAAGCGGGGATTCGTCTCCCTAAAACGGTCGGCCAGGCTGTCAGTATTCTCGGCGCGCTCGTCATCGGTCAGGCTTCCGTACAGGCAGGGATTGTATCGGCCCCGATGGTTATTATTGTGTCGCTCACAGGTATTGCATCGTTTACCATACCGCGTTTTAACTTTGCCATCACGATTCGCCTGCTACGATTTCCAATCATGCTGATGGCGGGTTTATTTGGATTGTTTGGGATCATCATTGCGACCACGTTGGTTGCTACACATCTAACCAAGCTAACATCGTTCGGTGTCCCTTATATGAGTGGATATAGCCCGTACAACCATATGGACCAAAAGGATATTATCGTCCGTGCGCCTTGGTGGAAAATGATCAAGCGTCCTTCATGGATTGGTAGGGACAACAACAAACGAGCGAAGAAAGAGATGAATGGCTCACCTAAAACCGAGGAGGGATGGTGATGAAGTCCAAATCAAGTACACAACAAATGCGTAAAGTGGCTGTGCTCTGTTGTCTGCTGCTTTGTGCTGTTCTTTTAGGAGGATGTTGGGATCGCCGTGAGGTGAATGATGTGGCCTTTGTCATGGGTACCGGTTTGGATAAGGAAGGCGATCAATATCGAGTAACGATGCAAATTGCCTTGCCCGGACAGCTCGGATCTTCAGGCAGCACAGGCGGAGGAGGAGGTACTAGGGGGACGAAGAGCTACTATCTGGAGTCCAGAATAGGCCCAAGCTTTCGGGGAGCAAGCACCGAGGAACAGCGTGGAGTTTCACGAACACTCAATTACTCCCATCGGCGGGTGCTACTGTTCGGAGAGACGCTGGCAAGAGAAGGGATTAGCGAAATGATGGATGTACTGGCACGTATTCCACAAAATCGGCTGTCTTCTCTAGTGGTAATCACAAAGGGATCAGCGCTGGAGGTGCTTCAGGCAGACGCTCCGATTGAGCAATATCCAGCGGAAATGGTGCGTGAGCTTAACTATTCCTATATGAAGAAACCTCGTTCCGTGAAGTTGCTGATGAATTCCATCCTGCTGGATGGCATTGATCCGGTGGTGCCAGTGATGTCTTTGGTGAAGAATGGACCTACTAGTCTTAAAGACAAGAAGACGAATATTCAGGTCGATGGACTGGCTGTTTTTCGCCAAGACAGGCTGACAGGGATTATTGATAACCACCTCAGTCGTTTTCTGCTTTTAGGGATGGAGCAAGCCAAGGAGACAGAAATTTTTATTCCGCCTCCCAAGGGTAAAGGCTATTTATCTGTACATCTCATTGAAAATCAAGTTCATATCAAGCCCTTTATTCGGGGGGATGAAATTCGAGCAACTGTTCATATGAGCTGCAATGGGAATGTGAAGGAAAATGAGACGAACTTCGATATTTCCAGAAAGGAAAACTTGAAGTGGCTGGAGCAGCAGACAACCGAGGAGATCAAAAGGGAGCTGGGAGAGGCTGTCAGGGAGATCCAGCAAAAATATCATTCAGACGTGCTTGGCGTGGGCCGGGCCATTATTACGAGTCATCCAGAAGAATGGAAACGGATTAAACCTCAATGGGATCAGCTATATCCTAAGGTGGAGATCACCATAGATCCGGTCGTGCATATTGAGAATATCGGGGCGGTGACCAAGCCATTCGGGGTCAAAAAGGAGCAAATCCAGAATGAATAAAGTATTTCTATTCCCTTTATTGCTGGCTATGATCTTCATGTATCTGGTTGACCGTAAAGGTATCAACAATGCACCTGCCGTCAATCGCTGGGTTTCCCGTGTACTGTATGTCATTAGCATTGGTATCTGGATTTATGGAACATCGACGAAGAGCACTGTTTATGTGGCTACTTGGCTGACCCGCTTTATTGACATGTGGCTCCCCCCTACGTTGTAAATCGTGTAATGGATGCCTGCGGGCAAAAGGAGGATGTACCTGCATGAAACAGTTCACAACCAGACAGATTGCGCTGCTTGGTGTATTGATGGAGGTCGGTATTACCATTATACATACTCCGGCGCAGGCAGCAGATTACGCGAATCAGCATGCCTATTGGACCTGTATCATTGCGGCTATTGTGTTATGCTTGCCGATTTGGGCGATGTTAAGACTCAAGCGACGCTTTCCTGAACAGGATCTGATGCAGGGGATGGTGAGCACTCATCCTGTGCTAGGACGTCTGCTGCTTGCAGTTTATCTTATTTTATTCCTGATCATTTTTGCGCGGGATTTGAGAATTATTACGGATTTGGTGGAGATTCTGCTTTTGCCGCTGACTCCGATTGTTATCGTTTCTCTGATTTTGCTATTGACTCTGGCATTTATGGCTAAAGGTGGAATAAGTACTATTGTCAATATGTCGGAGATTTTTGTACCTTTGGGGATCGCGACGCTGCTGACCATGCCGCTTTTTTTCGGGCGCAATATGGATTTTTCGGTACTGAGACCCTATTTACATCCCGAAGTAGATGGAGTGATCAAAGGCAGCTGGCGCATGCTGGGATATATGGCTGATATCATGATGGTTCCCTTTGTGATTCCTGGGAAGAGCTATAATGGGCGCAGTGCGTGGTTTGGACATTTGAGCGGAACTGCTTTTTTGGTCCTGCTGGTGCTGATGTCGGAACTGGTGATCGGTGTCCCTATCTTGTCACGGCTGTTTTATCCATCGTTCGAGTTGGTACGTCAGCTGCAGCTAACGGACTTTTTGGATCGATTCGACTTGTTCGTGTCGGCACTGACCGTCCCCACCTTTCTTACGAAAATTGGGGTTGATCTGTACGTTACCAGTTTGGCGGTAAAGCGTATGTTTGCTCAAACCTGGGGAAGTCTGATGGTTTGGCCCGTTGGTTTGTTAGGTTATGTCTGTTCGTTTATGCTGTTCTCCAACATCGTACAAATTTATGATTTCAGCCGGGAATGGACTGCAGTGATGGTCATTTTTTTTGTACTCATGCCCTTGGTGCTATGGATGCTGCTTCGACCCAAATCCAAAGGGAGCGGTAACGATGGGAAGTCATCGTCTAGCGGGAAGAGGGATAGCAGTAATCAGCAAGAAACCCATCAAGGAAGCCAGCAAGGAAGCGGAACAGGACGCACCAGCTTATAAGATTACTGTATTTATCGGAAAAGTAATTCTTATTTGTCTTTTGCCCCTCTGGTTGTATACTTGGTAGAAAGTAATACGACTTCTACAAGGGAGGCAACAGCATGGCACAACGCATGGCAGGTAAGAGAGTCGCTCTTGCCGGTCCCCGTAAAGCAGAAGAAATGGCGCTGCTAGTTAAGAAGATGGGGGGCGAGCCAGTAGAGCGCCCGGCCCAAGGCACCGTTTTCCTGGATGATATCGAGCTGCGCAACGCTGTTGTATCATGGGTGAAGAACCCTCCGGACTGGTACATCTTCACGACAGGTATGGGACTGGATGCTTTGTTCGATATGGCGGAGGATATGGGCGTGGCCGAGCAGATTTTGGAGCTGCTGCAATCCTCCAACATCGCGGCACGGGGCTACAAGACGGTCAATGGACTCAAAAAGCGTGGCTTTACGCCAGCAGTACGGGACGAGGACGGAAGTTTGATCGGACTGACACGGGTCTTTGCCCCCTATGATCTGAAGGGGAAGGAAGTGCTGCTGCAACTGCATGGAGATCCGGCTCCCCGGTTGGTAGAGTGGCTGGATGAGCAGGGTGCAGTGATTCGCCAAGTACTTCCTTATAAGCATGTCCCGCCTGAAGAAGCAAAATTGCAGGCATTGCTGAACGATGTTATCCATCGTACGATTGACGCCGTTACGTTCACGAGTGGCCCGCAAATCCGATTTTTGGCCCAATATGCCAGAGAGCAAAATCAAATCGAGGATTTATTGGAAGCTTTTCGTGAAGATGTCATTGCTGTATCGGTAGGCAAAGTAACTGCACAATCGATTTTGGAAGAAGGGATTGAACGAATCGTATTTCCAACTGAAGAGCGCATGGGCGCAATGATGGTGGAGTTGGGTAAATATTTTGAGCATAGCGATTCGGCGCATGGTTATGGTCTGAAGATCATGAACAGTCATTAAAAATGAGATAGAAATGATGAATGCAGTAAGCTGAAATTGAACTTATATTTTCTAATACAGCGTAAAATAAAGATAGGGGCCTATGGGGTCTTTATCTTTTTTTGTTGGACATGCATCGATAAAGTTTTTTGTTATAGCGAAAATATTTATCTAATATAATGAACAAGTTTCGATGCATGATACTTAGGACAGGAGCTGAGACGTTAATGAATTCTATTTGTGTATTTGCCGGGTCCAGACCTGGACGTTCATCGGTATATGTTGAAGCGGCAGGCAAGCTGGGAGAAGCCATGGCTCGCCAGCATATCCGTCTAATTTATGGTGGCTCCAGTAGAGGGCTAATGGGTAAGGTGGCGGATGGACTGCTGGCGGGTGACGGTCAGGTCACTGGCATTATGCCCACCCTGTTATTCGATGCAGAGATCATTCATCGGGGAGTTACCGAGTTTATTGAGGTGGCAAGCATGCATGAACGTAAAGCGGCAATGAGCGAGATGGCCGATGCGTTTATAGCCCTTCCGGGTGGCTTGGGAACCTTTGAGGAGCTATTCGAGGTATTGTGCTGGGCGCAAATTGGCATACATCGCAAGCCCATTGGGCTGCTAAATGTGAATGGATATTTTGACCCGTTGGTAGAAATGGTACGTCATAGCGTGCAGGAAGGGTTTACCGGAGCTGAGCATCCAGCACTACTGAGTATCTCCGCGGACCCGGATGAATTGCTGCATATGCTGAAAAATAAGGCGAAGAACTTGGAATAAAGCATTTTTCGTGCTTGCACAACTGATTGAGGCAAGGTTATGATAAGACCCATAATCAAATAGCGGACAGACAAGGTGCCTTTGCGGTTAGCAAAGGGTAACAGGGAATCGGGTGCAAATCCCGAGCGGTCCCGCCACTGTAAGGAAGAGAATTCTTTTAAATGGTCACTCGCAATAAGCGGGGAAGACAAAAGAATCCGATGATGCCAAGCCAGGAGACCTACCTTGATCTGTATGCACCGTTAACCTTCGCGGAGAGGATGGGTGTACGAAATCAGGAAATCAGGCACACGTTGCTTTTTCCATGTTGGTTACAGGTTTGCGTGGATACGAACGTGCAGCAGCGTTTGAAGCGCAAACAAAACAGATGGAAAAGAACGGCAGGTTGGAGGAAGACAAGAACTGTCTTCTTACGCTGTTTCGTCTGATGAGAGAGATACGTACATAGGAGCCCCATCCGAGCAGGATGGGGCCTTTTCGAGTTATAGATGTTCACAAATTATTGAAATAGTTAGCATAGCTGCCCTGAAAAGGATGAATAGGAGGAGCACGATGAGCCCATTAGGAAAATTGCTGGTGATTGGATTTGGACCGGGAGATATGGAACATATCACAAAACGGGCGTTGGATGCGCTGGCCGAAAGTGAGGTCATTATCGGCTACAATACCTACGTTGATTTGATCCGTCCGTTGTTGAACGGGCAGGAGATTGTACGCACAGGGATGACAGAGGAAGTGAGCCGTGCGCAGGAGGCGGTTCGCCAAGCAGAGATGGGCAAGAAGGTAGCCGTCATTTCCAGTGGAGATGCCGGGGTCTATGGCATGGCAGGTCTGGTGTACGAAGTGCTGATGCAAAAAGGCTGGCGTCGCGAGGATGGAGTTGAGGTAGAAGTTGTGCCGGGGATCTCGGCTATTCAATCCTGTGCTTCGTTGTTGGGGGCACCGGTTATGCATGATGCTTGCACGATCAGTCTGAGTGATCATCTGACCCCGTGGGAAACGATCGTGAAGCGTGTAGAAGCTGCGGCTTCGGCTGATTTTGTGATTGCATTATACAACCCGCGTAGTGGTCGGCGTACCCGTCAGATTGTGGAGACGCAGTCCATTTTGCTTCGTTATCGTGATCCGCAAACTCCAGTTGGACTGGTGAAGAGTGCTTATCGTGAACGTCAGCAGGTTATTGTAACGACGCTGGAAGATATGCTGAACCATGATATCGGGATGCTGACGACTGTAATCATCGGCAATTCCTCGACGACAGTGTATGACGGCTTAATCGTGACTCCGCGCGGCTATCAGCGCAAATACACGCTGGACGCGACCGAGCAGGTGCTCAAGCCGCATCAGCGGCTTCGCACGGAAGCGGAGCCATGGTCGCTGGACGCGCAAGAGGATCGCGCGCTGGATACACCGCAGGGAGGCGGAGCACTGTCTTCGCCTACCGGGCCTTCCGCGAGCGGTGCTGCGGTTGCCACGCAGGTACGCCCGCAAGCGATGGCTGCCGTGCAGGCTGCGCCTGCGAAGCAGACTGAGGCATCACCAGCATCGCTGGCAGCAGAGGCGCTAAGTCGCCTTGCTGTCGGCGGCAAGCTGCCGGGCGAAGCCAACGCTCGCTGGAGCGGGCAAGCGCCTGCTGCCGTGAGCGCCGCTGAAACGGCGACAGTGGCTACGGCTGGGAAGGCGCCAGGCAGCTTTGGCAAGCCTGCGCTGTTTGAGGTGGGTGTTTCCCCTGGTGTGGGAAACAAGAAGTTCACTGCTCGGCAGATGGCACTGCTTGCCGAGGTAGCGGGTGATGAAGGCGAACTGGAATACACGCCAGATCATCAGATCGTGCTGCGTGTGCCGTGCCTAGACCCTGAGGAACTGGTCGGACGGCTGCGGGATGAACGATTCATTGTCATGCCGATCGGCGATGTGTTTAAAGTGAAGGCGTGCGATTTTTGCAATATGGAGAAGGATGACGCTGTGCCTGTAGCTGAGCATCTACAGGTTGTACTTGGCGGACTACAGGCACCGAAAGAAACGAGTATTGCTTTGAATGGATGTGGCATGGCCTGCTATGGAGCGGTGCTGGAGGATATCGGAGTCGTCTATCGCAAGGGAGGATACGATCTTTTCCTCGGTGGCAAAAAATTTGGCCGTAATGCTCATGCTGCTCAGCCCGTAGCGGAAGGGATACCGGGTGATCAGATTACGGATATCGTGGAGAACATTATCGCTGAATACAAGGAAAAAGGCCATCCGAATGAGCGTTTTCATAAATTTTTCAAACGTGTAGGCATCGTAGCGGGCTTCCGACATGAAGATGCACCAGCAACAGTAGAAGTGAATGCGGTTTGTGGTGATTAGTGGATTGGTAGGCTTGATGAACTGGATACAAGCATATATATAAAATAGGGCGTCATGTAGGCTATCCCTATAATGAGGAGGAAAACACAGCAGTGGATGCAATATTGTTGGTTGGACATGGAAGTCGTGACCCAGAGGGTAATCAGGAACTACTCGAATTTGCACAGGCGGTGGCAGATCGGGCGCCAGGTACGTGTGTAGAAACCTGTTTTCTGGAGTTGGCACGCCCAAGTATTGCCGAAGGAGTACAGGCGTGTGTGGACAAAGGGGCGACGCGCGTCGTTTTTATTCCGATTATTTTGTTCGCAGCAGTGCATGCCAAAATTGATATCCCGAAGGCAATCGACCGGGCAAAGGCAAAATATCCGCAAGTGGAATTTGTATACGGACGTCCAATTGGCGTCCACGAAAAAATCGTTAGCATATTGCTGGACCGCTTGAAGGAGGCTCGTCCAGTCGCAGTTCCAGCGGGAATGAATAGCGCTGTCGAGACATCTACCCAGGTATCTGACGAAGAAACAGCGGTACTTGTATTAGGACGCGGAAGCAGCGATCCAGACGCGAACAGTGACTTTTTCAAAATCACCCGTATGCTGTGGGAGAAGCTGTCCTATACGTGGGTAGAAAGTAGCTTTATCGGTGTGACGCAGCCTTCTTTTCCCGATGGTCTGGAGCGTTGCGTACGATTGGGAGCCAAGAAGATTATCGTGCTTCCGTATTTTCTGTTCACGGGTGTGCTGATTAAGCGCATCGAAGAAATGACTCAGGAATTTGCTGAGGCTCACCCCGCTTTACAAGTAGAAATGGGCGGATATTTTGGTTTCCATCCTCAATTGGTTGAGCTGGTGCTGGAGCGAGCTAACGAAGGCTTGTTCGGTAAGGTTGCGGCTAATTGTGACAACTGCCAGTTCCGTCTGGAAGCGCAGGAGCATCACCATCATCACCACGACCATGACCACGATCACCATCATGATCACGACCATGACCATCACCACCATCATGCACATGAGCATGATCATCACGAGCGCCATACACATCACCACGCTCATGATCATGAGCATGTTCATAATCACGGTCATGAAGACCATGAACACGATCATTCACATGCGCCTTCTGTAGTGAGTGTTGCCGGGCAGGTGAAAGGCTCATGATTTTCATGCTGTGTGGAACGAGTGATGCACGGGAATTGGCACTGCAAATTCGTGGCATTGGCTTCAACGTATTGACCTCAGTCGTAACTGAAAGCGCGGCGGCCAGCTTGTCCGAGGCAGGACTGGACGTACGTACAGGCAGAATGACAGCCGATGAAATGGGTGCAATGATCCGGGAAAAAGGGATACAGGCCGTTGTTGATGCCAGTCATCCTTTCGCAGAAGAAGCACATGCAAATGCGATGACAGCTGCTCGCGAGTCAGGGGTTCCTTATATTCGCTACGAGCGGACGGGACTGGTGTATGACAATCATCCATTGCTCCATATCGTTCCCTCCTATGAAGAGGCGGCATTAATTGCTAAGCAACTCAAAGGCTCTGTCATGCTTACAACGGGCAGTAAGACGCTCGGCACGTTCACCAAGCATTTACTCGGAGACTCGGACATTCGTCTGGTTGCACGTATGCTGCCGCGCCTTGACAATATGGAGAAATGTGGCGAACTGGGCATGGAGCAAAAAAATATTATTGCCATGCAGGGACCCTTTTCCCGTGAGATGAACGAAGCATTGTACAAGCACTTTGGTACGACCGTGATGGTCACCAAGGAAAGCGGACGTACAGGAGCAGTGGATGAGAAGGTTCAATCTGCTCTGGACCTGGGTATTCACGTCATTTTGATCTCCAGACCGGAAGTAGAGTTTGGTACGGTATTTGATCATTTCGATGGAGTAATTGATGCGTTGCGCACAGCTACAGGGAAGACTGCCATTTGAGTTGAGTCAAGTCCTTACGGGTTCAGTTAATCCGGAACAACTGCTGGCATGTATCTAAAATATAGTCATCTTAAAATGCGTGTTTTAATAGAAATATTCACTATTTCAATGCATGGGCAGTTATTTTTCTTATACTAATTTTTCATAAGGGAGTGGTCGATACCATGGACTTTAAAACAGACTTTAAGCCGTTAACAGTGCAGCCGCAGGAGATTGAGGGCAAAAGCTTTGAGATGATTACAGAAGAATTGGGAGAGCATCCATTTACAGCAGAGCAATATCCCGTCGTACAGCGTGTCATTCATGCATCTGCTGATTTTGAGCTGGGCCGCAGTATGGTATTTCATCCAAAAGCCATTGAAGCTGGAATTGCAGCTATTCGCGCTGGACAGCCGGTGGTGGCAGATGTACAGATGATTCAGGCGGGGCTGAGCAAGGATCGCATCCGTCAATTTGGCGGGGATGTTCATGTGTACATATCTGACCCGGACGTGATGGAGGAAGCCAAAAGGCTGAACACGACACGAGCCATTATTTCGATGCGCAAAGCGATCCAAGCCAGCGAAGGTGGGATCTATGCGATTGGCAATGCGCCGACAGCGTTGCTGGAGCTGATTCGTCTGGTGAAAGAAGGAGCGGCTAAGCCCGGACTGGTGATTGGTATGCCCGTAGGTTTTGTATCGGCGGCAGAATCCAAGGATGAGCTGCGCAAGCTGGATATTCCGTTCATTACCAATATTGGACGCAAGGGCGGCAGTACGATAGTCGTAGCAGCACTCAATGCGATCTCCTTAATGGCTGTCCGCTAGATGCGGTTGTCCGTTTGCTGTATCATGAAATGAATTAGAGCATGATCAGCAGAAGAGGTTAAGGAGGAATTGGCATGGAAAAGGAAGCGGCGTCCACCGACAGGCCCAAACGGATGAAAAGTGGGGAAGCACCGGCGCCGGACAAGCCGATGCGTTCAGGTTTTACGACGGGGGCTTGTGCGGCTGCAGTAGCCAAAGGAGCGGTGCAACTGCTCATTACGGGCATTCCGCCGAAGGAAGCGGTGATATCGCTGCCTGCGGGCTTCGATCATGCGTTTGAGCTGATCGAGCCTGTGTTGGACGCGGACGAAGCTTCCTGCACGACGATCAAGGACGGTGGCGATGACCCGGATGCCACGCATCAGGCGAGAATTAGCGCCTCTGTTAGCTGGCGCGAGGAGCCGGGTATTGAGCTGGACGGCGGCATCGGCGTCGGCCGGGTAACGAAGCCCGGTCTGCCTGTACCTGTCGGGCAAGCAGCGATCAATCCGGTGCCGCGCCGGATGATTACGGAGGCCGTATCTGGCGTGCTTGAGGAGCACGGATCGGCCAAGGGTGTCCGTGTCGTCATCAGTGTGCCGGACGGCGAGGAAATCGCCAAGAAAACGCTGAACGGACGGCTTGGCATTCTGGGTGGTATTTCCATACTGGGTACACGTGGTGTGGTTGTTCCGTTTTCCACGTCTGCTTATAAAGCCAGCGTGGTGCAGGCTATATCGGTTGCACAAGCGATGAACTGCGAGGAAATTGTCCTGACCACAGGCGGCAGCAGTGAAAAATATGCAATGCAAATGTATGATCAGCTGACGGAAGAAGCCTTTATTCAGATGGGCGATTTTGTCGGCTTTGCAGTCAAGCATGGCAAGCGATTGGGAATGAAAAAGATTATACTCGTCGGCATGCCTGGCAAGCTGTCGAAGGTGGCTCAGGGCGTCATGATGGTTCACTCCAAGAGCGCTCCAGTGGATTTTGGATTTTTGGCCCAGGTTGCGCGTGAGGCAGGTGTGGACGAGTCGCTTGCAACGGCAGTAGCTGAGGCGAATACAGCTACGCAGGTGGCGGATATGATGACCGAAGCAAATGCGCTGAGCTTTTTTGAAAAGTTATGTACCTATGGGTGTCAGCACTGCCTGGAGCATGCAGGTGGTGGAATCACCGTGGAAATGGTATTGGTAACGCTGAAAGGGAACGTGCTGGGGAGGGCGAGAGTCGGTGAGTAGAGTAATTCGTGTCATTGGTATCGGTGAAAATGGAGCGGCAGGTCTGTCGCAGGAGACGCTGGAACAAATTGAGCGTGCCGACCTGCTGGTGGGTGGTGAGCGCCAGCTAGCCTTTTTCGAGGCAGCCGCAGGAGAAAAACGAACATTAAAGAGCGGCTTATCCGCCGTGGTGGAAGAATTGGGACGGTTGCGTGAGCACAAGGATATTGTCGTGCTTGCGTCAGGCGATCCGCTTTTTTTTGGAATTGCAGGCTATTTGTCTGCCAAGCTGGGGGCTGAACATTTGGATATTTTACCCCATCTCAGCTCAGTTCAACTGGCGTTTGCACGTCTGGGTGAGAGCTGGCAGGATGCGGTGCTGGAAAGTGTACATGGTCGTCCAATGACCGGACTAGCGCAGCGGATCGACGGGCAGAACAAGATTGCGCTGCTGACGGATGACCGCAATCATCCCGCTGCGGTTGCCGCTTATCTGCTGCATTTTGGCATGACGGAATATGATGCCTTTGTCGGCGAACATTTGGGAGGACCGGATGAGGCGTATCGACATTATACGCTGGAAGAGATGGCGCAGGGAACCTTTCAACCCTTGAACGTGGTTGTTTTGCGTCGCCGTAAGGGGGAAGACGTGCCAGCGATTCGCCGGGGATTTGGCTTCGAGGATGCGGAATTTCACCAGCGCAAGCCGGAAAAAGGACTGATCACGAAGCGTGAAGTACGTGTATTCAGCTTGTCCGAGCTGCGACTGACCGAGCGAAGCATCGTATGGGACATCGGCGCAGGCTCCGGTTCTGTAGCTGTGGAATGTGCGCGGCTGGCCAAGTATGGGCAAGTGTTTGCCATTGAGAAGAATGAAGGCGATCTGGCCAATGTGGAAGCGAACAAGGTCAAATTCCGCACTGATTTTCCAGTGATCCATGCCAAGGCGCCTACCGGCTTGGACGAGCTACCGGACCCGGATGCCGTGTTTATCGGCGGGAGCGGAGGAGAGCTGGCAGAGCTGATCCGTCTGTGCGCTTCCCGTCTGCGTAAGGATGGGCGAATTGTAGTGAATGCTGCAACCATTGAGACGCTGCATGACGGTATGAAGGCAATGCAAGCCGCAGGACTCGAAACCTCGGTGACATTATTGCAAACAGCGCGTAGCAAGCCGATTTTGAATATGACTCGTTTTGACGGACTCAATCCGATATATGTCATTACAGGACAGCCGCCGGTAGACGTGGCTGACGGAGCAGCAGGGGAGTAAGCTGGTAAATCAAGAGGGGGAGAGACAGCATGAATATGGCGGCAACAGGAACACTTTACGGCGTGGGCGTGGGGCCGGGTGATCCCGAGTTGATCACGGTCAAGGCGTACCGAATGATTCAGGAATGCGCAGTTGTGGCTTATCCGAAGAAGCGTCGGGGAGGCAAATCGTATGCTCACGAGATTGTGGAATTGTACGTCAATCCGGAGGAAAAGGAGATGTTGGGACTCATTTTTCCAATGACCAAGGACCCAGTTGTATTGGAGCGGGAGTGGAACAAAACAGTGGTTGCTTGCTGGGAAGCTCTGAGTCAAGGAAAGGATGTAGCCTTTGTCACCGAGGGTGATCCTAATCTGTACAGTACCTTTATTCACTTGGCGCGTCTGATGAAGGATCTTCATCCCGAGGTGCCGATTGTATCTATTCCGGGCATATCTTCTGTATTGGGAGCAGCCGCAGCGCTGGAGTTGCCTTTGGCAGACGGAGATCAGCAGGTCGGCATTATTCCGGCTACGGAGGAACGGGAAGCAATGAAGCGGGCCATTGAGAATCACGATACAGTCGTATTTATCAAGGTTGCCAAGGTATTGGATTTGATTTTGGATGTGCTGGACGAGCTCAATCTTGGGGATCGTGCATCTGTCATTACCAAGGTCACTTCTCCTTATGAAATGGTATGGCGCAACGCACGTGAGCTGCGCGGGCAGGAACTTGAATATTTGAGTCTAATGGTGGTGAGCAAATGACGTTGGAGCCAAAGGTATATATCGTAGGAGCAGGTCCCGGCGACCCGGAGTTGATTACGGTCAAAGGCTCACGAATTCTGCGCACAGCAGATGTGGTGTTGTACACGGATTCACTGGTGAACGATGAGCTGATTGCTACAGCCAAGCCGGAGGCGCAAGTATTGCAAAGCTCAGGCATGGATCTGGAACGGCAGGTTGAGATTATGAGTGAGGCTGTGCAGGCTGGAAGCAGTGTAGCCCGTGTACATACAGGTGATCCGGCAGTATATGGTGCGATTTTGGAGCAAATGGTGTTGCTGAAGCAGCGTGGCGTAGCCTACGAAATCGTACCGGGCGTCAGCTCGGTCTTTGCTTCTGCGGCCGTGCTGGGTGCAGAGCTAACTGTGCCTGATTTGACG
This sequence comes from Paenibacillus jamilae, assembly GCF_050482105.1. Taxonomy (GTDB): domain Bacteria; phylum Bacillota; class Bacilli; order Paenibacillales; family Paenibacillaceae; genus Paenibacillus; species Paenibacillus jamilae_B. The sequence goes on along the minus strand of NZ_JBCNHI010000003.1, from coordinate 28,525 downwards.
CAGACGGTCATTCTGACACGTGCCGAAGGTCGTACACCTGTACCGGATCGGGAAAAGCTGCGCGACCTGGCTTCCCATCACTGTACTGTGGCGCTGTTCCTCAGTGCAACGCTGGCGAAGAAGGTGGTCGTTGAGTTTCTGGCAGCTGGTTGGAGCGAGGATACACCGGTAGCCGTTGTGCAGCGCGCAACCTGGCCGGATCAAAAGATTGTCCGCACGACACTTGCCCAATTGCCAGCCGATCTGCGTGCAGCAGGCATTACAATGCATGCCATGATCCTGGCAGGCTGGGCGCTCGACCCGGGGCTGGTGGACAGGGACGCGCATCGTTCCAAGCTGTATGACAAGTCGTTCACCCATGGCTACCGAAAGGGAGTGAAGCCTGGTGAGTAATCCGTTTGCCGCTGTGGCGATCACGAAGCATGGAGTTGAGATGGTTCGCAATTTGGGAGCCAGCTTTCCGGGTACGGATGTGTATTACATGTCCAAGTTTGAACGTGGCGACGAGCAGGAGCGTGGCATTCAATTGTTCGAAGGCTCGGTCAAGCTGATTTTGCCGGATTTATTCAAACAATATAACGGTATTATTTTATTTATTTCCCTCGGTGCGGTGGTTCGTATGATTGCACCGATTTTGGTGGATAAAAAGGTAGACCCGGCCGTGGTCGTTATTGATGATCGCGGAGAGCATGTTATTAGCGTACTGTCTGGGCATTTGGGCGGCGCGAATGAGTTGACCCGTCATGTAGCCGCTGTACTGGGCGCACGTCCGGTAATCACTACCGCATCGGACGTGCAGGGCACGATTCCGGTGGATATGTTGGGCCGGGAATTGGGCTGGGTGGTCGATAGCTTCGACAAGGCCACGCCTGTGAGCGCCGCTGTTGTGAATGAGGAGCCCGTTGCATTCATACAAGAGACAGGTGAACGGAACTGGTGGCGTTATGACAAGCCTGTACCTGCGCATATCAAGGTATATGCCTCAATGTCGAAAGCGGCACAAGAACCGTTCAACGCCGCGTTGGTCGTGAGTGACCGTTTGTTGGAGCCTGAGGAAGAGGAGAGATTTCTTTCTAACGGTGTGCTGTACCGTCCCAAAAGCTTGGTGCTTGGCATTGGCTGCAATCGGGGAACTGCATTGGAGGAGCTGGAGGCTGGTGTGCTGAACACCTTGCTAGAGCTGCGTTTGTCTGTAAAAAGCGTACGGAATATTGCTACGATTGACCTGAAAAAGGATGAAGAGGGCTTGCTTGCCCTTTGTGCCAAATACGGCTGGGAGCTGGTGACGTACACTCCTTCAGAGCTGAATACGGTGCAGCTTCCCAATCCATCGGAAACTGTCTTCAAATACACTGGCGCCTACGGGGTCAGCGAACCATCAGCCCTATTGTCTTCAGGTGCAGACCATTGGCTGCTGGAGAAGAAAAAAAGCGGCAATATGACGTTGTCTGTAGCGCGGGTTCCCTATGACTGACGATATGAAGCAGGCTATACAGCCAGATTCGTCTGCCACGTCACGCAGAAGTCGTATCGTTGTTGCCGGTACGGGCAGTGGCGCGGGCAAAACGACTGTGACTCTCGGGCTAATGAAGGCGTTCGCCGACAGCGGCCTGCGAGTGCAGGGGTTTAAGTGCGGTCCGGATTATATTGATCCGACCTATCATACGGCCGCGACTGGAACGCCTTCCCGTAATCTCGATTCCTGGATGACCTCGCCGGATACGGTGCGTGAAACCTTTATCCGCGCATCCGAAGGCGCAGATCTCTCCGTGATTGAAGGCGTCATGGGGCTATATGACGGCAAGGACCCGCTCAGCAATACCGGGTCGACTGCCGAAATTGCCATGCTGACGGAAAGCCCGGTATTGCTGGTCGTCGACGTGCGTAGCATGGCACGCAGCGCGGCCGCAATCGTGCTCGGCTTTCAGCGCTTGGAGCCCAAGCTGTGCATTGTGGGCGTAATCGTAAATCGCTGCGGTAGCCAGGGGCATTACGGCATAGTCAAAAAGGCAATCGAGCAGGAATGCGGCATCCCTGTGCTCGGCTGGTTAAAGCGCGATGACGGGCTGGATATCCCCGAGCGCCATCTGGGCCTGGTGCCTGCTGTAGAACGCGGCGAGTTGGAGCCGCTCTTCCAACGGGCGGCAGAGCTGATCCGTGCAGGTACAGATCTGGATGCACTGCGGGCATTGGCGGATTCGGCTCCGCCGCTCACCCTGCCCGAGCACCCCTTATTTCCTCCAGATCAGCCTCCCACAGCAGGGCATGAAGCCGCGACGGGGGAACGTCCCATCATTGCTGTCGCCAGAGATGCGGCGTTCAATTTCTACTACCCGGAAAATATGGATTTGCTGCTTCATGCGGGAGCAGAGATCGTCTATTTTAGTCCGCTGGCGGGAGAACGCGTACCTGAGCACGCCAACAGCCTGTATTTGGGCGGCGGCTTTCCTGAGGAGTTTGCAGCAGATATCGCTGCCAATACAGGCTTTTTGGAAGATATCCGCACCGCAGTGAGCCGAGATATGCCTGTATTTGCCGAGTGCGGTGGTTATATGGTGCTGGCCCGGACACTTACGGATCGAGCGGGTCACGTCCACCACATGGCCGGTGTGATCCCTTCGGATGTTCGCATGCAGGAGAAGCGGGCTGCGTTGGGATACCGGGAAGCAACTGCATTGCAAGATTGCTTACTGCTGGAGGCTGGAGAGACGATTCGCGGACATGAATTTCATTATTCGGTCATGAGCTATGATGAATCTGCCGCCCCCTATCCTTTTGCCTATCAAACCAAGGGAATGCGTGGACTCCAGAGTGAAGGCTATGCTACAGGGAACCTTTTGGCAGCCTACACACACATTCATCTCGCTTCTCTACCCAAGGCAGCAGCACGTTGGGTTGAAAAATGCCGAGCTTACCACTGAAACACAAAAAAGCCGGGTCCCTACAAGGGTCCGGCTGTTCTAAGTATAGAGAATTAAACCTCACACATCATGGAAGCGCATACATTGTTTATTGGAAGATTCGCCTACATGAGCTTTTTCAGTTGGGAAATCCTTCCCTGACTCACACCAAGCATAGAAGCGAGTTGTTTTTGCGAGGATGCCGGATGTTGTTCCATAAGCTCTCTCATTTTCTCCAAAATCACATCCGTGCGCTGGTAAATCTTTTTCATATGCATATTTTGCTTCAATGGAGGTGACTGGGTTTCAGTCGCTGTGACCGGAAGTAAATCTTCCGTTTTCATTGAGGTGGCACATGCATCGCAGATAAACTGATCTTTAAAATAGGTGTTGGTATCAACTGAACCGCAGAAAATGCAATTGGTTGACTTGTACTTACGGAGCATGAGTGTTTGGTCTTCAATAAAAAACTCTAATGGATCGCCGATGTCAATCTCCATCGTCATGCGCAACTCTTTAGGAAGCACAATTCGTCCCAAGCTGTCCAAGGGCCGGGTCATTCCAGTCCTTTTCATTCATGCAACCTCCCCAGTGTTTTAAGATTTATAGAATGTATAAGCTTTGAGGCAATTCTTATCAATTCTATAACCGCGAGCATAGATTCCTTACGAAAAGCGGCCCTTCATTGCTAATCATGCATGGACGCACTTTTTTTCTTACGAGTATACCATAAACGGGCTGAATCGCCAGCGTTCATATTTATAAATTTATAATAAGTTTATTCCGAGCGAATATATATGCTATAATCTTCTGCTAAAGGATTTAATAGGCCGTCTGTAGAATTATTTATATATGCCGTAGCTTGGACGGTGATGGCGGTGTTATGGGAAATAGTTGAGGGCCAAACAGATTTTTCAGAGCGTTTTGCCTCCTAAACAAGAGATCGGGGCCGCCTTTAAAGTCCTTATATACAAGTCAGGCAAGGAGGATTTATGATGGAAAAAAGAAAAGCATTGCTGCTAGGAGATTATTCATATCCGGAGTTTCACCCGCTACAAGGGGTGGACGAAGAGATTAGCCATATTTTACAAGATTGGATGACGGTGCAATGCAGCGAGAATCGCAAAATGCTGCTGAAGGAAAATCTAGCCTCATTCGATCTATGCATCTCATATTGTGATAGCCGTAAAGAGGTTCTGTCTCCTCAACAAACAGCAGGGCTGTTGTCCTATGTCAGCGGCGGAGGTGGACTGCTTGTGCTGCATAACGGAATCACATTGCAAGGAAGGTATGAAATTGCACAGCTCATGGGAGCGCGTTTTCTGCGGCATCCGGCAGCGGAGATGCTTTCCTTCAAGGTAACAGAGCCGGATCATCCGGTTATGGAAGGAATCGAGCCGTTCGAGATTCAAGAGGAGCCGTATCGTTTTGATTTTGATCCATTCACTGAAAAAACACTATTAATGGAATATGAGTATGAAGGTCAGTGGTGGCCAGCTGCATGGTCATTGTCCTACGGTCTAGGCCGGGTCGTCTACCTGATGCCTGGACATAATCAGCCTAGTTTCCAGCACGAGGGATACCGTAAGCTGTTGCTGCAGGCTGCTAAATGGGCCGGACGCTTTCCGGGTTAAATATAATCATTCGATCCATTAAAGGAGGGGAGCTGCGAGCTTTATGCAGTTCCCCTTTTCAGGTTATACTATAGGTAATCACAGGTAGGGGAGGATATATTATGAGCGATTTGTTCAAAAAAGCCATCTCATTGGGGTGGGGCCTCACCATTGTCAGCAAAGAAAAGGTGGAGAAAGCCGTCGAGGATCTTGTAAACCGGGGAGAACTTGCACCCACGGAATCCAAAGCGCTGGTCGATCGTCTGATCGAACGAGGGGCAGAGGAGCAGGGACAGTTCAAAACCATGATCCGTGAGCAGGTTAGCCGCATTTTGCAGGAACTGGAAGTACCTACCGAAAATGATGTCACAAGTTTGGAGCAACGTGTGGCATTGTTGGAAAAACAGGTAGCGGAGCTGGAAAAAGAAAAGGCGGCGCTTACGGGTTCGAGTGACGCTGAAGAAGCGAACCGGTTGGATTAAAATGGCCGTTCGCATGAAGCACGCCGGTCGTTACCGGGAAATTGCCATGGCGCTGGCGCGTCATGGCTTTGGTTATATGGTGGAGGAAATGGGCCTGTTCCAGCTGCTATCCCTGCCCCGCAAGTGGCTGACGAGAGAAACCCCCGAGTCCAAAACCTTAGGTGAACGGATTCGGCTTGTGCTGGAGGACCTGGGGCCTGCATTCATCAAGCTTGGACAGTTGGCAAGCACACGTGCTGACCTGCTGCCAGAGCCTATTATTCGCGAACTGGTTAAGCTCCAGGATCAGGTGCCGCCTTTTTCGCCTGACACGGCACGTGGCATTTTGGAGCAGGAGCTGGATACGTCATTGGAAAACATACTGGTTCGTTTTGACGATGTTCCGCTGGCGGCTGCTTCGATCGGGCAAGTGCATTTGGGCAAGCTGCACAGCGGTGAAATGGTCGCCATTAAAATCCAGCGTCCAGGCGTTAATCGCATCATCCGGCGGGATTTGGACATTTTACGGGAATTGACCGCAATGGCAGCCAAACGCTGGGAATGGGTAGAGCGTTATCAGCTTCGCCAGATGGTGGAAGAGCTGGGGAGATCGCTTATCCAGGAGCTGGATTACAACCATGAAGCCCGTAACACAGAGAAGATTGCGCTCCAGTTTGAGCAGGACCCACATATCTATATTCCGAAAATATACTGGGACCATACCTCCTCGCGTATATTGACCATGGAGTTTCTGGACGGAACTCACTTGGGAAGTCGTGAAGAGTTATTGCGCCGTGGTTATAACTTGAAAGAACTGGCGCAGCGGCTGGTCAACAGCATGCTGCATCAAATTTTTATGGAAGGCTTTTTTCATGCCGATCCCCATCCGGGGAATTTGCTCGTCCTGAACAATGGAAGTCTCGCTTATCTGGACTTTGGCATGGCAGGAAGGCTAAGCGAAGAAATGAAGAATCACCTCGCTTCCCTCATCATCGCCTTGATGCGCAAAAATACCGATGCCATGGTGCGGGCCATCGAACGGCTAGGGCTGGTCGAACCGGACACCGATCTGAATGCGCTGCGAGCTGATCTGGACAAAATACGCGAAGATTACTCGGATGTTCCCTTCTCACAGGTCAGTATTGGCGATGCTTTGAATGACTTGTTTGGCGCAGCACAGCGGCATCGGATTGGTTTACCATCGGATATCCTGCTGCTTGGCAAGGCGTTGCTGACACTAGAAGGGGTTGTGGAGCACTTGGACCCTGACCTCAGTATTATTGCTTTGGCCGAGCCTTTTGGTAACAAGCTGCTGAAGGAACGCTTCAGTGGTCGTCGTATTCGGGGCAAGCTGTTGGGGGGTGTGACTGAACTGGTGGAGACGCTGATGGAACTGCCGAGACAGACGAGGCACCTGTCCTCAATAATCAGCAGGGGTAAGCTTAAACTGGAAGTTACCGTACCAGAGCTGGAGCAGCTTTTGCGCAAGCTGGATCAGATCAGCAATCGCTTGTCTTTCAGTATTGTGCTGTTAGCCTTCAGCATTATTATGGTCGGGCTGATTATCGGTTCATCGCTAAATCATCAGGTAACCATGCTATGGAACGTACCTGCGATTGAAATTGGTTTTGTTGTAGCTCTCTTAATGGTAGCTTTCTTACTGTATTCCATCTTTAAATCAGGAAGATTCTAGATACCGACTACAAAAGGAGGCGTCATGGGAACTCATAAGTTGAACATGGACTCAATAAATACTCTTGAAATTGCGGATATACCGTGGCACCGCCTGACTACCCCTTATGGCAGAGGTACGGAATTGCCGCATTTGGTATCCAATGGGGAGTACGAAGCCATCGCTGATCTGATAGAGCATCAAGGAACACTGTGGCAGGTTACCCCATGGGCGTTACTATTCTTATTGCGGAATATGCATGTTAAAAGACCGCAGGATATCACACTGAGCGAGTTGGGGTTGTACCATACGGTTGTTCAGGCATTGGACATGGAGAATCTACAAGCGGACGCACAGGAATCTGTGGAATCCTTGACCGTGCTGCTGGATGAGAAATATTTATGGCCGGCAGACAGCGACCCGGAAGAGGATGAACTGGAGTGGGAAGAGGAAGAAGCACGCGGCTACGATCCGGTGGCTTTTTGGAGCTATTATGACTATAGCTGTCGGTTACTAAAGCAAGCGCTGCCTGATTTTGAGAGCTTGCTCCAGTGCTATGCCGACTCTGAGATTGCTGAATCCCTATCAGAGCTTGTGCAGCAATTGCGAAAATTTTAAATATAAGAAAACGAATTAGTCAAGCTATGACTGGAAGCAAATCTTTTGCTAAGGAGTGATTTTAGTGGCAAAAAAATTAACGGATATACATCGAATACGTCTCCTAAGTCTCCTTCGTGATATTGGGTTTGAACCATCAAAAGTTACTATTGAGAACAAACAGGGGGAAACGGAGGTCATTGATTTAGAGTCCCCGTTACCAAAAGGGTTGCAAGCTGTTCTGAATTCCCGAGGCAGCCTGAGCAAGGAGCAGTTGCTTGAGATTGAAGAGAGTGTTAAGCAATCCAGGGAGGATTGGGACTAAATGGGGTATTTATTTGATACGAATGCAGCTATTGCCCTTCATAGACTTGATACATCCTTGGATAAAGTAATACAACAAGCAGAGAAAGATAAAGAGAATATTTTCTTTTCTGTCATAACTCAGTCCGAATTTATAGCTGGATTGTCCACTGAAACAGACTTAGGCTCGGTTCCTTTTCTTGGCGGGGAATTTATTGAAGTTAATTCAGAGATCGCAATTAAAGCGGGGCGTATCAGAAGAGAACAAAAGGATAAGTATGCAAGAAGGCTTAAGACCCCAGATGCTTTGATTCTTGCGACAGCTATTATAAACCAATTGGTACTGGTTACGGCGGATCAAGATTTACAGTTCGCAGAATCAGAATATGAAGTTAAGGTGATAAACTTTAGTAGGCTGGAAGCTTAGAATTGCAAAAAAAATTAAATATAAGAAAACGAATTAGATAAAGAAAACGGGCGCTATTTCAAGTAAATAGACGTTTTCATTCTGTAAACAGCCTTTCAACTCATTCGTCTCTACGAATCCCTTGCGTTATAATGATGGACTGAATGTAACGGAGCGGGTTCGTTTGAGAGAGACGAGCTGAATGATAGGAGAGCTATAGCGATTGACCGCTGGACGGATGCCCAAAGCAATTTCGGGTTGCGGGTCAAGATGCTGTTCTCTGTGAATATAGGAGGCTGGAACGAAACAGTATGAATCTTAGACAACAATGGTTCGGTAATATCCGGGCTGATATACTTGCGGGCATGACCGTGGCGCTGGCATTGATACCAGAGGCGATTGCCTTCTCCATCATTGCAGGTGTCAATCCTATGGTCGGACTGTATGCCTCCATCTCGATGGCAATTGTCATTTCTTTTGCAGGTGGACGTCCGGCGATGATCTCAGCAGCAACCGGGGCTGTAGCTGTAGTGGTCGTTGGTTTGGTCAAGGATTATGGCGTGGAGTATTTGTTTGCAGCTACCATTTTAGCTGGGATTATTCAGGTACTGCTGGGTGTTTTGAAAATAGGTCGCTTTATTAGCTTTATTTCACAGCCGGTCATGACCGGGTTTGTAAATGCACTGGCGATCCTCGTCTTTATGGCACAGCTAACCCACTTTCATGGAGCCAATTGGATCATGTACGCCATGGTAGCGGGGACATTGCTCATTGTGTATATTTTACCGAGATTTGTGAAAAGCATTCCCGCCCCGTTGACAGCAATCATCATCATGACGATCATTACGTATGTTTTTGGATTGAATGTCAAAACGGTAGGAGATATCGGTACGCTAACCAGCTCACTGCCTTCATTCCATTGGCCGCAAATTGAGTGGTCGTGGCACACGTTGCGGATTTTGCTGCCGTATTCCTTTACGATGGCGCTGGTTGGACTGTTGGAATCACTGCTGACAGCTAGTATTTTGGATGAAATGACCGAAACGAAAAGCAATAAAAACCAGGAAGCTCGTGGGCAAGGAATTGCCAACTTTGTAAATGGCTTTTTCGGCGGTATGGGTGGCTGTGCCATGATCGGACAATCCGTCATTAATGTGAGTTCAGGCGGACGAGGACGTCTGTCCACTTTTACGGCTGGGGTGTTCTTGGCCTTTCTGCTGCTCGTGCTTGGCGGGGTTGTAAAGGAAGTACCTATGGGCGCGTTGGTGGGAGTCATGTTCATGGTGTGTATCGGAACCGTGGATTGGAAATCGCTCCGAAACATCGCCAAAGTTCCCAAAGCAGATACGTTTATTATGATAGTCACGGTCATCATCGTGGTGGCTACGCATGATTTATCCAAGGGCGTGATCGTAGGTGTGCTGTTGAGTGCTCTACATTTTGGCTGGAAAATGGCTAAAATTCGTATCAGTGCGACTGAGGATCATGGAGCCAAGGTGTACCATGTCAGGGGGCCGATGTTTTTCGCCTCAACGACTCATTTTGTCGATCATTTTGAACCTTCGGATGATCCAGACCGTGTTATAGTGGACTTTAGTCATTCGCATGTGTGGGATCACTCAGCGGTTACTGCCATCGGCAAGGTGCTGCAAAAATACAGAAACTCAGGTAAATCTATTACCCTGCAAGGGTTAAATGAGGAAAGCCGTTTAATTGTGGAAAAGCTCGGTGGTCCTGTAGTTACAGAGCCCATTATGTGATGAATCGTATAGCATAAAGCAAAGCTTGAAATGGAATTCATCCATTTCAGGCTTTTTTTATTTATTTCTGAAATGAAATAAAGGTTTTCCTTCTAAATCATAGATAAATATGACAAATTTTCAGCAAAGTATTGACGTAATAAATGGGCAGGAATACAATCATTGTTATTAAGCATAGCAAATACATAGGAATAATTGAAAATTGAAAGGTATGTACATATGAACTTAGACTGGGAGTTTATTGTAGAAAGCTTGCCGCTATATGGAGAAGCCATGTGGCTGACGTTGAAGATTGCCATTTTTGCTATTCTGTTTTCACTAGTCGTCGGTTTGCTGTGTAGCATAGTGCTGTATTACAGGGTGAGAGGAATTAGTGGAATTATTGTAGCCTATATCGAGCTTTCCCGAAATACGCCGCTGCTTGTACAGTTATATTTTCTGTACTACGGGTTTACGAAGATAGGTCTGCATATGAGCGAAATGACGTGTGCTATTGTGGGCATGACCTTTTTGGGCGGGGGCTATATGGCTGAGGCATTCCGTGGTGGAATCGAAGCCGTGAGTAAAACCCAAACGGAATCCGGCTTGAGTCTCGGACTGTCCAAGTTACAACTGGCGAGATATGTTATTTTGCCGCAGGCATTTGCCATCAGTATTCCGTCTTTGGGAGCCAATGCAATCTTTCTGCTCAAGGAGACTTCCATTGTGGGTGCCATTGCTTTACTAGATCTGATGAATGTGGCAAAGGATCTGATCGGTATGTACTACAAAACGACAGAATCGTTGATTCTGCTGGTATTGGCATATCTCGTTCTGCTTTTGCCTTTGTCGATGCTATTGACTTGGGTGGAAAGGAAGGTGCGTTATGCTGAGTTCGGGGATTAATGTGCTTTTTGAAGGTTCGAATTTTGAGCGTCTATTAGGAGGATTGCTCGTTACGCTGGAGATTGCATTACTTTCCATTATTATCGGTACGCTGCTAGGCATTTTGATGGGTCTGCTGCGCACCTTACAATCAAAACCCATTCGATTCGTGTTGAGATTCTATCTGGAGACATTCCGCATTATTCCGATTTTGGTGTGGTTGTATGTCGTGTATTTTGGATTTACGCCCTTGCTGAATGTGAATATCAGCGGGGAACTAACGGCCGTTATCGTATTCAGTCTGTGGGGAGCGGCGGAAATTGGTGACATCGTACGTGGTGCGCTGGAATCACTGCCCAAACATCAGGTGGAATCCGGGCAGGCATTGGGACTGACCTATTGGCAATTATACCGTCATGTGCTCATTCCCCAAGCGGTGCGACGAATGCTTCCGGGTTCTATTAATCTGGCGACACGGATGATCAAAACCACTTCACTCGTGGTGCTGATCGGTGTAGTAGAAGTGGTCAAGGTTGGGCAGCAGATTATTGAGCTAGGTGTAATCAAAGCGCCTTCGGCATCCTTTTGGGTGTATGGTTTTATTTTTATATTGTATTTTCTTGTATGCTATCCGTTATCCAGACTTTCCAAAAGATTTGAACGCAGATGGCAAAATTAGCAGGAATGGGGTGGTGTCATGGGAGAAGCTGTGGAGGTTTTATTGGAAATTCGAGGGCTGGACAAAAGCTTCGGTGACCGAAAAGTGCTGCAGCAGATTAGTCTGGACGTAAGGAAAGGGGAAGTTGTGGTTATTCTTGGTCCTTCGGGATGCGGAAAAAGCACGCTTCTTCGATGTCTCAATGGTCTAGAGCCAGTCCAGGGCGGAGATATCCGTTATAGAGGACAGGATCTGACGGATTCAAAAGTGAATTGGCGTGAGGTGCGGCAGCATATCGGAATGGTGTTCCAAAACTATGAGCTGTTTCCACATATGACCGTCTTGGAAAATATATTGCTCGGCCCGCTTAAAGTTCAGCGGCGAAACAAGCAGGAGGCGCTTAAGCAAGCGGAGCAGCTATTGGAGCGAGTCGGTCTGCTGGACCGCAAGGATGCATATCCGCGACAATTATCAGGCGGGCAAAAGCAACGGATTGCAATTGTGCGCGCCCTGTGTATGAACCCTGAAATTATGCTTTTTGATGAGGTGACCGCATCTTTGGACCCGGAAATGGTCAGAGAGGTGCTGGATGTCATGCGGGAGCTGGCCCAACAGGGGATGACTATGATTATCGTGACCCATGAAATGGGATTTGCCAAGTCGGTAGGAGATCGTATCGTTTTTATGGATCAAGGACAGATATGTGAAATGACTACACCACAGCAATTTTTTACCCAACCGGAAACAGAGCGTGCCCAGCACTTTCTGGATATATTTCAGTACGAAACGTTATAAATAAGGGGATGAATACAGATGAGAAAAGGGATGAAGTTCACAACATTATTACTGGCTTTGAGTTTGCTGCTCGTCGGCTTGGCAGGATGCGCAGGGGCCGGCAATACCAACGGTAGTTCAGGTTCAGCTAAATTTGCTTCAATTGAGGACATTAAAAAGAATGGCAAGATTCGAATCGGTGTATTCGCGGATAAGCCGCCTTTTGGTTATGTAGATTCAGAAGGGAAAAATCAAGGCTTTGATGTGTATATTGCGAAACGGTTTGCCAAAGATCTCTTGGGCGACGAGTCGAAGGTGGAGTTCGTTCTGGTGGATGCCGCCAGCCGGGTTGCCTATTTGGAATCCAACAAGGTAGATATCATTATGGCTAACTTTACTGTGACTGATGAGCGTAAAGAAAAAGTCGATTTTGCTAACCCGTATATGAAATTATCCTTTGGCATTGTGTCACCCGACAGTGCTCCCATCACTACGATTGATCAATTGAAGGGTTCGGATCAAAAGCTGATTGTTGCCAAGGGAACGACGGCAGAGACCTATTTTACAAAAAATTATCCTGACATCAAGCTGCTCAAATTCGATCAATACACCGAAATCTTCTCGGCTCTCAAAGACAAACGCGGTGCCGCCATTGCCAATGATAATACAGAGCTGATCGCTTGGGCAAAGGCCAATCCTGGCTTCACTGTAAGCATTCCAGCCTTCGGTGGTCAAGATACGATTGCTCCCGCAGTAGCAAAAGGAAATAAGGAACTGCTGGACTGGGTCAACAACGAACTGGCTACGTTGGGCAAAGAGAATTTTGTCCATCAAGCCTATAAGGACACACTGACCTCTGTTTACGGAGAAGGCTTTACGGATCAGTTAGTTGTAGAGGGTGGAAAGGTGAATTAATCATCGTATAAGTTACTTGTTAAGCATAAAGAAGCGTGGGGCTTGCTGGTCCTAACGCTTCTTTAATATAGGGAAAAGAGAGGACGGGCAACTTCTTAATCGAGGCACATACTTCCAAAAGCTCTTGCATGCTTGTAGATTTCATTATATAATTTTAAATGATTATGATTCTCATTATCATTTAAGTCTTTAGGCGCAGACTCCCAATATGAGCCTAAGTGAATAGGATGGTGCTTTACACATGGCTAAAACGGATGTGGCTACTGCCAGAAGACAGCTCAGCAGTCCGAACAAGGTAACGCGCAGACGGGCTTTGAGAACGATCAAAGCTGCGAAGCGCGCGAAGTAACTAGCTTCAAGTTAACTGCAAATGGCAATACCAGTGTCAAATTTTTTAGTCTCCTCGTTTTGATTTTGCACCTGCCTTCCTGATGGTGGTACACAGGAAGGCAGGTGTCTTTTTTTATTTCTTTTGTGCAAACAGCCATTCGATCATATCTTGATTTTGCAAAGCCGGAACCCAGGAGAAGTGTCCTGTAGGTTTGATAATCCCTGCTTCGTATTCAGTGAAGTGAATGAGGTTTCCGTTCTGTGCTTTGATGGCAGCAACCATTTCTTCCGAGTTCTTAGGACTTACTGTCGTATCGTCCGCCGCATGGAAGGCCCAAATCGGAACGTTCTTTAATACTTCAACGTGTGTAGGGTCAACAGGGGCATACATGTTAACCGCTTTTTCATAGTTGGTCAGACCGGCAATGGGTACGCCAGCAGCGAACAGATCAAGATTTTTTTCTAACAATCTCCATGTCCCCATGGCACCTTGAGAAATACCTACGATATAGATACGGTTGGTGTCGATCGGATATTTCAGGGCCGTTTCACGTACTAAATCGGCAACAGCACTGTTGCGTGGTTCATCTGCCCAAATAAATTTATGCTCTAGGTCAATCGGGCTTTGAGGAGCGATAACGAAAGATGGGTGCTTGGCTTGCTGCTCAGGAGAAGCCCAAGTAACGGCCCCGGCATTCGCTAACAGGTTAACCCCGTTTCCGTCGCCACGTTCGCCGTTTCCGTGTAGGAATACAACCAACGGGTAGGTTTTGCCTGGCTCTACTTTAGGTTCAAATGTAAAGTAGTTCAGTTTGAAGCCGTCTTTATTTTCAAAAGTGTTTTTTTGAAATTCATCTACAATGGGTGTCACTTTATCGGTTGCTTTTACAACCTGTGTAGAGGCTGGAATGACTGTTTTCTTTGAAGTTGCAATATCTTTCTTTTGGCTAATGTAATAGCTCAACGGATTGATACGGTTGACTGCGCTTGTCGAATCGTAAGTAAGGGTGCTTGCATTTTTGTCCTGCGTATCCAGCTCGATTACGACATATTTGCCATGAGTGCTGCGGTTGGTGATGGCACCAGTATCGTTGGTATATACACCAGTCACAGTTCTGTCTGCGTATACATCATTGAGCACAGATTGAACTTGAAAGCTGGAAGTGGACAGGGATGCTCCGTCAATATTGGTGCTGTACTTCAGTACAACGGCAGAAACAACTTCACCCAGAGGCTGTACCTGGGTAAGCAGGGTAGCCTGTGGCGCTGGAACATCGGCTGCTGCCGCGGCAGAACTGGAGGATGGATAAAAGATCGTAAGCAGGAGCACGAAAGATAGTAGAACAAGGGCGAAACGTCTTTTTTGCATAAGATAATCTCCTTTGGTGTTTATTTTTAAAGCGCTTACTATATGCTCGGGATGCTTGACTGTATGCTGTGGAACTCATACAAATCAAAAAAGGCAAACTCCGGGTACACAAGTGTACTCGGGTTTTGCCTTTTCAGTAACAATCCCACTTGAAGAATAGCATCCTCCTTGGAATCTGACAAGTGAAAGCGCTACATTTTTGGATGTTTTTATAAAAAATTTTCCTTCTCAACCAGGATGAGTTGGTATATAATCTCCTTAATTTAACACTGTTAACTTATATAACGATGTTAACAAAAGGGGATGAAATTATGAACCAATATGATGTTATTGTCATTGGCGCCGGGCTGGGTGGTTTGTCCTGTGCAGCAAGACTTTCTGCGCTGGGTTACCGGACAGCTGTGTTTGAAAGTCATACTTTGGCTGGCGGCTTTGCTACTGAGTTCACAAGAAAAGGATATACCTTTGATGTCTCCTTACACGGTGTCGGCGGACTCGAAGAGGGGAGCTTCGGTCGGATGTTAAAGGACTGCGATGTGGACCAGCGAATCGTTCCTCTCCGCAAAAAGCATCCTTACTCCATTCGCTGGGAAGGGCAGATCATTGATATCCCGTCGGATGTGCAAGAGTATGTGCAGCTCCTCAAAGGCATGTTTCCTGCTGAGGTAGCTGCCATTGACAAGCTATTCGCGGGCATTCGCCGTTTTGAGACAGGCTTCACCGCTTTTTCTTCCCTTACTTCCTGGCGTAGGATGGCTGGCCTGCTCAAAGCAGGCACCTTCTTCCGCTGGACGCAAATGACCACCTGGGAGGCTGTAAGCCAGTTTGGCTTGTCTGACCGCTTCACGGAATTTTTCACCGCCCTATGGCCTTATTATGGTTTGCCCCCGAAACGGCTTGCGGCTTTGTATTTTTTCATTCCCTGGATTGGCTATCATTTGGAGGGGACGTATTATATTCAGGGAGGTGCACAGGCCTTATCCAATGCACTGGTCGATGCTATTCAATCAGCAGGAGGAGAAGTTCACCTGCGCAGTCAGGTGTCTGAAATTATACTTGAATGCGGTAAAGCAGCTGGTATACGACTGAAAAAAGGGGATGTATATAAAGCCAACTGGGTTGTATCTGGTATTAGTCCCCACCATACCTATGGTCATCTGCTGGAGAATCATAATGTTGCCCGTCGTGAGCTGGAGGCTGTAACCAGACTGGAAACTGGTACGTCTCTCACTCAGCTGTATCTAGGGCTATCATGCGAGCCTCGTGAGCTTGGGATCACCGAAGAAGACTTAATCCTGTGTAACGAGCCGGATTCGGAGACGGATTATGAAGTCATGATGAGCGGAGAGTATATGAAAGGCAACTGGATGCTCACAAATTATAACGCCATGGACCCCACACTCAATGAACCGGGAAAGGGTGTCATTGCAATTACATTTTTGGACAGATTGGAGAACTGGCCTAGCGTACGTCCTGAATATAAAGCCAAAAAGGAAGCAGTAAAACAGCAGATACTGGAATGCCTTGAACAGCTATATCCTGGTTTTAGCAGCAAAGTGGTGGTGACCGAATTGGGTACACCACGCACCATGCAGCGGTATACTGCTAATCCCGGCGGAGCCGTTTATGGCTACGCGCAAACGGTGCGGCAGTCCGGTATCAAAAGACTGAAGCACAAATCAGCGGTGAACCGTCTGTCATTGGTAGGGGCCTGGACACAGCCTGGGGGCGGGTTTCAAGGAGCTATGAACTCGGGTATAATGGAAGCTGATCGTATCGCCGCCAAATTGGGGAAGGCAGAAAGGGCAAGTACATCTACTCATGAAACATATCAAACGCCGAGAACGTGAAAGCAGTGAGATCCGCAGGAAAATCATTGAGGCTGCCAGATCGCTCTTCTTGAACCAAGGGTATGCTGAGGTCTCTATGCGTAAAATCGCGGATCAGATCGAATATTCACCAACGACTATTTATCATTATTTCTCCAATAAGGAAGCGGTTGTCCGTGAACTGCTGTTAGAGGGGAATGCTTTGTTCCTGAAGGCTCTTCAGCAGCGTGTGGACGAAGCACGGGCAGCGGGATTGAACGCTCTGGACACACTTAAAACAGTGTCCGATGCTTATGTCCGTTTTGGCATGGCTAATCCCGAATACTACAACATCCTGTTTATCAGCAACCTTGAATCTGTAAGCTCGGTTACCCTTATAGACAGTGGGAGTTTTAAAGGGTTTGAGTTGCTTGAGGGCGGACTCAAAGCCGCTATGGAGGAAGGCTGTATCATTCAAGGAGATGAGCGCCTGATGGCTAGATCCGTATGGAGTATGCTGCATGGATTGACTTCTTTGCTCCTGAATTTTGAACTTCCTATGGCAAAATCAAATGATGAATTGATTTCATTTACTATAGATACTTTTATTCGGGGAATAAGCCGCTGATGAAGCGGCTTATTTTTTTCCTTCTCCCCCTGTGTATGCAAGTCTGCATACGTCGATTCCAGTGTTAACGAAGTTCCAAATGTGAAAGCTGCTCAAGCACGGCCTCAATGCGACGTTTATCTTTTTTGAGCATCATAAGTTGTAAAGAAGCATGAAGCAGGTTTGAGATGCGAGCCCAGACGTCTGCTTCTAGACCGGGCAGAAGATCACGCTGAATTATGATATCCAGCGCCTCGGTAGCAATTTTCTGATGAAGCTCGCTACTGGATAGCCATTCAATCACCTGTTCAGCTGTAGGACGGGAGTAAGCGAAAAGGACTGCCCAGCCATCAACCGGATGATTGACCTTATCTCGCATCCAATCAATGACCTGTGGTGAATGAAAATGCTGTAATTGCCCGCTAACGGTGTATCCTTCTAATTTGCCATCCTGCGCCGTATGCTGCATTAGATCGTTGTAAACACTTGTCAGCCCTTCCTGCTCGGGCAGGCAGCGAGCGGATAGATAGGCACGTGTCGAGACAAATGCCCTCTTAGCATGTATGTTTTTTGAAGCGGATGAATTCCATGCTTGGGTAGTGGTATCCATGTCCGGCTTCCATAAGGAGCGGACCCAATCAGCCGCTCCAATCCCTGCGGTCTCCCCAATAAAAAATGCCCATGTAGCGAATTGGGCCGGGCTACGCTGAATGCGCTGTTCCCAGGCAAGAAAAATATCCTTTGGATCATAGGCTTGAAAAGCCTGCAATACAGCAGGATGATCCACCCCATGCATGGTGGTGTACTGGATCAGTGTCTCCAACGACTGGGCATCCTCCAGCTTCATCGTGCAGAACATGTTCAACCAGCGCTGCCACAACTGCAGCGGTGGACTGTTTGGCTGAATACCGTGCTCGTCTGACACGTTAGACCAATCCCACAGCCATAGCCCGTGCAAGGTAAGCATGGTTTCAATATAGGCAGGTAGATTTTCCGCAAGTAGCGTGAACCGGTCCAACTCGTGCTCGTAACAGAACACCGCTGGCTCTGTTGCGGATGTCCCTCTATCAAGCAGGATCGGGTCACCAGCGCCGTTATAGTTCAAAATGAGATATCGTTGCTTGTCCGCTGCTGAGTCGATGTTTTCTCCATAGGATGTAAAATAGCTTATTTCCTCATGATTCCAGCCGAATTCTCCTGTAATATCGTCAAGACTATTCGGTTCTTGTTCAAGATCAGGGCTGCCCTTATATGAACACTCTGTTTCATCGACTACAACGCATTGTTGAGGGAGGCACCATAGCAAATGTAAGCTACCACACCGCTTTAATAATTCAGATAGGGAGGCAGGCAAAGTAATCTGCAATCGTTCCTCCAGCTCCGTCCGTTCCTCTTCGGAAATCCCCTTCGTGCATTGGTATGCCACGTCAGGCATTCCACCTTGTCTCAGACGATCAGCGATCTCTCCCAGCTTTTCTAAGGTATGTGCAAAATATACTGTCATTCGTATTCGTCCTCCTCTTACTCTACAATTCGGCAATGCCCTCTTTGCAAGAATGATAGAATTTCATCACGAAGTGCTATCGCCTTGGGTTCATAGATGATCGCCACTTCGCGTCCATATGCATAGTTAAAACGCACGTATCCGCCAAGAAGCTGGAAAAAAGCCAGGCAGATATGCTCGTTTTCGATCCATAGGTTTGTGTCAAAATGCTGTTTAAACCGCTGAGCCAATACTTGTATAGATGCTGGAGTTATATCCAGGATTGGATCGTTCGGATGGGCTGGAGCGTAAGTTTCGGCCGTATCCGGGGGATTGAATAGCAGGATTGTCGCGGTTCTGTCCAGGCTGACAGGTTCAAAATAACGCGGAAACGGCTCCATTTTTCCGAATTCATCCCGTAGTATAAGCTCCAGCGTCTCTGTAAATGGGGTTTGAATATCTAATGACTTCATAGTAATGACCTCCGAATGTCGCGGCAGCCAAAGCAACCCCTCGATCTGAGGGTGCAACGCTAGAAAGTCACCATCAATGGAGCTGCCAACGACCACGCACTCGCTCAGCTGTTGCGCGGTGATCGGACAGTTATCATCATGCGTCCACAGTTCGTACTCCGCATAGGATTGCAGTAGCTGAGGATCAGGTCGTTCAATTACCAGCAGACCGCAATAGGTGCCTGGCCCGTATTGGGTGAGAAATGAAGTATAGGGAGTTGGTAAAGTTATGCCATGGGTATGTTCGAAATTTGTCATTTCATCGGCAGCCACTGGCGTGTGTTGTGTGGAAACCCAATACATGTAGAATACACCTGCTTTCCAGCACTCTATCTATAGGGATAGAGTCCAAATATAAATGAGAGATATGCTATAATCAGGAAATAAAATAGTTAAATATTAGTCTATCTCAATTATGTAAGAACTACAATTTGTGGGGGTACGAAAGGGGAACACATCGTATGACATCGGGGGTACAGGCCTACATAGATCCAATTTTTAAGGAGATTGACCAGAGGTACGCTTCTGAGCAAAAGCGCATCTCCGAATTCAAGACGAAAAGCGTCCTTCACGAGGGGATTCATGATTTCTTAAAAGTTACCTGTAAGAGAGACGGATTATGGGTGGATACCTACGAGCCGTTTGATTGGGATCATCGTAGAGCGGATGTGGAAATTTCCGGTTTTGCAGAGGAGGTAACACTCCAGCAGGTGCAGGATGAATGGATGCCTGTGTTTAAAGAACGGATAGCGGCTCTGTTTAATTCGGAAGCATTTAGTCCCATATTTTTTCGTTATCGGCTGGAATTTCATCTGGAGGTGGTCTTAGAGAATAAGACCAATCATTTTACATTCTCGCTCCTGAACGAAGATAAGCGGCAGCACCTGTTAGCTTCTATTGAACAGTTTGTGGAGCAGAAGCTAGGCCCTACTAGTAAAGCTATACCAAAGGAAGAGGACGATTTCTTCTTCATAAGGCACTTGCTTGATCCTCATTTGTACCCTATAGACGCCCAGCGGGTGAATGAGCTGCTGAATCGAATGGATGCAAAAGTGCAGGTCAGCCGCAAGCGAGAAGAAGCATGGAGGCACCAACTGAGCAGAGGTTTAATGCACTGGGCTGAAGATGAATTTTTGGCTAAGTATACAGATCAAGAAAAAAATTACGGGCTTGATTATACGGTGAGACCCGATATTCTTCCTTCAGATATTCCCGCCCCCGCCATGGAGATGTTCCTGTTGACCGCGATGCGCGTGGGTCTGACCGATGCCGATGCACGGCAAAAGTATTTGGAGATTGCTGCACAGCTGGGCTCGGAGCAGGCTGTTCAGTGGCTTAAGAGTGGTTCGGGCAGCATTCCGGCAGCATATACAAGCGAGCGAGTCGCCTGCCAAGCGAATGATATTTTGCAGACACTGGAGGTTCAGATTCGTTCTGAGGAAGAAGAAAGCTACAGAGAAGCACTCGTATATCTATGTGATATATTACGGAAGGGCTTTACTAAGGAATATGGGATGAAGTTCAAAAGCAAATTGAAAAACTATCTCCCCATACCCAAGTTGGCTAAATCCGCATTACATCGTTTCTTCGCCAATGCACTTGAATACCCCTCATTGCATCCGTTGCTTGCTGAATATGCCGATATTGTGATGGAAGAATTCAAGTGGTACAACGATGTAGAGCCAGGGGAAAAGTCGGCGATGCCGGGAACCTATGCGGTGATGGGATTAGGGCTTAAGGGAACAGCGTATTTTTCGTTAGTGGATCGTTATATGAGGCTGGTGGATAGTGAGCATCAGTCTGTACAGGACGGTTACGCTGCTGTATTTGCTGACGCGCACGGACTGACGCCGGACACAATCCCTGTTTGGACGAGGATTCTTCTGGCAGGCAATGAGTCTGCCAAACCACTAAAATCGGCGGGCATTGAAAGTGCAGAGCAGGCACAGGCGTTAGTGGATGTGCTTCTACAGCTGAAGGATTACGAACAAGAGACGATCGTTTATCGTATATGGGGTGGCGGGAAGAAACTAAAAAACAGCCTGAAGCAGGCTGCTCCTGAGGTAAAAGAGATACTGGAGACGCTTATTCCATAAAAGCATTGTATTCATGATCATATCGCAGTCCCTGCGCAATGCGTTGAACATCCGGCTCGCTTCCACTGCGGCGTAGCACTTCAATAACATCCTGTACAGTCGCTATCTCCAGCTATGATTGTACGTGATGGTCTGGGAAACGGCCTGGGCCAGTGCTTCTAGGCTGTCAAAAGTTTGTATACTCATGTTTGGAATACTCTCCCTTAGACGTTTGTTTATGCTGTAGCTTTTGTAATATTTTTAAGATGGCTTGGCGATGTTTAGCATCTTTAATGTACTTGGGGATGGAATGGGAAGCTGTACGCATCATACCGGATGTGGGTTTTTCTCGCAGCTCCGCAGAGATATAGGAGAGCAGATAATTCAGGTGTACTCGGTTAAGAGCCCAGACTGGTTTACCCCGATAGTAATCAAGGAAGTACAGTTGGAGCTGGAAGATAGGATCTTTTCCATTTTGGATCACGTCCGTATGCCATTCACGTGACTGCATACGGTGCACCGGAACCTGATTGCGTGTCTCACAGTGCGGACAGTGTATATTCGTATGTTTATGAGTAACCGTTCGGTCATCATGAATTTCAATATTAAAATACCGCTCACAGTGGCTGCATACGCCGCGTGCATAATATTTATACGATTCTGGCTGCTGAAATGTGTAGTAACAATGAGAGCAGCGAATAACGTAATAACAGTCTTCTTTGGATTTGGAGATAAAAGCTTGGCCCTGACAGCAAGGGCAGTGGACAGCTACCTGTTCTTCCCTCCAGATCACGGCGGCAAAGTCATACTTATATCCATATTCATCTTTGAAGCGTTTTTGCTCCATGTTCGTTCCTCCTTTTCGAAAAGAACGTAAAAACGTACTTTTTATATATCATATGTTATAATATTCCTTAACAACAGAATGGCTTAGATGGGCGGTCGGCTAGTCTCCTGTGAAGGAGGTAAGGGCCCTGATTCTTTCCTTCCATAAAAAGAAATAGACCGCCCTCGACAAAGGCAAACGGTCTATTTCAATGATCATCCTTTGACACGGCTACCGCCCTTAAAAGCGGCTGTTGCCAAGAGTGAGGATGTTGACGCATCTTCACTCTTTTTTAGAATATACATCTTATTCCCATTTTAACACTTGAAAAAGGCCTTTTCAATGTGCCGAAGGATGAAAAGGTGAATAGAGATGCGCGAAAGGAGGGGGCGAGCATGAGCATTTTTACAGGACTGCAGCGTCCGCAATTTCAGGCCTACTATGATGAGGAATTTCTTATAAAGCATCGTTTTGAAAATGACAGGGGCTTTCCGCCTTCCTATATAGATTACGTCAAAACTCTTGGCTACGGACGATTATGCGGCTTATGGAACATTCATATTCCTCTCGGTGATCACCCGGATTCATGGCTTCGTCGTTACCATGACTGGCGAGCCTGGTTTGATGATGTACTGGAATCGGAAGAGGTTTTACAAGAAGCAGCGCTGGAGCCAGACGGTTTCCCGGAATTATTGGAGCATGCTGTTCCCTTCGCTTCCAGTGGAGAGGATGACCTGCTGATCTGGGATGTTCAATCGCCTGATGAACGGGGGGAATTCCCGATTTATGCTTTAAATCTGCGCACGTGGGGCAACTTTCGGTATGCAACCCCGGATTTGTATAGATTCGTCGAAACACTGCTGGATGCAGAACGCGTAAAGTCGATTTTGGGAGCGCATCGTACACGATTCCCTTATACATTTGAACCCTTTTGAATCGTTAAAAAGCCACCCTAGTTTTCGAACTTTAAGGTGGCTCTTTGCGTTGCTATTCTTCTTGTTCTTTATGCTTGTGCTAAATATTGCTGTACCAGCTCATATCCAGCCACGCCCATTATAGTATATTGATTGTATTCTTTCAGTTCTAGGTTGCGTATATATTCATCCCCGCAATACAGATGACCCGCGCAATTAAAATATTTTAGCTGCTGTTGTTCCTCGGTTAGAGGGCGATGATCGATAATGGGCCATACTCCCTTCGCGAGATTTTGGGTGGCGGTGAAAATAACTTCGAATCGGCCACGCTGATTGGTGAACGGAAGATATGTGGTTTCACCCTCGTACGCTTGATTCTGACCTATGGATAAAACACCAAAGGAGAATGCTTTTTTGAATCGACCATACAGCGCGCAGATCACCTGACATACCGCAAATCGGCCGTCATGCATAGGGATAACAAAAATGTCGCCTTCCTGATGTTTGATTCTTTTCAATACCATCGTCAGGCCAGCTCTTCCTGAATGATCTCTGTTTTTAAGCCTTTAGCGCTGGTAATCGTAATGCTGATCGCATCAAATCCGTTTCGCTTTGCCTCTTCAAAATCGCACCGTTCGCCGCTGATCAGCTCCAGCTGCCCGTTCTCATCCACATCATCTGCAAACTCGTCATCCCAATCAACATTATAAAAAGCAGTCACGGTCACCTTAAAGGTATCTTCACCATCATCGTCCAGATAAGGTAGCAGGGGAGTGCGATTGTTCTGCTGTTCTTCCGTATACACTTCACACAGCAGTGCGTCGTAACCATGGCGGGTTCCATCAAAAATTACAATCTGCTCACCTGTGATCGCATCTTCTGCAATAATGAGCTGAGGTGCAAATTCTGACACAGCAATCAACTCATCCATCCACTCTCCATAATAGAAAATGTGGAATTTCGTATTTCCAGTCTGTGAACGGAGCTTACCTGTCCATTCCTGCTCGATCCATGCCTCCGGGTTTTCGGGTACAACCCAACCATCCAAATAAGCGGGTCCTAATTTAGCATGATGTGTTTCTGTCATCTGTAGCACCTTCCTTTCTATTCGTTCATTATGACATGGACAGGGTCACGATTTTGTTGTCCTCATCAACATCTATCTTCACATGGACTCCCAGCTTGTCCTCAAACAGCTTGCTGATATTGATATAGTTATCCTTTACCGGACGGCTTGAATTGCCAGTGGTGCGAGTCATCCCAGCGGTTATGATAGAACGAACGTAGGTTTTGTCGAGTCTGGCTTCAGGATTATAAGTATAAATAACCTGCTCCTGTTGATTGTAATAATGAGTTAACTCCGTATAGTCGTTGGCATTCTTATACTGTTTTTCCTCACGTACATACTCAGGATGGTCCATGGTGTAACGGATTCCTCCGTCCAGAAAGGGATTTTCTTTGGAGGGCTTGAGTTCATATTGTCCATAGGCTAGTTGAAACAGATACTCTATACCTGAGCCCTCTGCCTGATAGTAGAGCTGACGCTGGTCCCCCTTTTTATCGATCGCAGTATAGCTGCTGATTAAAGGCCAGGCATCATACTTTTTACCTTTTACCTCAACGGCAACCTTGTAATGGACGAGCACCTTTTCATTTTGGAATAACCCAAAGCTGCTCATAATGAAATAGGCAGGCACACATATAATTCCGATAATCAATATGAATATAAATATTCGTACACGCATGAGTAGAGTAATTCTCCTTTGGTGGTCGATTATGTGGACAGCTCACGTTGGGCAGATGCGCCGAATTCCTCATGTTCCAATAATTGTTTCAGCGCATGTTGTGCGAAAGGGTTGGCTTTATGTGCGCGGAGCAGTGCAAAAGCGGCCCCTTTGACTAAGATATATGTATCACCGCGGATTAAGTCCAAAGCTAATCGTAGCTCTGCTTCTGAACAAGGCATCCATGCCAAAGTTTGTAAAGCTGCGTTTCGCACATCATCATCTTCATCAGGCTTGGATACCAGCTCGCGAATTCCTTGCATGATCATCGGCTGCTGGCTCTGATCTGCATATAGTCCGATGACCTTCAGCGCTTCTATACGAAGCAGATCATCCTCGGATGATTGCTGCGCAAGCTGCAAAAGTAATGCGATCGTGTCCTCCACAGGCTGGGGGATTGCTGTTAATTCGCGTAGTGATACCAATTGATCTTCATAGGATAGTGTAGGGAAAATAGATAAAAATGTCTTTCCGTCATCATCGGTTTGAATGGACATATACCCTCCTTACTTCTTAGCCATTAATTTTTGGCATTGTGTATTACCTACTCTTATGTTTGTAGTTTGATAAAGCTTCTTCCGTCCCGCCACCCTCCAGCAGCACCATAACCGCATAGGAGATCGTATCAATCCAATCGTCAAGGGTACTAATCTGCTCTACGGTCAGCAGGTGATTTCGTTGCAGCATACTATCAGGATACAATGCCCATGCCCGTGTATACTGACAAATCCCCCACAGAGCGGAGATAAGCTCCCGTTCTACGGACGGTTTCTCCAACTCATCTGCCAGAACCTCAATGATGGTCATCAGCTCATGGAAATTATCCTCGATCAGTTCGCCTTGGAAGGGGCGAAGCATCCCTAGAAATCCGCTTTGCATTTTGGGATGCTCCAAATCATCGTGAATAAAAGAATGACAGCGCAACAGCTCACGGGCTTCTTGTTTATTCATGAAGTTCCGTAATCTCTGCACGGATACCTCTGCACAGAAAGCTACCTGACAGTCCCGACAAGGCATCGATATCAACGACCATGTCTGCTTCTTCATAGCGGAAATCAAGCTGCAAGATGATATTTTCTGTTTCTACAGGGGTTAATACATGCTCTTTGGTTTCCAAAAATGTAAACGTCACTGCATAGCGTGGAATATCTTTGGCTGGAGCTTCAGGGATCACAGGTGCCTCAGCCGAAGGCTCCAGAGCCGGTGATTTAGGGACTAATACACTAGCATAGGATAGCTCAATCGTCAGCGTAATCTGATCATTCGTCATATTGGCAGCCGTGATTCGGTCATAGTGAAAAGGTGGGAAATAGCCGAGCTTTTCGACAATCCTGTCAGCACCTTGAATAGAAACGGTTGGAGAGAATGCCAGTTCCAGTCCGATGGACCCTGTCAGTTGGTCTTCATATTCGGGATTGATACGGATAAGGGCCTGTTCCGGCTCTACCTTCAAAATCGTACCTATAAAATACTGTTTGCTATGGATCAGGATAACATCATGCGGAACGAACGGCAGCGCTCCCCCAGCTTGATAATGAATGAGATATTCGTTTTCTTTTTTTTCAACCTTACGAACTTGAATTTGCATAAATTGCAGCCTCCTAGGATTAATGGTAAGACGGATAGTTTAAGTGTGACATAAAGGGTACGGAGTCCACGATTGAAAAACATACTTCATATCCGGGGTATCCTTTTCGAGCATAAATGGAAGAATATCCATAATGGCGCGTGCCTTGCTGCCAGCATAAAAGTTACGTGAGCTATGTAACAGTTTGTTTGCTTTTATTAACTGGCTGAGCTGCAGCATAACATCTTCGACGCTTGTTTGGTCAATACGTTCATAAACGTCCTGACGGATCGAAACAAGCATCCCGCAATTGTTGAGAGATTGACCCATAGGGTCATTGGACAAAAGAATGTAAACTTCCGGCGTTGTCCCTTTGTTATAGGACGATTTGATACTGGGAGCCTCAATAACCAGCATCAATGGAGTCAATTCATTATCGGTTACAATGCGGAGCAGTTCCTGCTTGTCCCAGCGAATCTTGCCGTGTTTGACTTTCTTCGCCCCAGATTGATAGACAGACACACGGGTATTGCGGATTCCTGATATGTTCAGGAGCGTTTCAAAACAATCAAACAGGTGAGTAAAGCACTCTTCGGAAAATAAAGTGTGCTTCTCCGACAAGGAACCTGTCATTATGAAATTATAATGTAGGTTATTAACCACAAGCATCCATCCTTTATTTTATGAATTACCAATTCTTCTACCATAATATATGACATGATGATTGAATTCACCTTTTGCGTTAATCGTTAAAATCGTTTGGAAACCAGTTCAACTTCGCGTATACTAGGAAAGTCATATATGGAACGGCCTGAGCCGCCTTGCGGCCGTATGTTGAGTTACATGAACAGATTCAACGATAACGGATATGCTCCCTTCCTGAAAAGGGGAGAATGAGAACCGATACAAAAATGGGAATTCTGAACTATGGAACGATAGATGTCATATGGCACATGAACCTATTTTACGTGACACATTTTGAATACAGATAAGGGAAGTGAATACAACTTGAAGAATTTTACAGCATTAGGCGTGGAGCAACATTGGGTAGAAGCCTTGAAAGAGCAGGGCATCTCAGCGCCAACACCTGTACAGCAGGAGTCCATTCCACTGTTGATGGAAGGTCAGGATGTGATTGCCGAGGCACATACGGGAACGGGGAAGACGCTTGCGTTTTTACTGCCGATTTTACAAAAGCTGAATTTGGACAAGCGGTATCCGCAGGCGCTCGTGATTGCACCTACACGTGAATTGGCGCTCCAGATTACAGAGGAAGCAAAATGTTTGGCTGCTGCGGAGCCAAGTTTATCCCTGCTAGCTGTGTACGGAGGACAGGACGTAGAGCGTCAGCTTCGCAAACTAAAAGGCGGCGCCCAACTGATTATTGGTACACCTGGGCGACTGCTGGATCACCTGAGACGTGGCACGCTTGATCTAGGCGGCATTAAAATGCTGGTCCTGGATGAGGCTGATCAAATGTTGCACATGGGCTTCTTGAACGATGTGGAGACGATTCTTCAGGAGGTTCCTTATCGAAGACAAACCATGCTGTTTTCCGCTACGATGCCAGCAGGTATTCGCAAACTGGCTCGTGTCTATATGAACGAACCCGTTGATGTCAAAGTGAAATCAGCTTCTTCCGTTCCAGTGAGCCAAATCCGTCAGGTTGTTGTGCAAACAACAGACCGTGGTAAGCAACAGGCATTGGTAGATATGCTGAATACAGATCGTCCGTATTTGGCTGTTATTTTCTGCCGTACCAAGCGTCGCGCTTCCAAACTGAATGAGGAACTCCAGGAGATGGGGTTTGAGAGCGGTGAGCTGCACGGGGACTTGTCCCAAAACAAACGGGAGCAAGTGATGAAGGCGTTCCGTGAAGCGAAACTTCAACTGCTCGTAGCGACAGATGTAGCTGCGCGCGGCCTCGATGTAGAAGGCGTCACGCATGTCTTCAACTATGACATGCCGCAGGATGCCGAAAGCTACATCCATCGCATCGGACGCACCGGTCGTGCCGGAGGCAAAGGCGTTGCGGTGACGCTTGCCACGCCAAGGGATATTCCTGAGCTTCGGAACATCCAACGAGTTGCTGGTGTCACATTCACCAGCAGTGAGGGCGGCGGACAGCGTAGATCTGCTCCCGATACGGCTGAGCGGCAGGGCAGAAATGATCGCTCAGGTAGAAACGACCGCCGTTCCTTTGGTGGCAACGATGCTGGTGGCGGACGTCGCGGTGGCCGCGAACAGGCGGGTCGTCGTGACAGTGCAAGCGGCGAGCGTCGCTCCAACCGCAGTAGCAGTGAACGTGGATATGATCGGGATCGCAG
>NZ_JBCNHI010000002.1:0-87920 GCF_050482105.1 Paenibacillus jamilae | reverse complement strand
CGCTCGACTTGCATGTATTAGGCACGCCGCCAGCGTTCGTCCTGAGCCAGGATCAAACTCTCCATTAAAGACCAACCGAAGTTGGTTTATCGAAAGAGCGATTAGCTCATTTTGAAACTGACGAGATAAAATATCTCATTGTTGATTTTGCGAACAAAATCATTTACTCACTCGTTGTTCAGTTTTCAAAGATCAAATTCTTTTTCACTGCGTTTTTCAGCAGCTATAAGATCATATCATGTTCGTTTCGAAAATGCAAGGGTTATTTTTTTCTTTTATTTCGAAGATCATTTCACCCTGTTTATCTTCTTTTGAAACGGCTGTTTTGTTGTCAGCTCAAATAATATATCATTTTTCTCCGACAATTACTACATGTAAATATTACCACTTCATAATCGGTAAACAACTTTCCTAAATCATTTCATTATCTCTTGTTCAGATTGCCAGCAGCGGTATTGAAAGAAGCTTGGTCTTTGCTCGGCAGACAGTATAAGCATATCTACATACGTCTCGTTCCTGTTTTAAAAAAGGGACTATTAATATCGGAACGTGAAATAGACTAATCTAGAATAGTACCTAATAAGGATACTCTAGGAACGACTAAAAGATATACCAGCCCTTCTTTTTATAAAGGCAACCCTATGTTTTCGAGCCTCTATGTGGGTATACTTTCTCTTTTTTACGACGTCATCGATGCAAACACGAGTTATGCTGAATTTGTACCAATGAAGCGAGCTGGAGTCCAAGAGAGATTGCAAATGGCACTGCTGGACTTCCCTCTGACAAAGCTTCCTATATAAAGGGAACTACGTTATCAGTTGATGACGGCTCGGTACTTTTAAAAGTACTATATGACTTATGCATATATGCGAACCTAACCGCCAGACTATTTATAGAAGCAAGTGTTAACAAATTTTTAGAAGCACAAGCGAATTTGTAGAAGCCAGCTGACCAGACGACTGTAGTGATCCAGCACAAAAAAAGGCCTGGCATAAATACGCTGACACATTACCTACGACTTATGAGATTAAGGGTATAAACAAGAGTATCCTCGATGCTAGCCATCAGACTACTCCAACAAAAGCCGATGGGCAACCACGTGAAATCGTGCCTTTACGCGGTTGCTTCTGCAGTGTTATTCCCTTTCGCCTAACTGCTGTGTCATTCCTCACGTAGTCACCCGTCCCACTTAGTATATAGAAGTAAGATGCACGAAAATAAGTAAAAGTAGTCTCCCGCAATGCAAAAGAGGCCGCCCTCTGGACAGCCTCTTTTCTGTAATAGGTCTAACTCATTTGATTCGTAAGTCTTTATGCTACTAATGGATGCCTGCTATTATTGCTGAGTCAAAATGATTGGACCCTCTGCTGTAATTGCCAGCGTATGCTCGTATTGTGCCGACAAACCGCCGTCCAACGTACGTGCGGTCCAGCCGTCCGCATCAATTTTACTGCGGTATGTGCCTGTGTTGAGCATCGGCTCAATTGTAATGACCATCCCCTCTTTCAAGCGTGGTCCACGGTGTGGAGGCCCGTAATGTGGGACCTGCGGTTGCTCATGCATTTCTTCCCCGATGCCATGCCCAATAAATTCACGCACGACCGAGAAGCCTTCCGCTTCCGCGTAAGTTTGGATCGCATGGGAAATATCTCCGATCCGGTTACCAACAACAGCTTGCTCAATCCCTTTATACAGAGACTCTTTGGTAACGTCCAACAGCTTTTGTGCCTGCTCAGACACATTCCCAACCGCGTACGACCAAGCTGAGTCTGCCAGCCAGCCATTGAGGTTCACAACCATGTCGATCGTCACGATGTCGCCGTCCTTCAATGGTGTTTTGTTCGGAAAACCGTGGCAAATCACATCATTAGGTGAGCCACAAGTTGCAAACTGGTAGCCATTATAACCTTTTTGCTCTGGCGTCGCGCCATGCTTCTTCATAAATGACTCTGCAAAAGCGTCGATTTCCAATGTCGTGATACCTGGCTTAATCATTTTGGCAATTTCCCGGTGACATGCAGCCAAAATTTCGCCAGCTTTTTTCATATTTTCAATTTGTTCTTTGGTCTTAATGATAATCATTAAATGTTCTCCTTCTTATCCGTGTTCGTTCCACTTTTCACTGTTTCTTTTTTCTGCTTCTATTGTAACGCTAAAAGCTGTGAAATGGAACCGATGTCAATTGATACCGTTTACAAGGGTCTAATCGGGGGTTATAATACTCCATAATTTGTATACAAGTATGCAAAATTATTTGCAGGATAGGAGTATTCTATGAAATATCCAACAGCCTGGTTACAGGGCGCATCGCTTGGGGAAAGGATTGCCTGTGAACTCCGGCTTCAGGTTATACGTGGTATGCAGACACCCGGCACTGTTCTATCTGAGAATCAGATTGCTACCGATTTTGGTACTAGTCGTTCTCCTGTACGCGAAGCCATGAAAGTGCTCTCAGGAGAAGGCCTTATTCGCTTGGAGCGCATGGGGGCGGTTGTAATCGGCATGACACCCAGCGATATGGAGGAGCTATTTGACGTACGAATGCTAATCGAGCATTTTGTTGTTCAAAGGTATGTACATAGGGATAATACCATGTTAGTAACCACTTTAAATCAGATGATCGACAAAATGGAAGTCGCTCTCAAGCACAGGGATATCGCTGAATTTTCTCTTCAAGATTTTAATTTTCATGAAGCTCTAGTTCTGGAAGCAGGCCATACCCGTATTCTCCATACCTGGAATGGCATGAGACAGTTAATCCTGACGGTTATGCTGGCTGCGACTGAGCAACGATTTGCGTCCAACATCGAAGAATCTCAAGTCACGATTCACAAGCACCGCACCTTTGCAAATGCGTTAAACCAAGGGAATGCTCAGGAGTTGTCGCGACTTATTGAGGAACACTACCGAGACACCCGCAACGCGGTTAACGATAGCGTCTTATTCTCTTATAGAAAGACATCTCCCTAGCCGTGACGTGCCTGGCAAAGAGCCCACGCACCGTGTCTTTATGTGTACTCCAGCGACACGGTTTTCTTTTAGATTAAATTGTCGACAAGTATACATTTATCTATACATATTGTGGCCTGTACTCCTCTGAAATGTTAGGACTCCCTCCTCCTCTAGTCGCTTTCAGTTTGATTATGCTGATGAATGTGTTAATTTAACGATAATGAGCTATAAAGGTAAGTAGAGGGGAGAATGAACATGAGCGACAATCGCTATATGATCGGCGTCGATATCGGCACGACCAGTACCAAGGCTGTGCTTTTCGAAGAGAACGGCAATATTGCTGCGCAGCATCATGTGGGCTATCCACTCCACACACCTGAGCCGGATGCGGCAGAACAGGACCCTGAAGATATTTTTAAAGCTGTCATAACGACGGTGCAAGAGGTCATGACACAAAGCAGAGTACCCGCCGAAGATGTGCTGTTCGTCTCCTTCAGCTCAGCTATGCACAGCATACTTGCGGTGGACAGAAGTGGCAAGCCACTGACTGCCTCCATCACTTGGGCAGATAATCGTAGTGCCAAATGGGCTGAAGCGCTCAAGCATAAATACAACGGACACGATATTTATTTACGCACCGGAACGCCCATTCATCCCATGTCACCACTGACGAAACTGATGTGGATTACACGGGATTTACCGGATGTCGCGGCCCAGACCTACAAATTTATTTCTATAAAGGAATACGTCTTCGCCCGGTTATTCCACCAATATGTCGTGGATCACTCGATCGCTTCTGCGACCGGACTCATGAATTTGAAGCAACTGGATTGGGACGAGGAAGCGCTCACTATTGCAGGGGTGAGGAAGGAGCAGCTGTCTGAGCTGGTGCCGACAACTCATGTGCTGAAAGGACTGGATGCGACCTATGCACATGACATGGGCTTATTGGAGACGACCCCTTTTGTAGTCGGAGCCAGTGACGGTGTCTTGTCCAACCTCGGTGTGAATGCGATCAAACCTGGGGTTGTCGCTGTTACCATCGGCACCAGCGGAGCTATCCGTACTGTAGTTGATAAGCCTCTCACCGATGACAAAGGGCGCTTTTTCTGTTACGCCTTGACCGAAAAACTGTGGGTCATCGGCGGCCCGGTGAACAACGGCGGAATCGTGTTCCGCTGGATACGGGATGAATTTGCTGCCTCTGAGGTGGAAACTGCCAAACGCCTGGGAATTGATCCGTATCATGTACTGACCCAAATCGCGGAACAGGTACGTCCCGGCTCGGACGGTCTTCTTTTCCTTCCGTATTTATCTGGCGAACGCGCGCCTCTATGGGACCCAAACGCGCGCGGCTCCTTCTTTGGCCTGTCCCTGCGTCACAAAAAAGAGCATATGATTCGCGCCGCACTGGAGGGTGTACTGTTCAATCTGTACACAGTCATGCTCGCCATGGAGGAAGTCATCGACAGACCGTCAGTCATTCATGCCACAGGTGGATTTGCACGTTCGGAGCTATGGAGGCAGCTTATGGCGGATATTTTTGATCAGGAAGTCATTATTCCCGAAAGTCTGGAAAGCTCATGCCTGGGTGCAGCTATTCTAGGCTTGTATGCGCTGGGGCGAATTGACTCGCTAGATGCAGTATCCGGTATGATCGGCACCACTCACCAGCATAAACCTGCACCAGAGCATGTAAATATTTATCGCGATTTACTGCCGATTTATATTCGTATTTCGCGTAAATTTGAAGAAGAGTTCAAGGATATTGCGGAATTCCAGGCCAAGTCCCTACAATCTTGAATCACAAGGATAAACACCGTCATTACTCCAATTCTTAGCCACACTACAAGAAGCAGTGACGGAATACAATGTAATGTAAACCAAGCAGCAAGCGATAGACTCCTTAAACGTATAAAGCGAAGACCCTTCTCATCAAGGGCCTTCGCTTTATTGTTGTGCGCCCTTCGTTACGCCAAGCAACATCAGTGCATTTTACAAGAAATCGGCTATGGCCGAAATTACAGAAACAGTGTTTTAGAGATGATCACCAGCAAAATAAACAGTACCAGAATCGCCCCTACAGAGGTCCAGGCACCTACACCGCAACCCATACCGCCTACTCCACACATATGACTCATTTACAACACTCCCTTCGCTCATTTACAGGTTCATTGTATGTAGACCTAGCCTAATGTGTAAGGGGGGCATTCCCCCATTTTTGCGGCGAATGCCTGTTTATTTTTAGGGACTGGCTTTTGGGAATATATATAGGTTACCATTGTACTGCTTGTACTGATTAATCATTTGAATCGTCAACATTGCACAATTCCCAGGGAATCCACTCGGCAAGCCACACCTCATGACCTGCATAATAAAAAGCGATGCCCTCTTCTCTTGCTTTAATCGTGTTTATCTTGAGCATGACCAATTCACCTCTTCGGCCCCCGGCTAATGCTGCAAAGTCAGTGCTCTCAGATAAATGTACATACTGTCTGCCAACAGGATCTAAACCATCTGCCATAATAAACGGCAATGCTTGCTGATTCGTACCATGGTATAGCACATCTGGTGGATTACCAGGAGTATACTCTATTTTTTGATAGCTATGTCCATATCTAGCTCTAATTCTACCGTTATGGATTTCAAAACGCTGCTTATCTGAATTGCGAACGATCCGCTCAATATCAATCTGCTTTACACCTGACCAGCCTGGCAAGCTTTGAATGATTTGAAGTAAGTGTTCTACAGTACAGGAGCCATCTGTCACGTCTAGCTTAAGACCAGATTCCTCGGGCTTGTGTCGCAGCATTTTGCTCATTATTTTACTTAGCTTCACATCTTCCTTTTGTTTCTTCATCGAATTTCTCCTGCCTTTAACATAAGAGTTTCATCCATAATCGTTTCTTTTGTATCCTTCTCCAAGTCATGTATGCTCGTACTCTTTTTATTTAAATGATATGTTTATCTATTACTGATGTTAATAGTAACTCAAATATGTTATCTATGATCCTGTTATTTCTCTATTTCTCCATCAAAAAGCATTTTGAAATATACGCAACTATTAATTAGAAGCAATCTTCGAAGCAGGTCAGACCCTATCGCCCCCTATCTCAAAGCGAATGAAAACACAGTACGCTAAAAAGACCATCAGAACCAAATAGGTCTGATGGCCTTTTTAGACAAAATAATGATCATTATGCCTCTCTACGGCTGCGCGGTGTTAGACCGAGCCAGGACAACAGCGAACTGCGTGTTTTGCGTTGTCGTCCCTGGTAGGTACGTAAATTGGTGATTAACTGCCGATCCCGTTCTTCCTCCACCCGTTCCTTCATCCAACGTTTATGGTCCTCCAGTTGGTTAGCTAAGCTAACATTTTTCTCCACCAAACGGCTGTGCTCTGCTTCCAGTTCTTCCAAGCGGCTTCGCATTTCTAACAAAGCGGTTTGCACCATATCCTGCATCTGCGCCAGTTCTTGCTGTTCTACGGACTCCTGCGTTTGTACAGATACAGATGCTTGCTCCAATCTATATTCAATGGTTGGTGTCAAAGTCTGGAGCTGCTCCTGCGGCTGTATCGGTTCCTCAGATAGTTCCTGAACATTCATTTCATCCTGAAACTCTGTCAGCTCAACTGTAACAGCAGCTTGTGTCTGAACGGTCGCTTCTTCTCTGCCCTCAGCCGCCGCCATTATTTCTTGCCAGGTTGCGGTCAGTGACTCAGCATCCGAGACGGGTGGCAAGTGGAATTCCTCATCCTCCTGTTGAAAGGGAGCTGTTATTCTCTCAAGTACCAATTGAACTGATTGCTCCATCGTCATATGCTGCTCACGCAACGCTCTTCGCATCACCTTCAAGCATTCAACATCTCCGGCACTGAACATTCTTGACTGATTAGCGGAACGCTGAAACACATAACCTTGTTCCTCCAGCGCCGCTGCATATTTACGAAGGGTACTCGCCCCGATTCCCAGTCGCTTTGCTGCTTCCGTCGTCGACTTGCTTTCTTCCATTTAATCATTACCTCCCTGGATGGTATGGAAAGAAATAAGCTTGTATATGTAGAATTCGCGAAAGCCATTGGAAATCCTTTGGCAAAATTGTTCTAATATTGCTGACTACTAAGAACCTTTGTCATAAACGAATAAATTAAAAAAATACAAGAAGCGACATCGCTGAGAACACCTCTGTACTGTATACTCTTGTGATTCTTCAAGAGCGTCACATAAATGTCATACTTTCATTGTTATCATGGCAGCATTTCTACCATGTATATAAATCATGTTATAATTTATACGGAAATAATTTATAAATCAATGGATACAATACATCCTGTCTTCCAAATAAAAACTTTGCTAATTCACGCTTATTCTTTTAATTCATCCTCAATTACTCCCCCTATTCTCCGTTCATTTTTAATTTATCGGAATCAAGACAAAAAAATGGATATTTTCAAAAGATCAGCAATATGTTATGTTATGTAACGTAAAATGGATTTCAGGCATAATTTGTAGCATATTAACGTTCGCTGGAACGAGGAGGAAACATAAATGAAGGGGAAGGCAAGGAAAGTAGCGATTGTCGGCGCGGGAATGGTCGGTTCGAGCTGTGCCTACTCAATGGTCAATCAGTCCATTTGTGATGAAATCATGATGATTGACCGCACGTATGATCGGGCTTTAGCCCATGCACTGGATCTGTCCCATTGTATGGATTTTACGTCTACACGCACCAAGGTCCGTGCAGGCACATATGCAGACTGCACAGATATGGATGTTGTGATTATAACTGCTGGGTCCAACCCCAAACCCGGTCAAGACCGCCTGTCTGTATTGGACGATGCCGTGCATATCACCAGAGAGATTGTAACAGCTATTATGGAGGGCGGTTTCGACGGTATTTTTGTTGTTGCCGCTAATCCTGTCGACATTGTCACTTACCTTGTGCAGAGCATATCTGGATTGCCGCGCAATAAGGTAATCGGCACGGGCACCTCTATTGATTCATCCCGACTCAAGACGTTGCTTTCCGAAGTATTTTCCATAGATCCACGCAGTGTACAGGGGTATGCCTTGGGCGAGCATGGCGAATCCCAATTCGTGGCCTGGTCGCATGTTACGATTGGCGGCAAGCCGCTCTTGCACATTTTGCGTCAGCATAAGGAACGGTTCAGGCACGTTGATCTGGATGACATCGCCCGTAAAACAAGGGATGCCGGTTGGGAGATTTTCACCCGCAAAGGTGCCACTTATTTTGGTATTGCCAATGCGCTGGCTTACGTTACCCGTTCCATCTTAAATGACGACGGTAAAATTATAGCGATCTCTGCCGTATTGGATGGCGAGTATGGTCACACTGATGTCTGCACGGGCGTTCCAGCAATCATTGGCAGTAAAGGAATTCAGGAGATCATCGAGCTTGAGCTGAGCCCAGAAGAGCAAGCCAAGTTCGACGCCTCTTGCCACCTGATCAGCGATAATATTCGCGCTATTTCAGGCTTAGTGTAAGCCAATAGAGTAAGTGCCTTATTCGGAACACGAACCCTCAGCATAGCAAAAAAACTCCTTACCCTCTTTTTAGGATAAGGAGTTTTTTCAGTTCCCATATTTCGTCTTATATCTCTTTATAACGAAATATCATCAGACCAGCAAACGCAAACACGACAAAGCTACCCAGTACCACCATCAACAGTGTATCTGTTGGCACCATGAACGCCCCGAAATTGTCTCCCCCACTCGGCATCATCGCCAATAGAGGCTGTGTCCATGGATAGTATGGACCATAGGTCTGAGAGTTGGCGACCAGCATATTGGGCACGGTGAAGACGAAATTCAAAGCAAGCGGTGCAGCAAAGCTAGACCACAAAAAGGACACCATCAGCTGCAGGGCAGCCAGCGGCAGACAAGCAACCCAGCCTGCAAGCAGGCTTTGGGCGATCACGGCCCAAGGGATCGGTCCGTTCATCCCCTGCACAGCTCCAACACCCAGCAGCGCTCCTCCAAACAGCAGCTGAGTCAGTCCGACCATAGCCATGATGATGGTCAGCTTGGCTGCGTACAACCCCGTGCGAGACAACGGCAACGACATCAGTTGCTTCCAGCCGCCACCCCCATGCTCAAAACGACAGACAAGAGACCCAAACACGGCGGTCAGCATCGGCAGGAACAGCATTGCATGTATTGTAAGCATAGCAGCCAGCAGCAACAGCCAGTTTCCTCCCGGATTCGCCAGCAAACCAATCAGGACGGCAATCGCTGGACTGACGAGCGCGAGCAGCCAGACGGGCGATTTTGCTATTTTCATGCGTTCGACAGAAAGTAGCCGCACGTATCCTCCAAGCATTACGCCACATCCTTTCGGCTAAAATGAGCTGCGGTCAGCAGGCTGAGAATTGCACCTGTTCCGCATCCGATGGACGCAAATATCCACGCTTGTGGCGCAACCCATGCGAATTGCGGCCAAGCCAGCGGAAACCATTCGGACAACTGGGAAGCAAACAAGCTCCCAATGCCTAACGTAATGCCCAGTGTTACAGGTAGCGCTTGATTATGGAACGTGACCGTTAGCCACAACAACAATACAAGTATAGGCAGCGTGCCACCCAAGGGCCAAAACCCGAGCCGCAGTAGCTCCCCTATCGGTGCGGGTTCTCCCCCAAAACCAAGAAGCATCCCCAATGTCCAAGTCCCTGCTGTTAAGAGTAGACAGGACACGCACAGCATTCCAATGGCCATTGTTAGCTTGGCCATATAGACACTACATTTAGAAATAGGCAAAGCCAGCAGTTGCTTCCATGAGTTAGATGTATGCTCCACATTCGCCAACATGGAAGCGACCATCGTGGCTCCTAGCACCAGTGCAAGGGGAACAAACAGCGCGATGTTATCCATCAAGCTTTCCCATAAGCGGCCCTTGTATCGCGGAATCAGATAGTCATAGCGGAATCCGAAATTCAGTCCCTGCATGGCCACCAGCCCAAGAGGACCGAGGAATACCAGGAACCAGATTCCCTTTCTGCGTGCTTTGAGCAGATCCGCTGTCAGCGCTCGCAGCATCATAGGGAGCCTCCTCCTTTGCCCACCACCTGCATGAACATATCCTCCAGCGATTTGCGGCGTTCCTCCACACGATATACGGCATGTGTGTTTTCCACCAATCTTCTGACCAGCAGCGCAACAGCCGCGTCATTCATGTTGTCAAAATCCAGCGCCGACCCGTTCTTCACTGAATGGTAGCCCTGCTCACGTGCAATGAATTGGGCTGCTTCCGGCTCCGATACTACGATCCGAATCCCCCCTGCGGACTCCTGACGGAGATTGTGAATTGTATTTTGGAAGACCAGCTGTCCTTCACGGATAATGCCGACAGTATTAGCCATATGCTCTACCTCGCTCAGCAGATGGCTGGATACCAGTACAGTGATCCCCCGCTGCTTGGGCATTGCCTGTATCAATTCGCGCATTTCCTGGATGCCCTCAGGGTCCAAGCCATTCGTGGGCTCGTCCAAAATAAGCACTTCGGGATTACCGAGCAGGGCTGCTGCGATACCAAGTCTCTGCTTCATGCCCAGCGAGTAGCCTTTAACCGGGCGTTTCGCGTGCTTGGTCAGCCGAACGACCTCCAATACTTCCGCGATGTTCTCTTTTGGCACATTCAAAATACGACGGATAGCCTCCAGATTTTCGATGGCGTTCAAATGACCATAATATGAAGGATATTCTACCAATGAACCGACTTTACGCAAAATATCGAGTCTATGTCTGCGGATATCTTTGCCGAATATGCGGATCGTTCCTCGGGTTGGACGAATAAGCCCAAGCAGCATGCGGATTGTTGTCGTTTTCCCCGCTCCATTGGGACCGAGAAATCCGTAAATATCTCCCCGTGCTATTTTCAGGTCCAGCTGATTAACCGCGGCGCGGCCTTTGTATATTTTGCTGAGACTGTTCGTTTCAATAATTGATTCGTTCAAGTTCCTCACCTCGACACCTATCATAACGTGCCAAGTTTAAAGCCAAGGGAACTCTGAGTTTAAGTTTTGTTTAAAAAACGGATTTGTGTCCCGGCTGATGAACTAGAAATCTCCCTCTCCAAATTCATTTCGCGCGCCAAGAGCTCTGTAATCGCCAGGCCAATTCCAGCTCCTTTTTCACTGGATTGTTGTTCCATTCCCGGGCCTTTATCTGTGATGACCAGTACCTCTCTTCCATTATCCTTCTGTACTTGAATACCGATATATCGACCGGAGGCGGCATGCCGAACTACATTTTGGAAAAGATTATCCAGCAGACGGCGGAAGCCTTGCTCATCGACAGTCCACACCATACTATGCTCGGGCAGGTCGATATCCACTTCAAAGCCTTCCTTTTCCCACACTGGATACCAGCTGGCCGCACACTCGCGAACCAGCCGCAAAATATCACGTGGTTCGTTATTCATGGTGTATTTTCCACTGGATAGGAGATTATAGGTAAGCAAGTTATCTAGCAGACTTCCAAGGTCTTTTAACTTATTTTCCATTAGTGTAATCGACTGCTTCCCTTTGCTGCTCAGATTTTCCACATCCAGTGTATACAAATGACTGCGCACGACTGTAAGCGGTGTTCGAATGTCGTGTGACAGATCGGCAACCAGTCTCTTCCGCAGCTCCTCCTCCTGTCGCTCACGTCCTCGACTCTCTGCCAACTGCTCAACCATCCGATTAAACGCCTCCTCCAGTTTGCCGATTTCATCCGAACGCCCGGTGGCAACGAGGATGGGTAACCCATCCTCTCCCCGCTGCGACATGGCGGCCTGAAGCTGCAACAGCCTCCGCCGAATGCCTCCAAAAAACAGAAGAGATATGAATATAAAAGCTCCCAGAACCAATAGAATAAAGAGGAGATAGTACATCAACATGCCATTTTCATTAGACGACTGCTCAAAGAACGAACGGGGCACTTTTAACACCATATAACCCTGATCCACATCATCCTTGCCCCCGCCAATAAAGGCCACGACTGTAAACGGTCCCTCATAGCCGGCTTGCTTCATAAAGGCTATAGCCTGCGCCGCGCTCCATTGTTTTGGAATGGTAGGTTGCGTAGGCAGCTCCAGTCTGGTTAACCCTGCGGTATCGACCCAAAATATTTGTGAATCCGGGAACATATCCCGCTGTATTTTGCGCAGATGGGCAGAGATTTGCTCGGGGGTAGCCCCCTTCAAGGCTATAGCTTCTCGATGCCAGCTATTTTCAGTATAGGTCGTAGAGGGATAGTGAGGGTTCCTAGGCTTGATATCGGTCTGCAAATTTAACAGTATGCTATATATTAAGGTTGTAACAGGCAATACAATGGGCAACAGCACCATAGCAAACACAATAATGACCAGATAGCGAAACAACAGTGAATTACGAAACCGCCCTCTATGGCCTGAATGGGAACTGCGACGCAACCTTGCCCACCTCTTACGCTTATCGCTCATTATGCTTTCACCCGGTAACCCACACCACGGATCGTCTCAATAATACGAGGTGTCGCAGGATCAATCTCCAGCTTTTCCCGCAAGTGCCTGATATGCACCATTAAGGTTTTGTCACCGTCGATATACGGATCTCCCCAGACTGCCTCATACATTTGTTCTTTCGTCATAATCTGGCCCAAATGCCGCAGCAAATAAGCAAAAATATGATATTGCTTGCCAGTCAGCGTAATTTCCTCCCCGGTATCACGATTCACAATACGATTATCTGGAGGAAACACCGACAGGTGCCCCAGTTGTAGAGATTCTTCGGACACGCTTCCTGATCGCCGCAGCAAAATTTCCATACGTGCTATGAGTTCGTCGGGGTGAAATGGCTTTGTCACATAATCGTCAGCAAAATCCAGTCCTTGCAGCTTATCATCAATGGACGTACGGGCAGACAACATGAGAATAGGAAGCTCCGGGTGCTCTTTCTTGAGCCGCTTCCCAATAGTGAACCCATCCAGACCAGGTAACATCACATCCAAAATCACGAGTTGGCACGTATCAGCTGCTTCCACAGCC
Source organism: Paenibacillus jamilae (assembly GCF_050482105.1). Classification (GTDB taxonomy): domain Bacteria; phylum Bacillota; class Bacilli; order Paenibacillales; family Paenibacillaceae; genus Paenibacillus; species Paenibacillus jamilae_B. Next base: position 74,942 of record NZ_JBCNHI010000002.1, on the reverse strand, counting down.
CCATCCCCACTGCGAAGCCAGGTTACATTGTAATTCCGCTCTTCCAAATACTGATGCGTCCAAGCACCAATATCTTGGTCATCCTCGATGTACAGCACATTTCTTTTCATAATAGACACCTACTTATCGTTTTTCTTTTATGTAATGGGCATTATAGCAGTTATGGTACATAACCCACTTAAAAAGGTTAATAACTACCTTATACGACATACGCTTCATAATTTCAAACGGAGTGCACTTGAAAAAGGAGGCCTATCTGATGCTGCTGGAAGCGATATACCATCACCCGAAACGTAATTGGGCTTTTGGTTATGATGATGAAACGATAATTTTACGGCTCCGTACAAAGAAAAATGACCTGACTGCTGTTCACGTTCTTACCGTAGATAAGTACGACTGGGATCGTACTCGGCAGCTTATTCCAATGTCCAAATTTTCCACCGATGGCAGGTTCGACTATTACGAATGTACTGTAAAGCCTACTCACCGTCGGCTAAAATATGGTTTTTTGCTGGAAGACGGCGAGGAACAAATTTGGATGAATGAGGATGATTTTACCACCAACGAACCTCAGAACGCAGACAGTCTGTTCCAATATCCGTTTTTAAATCCGATTGATATTTTGAAGCCGCCCGCATGGGTGAAGAATGCTGTATTTTATCAGATTTTCCCGGAACGTTTTGCCAATGGTGACCCCTCCATTAGCCCGGAAGGTGCTGAACCCTGGGGCGGCACACCGCAAAAGGACAATTTTTTCGGTGGTGATTTACAAGGAATTCTGGATCATTTGGATCATCTGAGCGAGCTGGGGATTAACGCCATATATATGACCCCTGTCTTCAAGGCGACGACCAATCATAAATATGATACCGAGGATTATATGGAGGTGGACCCGCACTTCGGGGATAAAAAAACATTAAAAAGGCTGGTGGAGGCCTGCCATGACCGAGGAATCAGGGTCCTGCTCGATGCGGTGTTCAACCACTCGGGGCGTACTTTTAAGCCATTCGTTGATGTACTGGAGAAAGGTGAAGCCTCTCCTTATAAGGACTGGTTCCATGTACATAGCTTTCCACTCGAAGTGAACGATGGCACACCAACCTATGACACATTCGGGCTGGAACCGATGATGCCTAAGCTGAACACAGAGCATCCTGAGGTAAAAGAGTACCTGCTGAATGTGGCAAAGCATTGGATCGAGGAGATCGGTATTGACGGCTGGCGACTGGATGTGGCAGACGAGGTGGACCACGCCTTTTGGCGTGAATTCCGAACTACGGTCAAGCAAGCTAATCCAGATGCTTATATTTTGGGTGAAATGTGGAATGAATCGTCTGAGTGGCTTCAGGGCGATCAGTTTGATGCAACGATGAATTATCCGTTCACCTACGCGGTGAATGATTTTTTCGTCAAGAAAGTGACCGATGCGCAAAGCTTTGCCTTCGCCATCGGACGCCAGCTCGCCCGCTATCCGCAGCAGGCATCAGAGGTTGCCTTCAATCTGCTGGATAGTCATGATACACCGCGCTTGCTGACACTGTGCGAGGGTGACAAACGACTGATGCGGCTGGCTGCTTTGTTCCAGTTCACGTACATGGGTGCGCCCTGCATTTTTTACGGCGATGAAATCGGCCTGGATGGAGATGCCGATCCGGGCTGCCGCCAGTGCATGGAGTGGGACAGCGATAAGCAGGACCACGAGCTGTTCGACTTCTATCGTGAGCTGATAGCTCTTCGTAAGGCGCACCCTGTCCTTCGTGATCAAGGAAGCATCACTTTCCTGGAGGCACAGGCAGATGAAGCTTCGCTCGCCTACGAGCGCCGCAGCGACGAAGAGGTGCTGCTTGTACTGCTCAACCGTTCCGGTGAGAATCACGTTTTTGACTTGTCCGTTCCAGAACAGGAATGGCACTTAGCCTTTGGCGAAAGTCAGTGGTCTGTAGGATCGAAGGGACTACATGCCGAGCTTCCACCTTACGGATATGCTGTGCTGAAGGCAACGCCCGTACAGTCAGTCAACCCCGCAAAAGAAAGTGACAATAAGACGCAAAGAAAGGCATAAGCTATGTAGACGCGAATACTGACGGAAGTCCCTGCCGACTATGGAGAAAATTGAGATCGCCGGGAACAAGTTATCTAACTTATTCCCGGCGATTTTTTTTACGTTAAGGACATAGCTCTTTGTACAAGCTGATTATTTATTTTTGACATCTGTTCTTACTACCCCAACATCCGACGCATTGATAGAAATGGGGTTACCGCCTTGTCCTGTTTGAGCTGAAGAAGATTGTCTAACGTCCACCCTAATTCTTTTGCCCTTAAAGCCAGTTCGTCTCCTTTTTCCCAATGCATTGGCCTCCTCAAGTCTTCGTGGCTTCATAAACCTCTCAATTACGACCTAGCTGTGAAGAGATATGCTATATGCATATGCCGCTGAAGAAAACAGGTCCCGGCGAATATCAAGTCATAGAGAAAAGAGGCTACAAAATGCTTTCGTCCACGCAAAAAACCGCTTCAAATAAAATAACCTTGAAGCGGTTTTTGAATACCTACCTGGGCCAGTACAGCAGTCTAGGCAGGTAGCGTCTGTGTTTTTAATTGCACGTACAACTGGTGTGTCACCTGCTGCGGCTCAATCCCCAACTCGTCTTCCAATAAGCTGACGAAGCTTTCATAATGCTTCTGAGCAGCTGTATATTCTCCCAACTGGGCATAGGCTGTCAGCAGCAGACCGCAGATATCATCTGAGTATGGCTCCCGCTGCTGTAGGTTGAGCAAGCGCTGGACAGACTGCCGGGCACGACCTGAACGGAGCTCTTCTCTAGCCAGTTCTGAGGCACATGCCAGATACATATTGCGCAGCTTTTCTCTTTTTGCATACGCCCATGGGTAATCGTGCTCCTCCAGATAGTTGCCACGGTACAGAGCCAACAGGCTCTCGATACGTGGTATACCGCCGCTGCCAGATGCCGCCCACTCGGAAATTCCCCGCTCGAATAGTTCCACATCTGTAACCCAGCCATTACGGTTCAAACGATAGCGATCCAGATTGTATTCCAGCTTCGTATCTTGCATCCGTTCTTTCAATGCCTTGCGGATTTGGTAAATGGACGTGTGTAGATGAACAACAGCCTTGTCCAAATGATACTCAGGCCACAGCGCATCCAGCAATTGCTCTTTGCTAACCCATTCCCCTTCATGATGTAGCAAGAAGGAAAATAGCTCCTGTGATTTTAATGTACGCCATTTGAATGGCTTTGCTCCCACGACTCCTTGTCCATCCTCCAAGATTTCAAGCTTTTGAAAACAACGTACTTTGGGTAATTGCTCGGCCGAGACGACCGAACTGGAAGGACGGGAATCTGCCAGCATGGCTACAATCCGATCTAGTGTTTTATTAAGCCGCCGGGCATGGACAGGCTTTAACAAATAATCCAGTGCGTGCAGTTCGAATGCTTCAATAGCATATTCTGAATACGCAGTCACAAAGACGATATGAATATGTGAGTCTAGCTGTTGAATCCACTCGGCGGCCTCCAGTCCGTTCATCTCCGGCATTCCGATATCTATAAAAACAATATCCACACGCTCTGCCGCCAAATGATCTAACCCGGCTTGTGCAGATGTATATTTGCCCATAACCGTCAACCGTCCATCCGCTTCCAGCAAACGTTCCAAGTAGGTTAATGCCGATCTCTCATCATCAATCAATATCGCCTTCATCTGTATCCGCGCTCCCTTCCTGCTGCAACCATCCATCACAAAGCTCTATGACCAAGCTATCTGTTTTATCATCCGATTTTTAATCTCTTATATTTTATATATCGTATCCATACGGGTGTGACATTAGCTTTTTTGGCAGATGTACTATATTTTTTATTTATCAGCGGAGTGAGGTAAAGTCGTGTCTGGCACACGGAAGCTTATCGTCGTCCCTTGCATAGGATTGCTTTCAATCCGCAATCCTTCTCCATACAAATGGATCAGACGGCGATGAATATTACGCATTCCCACACTGGAGGATACATGCTCCTCCGACAGTAGCTGTGGCAGGCGCTCTGGTGGAATCCCTACGCCGTCATCGGTCACGCTGACCACGAAATCGGCTCCATCCTCTTGTACTCTTACGTGCACCGTTCCACCTGTGGCCCGCTGCATTACACCATGCCGTATCGCATTTTCCACGATGGGCTGAATGCTTAATGGTGGAATCAGCGACCGGATGTTCCTCCCTACCTCTACAGTCACTTGCAAACGTTCTTCGAAACGGGCTTTTTCCAGTGCCACATATGATTCTACCAATTCCAGTTCCTTGCATAGCGGCACTGTATTCTCCCTGTTCTGAAAATCAAAGCTGCCACGCAAATACTGGCTCAGCTCCATGAGCAGCTCTGCTGCCTTGTCCGGGTCTACTGCTACGGTCGAAACAATGACATTTAATGCATTGTACAGAAAGTGCGGCTTGATTTGCGCCTGTAAAAAGGCCATTTCCGAACGCACCGCTTCCTCTGCCGAATGACGCATGTTTAGCAGGGTGCGCACACGCGCCTTCAATTCCCCCGCATCAACAGGCTTACGCAGAAAGTCATTTGCTCCAGCCATAAAGCCTGCATGGATATCGCCGGGCAGATCGCGTGCCGTCAGCAGCAACACGGGTAGCTCGGAGAGAGAATACCGTTCGCGAATCCGTCGGCACAGCTCAATACCAGACATTTCTGGCATCATCCAGTCCGTAATGACCAGGTCAAATCGGGTACGACCATTCAACAGCTGAAGCGCCTCCTCAGCATGATCCACAGCCACCACGCTACAACCTGTGGTGTATAACAGTTCCTCCAGCACCCGAAGGTTAACCTCATCATCATCGACAGCCAGCACTCTGTAAGGAATATTCATAACCTGCTTCAATGCGTCCTCTTCAAGCGGACTCACATCCTGACCTAAGGTCACACCAGGCTGCAATACAGCTGCAGACCAAACATCCCTTTGAGCTTCATGTGCCGACGTTCCGGTCTCTGCTAAGGGCAGTGTAAAATAAAAGGTCGAGCCCTTACCTAATCTGGATTCTACGCGGATATGACCTCCATGCAGTTCCACTAGACGACGGGTTATGCCTAACCCCAGCCCAGTTCCACTATATCCTTCGTCCTCAGCTTTTACCCCTCGGTTAAACGGTTCAAATATGTGCGAAAGATGGTCTGGGGCAATCCCTGATCCGGTATCCTTCACACTGATTTCCATTTCACGGTTCCTCACCTTGGCAGATATTACGATTTCGCCCTCCTCCGTAAATTTCATTGCATTGCCCAATAAATTGTATAAGATCTGATTTAGCCGATCCTCATCTGCATCCACCTTGGGCAACGAATGGGGCCATTCTTTTACGAATTGGAGCTTTTTCTTACCCACTGTATGACCCAGTACCTCCAGCACAGAATTCACAGCAGCCTGTACGTTTACAGGCCGGCGACTAAGGGATAATCTTCCATTTTTTAAATTAGAAAAATCCAAAATATCGTTAATTAAATAAGACAGTCTGCGCCCTACATTCGCAATCAAGACCAAGTTATGCTTTTGCGGCTCATTGAATTGTGTCCCGTAGCGGTCTAGCATGGATTGAGCGATATTAATAATTCCATGTAGAGGAGTACGCAGCTCATGTGACGTGTTCGCCAGAAATTCGTCCTTTAATCCATCCAGTGTCAGCAACCGTCGTGACAGATTCTCAACCTCCATGAACGAATGTACAAAACGTTTGGCCAGCAGTAGCGTTTGGGCCAATACGAAAATGAGCATTTCATAGGCTGTCACCCCACGTACATCTCCCCATCCCAGAACATACACAAAACTAGTCACCACAATCATAAGAATGCTCATAATACTAATGACTAGCAGGGCAGCGTCATCCGTCCGTTGAATAAGACCACGGATCAGAATCAGTAATACGTACCCTACACTGACTACACCAAAAAGAAGAATAAACGCCTCAAAGGATGAAAGTACCAGTGTAGGCAACAGTATCCCCATACCCAGCATCAGTGCGGTTACAATATTATATAGGCGCACTACAATTCGATTCATAACAATCTGTGTCGTAAGATGAACATACCGAATCAGGAAATAGTAGAACAATGTCGAAGAGAACGATTGAATTTTCAATATCCATTCATAAGGTAAATCCGGCATTCCCCAGACTAACAGCTTCTCTCCATGTGTCAGAATGTAAAATAATGCCGCGATGCAAAAGCATGCTAAATAAAGCAGGGCCTTCTCCTTTTTACGTAAAAGGTACAGCATGATAAAAAATACGGTAGGGATAAAAAATCCTGCGATCAGTACGGTATCCTCCGCCATCGCTACTTCCCGGCTATGCGTAATACTGGAATAATCCCCAAACAGTAGCGGATAAATCATTCCACCGGAGGAATAGCTATAATTAGCCACATGCACAGTAATGTCGGCCGAATGTCCGTCTACTGCAGCAAATCCAACAAAGGGTGCGTTACCCTGCTCGCCCTTGTCGGCCGAAGCAGAAGGAATACCACTCGCCCCCACCTCTGCCCCGTTAATCCATACTCGGCTGGAGCTGCGGATATTTTGCATATGGATGCCGTACAAATTTTCCACTTTTTCAGGTAACAGTATACGGACATGGTAGGTTCCATATCCAGTCGCCTGTCCCCCAGGCATCCACTGATTCCATCTACCAGGCACTTCCACAATTTTGGCAGAAGATCCTGTGCTTATTCCCAATTTGGAAGAGTTTCGACGATTTCCCCACTTCTGATTTAGCATTTCCTGAAAAGATGAGGGCTGCAAAAGCTGATTAGGATAAAACTCCCACTCTCCTCCCAGTTGTACAGCCCCCTCCTTGTCGGGGTCCCAATTACGCAAATCAATAACGCCATTGTGAGCTTTCCAATGATTGTTTTCGGATAATACACCCGACACTAACGGATACACCGGCAACGCAACCGCAAGCAGAAGTATAATAAAAAATAAAACACCCTGTTTTTTCATAAATCCCCCGCTCTTTTCAATAACGTCTATCTTTTTGTATCGGTTATTCTATACAGCTACATTAGAAGCGTTGTCCATACAAAAAAGGACGTCCGTCACAGATAAAATCTGCGCGGAATCGTCCCCTTCTATACGTCCTTGTCGTTTCTAGCTTTTCCTTTTAAGGAATCATATTGTCGCCATTATCGCCGCCAGGAATTGATCCTGAACCACCATCGCTAATGTCGCCGCTTCCTGTTCCGCCGTTATCGCTTGGCGGTGTTGCTCCACCGCTAATGTCGCCGCTTCCTGTTCCGCCGTTATCGCTTGGCGGCGTTGCTCCACCGCTAATGTCGCCGCTTCCTGTTCCGCTGCTTTGTTGCTGGCTGTCTATAAAATCTTTATATTCCTGAATCGCATCTTCCAGATTCATATAATTTTTCTTAACTTCCGGCATAGGATAATACGGGTCCAGACGATTGAATGCATCCACTACTCTGTGAAAGTAGACCGTCGTAGGATCTGTACCATTTACTGTAAGCAGATTGTTCGCAATGTTCTTGATCTCATTGATATCAAGATCAGTTACGATCCATTTGGATTGGTAGTTCGCAAACGCTGTAATCAAATCTGTGTTAGCCTGGTCTACCTGCAGCTGCGTGCTATCCGGAGTATTAAGCATAAGGCTTGCCCGGTTAATTTGCTCTTGCAGTTCTTCGTTATCTTGTTCAGTATAATGACGGCCGAACGTCTGAATTTCATTATTAGCCAAATTGATATTGTAATTCAACAACATGGTATCCACTGTTATTGGTGCAGCATACTGGCTCTGTACCAGTTGCAGTTCCTCGTATACGGGAACAACGTCTCGTAATTCGAAGCTGGACAACCCCAAGAAGATGGAGGCATGCTCTGAAGCAGAAGACAGGGCTTGTTGGGCTTCAGCGCTTAGCGCTCCTGAATTTTGCACCAAAATTCCATTGATCGATGTCTGCATTTCGATGACTTCGTTTCTCAATTGTAGCTTTTTCTCATTATATTTTTCAATATAGGTCTCTTTAGCCTGACTTAATTGATTGTAAGAGTTCAATAATTGCTCATCAGGAATTAACGGCATAATGAGTTCAAAGTTAGCTTGTCCTGCTACTTGCTCTAAATGCTGTATTTCCGTATTCAAGTAATTACGAGCCACGGGGTCAGACAACAGTTTTTGGTAAGTGTCTTGAACCATCTGCTGCAGTTTTTCCCGAATTGTAGCAGGCTCTGGGGCCTTGAATTCTGCAAGCCTTTGACTCAGTTCCGTGTTCAAATTCAATACATCCTGCTGCGTCATAGCAGTATGCATCTTCTCTGTATATTCCTGAATGAGGTTGTCTAGTTCAGTATTTTGAGAGCCTCTCTCATCGTAAAGAACCTGCGCTTCTTGTAAAGTATTTTTAAGCACGGAGAAATCCGCTGCTTGCAGTGCCAGGAATGACTCTGTGGCATTCTCCACATTTTGTGTATATTCCTCCAACTGCTCAATTGTAGATAAAGGACTCACATATACTTTCGATCCTTCCCTCACTATGGACTTGTAGCGCGCTTTGTCCGTTTTCGAATTCTCAACACGATCCGTTATATCGAGAAAATGCAGATAGGCATCTCTAAGTTTAACTGATGCTTTGTATACCTTTATTACTCGACGTAAGCTTTCTGCTTCCCGATCCACAATGTTCTGAGGCGCATTCCCTTCCAACACATTGTTGCCAAATTGAATAGCTTGACTTAGTGAGTCATCCCAAAGAGTCGGGAATTCGTCGCCAACCATTCGGTTTTGTTCAAGGGTAGTCGAAGCTAACTGAATCAGTCTAGTTAATTCCTGTGTCCCATTCACTGGTTCTGTGGCCGAGGCTGTGTACACAGAAACATCCTGTTTTAATGTGCTGAGCGCTTGATCTACTTCTGTCTGTGTAGTTGCTGTATTGTTCAGTACCAGCATAGCTTGATGGATTGCTATGGACAGGTTTTCCTTCGCTTCTGCCGTGTAAAGCGCTTGATCCAGTCCACCCTCACCTGCACGCTCCAGCAGTTCTTTGGCTGCGTGGACTTCTGTCTCCAGCTGACTGCGATCTACGCTGACAATATCGCTATCGTGTTTTTTCTTATCTTTGCTGTCTGTATCTGTAACAACCGATCCAGTCGAGGATGATTTGGCCGAGCCATTTACGAGACTAACTGCTTCTTTCATTGCATCATAGTTAATGATAACATCCTGCGGCTGTTTTTGTTCCGGTAGGTTAAGCTGGCTGATTGCAGCCCCCTTAGCCAATGTGATAAAAGGAACACCCACATATTGTGATGCATCCAGCAAACCAATACTACCATTAACCAACAACTTGCCCAGTCCCTGCTGCAATGAAACACGACTAATTGCAGCATTTCCTTCGGTCACGATCGATGCATCATTTTTCAGCGTCAGGTTGTCAATCTTTGTCGTCCCGGTTGCAGTCAGCTTGGCATCCTTAGAGCCCAGTTCTACACCGGACCATGCTGTATTTTCCAAAATGGCCGATACAGGCTGAGTTCCTGAGCCTTTGATTTCCAATACGCCTGTGGAAGACATGTTTTTCAAGGTTACCGAACCATTGACGATCAGGCGTCCCTCAAAAGACACACCCTTTCCATCAAATACGCCGCCGTCTGCGTTAATTTCCAGCTTATTCACACCTGTGAGTGTACGCAAATTACGGTTAAGGTCAATTTTTGCCCCTTTTAATACCGCTTTGTTATTTTCGCCGAACAAACCTTGCAAAGACCCTTCCAGTTGGTAAGGAATATTTCCGATTCGAACTGTATTGCCCTCCGATTTCACTTCTCCTACCGGATGATCCAACAAGCTGACGAATACTTCCGCACTACTTTCCCGGTTCAATGGATTTTTCAAATCCGTTGCAGAAGCGTCCTCTGATAATAGACCATAATTGCGAGCTACCTGAACTGCATTTTGCTGTGCATCCGCAGTACCTGCATCCTGCAAGTCCATTGCGCGTACTAGCGATACGATCAGTTCTTCCTTGGTAATGGCATCCCCCGGACGAAACAGTTCTCCGTTGCCTGTCATATACCCCGCTGCACGTACAGCCTCAATATAGGGAGCACCCCACGCATCGGACGATACATCCATAAAAGAAGTTTTTGGCTGATTGTTAACTTCCAGTTGGAACAGACTGCACAAAATTTTAGCCGCTTCGGCGCGGGTCAAATTCTTCTGTGCCATAAAATCGCCCTGATTACCACCTGTCATCAAACCCAACGTGCGAGCTTGTGCAACAAATCCAGTTTCACTTTGTGCATCCGCTGTCGCTGCATAAGCAGTCTGGGCGCCCCCCATCCAAGGTAGAGATACAATGGAGCCTGAAGCAATCCCCAGCACCATGGCAGATGCTATCCATTTATTTCGATTTACAAGTTTCAACATTTTCACTCCTAGACGCGATTTATTGGCATATATCCTGTTATATCAAAGGCTTTAGTCATGTTTAGTTCTACGATTTATGCAACCAAGGAACTATGCTAAGAGAATTATATGAAACCGCACTGAACCAATTCTGAACAATGAGACCTATACGAAAACATTCCGCAGCAAAAACGCCCTATCCAGTTATATAGGGCGTTTCTTGATCAGTATCAGTGCCAAAATATTGCACCAAAACTATATATTTTTATATCCATTATGTTTATTACCCCCTGCGTACTTTGCGAGAGAGCAGATTGCCCAAGGACTGAACACCTTGTACAAACACGACTAGAATGATGACAGTGATCAGCATAACCAACGTATCGAACCGTTGATAGCCATACGCTATCGCCAAGTCGCCAATCCCGCCGCCACCGACCGCACCAGCCATAGCCGTTGCACCAATCAGTCCAATAGCGGCTGTCGTTAACGATAAAATTAGAGAGCTGAATGCCTCAGGCAGCAAGAAGTATCGAATGACCTGAAACGGAGTCGCTCCCATCGCATCTGCTGCCTCTAATATCCCCGGATTGACCTCCAACAGCGAATTTTCCACCAGCCTGCCGATATAGGGTGCGATATATATGATCAGAGGGACAATAGCCGCGCTGGTCCCAATAGATGTATGCACAATCAGACGGGTTAACGGAATGATCGCTATCAGCAAGATAATAAACGGTAAGGAACGAACAATATTAATGATCGGATTTAAAATACTGTACAGCCATTTGTTCTCCAAAATTCCGCCTGAACGGGTGACCACAAGTAAAATACCGATAGGGATACCAATCAGAGCACCAATAAATAATGATATGCTGACCATGAGTATAGATTCATACAAAGCTTCCCATAATTGATCCCAAGTTATCGTGGTTCCTGTAATCATCATAGACTTTCCACCTCCTGAATATGAACCCCTTTACTCTTGATAAAATCAACAGCCTGCTGAACGGCATGCTGCTCACCGCGCAGTTGGAGAGTCATATAACCAATCGTCGTTTCTTGAATCTCCGTCATATTGGCAAACAAAATATTCACATGAATATCATGCTTCCGAATCAATTCATGAACCACTGGGTCGGAAGCTGCCTGTCCGATAAATTCCAGCTTGTAGATGCGTTGTGACTCTTGTTGCTCGAACGTCTGTAACACACTGCCCGGTACTTCGTCGTGAATAACTGTGCGTACAAAGCTTTGCGTCGTTGGATGCTTCGGCTGCCCGAATACCTCTAGGACATTGCCCTGCTCAATGATTTCCCCCTTCTCCATTACGGCTACCTTGTTGCAAATCCGCTGAATCACTGACATCTCATGAGTAATGATTAATATGGTGATCTTGTATTCCTTGTTGATTTTGCGGAGTAAATCCAGGATAGACTGCGTGGTCTGCGGGTCAAGTGCCGAGGTTGCCTCATCACAGAGCAAAATGGACGGGTTACTCGCAAGCGCTCGCGCAATCCCGACACGCTGCTTTTGTCCGCCGGACAGCTCGCTGGGATAGCTATTCGCCTTGTCCGACAATCCTGTGAATGCCAGCAGCTCTGTCACACGTTTTTCAATTTCCCGCTTGTTGCGCTTGAGCAGCACCAACGGAATGGCAATGTTTTCGAATACTGTTTTCGATTCCAGCAAATTAAAATGCTGAAAAATCATTCCGATCTTCTTCCTTACTTTTCGCAGCCCGGAGGTCGAATAGGAATTTAGCCGCTCCCCCTCGACAAGAACCTCACCTGTCGTTACTTTCTCCAGACGATTGACCAAACGGATGAGCGTACTTTTCCCTGCACCACTAAATCCGATAAAACCAAAGATATCTCCTTTTTCCACTGTAATATTTATATTCTTTAACGCTTGTATGCTTAAGCCTTTTCTTACATAGGTTTTGGATACATTCCTAAGTTCAATCATAACTCCTAACCCCTCTCGCTCCACAAATATGTAAACTCTCTCTGAGTTGATTGCATTTCTTTGGCATGAATGCCAGAATTAAATCCGAGTATTTTAGTAAGTTTTATAGAGTATACTACTTCGATTTTAAATTGATGTCAATATGAGTTTTGAGTTTGGTGCCAGCATTTTTTGTTTGCATAAATGAACAGGATATTGCAGATGGTATGAAATATGCCGAAGTATACACATCTTACCCGAATCGGGACGAAAACGGAGGAACATAGATGAAGCAAATATTTACCTTGTGGCTATGCATTGCAATTATGGGAATGTCCACAGTTATGGGAGAACCGGCATCAGCATCCCAAGCTATAGACGGACAACCATATCATTTTGGGTTTAAAAAAAGTAAGGGCGGCGAGTTGCCTTCCATCGCGCAAGAAGGCTTTATGCACCTGATCGAAAGACAGGGTGGTATCTTTTTGGGAGATACGACTAAGAAAGAATTGTTTCTTACTTTCGACAACGGTTACGAAAATGGATATACCTCCAAGGTGCTGGATGTATTGAAGGCCAAAAAGGTTCCAGCCGCCTTCTTTGTAACCGGGCATTTTGTAAAAGACCAGCCAGCTCTAATGCGCCGCATGGCGAGTGAGGGGCATATTATCGGAAACCATTCATGGAGCCATCCTGATATGAGTACCATTTCTTCGGCTGAGATTCGGTCAGAGCTGGACCGGGTGCGAACTGCCTCTTCAGAACTGACCGGGCAAAAGGAAATGAAATATGTGCGGCCGCCGCGCGGTATTTTTAGTGAAAAGGCATTGGCATCCTGTCGGGAAGCTGGATATACAAGTGTATTCTGGTCGGTGGCCTACAAGGACTGGGACACGAATATTCAGCAGGGAACGGACTATGCCTATCGTCAAGTTATGCAGCAGCTCCATCCTGGAGCGGTCATTTTGCTCCATTCCGTATCCAAGGATAATGCCGAGGCACTTGGCTCGATCATTGATGAAGCACGCAAGCAAGGATATGAGTTCAAAAGCCTAGATGATCTTAAAGTTAAGCACTATCACTAAACATAATAACTAGCTTAATGAGCCAAATTCATTATCAGCCCGATCCACATCTGCCGTAGAAGCCAGTGTGAATCGGGCCTTTTCGTTTGCGAATATGGAGGGTCATGGATATAATGACTGTTAGAAACGATTTGCAAAGCACTTTTTTGGAGGTACATACATCATGCACTTTGTATTTGATCTGGACGGGACGATCTGCTTCAAGGGGCAGTGTGTGTCGGATAAGATTGCAGACTGTTTGGAGCAATTGACTCAAGCGGGACATGAAGTCATTTTTGCCTCAGCGCGGCCAATTCGCGACATGCTGCCCGTACTTCCTGAACGCTTTCACAACTACACCCTGATTGGTGGAAATGGCTCCATGATATCCCAAAAGGGCAGTGTAAATTACGTGGAGTCCTTTCTACTGGAAGTTAAGAATACTCTGCTTACACTGCTGGAGGAGCACCAGGCCACCTACCTGATTGACAGTGAATGGGATTATGCATATACAGGCGCAGCCGATCATCCCATACTCAATAATGTAGATGTCAGCAAGTTGGCGCAAAAGCTGCCTTTGGCTTCCCTGAAATCCATTGTAAAAATACTCATTTTAACTGCTGACGATATGGAAGGCTTGGCTACTAAGCTTCTACCGTTGGGTGTGGTCATTCATCAACACCGCAATGAACAGGTACTGGACATTAGCCCCCAGAATATTCACAAATGGAACGCGCTGCAGAAGCTTGGTGTGCAGCCTCGTCAATTTATCGCCTTCGGTAATGATGCGAATGATATTCCGATGTTCAAGGAGGCACACCATGCCATCATGGTACACCACCACGCTGAACTGGCTGCCTACGCGACTGAATCTATCCCTGATGAGGGAGAAAATCAAGAAGATCGGATTATCGCCAAAATACGTGAGTTGGCTGACACGATAACTGTATAGTCCAACGCTAAAGAAGGGGAGCCTCTCTATGAGCCTCCCCTTCTTTTTATCATCTTAAGATAACAAACATTTATTTTAAGGCTAGCTTATACACTCTGGCTTCATAAGGGCGCAGCTTCAAGGCGTGCAAATTTTCTCCTGTTACCGGTTCATAGTTGGAGAGAAGCAACTCCGCTTTGGCGGCAGGAAGCTCATCATCTTCGGGCCAGTGAAATACTGGATCACGGTCAAAGAAATTTAAAATGACCAGCAAACGCTCTTGCTCCAGCGTGCGCGTAAATACATAGAGCTCTGTATCAAGTGGCAACAACAGCTTGTATTCGCCATAAACTATGACCTCATGTTGTTTGCGCAGAGCAATCAATTTACGATAATAGTGGAAAATCGAGTGCGGATTATTTCTTTCTGTCTCTGCATTAATGTGCATGTAGTTATCATTAACTTTCATCCATGGCTCTCCATCGGTAAATCCGGCTGCAGGTCCGGCATTCCACTGCATAGGAGTGCGCGCATTATCCCGGCTTTTTCGCCAGATCGCGGCCATAATCTGCTCCTCTGGCTCTCCGAGCTTTCGTTGCTGCTCATAATAGTTTAATGTTTCTACATCCCGATAATCATCAATTGAGGGGAAAGCAATATTCGTCATCCCAATTTCCTCGCCCTGATAAATATACGGCGTACCCTCAAGCATATGTGTGAAGGTTGCCAGCATTTTGGCAGATTCCACACGATACTGACCATCATTCGCAAATCGCGAGAGAGCCCGTGGTTGATCGTGATTGTTGAGATAGTTGGCATTCCATCCTTCCTGATGAAGCACCGTCTGCCAACTGCTCATTATTTTTTTCAGCTCTACCAGCGTCCACGACTTGTACTGCCATTTTTCCGTTCCTAACCCTTGGGCATCAATAAACATGTGCTCAAACTGGAATACCATATTGAGCTCATGCCGCTGATCTCCCACGTAATCCAGTGCCTGCTCCGGCCCTAAACCGGAAGTTTCACCAACCGTCATTAAGGGATACCGCTCCAATACTTTTTCATTCAGCATCCGTAGAAGTACATGTACCTGCTCCAGGTTGGAAAAGAGCTGATAGGCACGTACCAAGGGTTGTTTGTCCGGATTATGGGCATCTGGCAGCCCTTCGGCTTTGACAATATGGGCAATGGCGTCAAAGCGGAAGCCGTCAACTCCCTTTTTTAACCACCATTCCACCATACGATAGAGCTCACCCACCATCTCTTCATTTTCCCAATTCAGATCCGGCTGGTGCTCGGAATACAGATGCATGTAATATTCGTCAGTAAGCTTGTCATATTTCCACACAGAACCGGAGAAATACGATTCCCAGTTGTTCGGATATCCGCCATTTTTGCCTGTTCGCCATATGTAGTAGTCCCGCTTCGGATTATCCTTGGACGAGCGTGATTCCGTGAACCATGGGTGCTCATCCGACGTATGGTTTAATACCAGATCCATCATAATTTTAATGCCACGTTCATGCGCCTGATGGAGGAGTTCATCAAAGTCCTCCATCGTTCCAAACTCATCCATAATGGCATAATAATCGCTAATGTCATATCCATTGTCATGATTGGGCGACTTATATATCGGGCAAATCCAGATGACATCAATACCCAGCTCAGACAGATAATCCAGCCGAGACAAAATACCTCGCAAGTCCCCCTTGCCGTCTCCGTCAGAATCCTGAAAACTGATCGGGTAAATCTGATAAACAACAGCTTCCTTCCACCATATTCTTTTAGGCATGTTTCCCTCCTGTATCTTCTCTGTACATCCAATAGCTTATGCTTTTAACATACACGCAATACCTGTATGCGAATCGTTGGTGCAAAGAAACGAGGGACTTGTAAGCTTGCTTCGATGCATAAGTAGAGCTACTAATCGCCTACGATATATTTTTAAATTTTTTTTGAAAAACAGGTTGTATAAATGGACTTGGCGTTACCTATATTTATGAACCGTCCATATATGAATCAAAAGCAGTGCCATTCTTGAATTTAGGGAGGAATGTATATGAACCTTCGACCCAAGGAGCCAAAGGATCTGATTGTTGAGTCAGCTGTGATCCCGCCCAACATCCACGTGGATGTGGAGTCAGCCACCGAGGGGGGAACACGCCGCCTGATGCTTAGCGATAACCCAGAGACGCTTACCCATGTAACGGTCCCTACCGAGCAAGCTACTCTATGGCATGATGTGGTCCGTACCACTACCCGGACAGTCAAACACCGTATTTTCGGCTGGCATTATAACAAAACCGGCAGCCCTGTTCAATTGGGCATCACCATAGAAAACAAAAGCACAGCCCGTCTGGAAGTACGTCATATGGAACGTGCCCTTGAGATTGTACCTGAGGATGGCAACTGGATTATTGATGTCGGGCAATCTATTGCCAAAAGCTGCTTGGCAGGTACGATGAAGCGTCTGAAGCCAGTAGACCGTCACAAATTCGGCAAAGGCACCGCCTTGCTGGAGGAATTTGAGCTGCCCGAAGGATCACTGGCTGGATTCGTCTATGACCTCACGGTAGAATACGCCGAAGGCCACGGTACACTGGATTATGTGGTTCGCACCGTTATCAGCAAAGATGTGCAGACCAATCTACGTGACATTCATCAGGATGCGCTCCCTCCCGTCCCCCCGCCACAGGCGCATCCACGGGGAGTATGGTCCTTTTCGGAAACGAATGCGCGTATGCCAGAGTATATAGTAGGGCAAAGTGCCAACTACCGAGCATGTGCTACTAAGAAGCTGAACGGTGAAACTCCTGCCGACCTACTGTTTACCGGGGCACGTAGCGAGCTGGGGCCTGCGCTTGATAATCGCGGACAATTCGGAACAATATATAACGCAACCATTCCTATCGTTAATCACAGTAGCGAGGTACGTACCGTACGAATTTACGCCAATCCACGTGGAGGCGCGTTCGCCGGATCTGTACGTATAGACGGTCGTGTATATGGTATCCCCTTGCTACAAAATAATACCAAGGTATGCCGACTGGCTGACATTAGTGTCCCTCCCGGCAAGTCGAGCTATTCTCTTAGCTTCATGGTTGCAGGTAGCGCAACCACTCCTCTTGGGTTATACGTCATCACGTTATAATCGTAATCACATTAGCCGGACACAATTAAAATATGATTATTTCAAAAAATTAAATAACCCGGTGATCATAGGATCATCGGGTTATTTATGTTCATTTTTATAGAATACGCTATTTTCAGATTACACTACTCTGCTCAGTATAAAGTTGGAAGGCGGAGCAGGCTCTGGCTTGCCAAACAAATAGCCCTGAGCTAGTGACACACCTGCATCACGACAAAACTCAAAATCCTCCATTTTTTCTACGCCTTCAGCCAACACCTGACCTCCAAAACGAAAAGCGGATTCCACAATCCCTGTAATTTGGCGTTTTTGATCACTGTTACTATGACAACCATCAATTATACTGCGGTCAATTTTAACATAATCGGGCTGAAGGCAATTCATAAGCTCTGTCGTAGAATAGCCTGCTCCTACATCGTCCAGTGCCACTGAAACTCCACGTTTGCGATATTGTTCAAAGATTTGATGTAATGAATTCAGGTCGTCTATTTCTTCCGTCTCTACGACCTCAAACACAAAATCCTCCGTATTCATAGATAACCGATCAATCGTCTCAAAGGTATGATTCAAGCAATAAGCCGGATTATAAATGGTTGAAGGGAGAAAGTTAATAAATCGTTTAATTCCCGCCGGAAGGCATGTTGCACTTTTTTCAATGGCGGAAATACGAGCCGAGCGATCCAGATGAGCATGCAAACCAGCTTCACGGGCGACTTCAAACAGTCGGAAAGGCTGAAAAGGCCTATCTGGCTGTGACGGACGCAGCAAAAACTCAAACCCGATAATATTCAGCTTGTCGTCAACAATAGGCTGCATATGGCTGGTAAAGCTTTGATTCTTAATAATACTCACCAGATCCGGATGTTGCAGTCGGGCTTGCAGTTGACTAAATAAAAGCCAGTCCTCAAATCCTTCAACATGATTTAAGCCAATCACCATCACTTGCAATCGGTTCAAGCACTCCTGCGGCAGACGAGCCAGTCCGTTAACCAGCCGTTCCAGCTCTGAATGGCTGTCATAGCGAAACACAATGGTATCCCCACCCCATTGTTCTTGTTTCATTTGTTCCGATAGCATACCCAAGCCATCTAATGCTGGAGTGAGCGACACCCTAGAATGCCTAATTTTCAGCAATCCTTGATCCTTAATAGGTAATATGATGCTGCAATTGCTGCAAGTCATAATGGTCCTCCTCGGAACAATTTCCCGGTTTTTTCACCATTATATCACAAACAATTAGAACAAAAGTACTATATAATTACGTGTTTTTACAAAAAAACAGCTTATTCTTGACAAACAACTTAGGACTTAAGTGCATATTCGACAAAGACTACACCTTTTTTTTTGCACTCATAATAAATTCAGACTGTGTTGTCTTTGCATCAAAAAAGCAGCAAATCTCTTGGTTTAAGAGATTGCTGCTTCATTTTTGGTGTTCAGTGGAAGTTAAATCCCGAAGTTACTTGGACGTCTTTGGCTTCGTTGTTTTAGCTGGTTTTGCAGCCGCAGGTGTGGTCTTCTTAACAGCTGGCTTCGCGGTTGCCTTTGCAGCAGGTGTAGCAGCTTCCTTCACAGAAGTCGTTGCTGCACTAGGCTTCGCACCAGCTTTCAAGCTGTATTTGGCAAACCCATCTGCCGCGTTGCTCAAGTATGCAATTTGTTGATTTCCGGCCAGCACATCTTTGGCATCAGGAGAGGACTCAAAGGTAACCTTGGCCTGACCGAAAGGAGCAATAGACCAGTTGCCGTCCGCTGACGGGTTAATCGTTCCGTTCGTACGGATATAATCAATAATGACTTGGCGACTTTCATCCGGTGCTGCCATCACAATTCGTTTGCCATCTGGGTTGGCCAGTTTGGAAGAGGAAGCACGATAGTTATTGGTCGCAACGATAAACTTTTGTGCAGGATCAATAGCTTTCCCATTGTATTGCAGATCCTTGATCCGATGGGCTGAAGAATCAATAATAGTTCCCTTGGCATCATATCGTGCAGGTTGAGTTACATCAATCTGATAATTCACACCGTCAATAACATCAAAATTGTAGGTTGGGAAATCTTTGTTGATCAGTGATTGTTCCTCTGTTTTGCTAGGATCAATGCGGTTAAACTGACCCGCAGACCACTCCAGCCACTCCTGAATTTCAGCACCAGTCACTTCTACGGCATGAACCGTGTTCGGGTACACGTACAGATCGGACACGTTTTTAATCGCTATTGTACCTTCAGGAATGTTGGTATAGTACTCGGCACCGTTGCGGCCACCGGCCTTAAATGGAGCGCCTGCCGACAATACGGGGAGATTTTCGTATTCTGTTCCTTTAAGATGATTTTGAACATACCATTTCTGTGCATTCGTTACAATTTGGATAGACGGGTCATCCTGCACTAATGCAAAATAGCTGGTAATTGGTGCAGTCGTTGTACCGACAGGTTGACGAATATAATCCAGCGTTCCTTGATGCTCTACATTGATCGCGTCAATCAGTTTAAATTCAGGAGTAAACTTTACAGCCTGATTGGTAGTACTTACAACCGGACGCACTTGGGACTGAGAGTTGATTACGTGCCACTCGCGATTTCTCTTTTCCAGACTCAGATCAATAATGCCCAGATCCTTCCCCCACGAAGAAGCTTCTACTGCTGGTACACCATTAATAGTTCCTTTATCCAAATCTACCCCGCTCATATCTTTAAAATCAGGGCCTGGGAAAGATTTGTGAGCATGCCCAAACAAAATCGCATTAATACCATCTACCTGGCTTAGATATTTAACGGCATTTTCCATCATTGGCGTTTGCGGCACATCCTCATAGCCTGTGTGTGCAAGTACGACAATAACGTCAGCTCCTTCTGTTTTCATTTGCGGAATAAACTTTTTGGCTGTTTCCACAATATCCTTCGTAACGACCTTATCCTTCAAATTAGCTTCATCCCACTGCATAATTTGGGGGGTTACTAGACCGATTACCCCGACCTTAAGCGTATGCTCTTCGCCCTTCTCATCCGTTACTTTTTTATCAAGAATCTCATAAGGTGTAAAATAATTTTTAGTAGCTTGACCCTGGCTATCAACATAAACGTTCGCATTTACGTAAGGAAAGTCAGCGCCCTTGAGCGATTTGTCCAGGAAGTCGAGACCATAATTGAATTCGTGGTTCCCGACAGTAGCCGCATCATAATCCATCAGGTTCATCATCTTATAAACCGGATGGATCCCGCCTTCTTTCTCAAAGGTTTTGTTGCGGGCCATATAATCGCCTAATGGGTTGCCCTGCAGCAAATCACCGTTATCAAACAGCATGCTGTTTCTTGTTTCACTACGCGCTTGTTGGATCAAGTTTGCTGTGCTAACCAAGCCATATTCATTAGTTTCTTTGTCCGAATAATAATCATAATTCATCAGCGCCCCATGAATATCCGTTGTTTCCATGATCCGCAAATTCACCGTAGCGCTATCGCGAGAATCGCTAGCTGCCCAGGATGGAGCGGCTGAAAACACCAACAGACTGCAAGCTACAACTGCTGCAGTAAATCCTTTAACCCAATTTTTACGAAATAACAAAATATACCCCTCCTCATTAAGGTGTATGCCTCATATACATACATTTGCACATATATGTAAGCTCCGAACCCACCATTCCTATTTTAATCCAACGTAGGACAAAAGAGTAGTCATTTGCTTAAAATATTTATGAAAAAATAATTAGTTTTCGCATAAAATAAAAGCCAGTAAATCTCCTGAAAAAGTTGGAAATTTACTGGCTTGTCCGTTTACATTCTTGCTATTTCGTCCACACCTGGCGCTCCATTTGTTGACCCACATATTCAATACGAGTGGGGTTCACGTCTAAAATAACATAATCGGGGTCATCCGGTCCTGAAAACCATTTTTTCAGCGAATCATTCCACACTTGTTTGCGCAGCCCCTCATCAGCTGTAACCTGAACGGTAGCCTCCACTTCCAAGACTTCCTTCGTGCCACCCACTTCATAGCCTAACAGCAGATAAGCATTCGGATTGTCTCTTAGCTCATCCACTTTATGTGTTTTGCGATCCGTCGCCAAATGAATGTTCATTCCATCGTTAAAAAGGGCCATATAGCGTACTTTCGGTTTTCCGCCCTCAACCGTACCTAACGAGCAAAATTTGTTGTTATCCAAAGCCTTCACAATGGCTTGTTCCAGCTGACTGCGATCCAGTGTCTCCGTTTTACCCACAGTACAACAACTCCTTTTTACGAATTAGAATTCTATAGGGCTATGCCACTTGGCACCAGCTCTCCTAAACATACAGTGTAGCTGTTCTGAAAATAACATGACTGGAACAGATCTGAACGATTCATGTTCATTTTCAGATCGAAGCTCACAGTAAAAGTGTACCCTGTCGTTCGGCAAATGAACCGTAAGCCCTTCCTCAAGGGTGGACAGACACGCCTTCAAGGCATATAATCGTCGTAGTAAACCCGAATAAACAAACCCATTAAACCATACAATGCCAGGGGTGCTGGAATCGGCCGGCTGAGAGTGTGTCCCAAGACACTGACCCTTACAACCTGATCTGGGTAATGCCAGCGTAGGAATGCTTAAGCAAGATGTGCCTTTTGTTATCACAGGACATCCCTTACTTTGGTATATACAAGCGCAAGCGTCCCGGAATCCCGGGACGCTTTTTTTGTTGAAGATGAAGTTGTTGGAAAGATTGCATTCCGGCAGATGTGATTTTTGTGAAAATGGGGAACATAAGCTGTCTGATTGGACGGATAACGGGTAATTAAAAAGGAGAGAACACAACGATGAAGCGCATGAAAATGTTAAGCCTGGGTCTGATCAGTCTGTGGCTCATGGCTCTGACTCTGACCGCTTGCGGCGGCAATCCCCCTACATCTCAAAAGGAGGCTCCTGCTGCCGGCACTTCAACGTCTACCTCGGCAAAGGGGCTCAAAGATGTTAAAGTCGTGCTCGATTGGACACCCAATACGAATCACACGGGACTTTATGTCGCCAAGGACAAAGGATTTTACGAAAAAGCGGGCTTGAATGTCCAAATTGTTCAACCAGGCTCAGGCGGAGCCGATCAGATGGTCGCTTCGAATGCTGCACCCTTTGGTATCAGCTATCAAGAAGGCGTCACTCAGGCTCGCATCCAAGGCGTGCCGCTCGTATCCATTGCTGCGGTGATTCAGCATAATACCTCTGGCTTCGCAGCCCCAGTAGACCGCGGAATTAAAAGCCCGAAAGATTTTGAGGGTAAAAGCTACGGCGGCTGGGGTTCACCTGTAGAAGAAGCAGTCATGAAATCCATCATGGATGCAGACCAAGGTGATGTAAGCAAGGTGAAAATCGTCAATATGGGCAATGCAGACTATTTTACAGCCGTAAAGCGGGATATTGACTTTGCCTGGATTTTCTACGCATGGACCGGGATTGAGGCCGAGCTTCGAGGTGAGCCCTTGGATATGTTGTATGTAAAAAATTATTCCAAAAGTCTCGATTACTATACACCTGTAATTGTGAGCAATGAACAGACGATAAAAAATGACCCTGACCTGGTCAAAGCGTTCATGGATGCTACTGCCCAAGGCTATGAATACACTATTGCTCATCCTGAAGAAGCGGCGGATATCTTAAGTAAAGCTGTGCCGGAGCTGGACAAAAAGCTGGTACTCGCTAGCCAAAAATGGCTAAGTCCGCGTTATCAGGACGATGCCGCGCAGTGGGGCGTACAAAAAGCGGAGGTATGGAAAAACTATTCTGACTGGATGTATGAACGCAAGCTGCTCAGCAAACCTTTGGAAGTCGATAAAGCCTTCACAAACGACTTCTTGCCCAAGCGTTGATTTAGTAAAAACGCTAAATAAGACTGAACCAGAGAAGTGAACGAAGCGCCACTACGCAGACGGATGATGCTTCGTTCTCGCTCCACTTGGTTTTATTCTTTATTTTCATCTTATCTAAAGCGCAAAACAGATGCGCTTGTGTGTAAAAATGCCACCCAATCTACCAAAAAACTAAAGTGCTTTTTAAGGCGGTTGGCAGCGGAGCGGTTCATTTGAATCTGAAGAAACGAAGTGGTCGCCTTTGCTGTTGGATTCTTACCTTTAAAGTTAATTCAAAGAATCCCACGGCAACAGCGATCGTAAGATCAAATGAAACGCGAAGCGGTCTCCCCGCCTTAAACCAATTTATTTCCCAATACTACTCCAAATAAAGGACAGGTGAAATTCGCATGGCTAACACACTGCTTAGCATTCAAGTAATCCCTAAAACTCCTAATAACGAAGATTCTTATCCCTATGTAGACAAGGCGATTGAGGTCATACAGCGTTCTGGCGTCAAGCATCAGGTGAACCCACTGGATACGACGATGGAGGGCGAATTGGACGAATTGTTGAAAATCGTCAAAGACATGCATGAGGCCTTGACGGAAGCCGGAAGTCCCAGCGTCATTTCACAGATCAAAATCGCACATAACCCACAGGGCATCAGCATGAACAAGCTGACCGAGAAGTTTCGCCCATGAATCCGAAAGGCAAGAACGCATCCTGGTGGAAAAGCGTATGGCCGCCCCTTGTGGCGGTCCTCTTCTTTTTAGCGGCTTGGCAGGGGGCGGTTTCCTATTTACATATTGAATCCTGGCTGCTGCCAGCTCCATCCCTAATTGTTCAAGAGGGTATAGCGCAGTCGGCGTTGCTTGGTGCCCATACATGGGCTACGATTCGCCTGACGCTTGCGGGATTTGCTATAGGGACAGCAACGGGATTGCTGATCGCCATCATTCTTCATACGATTCCTTTTCTCAAATCTGCTCTGTACCCGCTCCTGATCCTTAGCCAAAACATTCCGATCATTGCCCTCGGTCCGTTGCTCATGGTATGGTTCGGTTTTGGCGTGTTGCCCAAGCTTATGGTCATTACATTAGTATGTTTTTTTCCCGTGGCTGTAGCGGCCATGGACGGGCTGACACGGACAGACCGTATGATGATGAACTACATGCGGATGTCGGGCGCAAGCCGCAGGGCTATTTTTATAAAGCTAGAGCTGCCACACTCCCTGCCACAAGTCTTCTCCGGCATTAAAATTGCTGCCACCTACAGTGTGATGGGCGCGATCATTGCCGAATGGATTGGGGCCAGTGAAGGAATCGGATATTATATGCTGCTGCAAAAATCTGCCTATCGTACGGATCTCATTTTTGCCGCTATCGGTATTATTGTTGCACTCAGCTTACTGATGTTTGTGGCTATTTTACTGCTGGAGAAGTGGCTGGTCCGCTGGAAACCCGATCAAGAATAGCCTCCATATTGAATTAAAGCATCAATGAAAGGACGTGGCACCTATGAGTCTGCATCCGACTGACTTGACATCACCACACATGGCTCATGAGCAGCAACAAGCCGGGGATCCGCAGGTAATGACGCCTGCTCCTCCTGCTTTGGAATTGGACGGGATCAGCCTCGCCTTCCAGAAAAAACGAAGCACACTGCCTGTACTGCAGAATGTGTCCCTCACCGTCAAGCCGGGAGAATTCGTCTCCCTCGTCGGTCCGTCGGGCAGTGGCAAAAGCACGCTGTTTCACATCATCGGCGGGCTGCTCAAGCCGCATCAGGGACGTATTCGTATGCATGGACAGGACGTGACTGGTGAACGCGGTCATATTAGCTATATGCCTCAGCAGCCTGCCCTTTTCCCGTGGCGCACCACGCTGGACAACATACTGCTCGGCCAAGAAAATGCACCACGAAAGGATGCAGCAGCGAACTCCCGATACGTCAGCGAACGTGAACGTCGCAAAGTAGCCTTGCAATGGCTTGAGCAGGTTGGGCTGGGCAAGTTCGCGAAAGCGTATCCGCATACGCTATCTGGTGGTATGCAGCAGCGTGTGGCCTTTCTTCGCGCCCTGCTCAGCCCACAGGAATTAATGCTGCTGGATGAGCCGTTCAGCGCACTCGATGCGCTGACACGTGCAGACATGCAGCAATGGTTATTGCGAATGTGGGAGAAGAACCGCCGTTCTGTGCTGTTCATCACCCACAGCATTGAAGAAGCGCTGCTGCTCTCCGACCGCATTTATGTGCTGTCGGCGCGACCTGCTTCTATAATGCATGTCGTAGACGTTCCTTTTCCCCGCCCGCGTAGGGAAGAAATCACCCTCGATCCACGCTTTATGGAATGGAAGCGGACAATGACTGGCTGGATGCGCGAGGAAAAATACAAACTGGATGGCGATATGGACACCGCTGAAAGTGCTCGTAAAAACACCCTGAACGATGAGGCAAATTTCTTATGAATGATTGGAACCTGCACTCTGCATTCAGATTGAACGCAGCAGCAACTGCTCCCTTAATCGACGCGCACATTCATGTAGACAGCTACCCGCCTGAGCAACAGGAGCTATTGCTCGCTTCGCTTGCCGACAACCATGTAGAAGCCATTATAGCCGTGTCCATGCATCTCGCCTCCAATCAAGCCAACCTGCGCCTGGCTGAGCGTTGGCCCGGGCTAGTACGTCCAGCCTTCGGCTTTCATCCAGAACAGGCTCTGCCACCACAAGCCGAGCTTGACTTGTTGTTTGACTGGATGGACGAACATGTACAACAAATGATTGCGGTAGGTGAAGTCGGCCTGCCCTATTACAATCGGCTGGAAGCCTCACGCAGCGGAGATGCTTTTGACCTCGCTCCCTATATAGCACTACTGGAGCGATTTATCCAGTTTGCAAGCAAGCATAACAAGCCTATCGTGCTGCACGCCGTTTATGAAGACGCAGACATCGCCTGTGACCTATTGGAACGCCATAGCGTTACGCAGGCGCATTTTCACTGGTTCAAGGGCTCAGCCGCCACGATCGAACGCATGGCCGGAAACGGCTATTATATCTCCTTCACACCGGATCTCCTGTACGAAGAAGAGATCCGCAGTTTGGCAAGACAGTATCCGTCTGAACAGGTTATGGCAGAGACAGACGGTCCATGGCCGTTTGAGGGCCCTTTTACCGGACGGCAAACGCATCCACGGATGGCTGCCGAGGTCATTCGCGCGTATAGCAAGCTGACCTGTCAAGATGAAGCTGCTGTCCGTCAATTATTTTATGATAATACAAGCCGCTTCTACTCCCTGTCTAACTCATAAAGACATATCAGCTATTTACTAAAGGCTCACAATCACAACTTGTAGTCAAAGCAAAGAACCTCCTTATGTACGCGAAACTTTATCCTGCGTAATTAAGGAGGTTTTTGTAATTTTACATACACATGTTGCTCAAATGCCGCACATACATTGCAGCGTTTTTTGTCAATGCTCCGCTTTATTGCTTCAAGAAGCCCTTTTGTTCCAAAAATGGCTTCAACTGCAAGCGCGCTGGCTCGGTCAATCTCGCCGCCATTTGCTCAGACCAAGGTGTAGAGCGTTGACCGCCCGTACGCTCCTTCAAATATTCGGCTGATGTGTGGTCGTACACCTCTACAGCTTTCATCGTTTGATTTTTGTCGTAACCGTTCATATGCAGCACACCGGACAATGGAAGACGCGGGCGCAAGCCCGTTTCCTGATCCGGTACACCAATGCACATACCGAACACTGGATATACCAGCTCTGGCAATCCCAACAACTCGGATACCTCTGCTATTTTAGTACGAATGCCCCCAATGTAAACGATGCCCAAGCCGAGTGATTCAGCGGCCACTGCTGCATTTTGTGCAGCTAACGCGGCATCGATGGTTGCAACCGTATAATTTTCAACGGACCCTTCATAGGAAGGCTGGCCTGGCTGATGATGAATCGTCGCCTGCTTCAAACGATACAGGTCTGCGCACCATACCAGAAATGTCGGACATTGCTCAACGTAAGCCTGCCCCCCTGCCAACTCGGCCAGTTTTGTTTTTAAAGAAGGCTCGGTAACGGCAATAGCAGTATATGCCTGCACATTGCTGGACGAGGATGCCATTTGGCCAGCTGCCACAATAGCTGCGAGCTGCTCGTCGGTAATGGGGTCTGACTTGAATTTTCGCACAGACCGGTGGTTCATCAACAAGGAAATCGTATCATTCATGACGGCTTCACTCCTAATCCATAATATAAGCTCTTTATCTGCTTCAAGCTGTGAGTACACGAAAAGGTTCTTGCATGCTTGCATGGCACTCCTACAAATATTATGAAACTTTCGCGAATGATAAGCAACCTGACGCAATGAAGGACGACATCATGAAATACATAAAATAAAAAGACAACAAAAAAGCAAGCACGCACAAAAGCCAAAATTGTGCGTACCTGCCTAATACATCACTACACTTACAGCTTCACCCGTTGAAGACGCAGCGCATTCAGTACAACCGAAACAGAGCTGAATGCCATGGCGGCTCCCGCCAACCATGGAGCAAGAAAGCCCAAAGCAGCAATCGGAATGCCGATCACGTTGTAACCGAGCGCCCAAAACAGATTTTGCCGTATATTCGTCATGGTTCGGCGGCTCATTTCGATCGCATCAGGAATGCTGTTTAGGTTACCACGCATGAGAGTAATATCGGCAGCCTCCATGGCCACATCCGTACCCGTGCCCATTGCCATTCCTATATGAGCTGTAGCCAGCGCTGGCGCATCGTTAATACCGTCCCCGACCATGGCTACGATCTTGCCCTGTTCCTGAAGCCGCTTCACTTCCTCGGCCTTTCCTTCAGGCAACACTTCGGCCAGTACCCGTTCAATTCCCGCCTCGGCGGCAACGGCCTGTGCCGTCCTTTCATTGTCACCCGTAATCATGATGACCTCAATGTTCATCGCCCGCAGACGGGCAACGGCTTCCCGTGATGTTTCCTTAATTGTATCCGCGACGGCCACTAATCCGGCGTAGGAACCATCTACAGCGACAAGCATCGCCGTTTTCCCTGCGCCTTCCAGTTCATTCATTTGCTGCTCGGTTGAGTCATCCATCGCGATGCCTTCTCTGCTCATTAATCGGCGTGTGCCCACCAATACCTGCTTGCCTTCCACAGAGGCCTTCACACCGTAGCCCGGGATATTTTCAAAATCCGTCGGTTCCACCAACTCAATGCCTCGATCAGCAATCCCTTTTACAATGGCTTCCGCCAGTGGATGCTCCGAGCTTTTTTCTGCCGCACCGAGCAATCGCAGCAAATCTGTTTCAGCCAGGCTGCTTGCTCCAACCATAATATCTGTCAGCTCTGGCTTGCCGTTCGTAACCGTACCCGTCTTATCCAAAATCACTGCGTTGACGGAACGGGTCATTTCCAAATGCTCACCGCCCTTGAACAAAATACCGTATTCAGCAGCACGTCCCGATCCTGCCATAATGGACGTTGGGGTAGCCAATCCAAGCGCGCAAGGACAAGCAATGACGAGAACTGCAATCATTTTCTCCAATGATCCTGCAAAATCAGACGGTGTGACAAGGAAAAACCAGACGAGAAATGTTATCACGGCTACAGCAACTACGATAGGGACAAAGATACCTGAAATTTGATCCGCAATCCGCTGAATCGGGGCCTTGGAGTTTTGCGCATCCTCCACGACCTTAATAATGCGGGCCAACGCCGTATCACCACCCACACGCTCAGCCTGGATACGAAGTACACCGTTTTTATTGAGTGTAGCTCCTGTGACTGGAGAACCCGCTCCTTTTTCAACCGGAAGACTTTCACCACTTAACATGGATTCATCCACTGCCGAACGTCCGTCCACGACCACACCATCGACGGGAATTTTCTCTCCTGGACGCACAATAAAGATATCCTTTACACGCACCTGTTCAAAAGGTATATCCAGCTCTTGTCCATCACGTACCACACGTGCCGTTGTCGCCTGTAGGTTCATCAAGCTTTTGATCGCCTCAGACGAGCGCCCTTTGGCTACCGCCTCGAACCATTTACCGACCAGTATAAGCGTAATGAGTACCGCGCTAGTCTCGTAATACAACTCTGGCATGGTCATAACAGGCATTCCCGTCATTCCCTCCATGGCATCAGACGGATGCAGGGTAAGGTACAAGCTGTAAAAATAAGCCGCAGACGTACCCAGTGCAACTAATACATCCATATTCGAACTGCCGTTGCGAAGCGCTTTGTACGCGCCCACATAAAACTGCCATCCAATAATGAACTGAATTGGTGTTGTCAATACAAGCTGGAACCATGGATTCAAGAACAGTTGCGGTACATAAATCCATGAGGTAAAGGAAAAATGAGCTACCATCGCCCACAACAACGGAAGCGACAACACTGCCGATATTATCCACTTCCATTTTTTACGTTGGATGTCCTTACTGCGAACCTCCGTAATATTGTCCTCAGCGCTCTGCGGGATCGCTCCGTAGCCCAGCTGTTCAATCTTGCTTACCAGATCACTAACCGTCGTACTCCCAGCAGCATATTCCACATGAGCTGTTTCCATCGCCAAGTTTACCGTAGCACCTGTTACACCTGGTATCCGGTTTAATCCTTTTTCAATTCGAGCTGCGCAGGCTGCACAAGTCATGCCCGTTACATTTAAATTGGCTTCTTCACTCACAGTTCCAAAACCAAGAGAAGCAATTTTATCGCGGAATTCAGGGATTTCCACCTGCTTGGGATCATAGGATATGGATGCCTGCTCCAAAGCCAAATTCACATTAGCGTGCGCTACGCCGTCTATTCGATTCAAACCTTTTTCAATGCGGCTTGCGCAGGCTGCACAGGACATCCCCGTAATATGAAGCGTTGTATGCTTATCACCGTCGGTCGCACGGTTTTCCATAGTAGCCCTCCTTCTACATACCCCAGTGGGGTATATTATATCCAAAAAGAAAAAGCTCCTAGTATGGAAGCTTCTCCTTCGAACAAATCTGTTCACGCATAAAGCATCTTAATCTTAAACAACATCATAGCCTTGGTCTTCAATAGCCGTTTTCAGCGCTTCAACATTCAGCTTGGATTCGTCATATTCTACACTTACTTGTTTTGTTTCGAGGCTGACCTTGCCGGTAGCGCCTACTTTTTCCAAAGCTCCTTCTACTGCTTTCACGCAATGATTGCAGCTCATGCCCTCTACGTTCAATGTAACTTGTGCCATTTTCATTTCCTCCTCAAGGGTACGTCCATACCCATAATGTGTATATCTGCTACTTTTAACGGATTAGCTTCTTAACCGTAACCAGCAGCTCATCAATCACTTCTTGCTCTCCTGCCTGCATGCGCTCAATGACACAACTCTTCATATGCCCTTCCAGCAGTAGCTTGCCGACACCATTCAGGGCCGACTGAACAGCTGCAATCTGGTTCAGCACATCGTCACAGTAAGTGTCCTTCTCAATCAAGCCCTTAATCCCGCGTACCTGGCCTTCAATACGGTTTAACCGGGAGACAAGGCTGTTCTTGAATTCCGCCGAATGATGACTTTTTCTAACTGTCTTCTCCCCATCTGTTCCACAATGAGTCCCGTGGACTTCAGTGTGGGAAACAGGTTGCTCCTCAGCCATACATCAGCCTCCTGTGTGGTGTAATGCACTCATGCATTTAATATATCTCCATCATAATATACCCCCATGGGGTATGTCAACATCCCTGAAAAATGTCACCATTTTGCCTTGTTTTACACTTTTGAGCGTACTTCCTTGGCAAGTACAGCAAAGCTTAACAACGCGCCAAGCTCAGCTATAGCAATAACAACCGCCATCGGTACGGGAGTTGTTCCACTCCCCAAGCCTACCAACGGTGAAGCGATGGAGCCCAGCAATAGAGGCAGCAAGCCAAGCATGGCGGACGCACTGCCTGCGGAACGCTGCTGACTTTGCATGGCCAGTGAAGTCGTCGTTGTACTCACAATACCTACGCAGGATACGACAAAAAACATCGGAATCAATACGGCTAACAGTTGGCCTCCAGTAAAAGCTACGGTAAGCAAGCTGATCCCGGCTACAGCCGCAATCACCAGACCCGACAAGAGCAACTGTCGTTCGCTAAATCGACCCACGAGTCTACCCGTCAACTGGGAAAACAGCACAATACCCAAACCATTCACTGCAAAAATGATGCTATATGTCTGAGGAGAAACCCCGAAAATATCCTGAAGTACGAAAGGCGAGCCAGCGATGTAGGCGAACATCGCCCCTGTAATCAGTGCCTGCGAGAGGGCATAGCCCATAAAGCGCCGATCCGTAAACAGATGACCGAGTGTTCCTAACGTCTGCTTCAAGCCACCGGATGAACGGCGGTTCGCTGGCAACGTTTCTGGCAGACCCAATACGACGGCAATCAGCATAGCCACACCCACTACACATAGCACCATGAATACACCGCGCCAGGAAACAAAATTTAAAATGACACCGCCCAGCACAGGTGCAGCAATGGGAGCCACGCCGTTCACCAGCATGAGCAGTGAGAAAAAACGTGTCAGTTCTTTGCCCGAGTACAGATCACGGGCCACGGCTCTGGAAATCACAATCCCCGCCGATCCCGTAAGCCCTTGAATAAAGCGAAGCGCAATGAGTACAGCGATATTCGGCGCAAACACACATAGCAACGATGCCGCAGCGTACAGAATAAGCGAGATCACCAGCGGTCCTCTGCGCCCCCTCACATCGCTAAGCGGACCGGCAACGATCTGGCCAACGGCCAGCCCCAACAGACAGGCTGTCAGACTAAGCTGTGCCAGCGAAGTAGTCGTATGCAAATTGTCGGCTAATGTAGGCAGTGACGGCAAATACATATCTATGGACAATGGTCCGAAGGCACTTAGTGCACCCAGAACAAAGGCAATCCATAATATTCGTGATTTGGTCATATCTGCGGCAACCATTACCGTATTGGATAACCGATTCATGATAATAATCATCCTTTTCACCAAAATATAAATAATAACTTCGATATATTATGATATCATTCATTTCGTCTAGCTTCGAATAATTACACGCTAATCCGCGATTTTTTTTCAAAATTGCTATAAATCAGGCAGGAATTTACCAATTTCAGGTCGAATTACACGGTAACCAAAACAAAAAAATTGTAGAATCTGGAGAATGATAATGGTCTATGATGGAGTGCTGCTGGGTCTCATTGTAGGTCTGTTCAGAGGAGGCTGGCGGCAAGGTCTGGTTCGGTTCAGTCATATTCGCCTTATAGCCGGTTGGATGTTCCCCCTGCTGCTGGTGGTTCAATTCATTATTTATTATGCTCAGGAAAAGTGGGCTTGGCTGGCAGCCATTAATGGGTATCTATTTATGGGAGTTTACGTAATCGGCTTGATATTTCTCTGGTTGAATAGACATCACAAGGGATTCAAGCTTATTTTAATCGGCGTTTTGATGAATTTTATCGTTATGGCAGTGAATGGCGGAAGAATGCCGGTCTCGTTGAGCGCTTCAGAAGTACTGGGTCCCTACTATACAGATATGCTTAAATCCGGAAGTGTCATCTCGAAACATTACATGATGGATGCGAGCACACGTTTATCATTGCTTGGTGACATCATTCCCCTTTCCAAGCCCTATCCCCGCACGCAGGTGATCAGTATTGGAGATGTCGTCATGAACTTCGGGATGTTCCTGTTTATTCAAAATGTAATGGTCGTGAAAAAAAATAAGGATAATCAGCAAGAAGCCAACCCCCGCCATGCCTAGTTCAGGCCTTATTCCAAGGAAGGGAGGGAACCGTATGAAAAACTTGAAATACTCCCGTGTGATTATCAATGCTATTATCGTTGCTTCTGTTGTAATCGCGTTGACTTCCGGTTACAAAATTGGAGGCTAGTCACCGATAAAGAAAAAAAGGAAGCACAGGCTTAACAAAACAGGCTGGATTCCGGCCTGTTTTTTCATGTGAAATTTTCGATTACAAAATTGTAAATTATCCCATTCACCCCTGGTAGCTTTGACATCAAGATACGACAAGGCAGGAGAAAAAATGATGAGTATATTAAAAAAGCTGCAAGAACAGGTTACCACGACGGGAATATACGTATTTTTCATGTGTATGATAGGCCTGATCGTCCTCTTGTATACGAACCATTGGTCCTTTTTGCACTATTCGACGACAGAGTGGGTCACGATCTATTCCCTATTGGGAGCAGTTCTGATTTTGGAGCATTTTACATTCCAACTGCCACCAGCCAGTAACAAGCAGTCCATGGATTCCTCCGTGTACCTCGCTTGTATTTTTGTGCATGGCACTGAAATTGCCATTTTGATTTTGTTGTTTAATGTAATCATCGCAGCGTTTCGACACACAGAGCTGTCCTGGTGGAAGCATGCCGTCAATTTTTCCATTTACGCACTTTCCATTTTCCTGTCGTCAACCGTATTCGAACTAAGCGGCGGAACGCAAGGAGCCTTAAACGAGGACCATTTTGCTTCCTACCTGCTCGCATTAATCTGCTACTTTATAGTAAATATAATCACCCTAGGCCTTTATTTTTATATCGCATATAAAGGGTCGTTCAATGAGCTGAAACAGGCTTTTTTGGCTGAATCCCTGCTTGTATACTTATGTACACTCATCCTGTCTTTGGTGCTGACCACGCTGATTTATTACAATGGCATTTTAGGACTTTTGCTGTTCCTGGGGCTAAGCATGCTCTTATCCCACGCTTTCAAGCAAATGTTCACGATGTATCGGGAGATTGAAGAAAAAGCCAATACGGATCGCAGAACAGGACTGTACAATCACAGCTACTTTGAAAACACGCTTGAGGCTGAATTGAATATATCCAGATCGCAGAATACTCCCCTAAGTCTGGCGCTGATTGATATTGATGATTTCAAAAAATATAATGATCATTTCGGCCATCTTAAGGGCGATCAGCTACTGGGGTTCCTCGGAGGGTTCCTTAAAAAGGAAACGTTCGGTACTCACATCACTGTATCTCGCTATGGTGGTGAAGAATTCACCCTGCTTATGCCCGATCATACTGCTGAACAAGCTTATGAAAAGGTCAATGCTATTCGAAAAAGACTGAATGATTCCCGTTACGAGGGAGTCGAAATTTTCCCACACGGCTGTCTGTCCTTCTCCGCAGGCATTGCACAAAGCCGCATTGACATCTACGACAAATCACAGCTGGTCGATCTGGCGGATAAAGCTCTGTACTACGCCAAGAAACAGGGCAAAAACATCGTTCATATCCACGGCAGTTTAAATGAAGTAGAACGCGAGGTCGATCTGGGCCAGGATATTCGTGATCTGGAGCAGCAGCTTAATCTATTCTTGTACAAGGATATTAACACCTTCAAGCATTCCAAACGGGTATTCAGATATGCAGCAGACATGAGCGATGTACTTCAGCTCGGACCGAAAGATAAGCGGCGTTTTTTGCTGGGAGCCCTCATTCACGACATTGGAAAGCTAGAAATCCCCTGGAATATTCTTAACAAAAAAGAGAAGCTGTCCGGCGAGGAATGGCGGATGGTACAAGCTCATGTCATGTGGGGCAAACGTATTGTCGAGGCCAACGAACGATTCACAGATTTAGTTCCTTTTGTGGAGCTGCATCATGAACGTTATGACGGTGGAGGCTATCCGTTTGGCTTTAAAGGCGAGCAAATCCCACGGCTGTGTAGGATGCTGACGATCATCGACTCTTTTGATGCAATGACCACCGAGCGTCCTTATCAACCGACCAAAACATTTGAGGAAGCCATCGAAGAATTGAAAAATTGTTCGGGTAGCCAATTCGATCCCGAACTAACGGCTATTTTTATCCAATATATCCAACATAAGCAAGCTGCTTTCACACAATCCATAGAAGTGGGTCTCTAATGTCTCATACGTCTTCCTCTTTATCCCTACCGTGAATGAAATCCAGGCGATTCCATTCACGGTAGGGATTTTTCATAAGATTCGCACTTTGCATCATGCTTAATATTTCAAATTTCATATAAATGTCATAATTCGCTCCATCTATTCACGCTATATGCACTATGATTAAGATAGGAATTGGTTTGTCCGTATAAAATGTTACAAATGAGGATATCCTCGCTTCAAGTAATAGAGAGAAGGTGACTTCACAGGCATGTTGTACCTGTCCAGACCAGCCCGTGCGGCTTGTCTTTTATTGCTGTGTCTCCCTCTTCTGCTCCTGTTTCCTCACTCATCGTGGGCTCATGCATTTGTCGTTGAATCCAGTCCGACCGAAAATCAGGTTTTGGATAAGTCTCCTTCCCAGGTGACCATCACCTTCAACGAAGATTTGCAATCTGCCTTCATGTCCATCAAAGTGACCGATGAAACAGGCAAGCGGGTCGACACTGGAAAAGCACAGCTCAACCCAGAGCACTCATCCACCATGGAAATCCAATTGATTCCAGGGATGAAGAATGGTATTTACACCATCACTTGGAGAGCTTTGTCCGCAGACGGACATCCAGTCAATGGAGTGATTCCATTTCAGGTAGGCAGCGGTTCCAATGCGTATAACAATCAAGCTACCGCTTCTGAAGGCTCTGGGGCATCACGAATCGACTTAATCGCGGTCCGTTGGTTCTTTTACATAGGGCTATCGTTGCTTTTTGGAGCGATTTGTTTCCGACTGTTCCTCATACCAAGCATGAACCGAGACAAAAATCGCAGTGAACAGCAGATACTTCATCAGCGGCCCTCTGACACATTACCTCGCTGGAGTAAGCTGCTATGGAGCGGCTACGGCATTACGTCTGCTGCCATTTTAATCAGCCTACCGCTCCAGGCGTCCTGGGATGCCGGCGTTTCCATCAGGGAAGGCTTCTCACTCCCCATTCTGGGAGAAGCTCTTCAATTTACTGGGGCGGGGCAAATCTGGTTTATCCAGATGATTCTCGTGCTGCTTCTGAGCGTTACGCTAATTTATGCGGTGGATCAAAGCATTTCCAATCGCCAGCGCCGAGTGTGGGGCTACAGCTCCGTACTACTAACGCTGAGCCTTATGTTGTCCAAGGCCTTTGTCGGGCATCCGGCAGCAGCTATCCATGCATCTCCAGCCATTGTGGCAGATTTCGTCCATCTGGCGGCGGCAGCCTATTGGATCGGTTCACTTGCCGTTATGGTGGTGTGTCTGCCTGCTGCTGGATCGGAGTTGCCTGTATTCCAGCAGGCCGCTCTGCGGCAAGCCGCCCTGCGCCGCTTCGCTGGCTGGGGCATTGCTATGGTAGCGGCGCTACTCGCCACTGGTATCTATGGAGCGGTGCTGTACATACCGGCTCCCTCCATGCTGCTGAACACGTCCTATGGACTCGTTCTGCTCGGCAAAACAGCGCTACTGCTAGTGATGCTGGTCTTCGCGGCCAGCCAGTTCCGTAGCGCTCGGCAAGCGGTGGCGAGCAAGCGGGCCGCCGGAGGATTGCGGGCCGAGCTGTCCGTCGGCCTGCTTGTGATGCTGCTGGCAGCGGTGCTCACTCACCTGTCGCCCGGCCAAGCACCTGCTGTACCGTTTGAGGAGACTCGCGCTACTGGCGGATACAGCGTTACACTCGCAGTCAGCCCGAATACTGTGGGTAACAATGAATTTAAAGTGTCCGTTCAGGATAGCAAGGGTAATGCCGTTCCAGGAATTCAACAAGTCACACTAACGCTTACCCCAGCCGATCCTGACCAAGATCAGCAGGAATTTGTTCTGCCCGTGAAGCAGCAACAGCCCTTCCGCAGTCAGGAATTGATAACCTCCGAAGGAGCATGGGCGGTAAAAGTACATGCCCTGACGGCATCACTCGATGCGATTGATGCTGAATTCACTCTGCAGGTAGGCGGTAAAAAATAATTATTTTTATCTTAAAAGGAGCGAAATGAATATGAATACAACGATTCAAACAGCAAAATCCAGGTTTTCCAGGTTAGTAACCTCTATGGGTCTAATGGCAGCTGGTGCCTT
Organism: Paenibacillus jamilae; assembly: GCF_050482105.1. Classification (GTDB taxonomy): domain Bacteria; phylum Bacillota; class Bacilli; order Paenibacillales; family Paenibacillaceae; genus Paenibacillus; species Paenibacillus jamilae_B. The sequence goes on along the minus strand of NZ_JBCNHI010000002.1, from coordinate 37,588 downwards.
GCTATTTGCAGGTATGGCCAGTGCGCATGTGACGGTCAAGCCTTCCGTTTCACAACCTAATGCGTGGGAAACGTACACGTTGAAAGTGCCTGTGGAAAAAAACATCCCAACTACCAAAGTCGCTTTAAAAATTCCTAAAGAGGTCGTTTTCAAACAATACGAGCCTGTACCGGATTGGAAGGTAGCCACTGAAAAAGACAGTTCCGGCAAAATAACTACTGTCACTTGGACGTCTGAAAAAGACGGAATTCAAGCGGGTCAGTACCAACGCTTTAGCTTTGTAGCACAAAATGCAGACCAGAATACTGCAGCAGCCTGGAACGCCTTCCAATATTACAGTGACGGAAGTATTGTGGAATGGACAGGCGATGAAGGAAGCAACAATCCTCATTCCATTACTACAATCACGGCGGATGCTACACCAGAGGCTCCTGCTTCTGCTGCAGACAGCGGACATGACTCGACAGGCACCGCAGCGGGCCATGCGAGCACAGATAAGGCTAAAGATAGCAGCAGCACCGCACCGACCTCAGACAATGCTGCTGAGACGACGCCTGCTGCTTCAGCTCCAGCAAGCTCTGCTACACAAACCACAGCACTTGTCCTCTCAATCATTGCAGTCGTTCTTGGTGCCGTAGCTGTCGGCATTGTACTCAAACGCCGCAAGTAATCTGGGTTACAATAAAATATAAGACCATTTTAAAAAGAAAAAGCTGACACCGTTTTAAAAGGTGTCAGCTTTTTCTATATGAAAAATAACGATGTTTTTCTTATACTATTCAGCTTAAATACATACTCAGATTTATCTCATCCTATCATTTCGCATTCACCTATCTATCATTTTTTTGGTAAAATGGTAGAAACCTCACGATTCTAACATGATAGCATTGCAATCTATTGAGCATAGGAGATCATAGGATGAAAATCGTAAATAAGGCTTTGTTATCTAGCGTTATCCTTCTGAGTACCGCAGCGGGCATCTATAGCCCCATGGCACAAGCGGAGGCGAGTAAGATTAGCATCATGCTGGACGGATATCCATTGCCGTTCCCTGTACAGCCTGCCATGATGGACGGCACGACGATGGTTCCCTTTCGCGCTATTTCTGAGGCTCTGGGCATTACTGTGAAATGGGATCAAGCCAGCCAAAGCATCACCGCTACCAAAACGCAAGGCAATGCAACCAAGCAGGTAGTTCTCAAAATGGGGAGCCGCAATGCCACAGTAGACGGACAAACCGTTCAACTAACAGCCGCACCGCAAACCGTGCGCGGCAGCACGATGATCCCGCTGAGCTTTTTCGGGCAACAGTTTGGAGCCACAGTGAATTGGAATCAGGGAACACGGACAGTCTCTATCACATCGCCACGTGAAGCTATGTATACTGTAGGCTTCTATGCGCTGTCTTCCTTTGATCAAAAAGCGAAAATACCAAATTTTAATACCGTTGCCTTCGGCTGGAGCAGAATTGATACGAACGGACAATTCACAACGACTGGCAAAGAATATAAATGGCCTCAAGCTGCCGGAGCTGTAACGCCTGAGTCTATTCTACAGGAAGCAGATAGCCAGGGAACTTCCCCTTACCTGATGGTTTATGCTGTCGATGGTAATCATGAGCTAACCAAGGTTTTGGAAAATGCGCAGCTTCAAGAACAGACCATTTCCCAAATCGTCAGCACTGCCACCGATAAGCAATTCAAGGGCATTACGTTAGATCTTGAAGGATTAGGCTGGAGCGGCGATAAAGCTAAAGCTCGTTCAGACTACAACGCCTTTATTAAAAAGTTATCAGCCAAAGCTCATCAAGCCGGACTCAAGCTCACCGTCGTTCTGCATCCATTGAACAGCTCCTATGCTGGCTATGACTACAAAACGCTGGGCAATCTGGCGGACGATCTGATCATCATGGCCTATGATTACGGACAAAAATCTACACCCGAGCCATTGGATAAAGTGGACGAAGCCATACAATTGGCGTTGAAGGAAACCTCACGGGATAAGCTCATCTTGGGTATTTCAATGGGTAGCGAAAAAGACAGCACCGTTAACGCCAAGATCGGATTAGCCAAACGTTATGACCTCAAAGGAATCGCTATCTGGCGTCTGGGCATCATCGGAGAAACAGCCTGGGCACAGATGAACGAGGCCATCGAGTTTAAATAAGTTTATATTTTATAGAAATACCCCGTCCTTATTCTGCCCGCTAATGATTCTCATGCGTCTGCATGAAATCATCGGTGGGCTTTTCTCATGTTTATTTTAGCAAAAATGCTTGCCTGACTTGGAAATTGTCGCCACAGGCTCGCAACCCTGTTCTCCGTAGAAGATCCCCCAGTCCCTCATAAAATCCAGCAACGGTCTTAACGTATCTCCCAACGGGGTAAGCGAGTACTCCACACGCGGTGGGTTCTCGTTATAAATTTCACGATGCACAATGCCATCACGCTCCAATTCGCGCAACTGTAAGGTTAGCATCCGCTGTGTAATATTAGGGAGGGTCCGTCGAATTTCATTATAGCGCCGTGGTCCTGTGGTCAAATGATACAAGATGACTCCCTTCCATTTGCCGCCTATAATCCCAACAGTTGTCGCGACAGGACATCCAAAATTAACGCTAACTGTATGTTCCATCTCCTGTGCCATGTATTCCCCTTCTTTCTACAGGTTGTAGACTAATAGCCCCAGACCTACAAGGTACAAATATGTGCGTACTTGTTGCCGCAAAAAACTTTCTATATGATGACTATATATTCGATATCAACTCTCATTATAGTAGCAGAAAACCAATGGAGTACCAACTAAACCTATAATAAAAGGAGTACATTTCATGTCCAATACATCAGCTATAAAACAGGAAATTCTGGATGCCTTTCTATTCAGACATGCCACGAAAGAATTCGATCCCAATCGCATTATACCAGAGGAGGATTTTCAATTCATTCTCGAAACTGGACGACTTTCCCCAAGCTCTGTAGGATTTGAACCGTGGCAGTTTGTGGTCGTACAAAATCAGGCATTGAGAGAAAAGCTGGCGGCGGTTTCCAGTGGTGGTCAAAAGCAGATTCCAGCGGCCAGCCACGTCGTTCTGATTTTGGCACGTAAGGATGTACGTTATGATTCTCCTTACGTGGAGTACATGTATAAAGAGGTAAAGGGGATGTCTGACGAAGACTTTGCCTCACTACCGGGACGTTATAAGATTTTCCAAGGTGAAAATCAACGTCTGCTGGAAAACGAACGTACGTTATTTGACTGGGCCTCCAAGCAAACCTATATTGCCTTGGGCAATATGATGACAGCAGCAGCTCAGATTGGCATTGATTCCTGTCCGATAGAAGGCTTTAATCGTGAACAGGTACATGCCATTTTGGAGGAAGAAGGACTGCTGGAGGACGGGCTGCTGGATATCTCAGTCATCGCCGCCTTCGGTTATCGTGCTCATGAACCCAAGCGGGAAAAATCCAGACAACCCCTGGAGAAGGTCACACGCTGGGTCCTGTAACCTGGTCCCCATACCTCTTAAAGCATTTAAAAAGCGGGCTTGCGGTGCTTCATCTGAATGATGAACACACCGCAGCCCGCTTTTTTAGATCACTTCAATCTCTATTAAAATTCCTTTGGAAGCCAGGTTATCCAGACACTCCTTCATATATTCGTCATCATGCTCCACATATGCGTCCGCGCCTGCCAGTTCCTCGCCTAGCTCCGCTTCCCAAGGTTCACACTGCTTACCACGATACAATGGCTGTTCCCATAGTGGATCAACATTGTAGCCTCTGCTTTTCATTTCATCCATAATGAGCTTATGATAGCGTACCAGCAGCATGGGGTGATAGTCGAACACATAATTCACTGTGGCGTGTGGCTTTCCCCACCCGTTCCCCCGCAGGGCACAACACTCACGATGTTGTCCCAACAGTTGGGGACGGGGCAGCTTGCCAATCAATTGTTCATGCCAAAGCCTCATGCTTCCACAACCTTATCTGTAGCTTTTTCTGTATTATTGGATTAGCATACGGATACCTGTCAGTACAATACCGATCAGGAAGCCTGTTACTGCGCCGTTAATACGTATCCACTGCAAATCCTGTCCCAGTTTGTCCTCCATCAGTGCAATCAGGGATTTGTTATCCATTTTATCTACATTTTCGCGCACCAGGTTACCAATCCGACTATGGTTAGCCTCCACGAGGCTCGTAATTCCTTCCACAATTCGTGTATTGATTTTATCCAGCAACTCGGTATTCCCTCTTAAGTCAGCCAGCATCCGATCCAGTAGTGGCAAAATATAGGTCGGCACATAGTCTCCATCTTCCATGTAGTTCAATAAGCGGATACGAAGTTCTTCCATTTTATCGAGCACTGACGCTTCGCCTTCCCAAGCTTCAATAAGGCTATCCTTCCAGCCGTTTAGCCCTTCCTGAACTGTATCCTTCGTCGCCAATCGGGTCACCTGTGTTCTCAGACCGTCAATCACGGCCAGACGACGCGGATGCTCTTCTCTTTGCAGCTCAGCTACCTGATCCAGCAGGAAATGACGAATCATTTCACCCATGCGCTCTTCGTTCAGATAGCCGAGGAAGGCGTTCAAGGCAAATTGCATCAGTCCGCTCACTTGCAAACCACTAACAGCCTGCATCCCTAAGGTGCCAAGTGTATAGCCTGTTTCCGGTCGCAAAAGCCAGGATTCCGCCTGCTCCAGCGTGTAATCAAGTGCGCGAATATCATAGCCCTTCTCACTGGATTGGCGGGCAAGCGCCTCCAGTAGCGGTCCGGCATCGATGTCAGTCACCTGTCGCTTGATCTCAGCCACGATAATCGGAGCCAATTCCGTGAGCGGGAGCGACTGAACGAGCCGCTTCGCGAGCACATCTATTGATGCTGCCGCTTCTGGGGTACGCAATCCTTTCTCTACTCCGTTCAGCACCAGCTCCGCCAAACGAATATCTGCAATCTTAGAAGCAATACTGTCTTTGTTCAGCAAGTTATTTTCCACCGTATTTACCAATGCGTTCGTGAGCTTGTCCCTATTTTTGGGAAGAAGCGCCGTATGGGGTATTGGGATGCCTAACGGATGACGAAATAATGCCGTGACAGCAAACCAATCTGCCAGTCCCCCAACAAGTCCGGCCTCAAAGGCTCCAGCTAACAAACGAGCCCAGCCAAATTGCTGAAATGGCACCGTGGCTGCAAATCCTGCCCCTAGAATAACGAGCGACCAAGCCGCTGCGGTTTTCGTATTTTTTGGTTTTTCCATCCTGTAATCCTCCAAACTGACTATCGAATAAGTAGTGCACTATACATGTATTACCCATCATATCATCGCCCGTGTGATTTCCAAAGTTGAGAACACTTTTCATTCAACACATAAGAACATTTTTTGCGTAATTTTTCATGCATATATCTCTCTTTTTTACATTCATGTTCGTGAACCAAATCACAACACTGGGTCCAAAATCTCATTTTTAATAATAAGCCTTACGAACCATTTTAACAGAACCAAGTCCCAAATTTCTCAAACCGAAAGGAGAAGTGAATGGAAAAGTTGAATGGGCATGTAAGATATTTTTTTCAGCACTAATTCTATGTTTGACCCCAGAAAGGATTTGAATCCATGATGACCCCAGAATTCTTTCAACAAAATTCGACCCTTTACATGGACGATTAGAATAAATATCCATAAGAAGCGAGACTTCTATAAAACTCACACACATAATTTGATATATAGACATATTTAATGTGATAAAATAAACTTTTATAAATAGTAAATCATGTTTAATCAGCCATTATATATTGGTAAATCAAACCAAGATAAGCTAGATAAAATTGCTTTTTTGTAAAGGAATTGAATATGACAACAGACCAAAAAAACAACGAGGGCCTCTGGAACGGTGAACCTGTCGTAATTGTACGAACTCCCTCCGCTTTTGCCAAGCAATCCCTTTTATATATTCAGGAATTAGGCTATTTCCAAAAAACCTCTGATTTCACAATGGAAAGGAAGGAGCTCGCCTCCTTTTTGCTTGTTTTTACACTGTCTGGTAAGGGAGAATTACTGTACCGGGACAAGAAATACATTTTAAAACCTCATGATTTATTTTTTATTAATTGCGAGGAATATGTGCAATACTGCAGCTCCGGTGATGAAGCCTGGGAGTTTATCAGCTTATACCTGTACGGCAACCTGATCGAACACTTTTACGAACAATTTGCCAAGCATAATAAACCGGTCATATCCATGCACAATCCGCATATTATATTGGACAAGCTGCATGCCCTAATCTGCGGTCAGTCTGATCGAAGCCTTTCCGGCGAGCTGCTAACGTCCAGACTGATTGGTGAAATACTGACCTACATATTGCAGCATCCCTATGACCATCGGCATGTCAATGCTGGAACGCTCAGTGAAGTCCGCCGGGTGCAGCAATATTTGGACCAATCCTACTGCGAGCGAATTACGCTGGACTCACTGGCAGACATGTTCAACTTAAACAAATTTAACCTTGCTAAAAATTTCAAAAAACAGATTGGATTTTCTCCAATCGATTATCTGATTAATGTTCGGATCACAGCCGCTCAGGGATGGCTTAAAACGAGTGACATGTCCATTGTGGATATTGCAAGGTATGTAGGGATTCCCAATACGAGCCATTTTATTAATTTATTCAAGGAACATATAGGGGAAACACCGCATTCCTTCCGCAAAAAATGGGGAAAACGTTCCAAACCGTAAACTGTAAATGTGAGATTACATGAACTCCGTTTGATAGACGATAGACGCACAAGCTATTCAAGCTAACGGCAAAACTGTCGAAAGACAGTGACGCAAAACTATAGGGCCTTCCTAGACGGGTGGCAGCCAGTTACCAGGTGAACGAGCTTTTTATTATGTCTTTTTTACATAGCTCCACCACAAAACGCTATATCTCTCTTGAAGAAAAAACCTTGATCACTATGATCAAGGTTTTTTCTGTTGGAATAGTCATGTCAGCCTAGCATGCTGAATATACTATTTTCGAACTAGGAGGAGGGAAGGAGAACAATATAACACAATCGCTGAAGCTTGCCATATTACAATGAATAGGAGAATTACTTGGAGCATGGGAACAAAAATAAAAGTTATGATTATTGCCTTATTGCTCATTGTCCAAAGTTTTTTCAGCACCACACTGGCTTACGCGGATACTCCAGCCCCTGAACTGCCACAAAGTGCTGTATCCGATCCTACACATACCGTTACGGATGCCGTATACGCGGCCCCAAACCTTGAACCTTCTAAGGAGGTCCCTTCAACCACGGTTTCTTCCGTTCAAGGAGCAGCTTATTCAAAGTCTCAAACCGAAACTGCTCCCCAGAATATACTAACAAAGTTGACCCTAACGGACGAAGCCGGGCGTGTCATTGATGCGGTATATAATCCTGGCAGTAAGTTCGACATCGGATCAGCCATCCAACTTGCCTATGAATGGGAGCTTCCTGACAATACGTATACAGCAGGGGATACTTTCACCTTTCACTTACCAGAGCAATTTGTTATCTACACTGATATCTCATCTCCACTATTGACTACAGACGGGACTGTGGGTTTTTTTACAGTGGATCGTCAGGGCAAGGTTATCATGACCTTTAGCCAATATGTAGAGAATCATTCCCGTGTCAGCGGCAAGCTACAAATCAAAACCGAATTCAAAAAAGAAACGGTGAAGGGCAGCACAGAAGTCATCATTGCGATTCCAATTAAAGGCGGAGTTCAAACGGTCATCGTAAATGTGAAACCCCAGTCAGGCCCAACCTTAAGCAAACAAGGAAAAATCAATGGCACCCACCAAATCGACTGGGCCATTGATGTGAACAAACAGCTAAATAACGTAAAACACGCCCTCATTACCGATCCAACTCCTTCAGGGCTGGAACTCATGAGAGATTCTATCCGACTCTATCATTTACAAGTCAATATCGACGGCTCGACCGTCGTTCGAGATCTGGTGAATACGAGTAAATATACCATTGAAACAGATCCAGGCAAGGCAGGATTCGCGATTCGTTTTCAAGATGATAGCATTAGCACTGCCTATCAGGTCCAATACTCCACGCGCATTACTGGTACCGAAACCCGATTTTCCAACACAGTGACGCTTTCAGGAGATGCGATAGATAACGTTGCTGCCACTGCTACGGTTCAAGTGGAGCATGGTGAATTTTTGTCCAAAAAGGTTGAAAAGTATGATCATGCCACACAAACACTCTCGTGGGCCATAAAATATAACTTTGGTGAGACAAAAATTCCCGAAGCCAAAGCCCTTTTAATTGATCATTTCAACAAGACCCAAAATTTGCTACAAGGTTCTTTGAAAGTATTTAAGGGAAATACACTGGAGGAGCTTCCATCGTGGGCGTACACTGTCATCCCGGTTGATTATCCCGACCGTAACGGGTTCAAACTTCAATTCAACTTCGACGTAGATTCAGCCTATACCATCCGATATCAGACCCAGGCTAGAGGCCGCGTCTATAAAGATGAAAAAATTACAAACATCATCACCTCAGATGGAGTTCAAAAAGTCATATCGACGGAAATCACAAGCGGAGTTATGACTAAAGTGTATGACACGCCCAATTACAACACCAAAGTCATACCTTGGGTGATCACCATTAACACAGACTCATATACCATGAAAAATATTGTCATTAAGGATGTGTTCCCCAATGGGGGTCTCGCCTTGTTGCCAGACACCCTGAAAATTCAAAGTGTTGACGGTACAACAGAACTATTCGCACCCATGGATTATGAGCTAGTTCCACGATCACCAGACTATAAACAAGGGTTTACGCTTCATTTTCATAAAACGATACAAAAGGCTTATACGATCAAGTATTCAACCCTCTACAACAATGATTGGAAAACAGATACGACGAAGCCCGAATTTCGCAACAAATCCTTTATAGATTATCAGTATGAAAATGGTGAAACCTCGTCACATGAGGTGGAATGCCCGATCTGGCCGGACTATATGACACAACGGAACGGGGCCAAGCAAGGAAGTTATAATGCGAGCTCCAAGCTCATTACCTGGGATATTAAAGCCAACTATAATCGCAAGATCCTGAATCACGCAGAAGTGAGAGATGTCTTATTGCAAGGTCAGAGGTTACTGCCTGGCTCCGTAAAAGTATACGATATGACCTTGCTGGGATGGTGGGATGGTGTACAAAAAGGGGCTGAAATTCCGGCAGATCAATATATGACGATCCTCCCCACTGAGCAAAATGGTAATGAATTGCGTATCCAGTTCAAGAAGCCGATCCAAACTCCGTACTGGATTACCTTTCAAACCTCATTGGAAGGAGAACTGATTCAAAAGGAAATTCATAATCAAGCCCTACTACTCGATGGACAAAAGACAGTCTCCGAGTGGGCAGCTCAAGTCACGGTACCTCATGGCGGAGAATATGTGTCTAAAGCCGGTGCACAAAATGGAAATAAGATCGACTGGAGCATCCGTATCAATGAAGGACAATCACATGTGTCCAACGCTAAAATAGTCGATCAGCCTAGCAGCAACCAAATCTTAATTGAAGATTCCTTCCATTTATACTCTACAATCATGGCTGCCAATGGAAATACCACCAAGGGTACCGAATTAATCAAAAACCAAGATTACTGGCTGCATATCAAAACAGATCCTCAAGGTCAGCAAACTTTTGAGCTTGCTTTTGCCAAGGATATTTCCACTGCTTTTATTCTTGAATACCAATCGTTCATTCATGCCGAGGATAAAGCCAAGGTGAGCAACAAGGTTGCTTTTGCAGGAGATCGTTTGACGACAGAACTGCGGGAAACCAGTCAGGAAATCATCGTACGGACGTCTTCTGGCTCCGGTTCTGGTGGGGGCGTAACCGAAACTCTTGAACTGACCAAGGTGGATCAGGATGCTCCCGACAGGGTACTGCCTGGCGCCCGGTTTGCGCTCTATGATAAGGGACAAAAAAGAGCACCGCTTATACAAACGACCAATGCGGAAGGCAAAATCATCTTTTCCTCCTTGCTTCATGACGATTACATTTTGGAAGAATTGGCAGCACCGGAGGGGTACGCAATCACAGAGGGTAAGCTTGAGATCAGAATAGACGCAGCACTCCAACAAGGCTCTGGTATAAAGAAGGTTGTGATCACCAATCGTAAAGAAAAGAAAAACGAACCCGAAACACCTGTAGACCCAGGCACACCTACCCACCCAGAGCCGTCTCCCCCAGCGGGAGGCTCCGGGAAAAAACATGATAAAGATCCCGAGGTGCCTGTGACACCATCTATAACCGTTCCTCCGTCACTGCCAAGGCCTTCGGAAGACATTGTCCCTCCACGGGAGGAACCCGCACCCACACCGCCGCCAGCAGCCCGAGAGGAACCCAAAGCACTGCCTGAACCACCAGCCGTCATGCCTCATCAAGATCCGTCTTCTCCAGTGGAGCCAAAAGACGAACCCAAACCCAAACCTAAAATCCGTCTCCACGTTCCGGAGAAAGAACCGAAGGAACCACCTGCGGTGCATCAGTTGCCTCAAACAGGTGAAAGCAGCTCCGCTCCGTTTTATTGGATAGGCATAGCCATGTGTATATGGGGCGTATTTTTGAGATTTAGACGGATACCCAAAAAATAAAAATCGTTCGCCTGCCCTGATCCCTGTCTCACTCCCGGTTGGAACGAGACAGGAATGGGGCACTTTTTAAAATTATGTATCATCCATACATTGCTTAGGGGAGATGATACTGCTGAATCTGCGTAAACTTTCCTATGTGTTTATTGGGTTGGGACTACTCTTTATTTTGTTTCCTAAAGCAACCGAATGGAATGAAGATCGAGAACAAAACAAGCTGTTACACGCAGCGGAGTTATCACTAGAAAAAAGCAACTTGGTATGGCCTCCTAGTCTTACGCACAGCTATACTCGCTTGTCCACTCGAATAGCGGAAGCTCCAGTGAGCGAAGCACGGCCACATACCTTTCCCTCCCCCGCTCCCAATGCCGGTGCTAATGAACAAACTCCCATAGCCACTATTAGCATAGGTCGTATTGCTTTAAAGCTCCCTGTGCTGGAAGGCGCAACGAGGAAAAATATGAAATATGCCGCAGTCCATATGCCGGAAACGGGAAAGCTGGGACAAGTGGGGAATGCTGCTATTGCTGCTCATCGAGCCCGTACTCCTGGACGTTTATTTAATCGTCTTCATGAACTGAAGATTGGAGATACGATTGTTGTTCACGCTCAGGGTAACCAGTACATGTATAGAGTTTACAGCATAAAGGTAGTTGATCCTACGGACGTGTCTGTTTTGAAAAGCTTCAAAAACTATAAACTGCTCACGCTAATTACATGCGACCCTCTCGTGAACCCCACTCATCGTCTCATTGTTCAAGCCAAACTAAGCACCCAAAGCTAACTAAGGCACTCAATTCTATAGATAAAAATAAATCAGGCGGGCCATTCCTGCTCATTTTACAGAAATACACCCGCCATTGTTTACATCATGATTCAGTTGAATTCTTGGCAATCAGCTTAAAATCATCAAAGTGGAATCCTGGTGCAACAACACAGGTTACCAGCACAGGCTCATCCCCCAACGGACGTGCCGTTTGCCATACTGTTCCTGGCACGAGTGCTTGTGGATGTTGTCCTGCCTCCACATCTGCACCAACGATAATTACCGTTTCTTCGCCAGGCTCTTCTCCGCTTCCACCCAATTTTAACTCTACAGGACTACCGCTATGGTATAGCCACAGCTCATCTGAATGGACCACATGCCACTCGGAGAACTCGCCCGGATGCAGCAAGAAATACGTCGACGAAGCTGCAAAGCGCGGACCGGAATATACATCCGGCAGTACAGGCTTCGGAATTTGAAAATTGGCCTTCCACATCTCTTTGTACCAGCCGCCTTCTGGATGGGGCTCCATGCCCAATGCCGTGACTAGCGGTGAAATAGCTTTCGTCATTGTCTATCCTTCCTTTACCCTAAATTCCTTCTCCCCTACTGTAAAACATAGCGCTGCTTTTGTCACGTTTCTCACTCGGCATGTCGAAGTTCAATAAACAATGTCATATTAAATAACATAAATCTACTTATATATTCTTATTTTCACCATAAAAATAACATTATACTAGCGTAAATACATTCAAAAGCACAATTAACGTAAAGTTTATTGACATAAAATCTTGTTTTTTATTGTAAGCTTATAGTATCATGAGAGAAATTTTGAAATTCTGATAGATCTTAATCATGTCAGTCCGTCTACTGAGCGAATGTATCCAAACCAAGAAAAAGGGGTGAGCTCTCTGATCCAATTTCGCAATGTCAACAAGCATTACGGTCACTTTCATGTACTTAAAGATGTCAATCTTCAGATTAAGGAGGGCGAGGTCGTTGTCATCATCGGTCCCTCCGGCTCAGGTAAAAGCACCTTGCTTCGCTGTATCAATCGTCTGGAAACGATATCGGATGGGGAACTAATCGTTAACGATGTCCCTGTACATGACAAAAAGATTGATATTAACGCCTTCCGCCGCAATATCGGGATGGTGTTTCAACATTTCAATCTGTATCCCCACAAAAAGGTGATTGAGAACATTGTACTGGCACCGATGAAGGTACTGGGCATCCCGAAAGAAGAAGCTATTCAAACTGCCCTCACCTACCTGAAACGCGTCGGAATTGAAGAAAAGGCACAGAGCTACCCTGCCCAATTGTCCGGTGGACAGCAGCAGCGGGTGGCAATCGCCCGTGGACTCGCCATGAATCCAAAAATTATGCTGTTTGACGAGCCGACTTCAGCTCTGGACCCCGAAACGATCGGAGAGGTGCTGGATGTCATGCGCTCGCTCGCCCATCAGGGCATCACGATGGTCATCGTCACTCATGAAATGGGCTTTGCCCGTGAAGTGGCAGACCGCGTGATTTTTATGGACAAAGGACAGATCCTGGAAGACAGTCAACCTGCCGAGTTTTTTCAGAATCCAGGTGAAGAACGGGCTCGCCTGTTCCTGAGCCGACTGATTCATCATTAAACAGACTACCCATGGAATAAAAATTGAAAGGGGATCGTTAGGGATGAGAAAAAGATTTCAGTGGAGCGCTTTGGTGCTGGTTGCATTATCCTGTCTACTCGTCTTGGCAGGCTGTGGAGGCAAACAAGAAGCAGCAACGTCAGGAAATGAGGCAGCAGCTTCCAACGGACTGGAAGCCATCAAACAGCGTGGCAAACTGGTCGTTGGAGTGAAGTACGACACCAAGTTATTCGGATTAAAAGACCCGGCAAGCGGTAAAGTTGAGGGCTTTGATATCGACATCGCCAAGGCTGTAGCCAAGCATATTTTTGGTGATGAAACTAAGCTTGAGCTCAAGGAAGTCACGTCCAAAACACGAATCACCCTACTGCAAAATGGAGACATCGATGCTATTATCGCCACGATGACCATCTCGGATGAACGCAAAAAACAAGTCGATTTCAGCGATGTTTACTTTAATGCAGGGCAATCCCTGCTTGTGAAAAAGGGAAGCCCAATCACAGGTCTGGAGTCCCTGACTCCCGATACTAAGGTACTCGCTGTGAAAGGCTCTACCTCCGCAAAAAATATCCGCGAAAAAGCACCCAAAGCAACAATTTTAGAGTTCGAAAATTATCAAGATGCCTTCAACGCCCTCAAGGCGGGTAAAGGGCAAGCGCTAACGACCGATAACTCTATTCTGCTTGGCATGCAGCAGCAAGACCCGAATTATACCCTAGTAGGCGGGAACTTCACAGAGGAACCTTACGGCATTGCAGTGAAAAAGGGCCAGACTGAACTGCTGCAAGCCATTAATGATACGATTAAGGAACTCAAAAGCAATGGTGAATACGATAAGCTGCATGAGCAATGGCTGGGGGTTAAGCCCGAATAATGATCTTGTGAAGGAGCCGCGATTGCGTGCTCCTTCCTTTCTTAGCTCTGAATAAGGAGGTATATCTGTAGATGCTTACTTTTGATATCAACGTACTTTTTGATCATGGCGACCGTTTCAGAGAAGGCCTGCTTCATACCGTGCAGGCTAGTGTTATTGCGTTGATCGGAAGCTTTATTCTGGGCGCTATCATTGCCATTTTCCGAATTGCGCCTTTTAGATGGCTAAACTGGATCGGTACTGTCTATGTAGAGGTCATCCGCAATATTCCATTGCTGATCGTCGTGCTGTTTTTTTACCTCGGTCTTCCCACTTTGGGCATCCCCTTGGACGGCTTTGTATCTGGAACACTTGGGCTGACTGTGTACACAGCCTCCTTTATTGCAGAAGCTATACGTGCTGGCATTCAGTCTGTACCCAAAGGGCAATTTGAAGCGGCAAGGTCCTCCGGGTTGAATTACAACCAGACGATGATCAGCATTATTTTACCGCAAGCCATCAAAATTGTACTGCCTGCAATCGGCAACCAATTCATCAATTTGGTTAAAAACTCTTCCGTGCTGGCCATTGTGGCCGGACTGGATCTCATGTATTACTCGGATCTCATTAACTCAGATACCTTCCTGCCCATCACAGTCTATGCGATCACGGCATTGCTGTATCTTATATTGACGGTTCCGCTCAGCTTTCTTGTGCTATATATGGAACGACGCCTGTCCAAAACATCCTAAGGAGGGAAGCCCGCATGGATTTCAGTGGATTGTTTGTATGGCCTAATGTGCGTTTTATACTGGAGGGCTTCCTGCTCACGTTGGAAGTCGCTATTTATGCTATCCTATTCAGCTTCGCTCTTGGAATCGTATTCGGCATTCTGCGCTATACCCGCTTACCTGTGCTTTCACAGCTTGCAGCCTTTATCATTGATCTGATTCGCAATCTGCCCTTATTGCTCATTATTTTCTTCATCGGCATGGTTTTACCATCCATCGGATTTTCAATTTCTCTCAAGTGGGCAGCCATTACAGGACTGTCGATCTTCGAGGGAGCCATGATCGCCGAGATTGTGCGCAGCGGTCTGAATTCGGTGCATAAAGGACAGGTGGAAGCCGCACGTTCCTCCGGTCTTAGCTATTCTCAAACCTTATGGCATATCATTCTGCCCCAAGCGCTTCGTCGCATGGTGCCTCCGATTGTCAGCCAGTTTATTTCCCTATTTAAGGATACGTCACTGGCTGTCATTATCAGTTTGCCGGAGCTGACGCATAACATTCAGATCGTCGGTGGACAAAATCAATCCTTTGTCATTCCAGCTCTGCTGTTTGCCGCTTTCCTGTACTTTGCCGTTAATTACAGTATGTCACTGATTGCACGCAGGCTGGAGGTTCGTACGCATTAAAGCCTGTGCACTCATCAGGGTTGCCATTAGTTGGAGCGCTCAGCCAGCACAGCTTGTATTTTATCTATCAATCGTTTCACTGCTTCTCCCTGGTATCGGTCAGATCGATAAATCAACTCTAGCTGACCTTGAGGCGCACCACGCAAAATAGGTACCGTGCAAAAATGCGAACGATCCAGCTCTGCCGCAAGGGACTTCGTCTGTAGGGTTACGGCAAGTCCCTCCTGCACCCAGCGCAAAATTGAAGCTATAGAATTTGTTTCCAACACGGTTACAAAGGGATACCCGCGATCACGAAAGCATTTCTCAATCAGCCTCCTACCGGGATGGCACTCTGGCTGCATCGCCCAAGGTACATGCCTCAATTCGTCCAACGTAAGGGAAGAACGATTGGAAAATGCATGATTTACGGGGACAACAAGGCAATAGCTCTCTGTGCGAAGAGGAAGCTGGAAAAGCCTTTCATCTGTGCCCGAGTGTAGGGTAATGCCAACGTCCACGCGGTTATCCAGCAGCTGTTCTGTTACATCTAATGATGGACAGATGTGCAGGCTAATTTTAGGAAATGTGCGATGAAAATGGACAAGCATCTCTTGCAATGGCTCCTCCAGCTCCGGTAATGCAATACCAATCCGTAAACTCCCGCGCTGCTCAGTACGCAACTCCTCAATAGAAGCCTTTGCTTGCTGTAATCCCTTGAGCGCATGGGCACTGTGTTGCAGCAGCAGTTTCCCGGCATCTGTCATTTTAATTTTCTTGCCTGCGCGGTCAAAAAGCATCATGCCCAGCTCCTCCTCCAGCGCCTTAATTTGCAAGCTAAGCGTGGGTTGAGAGATACCGATCTTTTCCGAAGCCTTCGTAAAATGCAGTTCCTCGCATACGGCTATGAAGTATTGAAGCTGACGTATTTCCGTCTTCCTTCTCTCCCTTCGAGCATCCCCAGAAATGTTGGCATTAAAGATCAAAAGAAACGCGAGATCGGATCATTCCGGTTCGCGCTTCTTCATCATTCTTCATCAAGTTAAGGCGCTTTTTAGATTATTGATCTACTTCTGCTTTTTCCGAAGTTAATGTAATATTCGCAAACGTGTCTGCATCGTACTCCTTGCCACGGGTAATATCGTAATTGGCTACCCGATTATTCACAGCCTCCAGCGAATAACGGAATAACGTCGGTACAATAGGCGCCTCCTCGCTCATATACGCCTGCCACTGATTGTATATATCTTTACGATAATTGTCGTCAAAGGCTTTCACAGACACCCCTTCCTGCAACAGCTTATCATTCTCTTCACTCGTAAAACGCGTGTAGTTAAAGTTGGCTCCGCGTCCATACAGTCCACTAGGGTCTACATCTGTACCTGTACTCCATGCGCCACCAAAAATATCAATACCGGGGTCATCCTTCTGCACACGGTCATAGAAAGAATTGAACTCAAGCAGACGACCGTCCACCAGCTCGACATGAAGCCCGACATCCTTCCAATTTTGCAAATAAAACTTCGCCAGCGATTCGGCTGTCGCATCCCCACTCATTGCTGCGTAATGGAGCACCAGTTCCTTACCTTTAGGGTCCTCACGGTATCCATCTCCATTGGTATCCACATATCCAGCCTCGTTCAGCAGCTTTTTCGCCTTGTCTGGATCATACGCAATGCCCTTCGCATTCACATCATGGTATCCCTTGAAGGCTGGCGGGATCAGGGATGTCGCAGGAGTCCGAAGCCCATGATAGAGCTGCTTGCCAACCTGCTCATTATTCAGCGCGTAGCCAAGGGCCTGACGCAATGACTTGTTTGCCAGCTTATCGTTCGAGTCCATAATATTTAGACTCTTAGCCTGGTCGAATTTGCCCAGCTTAAAGCCTACATAGCTATAAGACAATTCCTCCTGACCGAGAAACTGTACATTTTTCGGATTGCTCGCCTCATCATAACGGGTGGTTGGATAGCTGGCCCAGTCAATTTCTCCGCTTTTTAACGCCTCGGTAATGACATTCGGGTTCACCACCTTCAGATGTAGGCCATCCAGTTTGGGCGCACCACGGAAATAATCTTCATTTTTGACGAATTCCACAGATTCACCTGTAACCATAGATTTAATTTTGAACGGCCCATAGCCAATCGGATGTTTACGGACAGGATCAGATCCAGCCATGTCTTTCACAGGAATGTTTTGAAATACCTTTTTCTCCAGTGGTGTGGACCAAAGTCCCGACTTAACCGAAGGATTAGGTTCCTTAAAATGAATGGTAACCTCTTTCTCATTCAGTACCTTGATGCCTGAAATCGTTTTGGCCTTACCCGCGTGATAATCTTCCATCCCCACAATATTGGTCATAAAACTATCATAACGCGGACCTTCATAATCTTTGTGGCCGATCACTTCATAGGAAAAGGCATAGTCCTCCGCCGTAACAGGATTGCCGTCTGTCCAGTTCAATTTGGGATCAATTTTGACAGTCACCGCCTTATTATCTTCGGAAAAGGAAATCGTCGCCGCCCCTTTATTATCAATATTCAGATTGGAATCGATCGAAAACATGGAAGGGTAGAAAAACTGGAAGACTTCAAAATCCGGATTTCCATCATAAAATACAGGATTCAGAATCCCTTCAAAAGGGGTATCGGACACGAGTGCATAATTAATGATGCCGCCCTTAATCGGGGGTTTATCGTTCTTGACCGCCTTTGCCAGCGCAGTCGTATTCACTTGCTTACTGTCGGCCCCTGACCCACCTGTACCGTCAGACGATTTTCCTCCATTTGAAGCAGAAGGCGAGCCGCTGCATGCGGCCAAAGAAAGCACCAACACGGCAGATAGAACAGGCAAAATTCCTTTTTTCCAGCTTTTAACCATGATAAACCCCTCCTCGTCGTTGTCCTTATCCTTGTACTTCGGTTTAACCCAATCGTTGTCTGGCATCGGTAGCACGTTTGAGTGCCTGACCAATAAAGTTAATCGCCAGCATCAGCACTAATATAAGCAATGAGGCAGGCAGCCACATCCACCAGCTGTTCTGCAATACATCCGGGTCATTCGCATAACTCACCAGTGTCCCCAAGCTTGGGGTAGATTCCGGCAAGCCAAAACCAAGATAAGAAAGCCCGGTCTCAATCCCGATATTTCCCGCAAGACTGAGCGTCAGATTGACAATCACAACAGAGCTGAGATTAGGCAGCACACCCAACCAGATGATTTTCCAATTGGGTGTGCCAAGGGTTTTGGAAGCCTGTACGTAGTCCAGTTCCCGCTCCGACAGCACCTTGGCCCGGATCAGGCGCGCCTTTCCAATCCATAAAAAGGCGGTCATGATGAAAATAAAAGACCCTATACCGCTTTTAGGCACAATGCTGACAAATACGATAACCAGCATCAAGAATGGAAGCACCAGGATAAAGTCAATGATTCGCATGATGATGTTATCGACCATTCCTCCGTAAAACCCAGCCAGTAAGCCCAGCGTCAAGCCAATGGCGGCGGATAACAAAGTAATCGTAAAGCCAATGGTAAAGGAATTGCGGGCTCCAATGACCAGCTGACCAAATATATCTCTACCCGCTCGGTCCGTACCCAGCCAGTGCACTGAGCCGGGAGCTTCGCGGATTGCGCCCAAATCAACCGTCGTGACTACATCCTGATTGACAAACAGGACAGAGGCATATATAAAAATCAAGAACAGAGCCACAAATCCAATGGAAATTAGGGCCATCTTGTCACGTACCAGCTCACGTCGCAGTACAGACCAACTGGATGGTGATTTACGAATGATTTCCGGCGAGAAGATCTCCTCCACCTGCATAGACACCATAATCCCTCCTTTTCTCTAGACTTGTTCACTATTCAATTCGAATGCGGGGATCGACCTTACTTAGGATGACATCAGATAAAAGAGTTCCTAATAACGCCAAGAAACCGGAGATCATAACCAGCGCATTCACGACTGAAAAGTCCCGTTGGGTGATGGACTGAAGAAACAACTGGCCCAACCCCGGATAACCGAAAATAGACTCCAGGAAGATGTTGCCCGCAATCACACCCGTCAGGTCATAGCCCAAGAAAGCAGCAATGGGTAATAAAGAGTTTTTGAAAATATGGCGGGAATAGATCTTTCCTTCGGGTACCCCCTTGGAACGTGCTGTTTTCACAAAATCCTTTAGGCGTGTGTCAATGACCTCATTGCGCAAGTACTGAATTGTAGCCGTCGTACTGAGCAATGCGCCTGTAACCGCCGGTAGAATGAGGTGATACGACTTATTCACGTAATATGACCATGTGCCAGGCTCCACACCTACATCTACACTGCCGCTGGTTGGAAACCAGCCAAGCCTGAATCCGAACACGTACAGCAGTAACAACGCGAGTATAAATAGAGGTGTCGCAAAGCTGAGATAGGTGTACCCCACCACGGTTTTATCCAGCAGACTATGCTGATAACGACCGCTGAGCACTCCCAGCGGGATAGCGATCAGATACGTCAGAACCAGAATCACTACGCCCAGAAAAAATGTGTTCCCCAAACGGCTGCCAATCAAATCGGTAACGCTAATTTTATGTACATAAGATTTGCCCAGATCCCCATGAGCAAGCTGGACGAGCCAGTTCCCATATTGCACCCACACCGGGTCATTGAGTCCCAGTTTTTGCCGCTGCTCTTCCAGTACAGCCGGATTCAGATTGGGTGTTGAAGTGATGAGCCCTGTCAGAGCATCCCCTGGCATAGCCTTAGCTAGGAAAAATATAAGCACACTCAGTGCAAAAAGTTGAGGAATCATAACCAGCAGCCGGCGCATTGTAAATTTCCACATATTCTGTACCTCCCTTAGGGTAGCGCGACTTGATGGGATGGACTTACTGATTTTAGTGCAAACGGCTTTCCACTCGCGTCTAGATGTTTTGGCAGCTCTGACTTGTAAGAGGATAAAAGCTTCTGCCTTTTTTGAGTATTTTCCAGCCGCTTCGCAGGATCGATACTAGGAATGGTGGCAATAAGCCGCTGGGTATACAAATGCTGTGGACGCTCATAAATGTCCTGTTCGCTCCCCTGTTCCACTAAGCGACCTCGGTACATGATGCCGATTTGGTCACACATATGGCGGATAATCCCCAGGTCATGACTAATGAACAAATACGTCAATTGGAACTCTCGCTGCACATCCTTCATAAAATTAAGCACCTGTGCCTGCACAGAAACGTCAAGCGCCGATACCGGTTCATCAGCAATAATCAGTTTTGGATTTAATGTCAGCGCGCGCGCAATCCCGATCCGCTGTCGCTGGCCCCCGGAAAATTCATGCGGATATTTGTAGGCCGCATCAGCGTTCAAGCCGACCTTTTCCAGTAGCGTCTGTACTTTTCGCCGCTCTTCCTTATTACTCAGCCTTTCAAAGTTCCGCAGCGGTTCAGCAATGACATCCAACACACGCTTGCGCGGGTTAAGCGAAGAATAGGGGTCCTGAAAAATCATCTGAATGTCTCTACGCAGCGGATGGCGGTTATTCCGACTCAAAGCCGCAAGGTCCTTTCCATTAAAAAGAATCTGTCCGCTCGTCAGCTTATTCAGGCCGATAATCGTCCTGCCTGTCGTCGTTTTTCCGCAGCCGGATTCTCCTACCAGCCCATATGTTTGGCCTGCCTCTATGCTGATTGACACGCCATCTACTGCTTTTACCTGGTCAACGATACGTTGGAAAAAGCCACCGCGCACCGGGTAATGCACCTTCAAATCATTTAGCTCCAGTAGTGCCATGAGCAGCCTCTCCCTTGGTTTCGTCTTCAAAATGAAAATGCTGGTAACATGTACAACGGACCCAATGGCCGGGGGAAATTTCTTTTAATCGGGGATGGTCTTCATGCATTCTCTGCTGAATCCAGGGAATACGCGAAGCAAAGCGACAGCTATGGCGGGGAATATCTTGCAACGAGGGAACAATGCCACCAATGACATGCAGCGATTCTCCCTTGGTATGCGATCCCGGCATGGAGGCCAGCAAGGAGCGCGTATACGGATGCTGTGGATGCCGGAATAATTCAAAAACATCAGCGCTTTCCACGATTTCTCCGGCATACATGACCACCACACGGTCGGCGATCTCGGCCACAACGCCAAGATCGTGTGTAATCAGAATAATTCCGCTTCCGGTCTCCTGTTGAAGCTGTTTGAGCAAGTCGAGAATTTGCGATTGAATGGTTACATCGAGCGCCGTAGTCGGCTCATCTGCAATAATAAGAGAGGGACGGCAAGCTATGGCAATCGCGATCATCACACGCTGGCGCATCCCTCCTGAAAGTTCATGTGGATACTGTTCATACACACGTACGGGATTGGGTATATCTACGCTTTCCAGCAGTTCCAGTACACGTTCCCTTTTTTGTTTCGTAGATAGGGACGTATGATAATCTAGATTTTCCTCGATCTGCTTACCAATGCTCATTAACGGGTTCAGTGCTGTCAGCGGGTCCTGAAAGATCATGCCAATGCCCGCACCGCGGATTTTATTCATTTGCCCTGAGGAGAGACGAATCAGATTGGTGCCTTTAAAAAGAACTTCTCCTTCGACACGTGTCCGCTCCATGTCATGCAGTTGCGGGATGGAAAGCGCCAGCGCGCTTTTGCCACAACCGGATTCTCCGACTACAGCCAGGACTTCATTGGGGTTGACCGTCAGATTCAGATGATCGACTGCCGGGTGGTATTGATCGTTGATACGAAAAGATACGGATAATTCTTTAATCTCCAACACAGGCTCGACATTCAATGCGCACTTCCTCCATTCTCCATGGCCTTGTCCCGCTTATTCTCACCATGTTTGATGTTAAAACCTTCCACAAACATTACATACTGTTTTTGTCGGAATAATTTGAATACATCCTATCACCAGTATATGGATATATCAATTAAGATTATGCTATCAACATCATTTAAAAAATCAATGGTCCAGCAGTAGCGCGACCTTCCTAGCACGAAATGTAATAAAATAACCAACCACAGGTTAATTTTCATCACAAAAAGCCATTTGACCCCCTTATAGAGGATCAAACGGCTAACTAGTACCCGTCAGCTTACATTGAATTTTATACGTTTATTACGAAGCCGCTCCATAGGAGCCCGACTTGAACGTTTTTGGATCGTACCATTTGTAGCCTGCTGCTGGAGCAGACCAAGGCTCAGGTTGTGGTTCCGTAGAAGCCGCTGGCTCCTCAAACGGCAGTAGCTTCGTCGGTTGATCCAGCGTTAAGCCTGCCACATCGGATAATGTGGTGTAGTCCTGCTTCCATGCAAGCCATTGAACCGTTTGTACCAGGAAGGTAGCATCGTCCACTTCCTTGAAGCCATCATATGTCTTCTTCGACTGTCCGTTTTCCTCACGCACATATTTCGGTGTAGCATCTTCTACAGGGGAAGAGTCACCGATAAATGCTGCCTTGCCTTGACCTACCTTGGAGATCGCTGCAAACGGTCCTTCCGCACGGCCTCCGCCGTTATAGACACCTTGGTCTACAGCATTGCCCCATTTTTTCGTACCTGTCGGAATATAGGCAATTCCTTTCGCTTTGGTAGGATCAATAATAGCCAGCGTAGATCCCGCATGCATGGCAATCGAGCGTACCCCCTTGGTAATGCCAAAGGATTGATCTGCAGCTACAATGTCCGTAGCATTCACGTCGCCAAGCGCATTATAACGGAAACGAACACCAAAGTTGTTTGCCAGCCAATCAGAGCTAGTTAGCCCTTGCATGGCTGGTGATGCTGCTTCTTCTGCCGTCATGCCTTTTGCCGGATTAGTATAGGCTCCACGACGGTAGCCATTCATAACCTCAGAGGAATCCCACCGGTTTTTGTTACGGTCCGCATTATAGTGGTCGGAGATGAAGAAGACACTTCCCCCGTTATTGACGTATTGCAGCAGGGCAGCCTGCTCGGATGCCTTAAAGGCAACGTTCGCTTCACCGATGATGAACACATCATATTGGCGCAGCTTGTCATAGGTTATAGCTTGTTCCCCAAACGTAAAAGGAATAGGGCGATTCAATTGGTCCACAGTAAAGCCTACATTACGCAATCCATTGGCAAAATCAGAGAAGGCGCCGTCAATGACCCAATCTGCTGCTCCAGCCGTCTGTGCGTGCGTATTATCGAACAGCACTTTTTTACCTTTGCCGTCCGGCAACGTCGTACCAGGTTGACCCGGGGTGCCTGGATCAGGATTGCCCGGATCAACGGGACCCCCCGGCTCGCTTCCACTCACCAGTTCTACAGCGCTCGGGCTTTTTACTCCGCCAAAATTATTGTAGGCGCCAAGCGTACCTGTCACACGAATTTTATTGCCGATCAGCTCAGGATGGCCTGTTAGCCCAAATTGTCCTCTGTACGCTGATGTCAGCTGCACATTCAATAGATTTGATGTGCCACGTTCGTTGGCCTGGTCGGCAATCAGTACGTTAAAATCATTTGCAAACGGAGAAGAAAAATTAGCCGTTTTCGATCCGGTAGCATGTCCAACGATGTAACCTTCCACCGTCGCTGTGCCTCCACTACCCTGGCGCTGAAGTGCTTCAGCTACTGTCAATGCTCCCTCCGCTTTGACCTGACCGAATGGAACGAAGATCCCAATCAGCAGCGATACAATCGCTGCCAAATGCAGCATCCCTTTCATGCGTGAACCTGTGAACCGCAAGCCTTGTACCATACTTCAATATCCCTCCTATAATTCCATAAATGTACTTGTCCTATATCAGATTAGCTGTCAATCTTCTAATTCCTTCCTGGTTTCATCCATAATTATGTAAATTTTAATCTTTTTTATCGGAAACTCGCCTGTTTATGTAAAAATTAAACCCTGCGATTGACACCGAGCACGGCATACATTACGCTAAGAAAGATATGTAGAACGGTATACGCGAATGAAGATGACGGGAGAGTCTGTCCAGGGATTTACACGCTGGCGGCACCGAAGGAGCAAGACGCCAGCACCCGGCTGGCGGATAATCTCTCAGGTCCATGTATCGTCATCTGACGCAACTCTGGAGAGAGCGCAAGCCACCCAAGGGGTAAGGCGGTAAGGGCACCGCACGAAACTCTCAGGTAACGAGGACAGAGATAAGGGAAACTTCCTTATCCTGTCCTTTTTTGTGCTCACATTGTACGTCAGCATTAGGAACCGTCATACCCGCGCACAAACGCGGAAATACCATATACTATGGTACTAGAACATACAGGGGGCCACACCATGCGTTTCAAAGATGTATTTTCCATTATCGGTCCGGCCATGACCGGACCTTCCAGCTCACACACCGCCGGCGCGGTGCGGCTTGCACGCGTTGCCCGGCACTGGCTTGGGACGCAGCCTGACCGTGCCCGCATGACACTGTACGGCTCCTTCGCCGACACCTACAAAGGGCACGGTACAGACCTGGCGCTCATCGCAGGACTGCTCAATTACGATACGGACGACCACCGAATTCCAGATGCCGAGCAATGGGCAGAGCAGGCCGGGATGGCCGTGGAATTTGCCGTCAGCGGACTACCCGCGCCCCATCCGAATACCGTCCGTTTTGAACTGTGGAAGGGTGAGGACCAGCGGACATTACTAGGCTCCTCCATCGGCGGCGGCAGCATCCATGTCCAGCAGCTCAACGAATTCCGAGTCAACCTTACTGGGGAGCTGTCTACATTGGTGCTTCTTCACTCGGATAAGCCCGGCACATTAGGTGCGGTGACTTCAGCGCTCGGCGCTGCCGACATTAACATTGCTTATATGCATGTGGATCGCAAAGGCCGAGATGGTGAAGCACTTACCGCCATCGAAACGGACAGTCCTCCTACGGCTGAACTGATCGCAAAACTACGATCCTTACCACATATGTATGAAATTAAAATGATTAATTTGAAAAAAGGAGCTGAATCTGATGCGATTTAGCCATCTGCATGAAATCAGCGCCATATGCGCGAAGGAATCCACCACGATTGGCCGCCTGATGATTCAAGAGCAGGTACAGGAGACGAATACAACGGAAGAAGAAATCTTCCGCCAAATGTCTGAATATTATGAAGTCATGAAGGAGGCCGTTCATCGTGGTCAGACGCAAGACACCGTATCCCGCAGTGGATTGACGGGCGGGGACGGCAAGCGTCTGGCCGAGTATTTGCGGGCAGGGGAAACCTGCTCCGGCGATGCCTCCGCGCTCGCCATGGCTTATGCGCTCTCCGTGTCGGAGGTTAATGCGTCCATGGGGCGTATTGTGGCTACGCCCACTGCTGGCTCTTGTGGCGTCATCCCCGGCGTGTTCATTAGTGCACAGGAGCGGTTCGGCTGGGATGATGAGCATATGGTGCACGGCTTGTTCGCAGCTGGAGCCATTGGCTACGTCATCGCCAACAATTCCTTCATTTCCGGCGCGGAAGGAGGCTGTCAGGCTGAGATTGGTTCAGCCATCGGGATGGCTGCTGGCGCGATGGTCGAGCTACGCGGCGGCACACCTGAGCAGGCCGTTCACGCCGTAGGACTAGCGCTCAAGAACACGCTCGGTCTGATTTGCGACCCCGTCGCCGGACTGGTCGAGATTCCATGCATCGTGCGCAACGGGCTGGGAGCCGTGACCGCACTTGCCGCAGCAGATATGGCTTTGGCGGGTGTGCGCAGCGCCATTCCGTCTGACGAAGTCATTGACGTGATGCTTGAAGTCGGCAGCGCAATGCCGTCGAAGCACCGCGAGACCGCCAAAGGCGGCTTGGCCCAGACACCCACTGGCAAGCGTTTGACCGAATCACTTACACGCAACACATCGGTCAGAAAGGGGAAGTGATAATTTACAAGCGGTAACCTCCTTGTATAAAGAAGCGAGTCCACCCCTTAAAAATAAAAGAGCAAGCATGTCGTCCCTAGACGTATGCTTGCTCTTTTTCTTTTCAATCTTACAGATTACTGAACGGTTACTTGTATCTTCGTCATTTTACCTGCGTATTTCACTGTGATTACAGCTTTACCCTTGCCCTGTGCCTTAATGTTGCCGTCTTTGACGGTTGCAACAACAATTCTGGACGAGGACCAGACAGCCGGCTTGGAAACATCCTTCTCCGACTCATCCTTATACGTGGCGGTAGCTGTCACCTTAGCCAACTGCCCTGCCTTCAAAGTCAAGGCGACTTCGTCCGTTTGCAGGTATTTAAGCGTATCAACATCAACAGGCACGCTGATCACCTTACCGCCAAACTTCGCCTGAATGTTAGCCTTACCGTAGCTGACCGCGGTAACCTGACCCTTTTTGACGGTGGCTACCTTATAGTTGGACGTTTTCCATTCAGCTTGGGTTGTAACATCCTTTTCTTTGCCATCACTGGATTTAACCACGATTGCGATCGTTTTTTGATCCCCGGATTTCAGTGATAACGCAATTGCATCCGCTTCAATCTTTTGCGCTACGTCCACTTCTACCGTAAACGTAATGGTTTGCTTGCCGTATGAAGCAGTGACCGTTGCCTTACCGCTTGCATTCGCTTTAATCAAACCTTCGCTAACTTCAACTACCTTTACATTGCTAGTAGTCCAAGTGGCGTCCTTGGTTACGTCTGTTTTTGTACCGCCACTCTTAACTCCCGATACTTTCAACTGCTTCGTTTCCTGAGCACCGAGGGCAATTACACGCGAGTCTGTTTCCAAACGGTCCACAAGGCCTACCTGCACGTTAATCGTCAGTTTTTTGCCATTATAGGTCGCTGTAATAACCGCTTTACCGGCTGCCTTCCCCGTAATCGTTCCTTTGGACACAGAAGCAATATCTTCCGCACTTGAAGCCCACTCCGCATCCTGTGTCACATCTTCCTTACGCCCATCCCCATAAGTAGCCGTCAGAGTCGCAGTATAATCCTCATTAATATCAATCGTTGCAGTTTTGGAAGACAAAGACAGATCACCAGGCACATTTACGGATACCGTAGCTGTAGCTGTTTTGCCGCCATAAGAAGCTGTGATCGTAGCCTCACCTGTTTTATAACCTGTGACTTCTCCCGCGCTGACAAAAGCGATATCTTCATTGCTGGACTTCCACTCTGCCTTACTTGTGATATCTTCTTCCGTCCCTGTTACGTACGTTGCTGTCAGCTTGAGCTTTTTGGATTCCTTAGCATTCAAGCTCAGCTTGTCCTCGCTCAAATCCAGAAATCTAGAGGTCTCGACATCTGTCTTGATCGAAACTGTCTTATCTCCATACTTAGCAGTCACCGTAGCCGAACCCGCTCCGATGGCCATAATCGTTCCTTTATTCACCGTTGCAACTTTTTCATCGCTTGATGCCCAAGTAGCTTTATCTGTGATATCTGTTACCGTTCCATCTGGGTAAACAGCAGATACCTGTATTTTTTTTGATTCATCCAAGCGGAGAAAAATATTGGATTCGCTGGCTTTCAGTTTATTCGTCTGATCCACATCCACCGCAATCGTAGCGGACATCGTGCCATATTTACCTGTAATTGTCGCCTTACCTGCGCTATAGCCGGTAATAGTGCCTTTCAGAACATCTGCCACAGCTGTATTGCTGGAACTCCATTCAGCAGACTCTGTAACATCCTGAACCGATCCATCTGGGAACGTTGCTGTCAATTTAACCTTCTCTGTATCCTTCAACAAAAGAGAAACCTCTGATGAGCTGACATCGAGACGTTTAACCTGCTCCACCTGTACAGCAATCGTAACAGTCTGTTGTCCATATACGGCCTTAATATTAGCTGTACCTGCTCCCTGAGCGGTAACCAAACCGTTGACTACAGTCGCTACCTTTTGGTTATCCGAGGTCCAAGTAGCCTCACCCGAAACCTGAGCTGTTGTATTATCACTGTAAGTCGCTGTCAAATCAACCTGTCCTGTGCCGCTTGAACGCAAATTCAGGCTTTGTACATTGGATGTCAGTGCCTTAACCTTTTTCGTGACATGCACCTGAACCGATTGGACTTTCTCCTTATAGGTCGCTACCACGGTTGCTTCCCCTTCAGCCTTGGCTGAAACCGTACCGTTATACACCGTAGCGATAGTTGTATTATCGCTTTTCCAATCCGTGCTTACGGTTACATTTGAGGTCGTTCCGTCGCTATAAACAGCCGTTGCCGTCAATGCAGCCGTATCTCCCTGCTGCAAAGTTACCTCGTTAGAGGAAAGAACAATCTTGGAAAGCACTGCATCTGCTGCAGATGCAAACCCTGCATATGATGTAAAGCTTGAAATCAGGATGACCAACGCCAGAAAACCGGACCATCTATTCTTCAAAATCTAATTCCCTCCCATTTCATTGCTAAAAATTAAGGATTTCGCAAAATCCCTACACCTACGTTTTATGTCGTCATATGGAAAAGAATAGTTTAGACTTTAAAGGAAATTTGGTCCTTATTAACTAGAATCGGTACTTTTACAAACAGCTATAAGCTGCCGCACGAACTCTCAAATGGTGATACTCTTCCATATTGGGATCGAGCTGATGCATATATACGACGGAGAACTGTTCGCTCGGATCTATAGAAACCCAAGTACCCGCCATTCCCGTCCAGCCAAACTCCCCAATCGAGCTGTTGGCGTGCCCAGCCGCTTTATCCATTAACGTGCGCACACCCAGTCCATAGCCATAACCTGTATGGTATGAATTGGTAAAATCCGATAGCTGGGCTGTATCCAGATGATTTGTGCGCATTAAATCAATGGTTTTTCTCCCCAATACCCTCACACCGTCTACCATGCCGCCATTTGACAGCATTTGTGAAAATGTGAGGTAATCTTTGACGGTCGAATATAAACCTGAGCCCCCACCTTCATATATAGCATCTGGCTGAAGATATTCATCCAAATAACCCTTAATTTTTTCAAGTTTTCCTGCGTCTGTCCGTCGATACATGGAGGCCATCCGCGATTCAATATCTCCGTGATAACGATAACCTGTATTGTTCATTCCAAGTGGATCAAAGATTTCATCCTTCAAAAATTGTCCTACTGATTTACCCGAAATCACTTCAATAAGACCCGCAACAAGATCGTGCCCATATCCATATAACCATCGTGTTCCCGGTTCAAATGCGAGCGGAACTTTAGAAAGCGCCTTAATCTCCGTACGCAGGTCATACGTTCCCTGCTTTTCCTTTAATGCTGCAATGACCTTCTGCATAGCTTTTCCTGTGCCTGAAAACTCGGAAGCATAAGGAATGCCTGCACTCATATTGAATATATGCTTAATTAAAATAGGATTATCCGCCTTATCAACGTAGGTGTATCCGTTAGGAGCAGTTTTGAATACATACGAATTACGATACTCAGGTAAATACTCATACAAAGGCTCATTCAATAAAAATTGACCGCGTTCGTACAGCATAAGGGCAGCCGCACATACAATAACCTTGGTCATGGAAAACAAGCGATACACGGTATCTTCAGTAATCGGTCTCTGAGTTTCCACATCAGCATATCCATGGTACCCTTCATACAATACTTGACCGTTTTGTGCAATGGCACAACCACATCCTGCTGGTCCATTCGCTAAAAACCGTTGCAATAGCTGATCTACTTTGTCAAAACGAGACATATTCATCCCTCCTATTTTCCCTTCAAAAGAAACAAGCTTCCCCTTACATTCTAATTCCTGTTCCAACAGGCTGAACCTGATTCCTTGTAAGCGCTTATTTCCTTGCATTTATTTTAACGGTAAACTGGGCAATTACAAAGATGATTTGTCATAATTAGATAGCTTTATACCAACAACTCTGCCACCGTCTCTTTCCAGCGATTGATCACCGATTCCGGCTCCTTCAGGCGAATTGTGACACCTGTCAAGATATCCGCATATTGAGCCGAATCTTCTCTAGCTGCGAAAACCCGCGCCGCAAATCGCTCACGCACATGCTTGGCTTCACGCAAAGCGGGCAGATGTTCCAGCGACAACCGCACATAATGCGCCTTTCCCCCGGTGAACACCACGAGCGTCGCCTTCCCCGTACGGATCATGTTACCTGTCGTGGTCGTACCTGGCCACAATGCCAGACGCAAATTTTCCTCATCCAGCGCTACAATCTCACCCACACTAATCATCGCTATGTGCGGCCACTGATCTTCCGTAACCGTCAACAGCATCATTGCTTCATGTTGCTTGTGCTCTAACCCCTGGCCGTTCAGCAGCGTGAACAGTTCCTGGCCGATCCTTTGCGTCTGCATGAAATACCAAATCCCCTTTATATTAGTCTATGACTTCAAAGTAACACAAAAAACTGCTCTAGAGTAGAAGCTCTACTCCAGAACAGTCTTGTATCACTCAGTAAACCGCATCCAGGTTTTGCGTACCTCACTTGACTCCCTGATGCCGATATTCGGTCGGAGTCATTCCACATTTGCGTCGGAATACCTGAGTAAAATGCCTCATATCTTGATAGCCGATCCGTTCGGAAATATCAGCCAGCCGCAAATGAGGATCACTTAGCAGCCGCTTTGCCTCTTCCATACGCAAGGAAATGACGTAATCCTTATAGCCTTGTCCCGTCTTTTGCTTGAATAACTGACTGAAATACACTGGATTTAAAAATACGATTGAGGCCACTTTTTCCAGTGACAGCTCCTCTGTAAAGTGAGCTCGAATATATTGTAATGCTACATCAACTGTATGCATGCCCCTGCGGAGACATTCTCCTGTGTCCGCTGCTGCGGCTGCAATCTCCTCTGGCGTTCTCCTTAATCGCGCTACCTCTTCAGGTATGGATGCAAAATTGTGGTGAACACCCGAACGTGTAATTTGCAGAGGTACTTTCACATAACGCTTCAAATGGGATTCAAGCAGCGTCTCTAGCCGTGCAGCCTCTGCTTCGTCCCTAAGCCTTGCTATTCCCAGCAGACTATGGCGGTCTAGACTGACGACAAAGCCGCTACCTCCAGCCTCAATAAGCTCGGACAGCACATTTTCAATCATAAAATGCTCCAAATGCGTCTGCTTGTGGTCAGGTTCCATGCGAACCATAAAAAGATGGAATTCTGGATAATTTTCGACGAAGGGCTGTATATCCAGCTTACCTGTATCCAATCCAAGTGCATAACGCTGGAAAACAGCTTCACGCAAATAGACCATATTGGATTTAAGAAGCCTGCCCTCGTTCGCCTGTTGTGAGGCCACAAGGGCTTCGGCTGCTAACACTTCAATGCATTCCAGTAGCTTCTTTTTACCGATTGGCTTTAACAGGTAGTCTTTGGCACCCAGCTTTACTGCTCTTTGCGCATATTGGAAGTCGGAATGGGCCGAAATGACAACCCACTGCAGATGAGGATGCTTTCGCTTGGAAATACGCATGAATTCCAGACCATCCATACCGGGCATCAGGATATCAGTTAACACAATATCTACAGGATGCTCCGCCAGAATGCCTGCTGCTTCCTCGGTGGAAGCAGCGAGATGAATGCCGCAGGTTGGTAGAGCTTGGCCAATAGTACGCCGAATCCCCTGTCGAATCATATTTTCATCGTCAGCTATCAGAATATTCATGTTTCTCCTCCTTCTGTGGCAGAGGCACACTTACAGTGACTGTCGTTCCGGCCCCTGGTGCGCTGGAGATCCGTAGGCCGTACTCTTCTCCGAACATGTGCCGTAGCCTTAAATTTAGGTTTTGCAGGCCGATGCCTCCCGCCTGCCCGCTGCCCGCCTGTTTGCCGGGTTCTGCCAAAGCGACCTGGACCACCTCCCATCGTTCATACTCCATTCCTACACCGTTGTCGATAATATGTAGACTCAATACACCTCCATACTCCTCTGCTCTGACAAGCAACTTGCCACCTGTATCTGCATGAAGAGGCTCCAGTCCGTGTTTCACCGCATTTTCAATCAATGGCTGTAAGGTCATTTTGGGTAAACGGATATCCAGCCACCGTTCTTCAATGTGGACGTCAACAGATACCCTGCCCTCCAGCCGAGCCTGGATAATGGTGAGGTAATGGCCGACCTGCTCTACTTCTTCCCGAAGGCTTACGTCGGCCCCCTCTTCCCAGTGACTGCTGTAACGGAACATGTGAGATAAGGAGAGAACCACTTCACCAAGCTGATCCTGTCCCTTTTCATCCAGCATCCAGTAGATCATATCCAGCGTATTGTACAGAAAATGTGGATTAACCTGCGTCTGTAGGGCGTGCAGTTCTGCATTTTTTTCACTGACCGATGATATACGTACCAGTTCGATCAGCTCTGCAATCTGCCTTACCATATGGTTAAAAGAGGTCGCCAACTGGTTGATTTCTTCATAGGATGTGATGTTTACCGTGTGGCGGAAATTGCCTGTCTCTACCCGTTTCATTTCCCGAATAACTCGTTTGAGCGGCAGAGAGATTCCCCTGGAGACGATGGACGCAATTAGCGCCGACACCATAATGAGTATAGGTGCCACGATAAATAAATATCTTTGATTTTGCGCCAGTTCCACGTTCAGATCCTCACTGGGTGTCACACTAATCACCGACCAATCGGCAAACGGAAGCTTGGAAGCGATTACAACTTTCTCATTATTCCGATCTACAATTACATCCTCTTCCGGGACCTGCTGCTCTAGATTTTGCAAATCTGGCGGCGGATCAGAAGAAGTAGCCGACACAATTCGATTTTCATGACCCAACAGATAGACCTGACTATTAGTGCTCAGCCGTAAATTGTGGAGAGCGGACAATACTGAACGTGGTTCAGCCTCAAACAAAACAATACCGATCGGCTTGTGTTCATCCAGATCATAGAGCTGCCGTCCAAATGCAAACACAGGCCTGGTTTCCACTTGATCGATGACAGAGTGAGGATAAACACCCAGCCATGCAATTTTGCCTGCCGACCTTCGAATTTCCCTGTACCATTCCGTATGCTCGTATTGGGTGTCAATGACGTTCATATAATTTCCGTAATTGTATACCTTGCCTGTGTCTGTGATAACATGAATGCCAATTAGATCCTTCCGTGAATAGTAGATGGCTCCAAGAATATTCGTAATCGTGCGTTCGTTGATGTAATTGACAGCAGGTAAATCACTATGATCTGTCGTCAGCAGACGAACCAAATCCATATTGTTGCTGATCGACTTGGAAAGACTGTTATAGCTGTCGAGCAGCAATTCGAACAGGCCTGCCGTCTGGGATACATTTTTACGTGCAAGCTCGCTGATCTTATCATGGAACTGCACCGTAGTACGGTTGTAAAATAACAGACTGACCGCCAGCACAATGCTGGACATGCTCAACAGGAACAGAACAAACAAGCGGTATTGAATGGATTGAAAACGGCGCATCATACCTCCGTGCGCTCCTTTCGCATCGGCCGCCTATCCTTTAACTGCTCCCGCAACCATGCCCTTGGTGATTTTTTCGGACAGGACAAAATAAATAACAATGACTGGTAAGACTCCCATAACTAGAAAAGCACCAATATTGCCGTAGTTCACAGAATACTGGCTGACGAACGTATATACGCCGAAAGGGAGGGTCTTTAGCTTTTCGGACGAGATAAAGGTGGCAGCCATAATGTATTCATTCCAGATATTAATGAAGGTTAAAATACACACGGTCATGATAGGCGGAATCGAGATGGGTAAGATTACACTGCGGAAGATACGATAAATGCTCGCTCCGTCAATGTAGGCGGATTCTTCAATTTCGTGGGGAATGGACCGCATAAAGCCGGATAGGATGAAGACCGCAATCGGTGTCTGAAAAGCAATATAGGGTAAAATCAGCGAGAAATACGTATTCAGAATATGGACGTTTTTAAACATCACCATCAGCGGTAGCAGTGTAGCTTGCATGGGGATCATCATTCCGACCAAAAACAGCGTCAGCACAACAGCCCCAAAACGCCAGCGAAAACGTGCAATTGCATAAGCAGTCATCGAGCTTAATACAATGACGAAAATCATCGTAACCCCAGTCACCAGCACACTGTTTCCTAAATAACGCAAGTAGCTCCCTGATTCATAGGCTTCCTGATAGTTGTGCCATTGAGGCACTTGAGGGAGTGCAAAGAAGCTTGAACTTAATATCTCTTCATTCGTCTTCAACGAATAGGTCAGCAGCCAAAAAAGTGGATACAACTGCGTGACCACTAAGACGGCCAACAGGGAGAAAACCCCCATTTTCTTCAAGGCGTTCAACAGTCCCATCCCCTTTAGCTTACCTTATTTTCGATTCGTTTGAAAACAAAATTTATCACAATTGTAAATGACAAGCAGATTACTACGAGAAACAAGGCCAATGCACTGCCATACCCGTATTTCATAGATAAAAAGGACATATTGTACATATATGTGGATACTGTATCCGTCGCATGGGCCGGTCCACCCCCCGTCATCACCCAGATCAAATCAAACGATTGCAAGGACCCGATGAAGGCTAATACAATAGATATTTTGAAAATAGGCACAATGAGCGGCATTGTAATGTAACGATCAGCTTTGAAGCCTTCTGCTCCATCAATTTTAGCTGCTTCATACAGCTCATTGGGTATATTTTGTACCCCGGTAAACTGGATAAGCAAATGGTAGCCAAAATATTGCCACAACGATACAAAATATAGAGCATACATCGCTATCTGCGGTTCCGTCAGCCAAGAGCGTGTCCAGCCTTCCAGTCCGACTGCCGTCAAAATACCGTTCAGCATCCCACCCATTGAGGCCGGATTATAGATCGTCTTCCATAACTGTCCGATAATAACCACCGATAGAATGACCGGCAAAAAATACATCGTTACCAATGTATTCGCCCTACGCACATAACGATTGAGCAAAATGGCCAACAGCAGACAAAGCGGGATTTCCAGCATAGAAAATACAGCGAACATCATCGTCCGCTTCACGGACGGCCAGAATACTGGATCGGCTGTAAAAATACGTTTAAAATTAGCCAGCCCCACAAATTTTGCTTCAGCAATTCCGTTCCAGTCCAACAACCCGCAATACACAGATACCAGAATCGGAACAAATACCATACAGGTATACAGCAACAGGCAGGGTAGCACGAAAACGGCAATCGTGCGTGCCGGCACCTTCAGTACATTCATGCTCTAATCTCCTTTGTGTTGATTCGGAGCATCCTCTGGAAATTATTAGCCATATGTGATTCTGAATCAGGGAAGGGCACTGTCGCTTCCTCCCCTAGAGTCTGCTATATCAGAATTTTGCGAAATTCCATTCCAGTCGCTCCAAAGTGCAATATCTGGACGAACTAGGCCCCATTTCGGTCTATACATTGTTCATTGGAAATCGCTTATTGCAATTTTCCAAAATCCTCACTTATTTGTTCGCTTCAAAAGTGTTCTGATGTTCCTTCGCAACTTGTGCAGAGTCTTCTTGTTGCACAAACAGATTTTGAATGCTACTAAGATGCGCCTGCGCAATAGCCGGATTCATCGTATTATCAAAAGCGAGGTCTCCTCCTTTTACATTTTTGAACAGCTCATTGAGACTAATCGCTAGCTCGGAATAACCCGCTTCCTTCAGATCGCCTTTCATTTTCTGCCCGCTACCAATTGCATTTTTCAGATCAAACTGAATCTTGGGCATCTCTGTAATGAAATAGTGCAGAAAGTCCTTCGTTTCCTGTAAATGTTCACTATTCGCAGATACCGCAAACGCGCTGCCTGGCGCAATGACATACTCATTCACATTCCCTTTGCCATTCACCGTAGGGAATTGAAACGCCCCTACCTTACCCGCTACTGGGGAAGCGTCAATAGAACCTGTTTCCCAAGTGCCCATAATATACATTGCAGCTTTTCCTGTTTTAAAAATATTACCGCCTGCGTTATAGTCAATCGATGTGGCTCCATCCGGGAAAGCCCCAGCCTGCACCAATTCCTGAAATGCATCCACAGCCTCCACAAAAGCCGGGTCGTTAAACGTCTTTTTGCCATCCAACACATCATTGAGGAAGTTTGGTCCTTCATTCGTACGCAACAGAATATTCATAAAAAGGAGGGAACCGGTCCATGAATCCTTTTCCCCAATAGCAATTGGAGTAATTCCCTTCGCTTTCAACGTTTTGACCGCCGAAATCAGTTCATCAAAGGTGGTCGGCAACTTTTGAATTCCCGCCTGCTCGAACAGTTCTTTATTGTAAAACACCACTTCTATATTGTTACCATCTGGAAAAGCATAAAGCTTATCATTGAAGCTATAGTAATTAAGAAGGCCATCCTGAAACGTGTCCTTTAACCCCTCTTTATCAGCTACATCATTTAATGGTGCCAGTAGCCCGGCATCTACGAATGGCTTCATCTGTGCAGCCGGGTTTACAATCGTGATATCCGGTACTTCCTTCGCTGCTGCTTGAGTTTTCAGTTTGAGCTTTTGCTGATCTGTATTTAGCGAATCCAATTCAATTTTGACATGAGGATGATCCTGCTCGTATTGACTGACAATCTGCTTAATCATTTTGTATGAAGGGGTGCTCGGATCAGGATTGATGTTTTGAAAGGTGATCGTCACATCCTTCGTTACATTGCCTCCGTTCTGTCCTCCTGAATTTCCCGGACTTGCGCTCTGTCCGCTATTACAAGCTGCCAGCGTCAATGCCAAGGCGCTCGCCGTCAAAACGGCAAACGCTTTCATTTTTGCTCTGCTCATGTTCCTTTTCCTCCTCTGGTTGAAGCATTGCGCAATTTATCCTCCTGGTCGGTGGACACTCAATGCCCGCTTGTTCTTTTCATTATGTTCCATAGAAAAGACGTGAACAATGCGTGAACTTAAGGAGAAGGGTTTGTTTTTTTAAGCCCTCATTTGCGTGCTTCAAAATTCATTCATATCATATCTTGCAATTTATCAAGAAGACAGGCATAATATGAATATAATCTTTATTTGATAATGATTATCATTATTAAATGATATGATAAATACACATAGACTTTAAAGGAGGCAGGACCGCAGTGAAAGAAACTTTTAGTAAAACCTCCCTGCATATCGATGATTATTTGGATCTTCTCAATCTTGCCGTACAAGTCGGAGATACAAAGTGGCAAAAGGAAATTACCCGTAAACTTCAAGCCTTAAGTGCCCTTCAGGCAGAACAGGTTGAAATAGATTAACATTGCACAATTCATACTGTATCTCAGTTGAAAACAACGCTTCAGGCAGCACTATACAAAGGACAACCGGGATATCGTAGTCCTTTTAACCGAAAACATGGCATGAGCTTTTCATGTGAGCAATAAATGAATCGGTTATACAAAAAGAACACAGTCATAATGACTGTGTTCTTTGTTTTTGCTTGGCAACGTCCTACT
>NZ_JBCNHI010000001.1:0-216037 GCF_050482105.1 Paenibacillus jamilae | reverse complement strand
AATGAACCCGTATGCAGGGATGCATACGCCAGAGGACTGGGCGTTCCGTACGCGGGCTGAGCACAGCGGGAGATCGAATCGTTCGAAAGACAAGAAAACGTCTGAATCAGATTTCCTATCTGTTAATTCCGAATCTGCGACAAACACAGAAAGAGTATTAACTGATACTAAATCTACAGTCGATATGAATTCTTCGATTCAGCTAGAGGGGCTAAATAATGCCGATGTCAGTAAAACTCTGAATGTTACAAATGTTGACCAGAAAGAACTGGTGGTTGATGCTTCAGGCTATAGTAAAGCAGCAAAAGTAAGTATACCTTCCGCCTTTTTAAAACAATACAAGAAAGAAAACACAAATCTGCCGATAAGCATACGGACAGATGTAGCTCAGTTTACTCTTTCTACTGAACTGATCGATAAATTGGTTTCGTTATATCCAGAAGAAAGCCTGACAGTCGAAATTTCGTCGTTAACAGACGAAAACGGGACACAAGTAAGACAAGCTATTGCTGATACAGGGCTAACGGATGTTTTGGTGAATCCGGTTGACTTTAAGCTTATGGCTGGAAATCAAGAGATCACTGAATTTTTCGGGAATTACGTGGAGCGGAAATTGATTCTGGGGCTTCAAGTTGATCCTGAGCATGTAGTGGCTGTATGGTTCGATCCTAAGAGAGGTGCTTTATCGTCTGTTCCCGTATTGGTCCGAAATGTAAATGGACAAACGGAGGCAATCATCAAATCCAATCATAACAGTATTTATACTGTAGTCTCAGCAGACAAAAAATTTAAGGATCTGGAGAATCATTGGGCGCAAAAAGATGTGGGAGTGATGGCAAACAAGCTAATTGTCAAAGGTGTTCAGCCTGATATTTTTGAGCCAAATCGGGCTGTAACAAGAGCTGAATTTGTGGCACTGCTTGTCCGTGGATTGGGTTTGCAGGAAAAGCCATTACCTAAATACTTTACAGATATAAAAGAAGATGCCTGGTATGCTGGTAGTGTTGGAGCTGCGATAGATGCAGGTCTGATCCGAGGTTACGGGAATCAGTCATTTGGACCAGAAAAGGTGATTACTCGCGAGGAAATTGCGGTCATTGCTGAAAAGGCTGTAGATTACGTTCAGACTTTAAATACCATTCCTTCTAGTGAGGAATATAAAGAGGTTTACAGCGATTCTTCTACTGTTTCTCCATGGGCCCAACAGGCTATGGCGCAGGCTACAGAGCAAGGGTTAATTAAGGGCGTGTCTCCAGACCTGCTTGCTCCCAAACAACATGCAACACGGGTAGAAGCAACTTCGATATTAAAACGGTTTTTGCAACTGATTAAATTTACAAACTAAAGAACAATAAATTAGACGAATAAGTACTCTTTTTTGGCGGTCCGTGGGGATCGCCGTTTTTTTATGCTTTATAATAAATGCTATGATTAGAGCTATCGCTGTTTCAAGATAGTTTTTTAGAAAAAAGGAGGTGCGATGGTGGTGGAGGTGACTGGAATTATTGTGGCGGGTGGACGC
The DNA here is from genome assembly GCF_050482105.1 of Paenibacillus jamilae. GTDB lineage: Bacteria > Bacillota > Bacilli > Paenibacillales > Paenibacillaceae > Paenibacillus > Paenibacillus jamilae_B. The sequence goes on along the minus strand of NZ_JBCNHI010000001.1, from coordinate 214,515 downwards.
TCTAGCAGAATGGGACAGGACAAAGCACTGCTCAAGTTCGGGGGAGTTACGGTACTGGAGAGGATAGCTGCTGAGCTAGAGAAAGTTGCGGGAAGAATTATTGTAGTGACTCGGGATTCACAACAGTATAGGGCGCTTGGGCTGGAAACAACGGTAGATCTATATCCAGGCTTGGGTCCTTTGAGCGGTATCCATGCAGGACTTTCTGCTTCCAAAACAGAATGGGGAGTCGTAGTAGCCTGCGATATGCCTTTTGTGCAACCAGAGATATTCCATGCTTTACTTGCACACGCAACAAACTGGGAAGCTACCCAAGAGATAGCTAATGAAAAAAGGAAGCAACAGGTCCAAAGAGAGCAAAAAACATTTTGTGGAAAAGACTTATTGCCTCAGTCAACACAATCAGAATTACAGGCGGTAATTGCATCTGTGGATGGACGTATACATCCGTTGCTGGGGCTATATCATCGAAGTGTGCTGCCCTCTGCTGAGCAATGCCTGCGGAGTGGCCGGCTTCGTCTGATCGACTGGCTGAACTCCTTGAATGTTCGTTATGAGAAAGCTGGCGAATGGCCGGGAGCGAGCTTAGACATGTGGAAGCAAGCTGTGTTTAACATGAACTATCCACAGGATTACCAGCTTATCGCGAAACAATTGGAGGGTTTACAAGACGTACCATCCATGCAAAAAACAGAGAATAGAGATGACCTGGAAAAATAAGAAATTCAGAACAATGCTCTCACCTAAGGATAGAAAGAAATAGTGGAAGATGAGTGAAAAGATATATCATGATTTTAGGGGGAGTACATAACATGCTGGAAGCTATTGTTCATGCTGTTTTATTGGCATTGGGATTGATTTTGCCTTTAGGGGTACAAAATGTATTTGTTTTTAATCAGGGGGCGTCCCAGTCGCGGTTCCGCAATGCGCTGCCTGCTGTTATTACAGCGGGTGTCTGTGACACCATTCTGATCACGCTTGCAGTTGGGGGAGTATCTCTCATTTTGCAGCAATTTCTATGGCTCACGAATGTGCTCTATGCAGCGGGCTGTTTGTTTTTGCTGTATATGGCTTGGACTCTTTGGAGATCGAAGGCTGCTTCCTCAGGAGAAAGTCAGCCGATGCTGCCGAAACGCCAGATGATTTTTGCCGCCTCGGTATCGCTACTGAATCCACATGCCATACTCGACACGGTTGGTGTAATTGGAACCAGTTCTCTTCAATATAACGGTGTGGAACGTTGGGCTTTCGGTCTGGCTGCCGTGTCAGTATCGTGGATATGGTTTATGGGTCTGGCAACGGCAGGCCGGCTTGTAGGACGTATGGATTCAGAAGGAAAGTTTGGTACTGTGCTCAACAAAATATCGGCACTGATTATTTTGGGTCTGGCCATTTATATGGCGATAAATTTTATGACCAGTATGTGACCTGATCCTTGTTAGAGGAAAAACTTCAATAAAGCGAATACCCCGCTCAAAGCAAAGGGGACACCGATCAAAAACAACATAAAGGCCAGACAGCCTGCACCATTTACACCGCCAGCAATTCGGGCGTCCCGAGGGTTGGCCGGATTGTATAGTACCTTAATCTTGCTGCCAACCCGGTTGAAGCTGAGATTGGTACTATAAGGATTCCAGAATTCCACGACTTCACCTGAAGCGGTATAGAAGCGTACCTTTAATCGGCGGGTGTAGCTGGTATCTACCGGATCATCACGGTCAAAGGGAACGACATCTATATCTACCTCGATATGAGCATCTACGATTTGCCCTTTAGTACGAACCCAGTGGCGTTTACGATAACGATGGCGACGGATCGTCCTGAATCCAAAATAGATGAGCAGCAGACCGATCAAGCTAAACAACGGCATGAGCAGATCGGAGCTAAAATGAAACCAGTACACATTGAAATCAATTGAAATGATAATCTACTCCTTTAATCAAGCGATAATCAATATATCGGAAATACTCACGATTAGTTTAATTTTTCCATAGAGATTATGTGCGCAGAGGAATGGAATATAAAAAAAGATCCGCTTCCCCAGGAAGTGGATCTTTTTTAATAGCTGTGCGGACTACTTTTTGCTGGATAGGGACATGTCAAAATCAACGTCCTCGATAAATTCGATAACCTCACCATTAGGGCTATGGACTAATGCATTGGTTACAACTAGAGGAGGTTCGCCAAGTGTAAGCTGATTGGGTTCCACAAAGGTTTTTGCTCCGTGGGCAAGGGCTTTTTGGTATATTTCATCCACATTATCTACGTAAAATGCGAGGTGTAATAAGGCTCCATGAGCAATATCCTGCTCGGATGCAGCCTTTTTCCCTTGGGCAGGAATGACGGCTTCGTTATCAAAGATTTCAAGACAGGTTCTTTGGTCAGGTGAGATCAGCATGGAAGCCTCTTGAATCCGAAAGGACGGGAGACTCCAGTGATGTCCGCTTTTAAACCCCAATACTTCGGTATAAAATGCAATGGTTGCTTGATAATCACGGGCTTGGATGGCCACATGAGCTAGTCCCTTCACACTCATTTCAGATCCTCCTTATATGTAAGTAAACCTTATTATATGAATAATTATGTGCTATATATATATTTAAAATAAGATTTTTATACTATATTGGTTATGAAACCTAAGTTATTTTGGATGAAAAACATTACTTTCTAAATTCAAATCAGGAGGTACTTGAGATGCAGCATCACATAGACGAGATAGACTACAAAATCATGACATTGTTACAGCATGATGCACGAATAACGATTTCCCAAATCAGTAAAGAAATTTCGATGTCACAACCGTCCGTTAAAGAAAGAATGACCAAGCTCGAAGAACGAGGGATTATTTCTGGATATAATGCTGTATTTAATTTACGGGAACTGAATCGAGGGACAACAACGTTTATTCTGGTCAAGACAGAACATTGCCAAGAGTTGATTGATTTTTGTAAGGAGGCGAAGGAGGTTACCGATTTGTTTCGCATCAGCGGGGAATTTAATTATCTCATTAAGGTACAAAGCGCGTCTGTAGAGGAAATTGCAGAGTTTCAGGATTCGCTAGTCAAGCTGGGACCTTCGAAATCGCATATTTGTATGAAAAATATACTGGAAAACAGAGTTTTGCTGTAATCCAATCCGACAACGAATATTTGGAATATAAATTATTCAGAAAGCTGTTATTCGAGGTTTAAATAAGCGAATGAATGATGTAATAAAAAAGTGACGCTGAATTATAACAGCGTCACCATAATTCCCTGCTCCAGACACTCCACGTCCTGGAGCTCGATTTTGCCGGCCATGGCGTGCAGAGCCGCCGCCGTGCCGCAGGCCGCTCCCTGGCGTAGCATGGCAGGGAGCTCCAGTCCCGCCACCGCGCCGCTAACCAGCCCGGCGACCATGGCGTCACCGCTGCCGAGCGCGCTGACAATGTCCGCGTTCGGCAGGCTTACGCGGTAGCGTGCATCACGCGTTACCGCCAGTGCCCCGCGTGCGCCGAGCGAGATGACGGCCAGCAGCGCACCGGCTTCCAACAGCTGCGCTGCTGCTGCTTCGGCGGCATCCGGGCGCGCGGCGTCGATCCCCGCGAAGCGAGCGGCCTCGTCCTCGTTAGGCTTCACGAGGTCGGGCTTCCCACGCAAGCCCAAGCGCAGCGCCTCGCCGCTCGCGTCCAGCGCCACCCGCGCGCCGCGTTCCTTCGCCAGCGTACACAACTCGGCATACAGATCGGGCGGGCAGCCAGGTGGCAGGCTGCCGGAGAGAACGACCCAAGCCGAATCCTCGGCAAGGGTCGCGATTTTGCGCCGCAGCGCGGCTAGTTCGAGCGGCCCAACGGTCGGGCCGCTCTCAATCAGCTCGGTCTGCGTGCGGGCAGCTGGATCGAGCACGGTAATGGCGAGTCGGGTTTCCCCTTGTGCCGTTTCGATGAAATCGGCGTCTACGCCTTCCGCGCTCAACCCGTCGATGAGCAGCCGTCCGGTGTGTCCGGCCACAAACCCGGTCGCCCGTACAGGCTGACCTAGCGTGCGAATGACACGAGCGGCATTCACGCCCTTGCCGCCTGGTACTGTCAGGCCGTCTTCAATGCGGTGGACGGCATTCAATCCAAAGCCTGCAACCGTGTAGATTTTATCTACAGCCGCGTTAAGCGTTACGGTGGTAATCACAAGGCATCACTCCTTAAGAAATCAGCTTTAAGCCCAATGCTGCGGCAAGAATCATGGCGATGAATAAAACACGCAGTACACTTTTTTGCTCGCCATACAAGAACATGCCTGTAACCGTACTGCCGACGGTTCCAATACCTGTCCATACGGCATAGGAAGTTCCCATAGGCAAACTTTTCATAGCGTAGCTGAGCAGAGAAAAGCTAAGAATGAAGGATAAAATCATAAGTGCCAAAGCCTTCCACCCCTTGCCGACCGTAACTCCCTTCATGCCGATAACTCCAAGCACTTCCGAGCATCCCGCAATAACCAATGCGATCCAAGCCATTATGCACCACTCCCTTCCTGAGCATCACGGTCGGTAACTAACTTCAAGCCGATCACACCTGCTAGCAAAAGGGCGATTAACAGCGTTTTGGACCATTGGAACGGCTCCCCGAAAACCAGCATTTCGCCTACAACGGTTCCCCCTGTCCCCAGTCCAGTAAATACAGCATACACCGTGCCTACAGGCAGACGCTTCGCAGCCTTCATGATTAAATAAAAGCTGGTCATTACAGCCAGCACAGTTACAGCCCAGGTGAGTACAGAATCTGCATGCTTCAAACCTGATACCCATACGACCTCAATCAGGCCCCCAACAAAAACGTAAATCCAACTGCGATTCATGATGAAATTTCTCCTTAGTTCACTAGATTTTTACAATCAAGACTGCTTGACCCTCCACGAGGTAGAGTTAATGTAATTCCACGCCAAAAAATAGGCCAGGCCGCTTCCAACCTTCGGTGGTAGTTGGTGCTCCCGCTGTACAGCAGCTCTACCATGATTCCATCCACCAATGTCATGTAGGCTAAAGCCACATCCGCTGGCTTCATATGTGCAATGGGTTCCCGATTTCGTATATTCCGGAGGCGACGAGTTAATTTTCGCTCCATTTGTTCCAAAAAGGGATTCACAATATTCAGTACCTCGTTATATAAAGATACAGGTGGAAAGAAGGAAAAACGAAGCATAAACTTGGCTGAGTTGTTGCTCTCGTATTCCTGTTCCATCCAGAAGAGAAAGTCATGCAGTGTATGCTCCAGCGACTGCTCTTTGCGTTCCGTAAAGTATTCAAAGATACGCAAATTCTGCTCTTGAAACGCATAACTTGCCACCTGCAAAAACAGATCCTCTTTGCCCTGAAAATGCGCATATATAGACGGTTTTCGGATTCCAACCTCGGCGGCAATACTGCTTAAGGATGCTCCCTCATACCCATTAGCGGCAAATTGAAAAAGAGCGGCCTTTCGAATCTCTTCCATTCCCATTATCATCACCTACCTAACGTTCGTTAGTTTATTTTTGCATGAAAAAAAGTAAGTGTCAACACAACGACATTCCGTGATGTATTTTTGGATTTTTTTAATCAACATTTAAATAAAAAAGTGGGAAGAAATATGGGGCTCATGTACAATATAATGAAGAATACCTGTTTAAATGCAGTTCATTGGAAGTGAGGTTAGTTATGAGGCGAAGCTTACTGGCCGTATTAATCGCAGCTATGGTGTTTATTATTTATTATTTTGGCTTGTTTAATTACATCGGCAAAAATGAAGGAACTGTCATCAGTATTTTCTCTACCCTGACGGTTATTTCCATAAGTCTAATTATTTTTTCGGAGAATCGTAATCCTTCCACCACCATGTCCTGGATTTTGCTGCTGGCGTTGCTGCCAGTCGTTGGACTTCCTCTTTACTTTTTGTTTGGGCAAAATGTGTTCAAGCGCCGTAAGTACGACAAAAAAGCTTTGCGTGACCAACAGGCTTATGAGCGTATCGAAAAGGATGCTTTGCGGGTCAAACGAGATTTGACCTGCTTTACAGATGAACAGCAGCAGCTGATGCGTCTGGCCCGGAGATTGGCCCGCTCTCCGATTTATTTTGCGACTGAAACCCAGATTCTGAATAATGGAGATGAAACCTTCTCCACGCTGCTGGAAGAACTGCGCAAGGCGCAGCATCATATCCATATGGAATATTACATTTTCCGGTCGGATGATATCGGTACCAGCATTCAGAAAATTTTGATCGAGAAGGCAAAAGCGGGTGTTAAGGTACGGTTTATGTACGATGCGGTCGGTAGTATTCAGCTATCGAAGGCATTCCTGAAGGAAATGAAGGATGCAGGAGTAGAGGTTGTCGCATATGGCGGTGCACGGATCTTGTTCTTCTCCAGCCGGGTAAACTACCGTAATCACCGTAAAATTGTAGTTATCGACGGCAATATCGGGTTAATCGGTGGTCTAAATGTGGGAGATGAATATCTCAGCCGCAACAAAGCCTACGGCTTTTGGCGTGACACGCATATGATAGTGAAGGGCGAAGCGGTGCGGACGCTTCAACTTATATTTTTACAGGATTGGCTTCATATGACGGGTGAATCGGTGCTGGATAGCGAATATCTGTCTCCCGATATTGAACCGATCACGGACGGCGGTGTACAGATTATTGCCAGCGGACCGGACAATGAGCGGAGAGTGCTTAAAAATCTGTTCTTCTCCATGATTACATCCGCCCGCAAATCCGTCTGGATTGCCACTCCATATTTTATCCCGGATGAAGATATCCTGACTGCTTTACGGATGGCTGCTTTATCTGGATTGGACGTGCGTATTCTGTTTCCCGCGAAACCGGATAAATGGCTGCCTTTTCTCGCATCTCATTCGTATTTCCAATCGTTGCTGGAGGTGGGAGTCAAGGTATATGAATATGAAAAAGGGTTCCTGCACTCCAAACTTCTCATTATTGACGGGGAAGTTGCGACTATTGGGACAGCCAATATGGACATGCGCAGCTTCCATCTGAATTTTGAAGTGAACGCTCTGTTGATTCAAACACACAGTGTGCAGCAAATGGTGAATGACTACGAGCGAGATTTGCACAATGCCAGTTTGATCGTACGCGAGGAATTCATGAAAAAGCGTCTGTTCAAACGTTTAATGGAATCACTCGCTCGTCTACTTTCACCGCTGCTGTAAGCTTCAAGGAATGTGCTTAAATGGGCTATAGTCGTAACACTATAGTCAAAATGTAGTAAAGCCCAAAATATCCTGGAGACGATATACAATATCTTTCCAAAATGTTGAATGATCCTCGTAAGCTGCTAGATCCAGACTATAATCAGCCCCCTGATTATTCCAAAGCTTATCAAAATAGGCCGCCACCTGTCGGGTCAGCTTGCTGTCCGCCGGAGCGGCCACCCACAATTCATTCTCCAAATTTAAATCATCCAAATTACGGGGGGTCAAATTGGTAGAGCCACCCCAAATCCAATGCTCTCCTTGTGCCCTGGCAATATAAATCAGCTTGGTATGGAATTGCTCATGGGTGGTATGATACCAGCGAATTTGAATGTTTCCCTCTGATTTATCGGACAATTCTTGGGCAACCGGACGGTTAGGTATGCCTATTTTTTCCTGACCAAATGCATTTTCATTGGGGTCCAGTAGCAATTGGATGCTCACACCGCGTGCCGAGGCATCCAGCAGGCTATTCAAGACTTTGCGGTCAGCCAAATAAAACATACCCATATGAATGCTGTCCCCTTGCTTCGTCTGCTTAATGCCATTGAGAACGGAGGTATATACTTTGCCTTCGGTGAGATATTTGATCCGGTAGCGGTCCTTACCTGATGGAACTATTGGCTCTGCCTGAGGTGTATACATAGGAAGTTGCCCCCCACCCGAGAAGTTCAATACCGCCTGCTCTGTTTGTAAAATATCCCCGATGATCGGTCCCTTCACCTCCAGGGCAACATTGGAATGATAGGCACTTGCGTCGTGAACATTGCCTGTAGAGATGAGAGCAGTTTGCTCGTTGGCTACCAATTTTCGATGATTGGCCTTGACGTTTAACAGCTTTAAATAAGAGCGAGCTGTAACGTCAGGTCCGTCACTGGCCATCAGATTGGGAAGCCAGCCAGTCCCCTGCTGCCCGAACCACTGGAAAAAAGTACGCCACACCGCTGAATAGAGGGGTGTGGAGTCCCGTAACGGGTCTACATCGGTCTGCACGACCTGAATCCCTGCCCGCTTCATATTCTCCAACAACGGATTGGGAGCAGAATTATAGTTGGTATTGACTTCATCTGTAATGAAGAAGATAGGCATCTCAGGATGGGCCTTCTTTTTGGCGATAAGATGATTAGTCATTTGTGCGCTGACTTCGGGGAAGTGCTGGCCTTTATGCTTGTAATCGTTGAACAGAAACAGGTCAATGACGATAAATTGCTGGGCTTCATCAATGATCCCGAGCATACGATTCAAAATTTGTCCTTCATGTTGTGCTGTGCTCCCATCCCCGGTTGGGTAGGTCAAATCTGTCCAAAAGTTTACCTCGTGCGTTGTATACTCCTGACTTTCATAAGAGATAAACGGAGGCAACGGTTTATGGGTCTGATACAGCATGACGGCAATCAGCCAGAGGATAAGCACCAGAATGGCGATTTTAATAGAACGGCCCTTCTGCCTTGATTTTTCTGGCACAGAATGCAGCGAATTTTGTTTAGTCATACGACGATCAACTCCTCCATTGAAATGCTGTATTCCTTTTTATCGTGTCCGAACATGTGGGTTATGATTAGATACTGTCTAATTATTACCGCAAGTGCACAGGGTTGAAGCGGGATGGCTACGGAAGGAAACCAAGAACTTTTTATTATGAATTGAGGACATATGTCCTTTATGGTCAGGCTAACCTATACTTAAATAGATACAAAAGTCATTTACATGGGGAGAATAACAACTAATGAGAGGGATTTTGTTTGCTTTTCTGGGAGGCGCTTGTATTACGTTACAAGGGGTAGCGAATACACGGATTAGTCAGGATATCGGGACATGGCAGGCGGCTACCGTTACTCAGTTAATAGGATTTATTTTGGCAGCTTTAGTCTGGATGTTTACAAAGGATGGCCGTGTGTCTGAAATGAAACAGGTAAAGCCAATGTATCTTTGGGGTGGTGCTTTTGCGGCTATCATTATATTTAGTGAGGTCACAGCTATTCAACATATTGGGGTTACATTCACAATCTCGGCGCTGTTGATCGCTCAGTTATGTTTAACCTTCCTGGTAGACATCAAGGGATGGTTTGGTATCGTGAAGCAAAAGATGAAACTGCCACAATTTATAGGTATCGGTATGATGATCGCGGGTGTCATTATTCTGAAGCTTTAAAATAATTTTATTTATAGAGGAAGCTTAGAACGTAGAAACTGAAGGTGAGCCAAGAGATGAGAGAAATTCAGGATCAAGAGCAGCTAAAGTATTTTTTGCATCTGCATCAGCTAGAATCCATACTCTACAAGCCACTGCATCCCTACTTGTCGCTGCATCGTTTGGAGCAAGGGGAAAAGCTCTGTTCGCAGGGAGATGTTATTGAACATCTGTATATTCTGGTGCAGGGCAAGGTCAAAATTTTTACCAGCTCTACAGAAGGAAAGACGCTAATCCTTTGCTTCAAAACACCGATCGAGGTCATCGGCGATGTTGAATATATTCGTAATAGTCACGTCATCAATACAGTAGAGGCAGTGTCACCGATCTATGTGATAGGTGTTCATCACCAATGGATGAATAAGTATGGCAAAGACTATGCACCTTTGCTGCAATTTCTATTGGATATTGTCACGCGAAAGTTTTGTCTGGATTCTGATTTCTCCAACTTTAACCTTATGTATCCGGTGGAGGTTAGGCTGGCGAGCTATCTGCTATCTGTTTCTTTTGACGAGTCCAATTCTGTCTTTCATGAGGAGCTACGTGTATCCGGGCTGGTAGATGTGGCGAATTTGATCGGAACCAGCTACAGACACCTTAACCGTGTTATTCGCAAGATGATTGAAGAGGGATTGGTTGAACGGGCAAAGGGTTACATTGTCATTCGGGACAGAAAAGGTTTGAGTGAACTGGCTGGCCATAATATTTATGAATCGTTGTAATCATATTGCTTTGAGTAGGTGCAAAACATTAAAGAGACTTCAAGGGAGAGCTAAATATGTTATTAGGGCTTATATTGGCAGTTATCGCAGGGGCTTTGGTCAGTCTGCAAACGATATTCAATAATAAGGTGAATGAGCGGACAGGTTCATGGGCCACAACGACATTGGTACTGGGAACAGGGTTTTTGGCTTCCTTACTCGGGAGTCTTATTTTTGAAGGGAAAAATACATTTGCTCTACAGCATATGCAGCTGTGGTACTGGTTCAGTGGCATGATTGGTGTCGGGGTTGTGTTCTGTCTGGTGCAAGGAATGAAGCGACTTGGTCCTACCTATGCAATCTCCATAGTATTGACGGCGCAATTGGGTACCGCCCTGCTATGGGATTCGTTAGGCTGGCTGGGATTAGAAAAAATTCCGTTTACCTTCAATAAGCTGATCGGTGTAATCGTCATTATTGGCGGTATTCTAGTGTTTAAGCTTGGTCAAGGACGCACTAAGGAACCACAAGAAAATATTACACCTGTACCTGATTCGATGAAGGGGTAAAGGAAGTTGTGATAAGCTTTGCCATGTTGGGATAGGGAGGCACTTTTGGAAGGGCATTGTGCAGAAAAGCCGCTGCTCTAACAGGAGTGTGGCTCTTCTAGCCCATAGGCGATAAAAAAATGTTAGCGGTCGTGTATATATTTTTTCATCCATGATACAATGAAAATATCTTAAAATAGCTGCTTTATAAGCCTGATATTGGATATATGAGACAGTAAATAGATCGGTTACCGTGTTCGGGAACGGTCTTATTTGTGCTTCGTGAACCTGAAATAAACAGAGTGATTGGATGAGGTGGAACATAGATGAGTAATGCTGAAAATATAAAGGGATCACCTGACGGCTCGGACAGATCCGGCTCTTTGTTGCCTGCCGCACAGACAGGTGAACGGAAAATTGAGCATGTCCGCCTTTGTCTGCAGGAAGATGTGGCCGGACACGGCATTACCAGCGGGCTGGAGCGTTATGCCTTTAAGCACTGCGCTTTGCCTGAGCTTCATTTTGACGAGGTGCGTCTGGATACAACCTTTATGGGAGGAGCTATTCGTACACCGCTGCTTATCAGTTCGATGACAGGCGGTAGCACCGAGACAGGAGCGATTAATGAACGATTGGCAGAGACAGCAGAGAGACGCGGCTGGGCGCTGGGTGTCGGCTCCGTACGAGCTGCGGTGGAAAAAGAAGAATTGGCTTCAACCTTTGCGGTTCGCCGTCTGGCACCCAGCATCCCCATCCTTGCCAATCTGGGAGCAGTGCAGCTCAACTACGGATTTGGTGTGGACGATTGCCAACGTGCAGTAGAAATTGCCGGAGCGGATATGTTGGTGCTGCATTTGAACGGATTGCAGGAGATTTTCCAACCGGAAGGGAATTTGGATTTTAGCGGGCTGCTTGAACGCATCGAGGAATTGTGTCTTCGTCTTTCGGTGCCTGTAGGCGTGAAGGAAGTAGGCTGGGGCATAGATGGCGAGACGGCCTCGAGATTGTACGATGCAGGCGTCGCTTTTATTGATGTCGCTGGAGCAGGCGGGACAAGCTGGAGCCAGGTGGAGAAATTTCGTAATCCTGATCCTGTGCGCCGTGCAGCGGCAGAGGCATTTGCAGATTGGGGCAATTCGACCGCTGATTGTATCGTGGAGGTTAGAGCAGCTCAGCCTAATGGCACTCTGATCGGTAGCGGCGGACTGCAAAACGGTGTCGATGCTGCGAAGGCACTTGCTTTGGGTGCTGACATGGCAGGCTTTGGTCGCTCTTTGCTTGGTTCGGCGGTCGCCTCTAGCGAGGCACTGGAAGCACGATTGGAGCAAGTAGAGCTGGAATTGCGTACAGTCATGTTTGGCATCGGAGTAGCTGGGATTGAAGGTCTCAAAGACACGACTAGGCTAAGAAAGAAGGCGAATGGATGAGTGGATTTATCAAATTGGTTCCGATGAACGACGAGCAGTATGAACGCTTTGAGCAGCGTTCGCTCGCGGATTATGCGGAGGAAAAAATCCAGGCAGGCACGTGGACGGTGGAAGAAGCACCGGAGCGGGCAAAGGAAAGTTTCGCAACATACTTGCCGCAAAGACTGGGTACACCTCATGCTCACCTGTATATGCTGGAGTACTCAGATAGTACGGGTCAGGGTGCGAAGGAAGCGGGATATATCTGGTTCAACATTACAGAAGGTGCGCAAGGCAAAGAGGCTTTTTTACTGGATATTCTCATTTACGATTCATATCAGGGGCAGGGTCTGGGTACGTTGACGATGCAGGCGTTGGAACAAGAAGCTCGAAGGCTGGGCGCGGTTCGCATCGGTCTGCATGTATTTGGGCATAATGAGCGGGCTTTGCATGTATATCGCAAGTCAGGTTATCGGGTTACGGATATCCAGATGAGCAAGGAAATCTAAATAAAGATATCTAAATAGGCTACGGCAAAATCTTAAATCCACTGTTGTATGCTTGCCGCATGTATAGGTTCTCCTATATAATGTGGGTTGGTAAACTAACAGAGGGTATAACGCATATTTTATATAAACGGGAGTTGTTCTGATTATGGCTTTAAAAGCGGGGATCGTGGGTCTGCCGAACGTAGGCAAATCAACACTGTTTAATGCAATAACGCAGGCGGGAGCGGAATCCGCAAACTATCCATTTTGTACGATTGATCCCAATGTAGGGGTTGTTGAAGTGCCGGACGAGCGTTTGGATAAGCTGACTGAACTGGTAGTGCCGAACAAAACAGTGCCAACGGCTTTTGAATTTGTTGATATTGCTGGACTTGTGCGAGGTGCCAGTAAAGGCGAGGGTTTGGGTAACAAGTTTTTGGCCCATATTCGCGAAGTAGATGCCATTGTCCATGTGGTACGCTGCTTTGAAGATGAGAATATTACCCATGTGGACGGCAAAATTGACCCGATCAGCGACATTCAGACGATTAATCTGGAATTGATTCTGGCGGACATTGAAAGTGTAGACAAGCGCATTGATCGTTCCCGCAAGAACATGAAGGGCGGTAACAAGCAGTACGCCCAAGAGGTTGAAGTACTGGAACGGATCAAGGAATCGCTGTATGCTGACAAACCTGCACGTAGCGTAGAATTGTCAGAAGACGAAAAGCTGATTATACGTGACCTTCATTTGCTCACGATGAAGCCTGTACTGTACGCGGCTAATGTCAGTGAAGATGGTGTGACGGAAGCTGACAGCAATCCATATGTACAAAAGGTACGTGAATTTGCAGTAGCGGAAAATGCTGAAGTGGTACCAATCAGCGCCAAAGTAGAGGCTGAAATTGCTGAGCTGGAAGGCGAAGACAAGGCGATGTTCCTTGAAGAGCTGGGGCTGGCTGAATCCGGTCTGAACCGTCTAATCAAAGCAGCTTACCGCTTGTTGGGACTGTATACGTATTTCACAGCAGGTGTGCAGGAAGTACGCGCATGGACGATTCACAAGGGAACAAAAGCACCTGGCGCTGCGGGCGTAATCCACTCGGATTTTGAACGCGGATTTATTCGCGCCGAGGTTGTATCCTACGATGATTTGGTCGCTGCTGGTTCTATGAACGGAGCCAAGGAACGTGGTCAGCTTCGCTTGGAAGGCAAGGAATATGTGGTGCAGGACGGCGACGTTATGCATTTCCGCTTTAATGTCTAGTATGCATTTCGGCGTATAGTAATCAGTGTTTATGTACAAACATATTAAGTAATTGTATATGTGTTTCCCGCATGTACTAATTACGTAGTCGCTGCCTGTCCCGGGCGGCGGCTTTTTATTTGATTCCCATTTCTTTTCTTAGTTGAAAGTTTGTTATACAACGCGCTAAAAAGGGATTTTGTATATTCGACTTCAATTCGGTTTGCAGATTTTTGCAAAATCCCAAATTAGCAAGTATTTTATGTAGCTAATTAATCAAATAGTTGTTATAATAAAGAGCTGTAGCCAGTGAATTTAAAGCTGGTTTCATATTAATTTAACTGAAGAGGTGAATCGCTTGTTGGACCGATTGCAATCATTGGCGGACCGCTACGATAAACTGAGCGAACTGCTCTGCGATCCGGATGTGGCGAACGATAGCAAAAAACTTAGAGATTATTCCAAAGAACAGTCTGATTTACAGCCTGCTTATGAAGCATATACCGAATATAAAACTGTTGTTGAAGAGCTGGACGCTGCTAAAGCCATGCAGGGTGAAAAGCTGGACGACGAGATGCGTGAAATGGTCAAAATGGAGATCGAAGAGCTGAGTGCCCGTAAGCGGGAACTAGACGAGAAAATCCGTATTTTGCTGCTGCCTAAGGACCCGAACGATGATAAAAACGTTATTATCGAAATTCGTGGTGCTGCGGGTGGTGACGAGGCCGCACTGTTTGCAGCGGACTTGTACCGGATGTATACCCGTTATGCAGATACCCAAGGCTGGCGTGTAGAGCTGATGGATGCGAATATGAATGACCTTGGCGGCTTTAAAGAGGTTATCTTCATGATTAACGGACGCGGCGCTTACAGCAAAATGAAATTCGAAAGCGGCGCCCACCGTGTACAGCGGATTCCGACGACGGAATCTGGTGGACGTATTCATACATCTACCTCGACGGTATCCGTGATGCCTGAGGCAGAGGAAGTGGATATCGAAATTTTAGACAAGGATATCCGCGTGGATACTTTCTGCTCCAGCGGTGCGGGTGGTCAGTCCGTTAATACAACCAAGTCGGCGGTGCGTGTAACGCATATGCCAACAGGTATCGTGGCAACTTGTCAGGACGGCAAATCTCAGAACTCCAACAAGGAGAAGGCGCTGCAAGTTTTGCGTGCCCGTATTTCGGATATGCTGCGCCAGGAAGAGGAAGCCAAATATGCAGGCGAGCGTAAGAGCAAAGTAGGTACCGGGGACCGCAGTGAGCGCATCCGTACTTATAACTTCCCACAAAGCCGTGTAACGGATCATCGCATTGGTCTAACAATGCATAAGCTGGATCAGGTGATGAACGGAGAGATCGAAGAAATCGTATCAGCGCTCACCATTGCAGAGCAGGCTGATTTGATGGAACAAGAGGTTTAAGTTTTGGGGAACGAACGCGATTGTGTGTATCGGATGCCGCCGGAACGGAACATGAGTGTCAGAGAAGCCTTAGTTGAGGCTTCTTCTTTTTTAGGAAGCTGTGGCGTGTTAGAGCCGCAGCATAATGCCCGCTTGCTGCTGGAACATGTGCTTGGACTGGAAGGTACGAGGTTTTACGCCGCTCTGGGCGATCCTTTCCCTTCCTCCGCTAAGGAGACATGGGAACGGATCATGACCCGTAAAGCTGCGGGTGAACCGGCGCAGTATATTATCGGGCAGCAGGAATTCTATGGTCGCCCGTTTGCGGTTTCACCGTCGGTGCTGATTCCGCGCCCCGAGACAGAACTGCTCGTCGAGGCGATACTCCAGCACGGTGACCGGCTATGGCCGAGCGGCGCTCCGCACGCGCTCGACATTGGCACGGGTAGCGGCGCGATTGCCGTGACGCTGGCAGCTGAGCGGCCGAGCTGGCGCGTGACGGCGGGGGATATTTCGGCCGCTGCGCTCGAAATGGCGGCCCAGAACGCCGCTGATAACGGCGCAGCCGTAGAATTCCGCGAGGGTGATCTGTTGGCGCCGTTTGCGGGCACAGCGGTAGACATTCTCGTGTCCAACCCGCCGTACATTCCGGCTGCTGACATCGCTGGCTTGCAGCCAGAGGTGCGCGACCATGAGCCGCGAATGGCGCTGGATGGAGGTCCTGACGGGCTCGGCCCGTATCGGGCAATGCTGGAGCAACTGGGGCTCCTTCAGGCGCCCCCCCGGTTAATTGGGTTTGAGCTGGGGATGGGACAGGCCAGGGACGTGGCTGATCTACTAGAACAGGCAGGTCATTGGAAGAACATTTTAGTCATTCCTGACCTAGCGGGGATCGAGCGACATGTCCTTGGTGTCTCGGAATAGTGCTGCATTTTCTTTTTGCGAGTCTTTCCTTTAGAATAAGAGGAGTATGACCGAGAAACGGCTCAGGGGGAAATCATGCTTCAGAAATTGAAAAAAATTGACGGTCCGGTTATCTTTATTCTGGTTTTGCTCATGGCGATTAGTATCATCACGGTATACAGCGCTGGTAGAGGCCCTACAAACTTAGCAGAGCATGGAAATGATTACCAGAAGATGATCGGGTATTATATATTGGGCTTTGTAGTGATTTTGGGTTTAGCGATAGTCGATTTTCGGATATTCATCAAAAAAGCTTTGTACGTATATGGTGGCGGGATATTCCTGTTGATTCTCGGCTTTTTTGGCGGGACGGTAAATAACTCTCAGGGATTTTTGAAGATCGGCGGATTGAATCTTCAGCCTGCCGAGGTATTCAAACTGGTTCTTATCATTTTTTTGGCGTATATGCTGATTAAAAAGCGCAAGAGCAAGCTGTATTTTATTCAGGATGTTCTTCCAGTAGCGCTCGTGAGCTTTGTCCCGTTTGCCATGGTCATGGCACAAAATGACTTGGGTAATGCGCTCGGTTACATTGTCATTGTCATAGGTATGCTATGGATTGGTAATGTGAAGGCATCCCATGCGCTAATCGGATTTATCGTATTTGCAGTCGCCGTTGGCGGAGGGATTAAAGCGTATATTTCATTTCACGATGAGATAGATTCTTTTATGAAAGGCATTGGCCGTAGCCACTGGGTAGAGCGCTTGGACCCTTGGCTGGTACCGGAGGAAGCGACCGCGAAGGCATCTTATCATACCAAAAATGCCAAACTGGCAATAGCTTCTGGCGGAATGATGGGCAAAGGCTTTTTACAAGGAACCTCGGTACAGTCCGGGCGTGTTCCTTATACGTATGCGGATTCCATTTTTGTAGTTGTCGCAGAGGAGTTTGGGTTTGTAGGCTCATCCATTCTGCTATTGCTATATTTTATTTTGATTCATCGAATGATCCTGATTTCGCTGGAATGCCGGGATCGGGCTGGACCATATATTATTGTCGGGATTGTGTCCATGTTGCTGTATCAGATTTTTGAGAACATTGGTGCGTTTCTGGGCATTATGCCACTTACGGGGATTACGCTTCCGTTCATAAGCTATGGTGGTACCTCGTTGCTTATTAACATGGCTAGTATTGGCTTGGTGATGAGTATTAAGGTGCATGGGCAAGAACTGGAGGATGACCTGCCGCAGCCTTCCAGAGTAAGCCTGACGAAGGCGAAAAAAGCCTAGTGTAGTGGATTGTGGCTAAATCCTGACGGGGATTTGTATGAATTAAAACGGTATAACGAAAGAGTCCAGATTGTGAAATCTGGGCTTTTTTATATCCCTAGTGACGATAAGCTTGCGATAACCTTATTTTTTACGAGATTCATAGGTTTAGACTCTCCCAAACCGGACAGACTGATAGACATGATAGAGTTTGGGTTTGGGGGGACGAAGATGACAAGCTGGATGAAGCAAGCTGCAATGATACTCTTTTGTATTTCAATATTAATGATGTCTTGGGAAGGCCAAAAAACGGATGCTGCGATGACTACAGGAGCAAAAGCAACCCTAGTGTCTGGAGTGACCAGCGCAGGGCTGAAGGTAATTCCACACGATTCTATCCGACTACGCATTTTGGCTAATTCGGATCGTCCAGAGGATCAGTTGGTTAAACGCGAAATACGAGACGCTATTGTGCAGCAGATGAATACATGGGTCGGTGAACTGGACAATCCACAAAGCCTAAGCCAAGCCAGAGTGTTGATTGATGCACATTTACCTGAAATTGATCGCTTGGTAGGTGCGGAGCTGGCTCGTCGTGGTATAGCGTATAATCATAAGGTAGAGCTGGCAAGTGTACCTTTTCCGACGAAAATGTACGGTGGTCTTGTGTACCCGGCAGGGAATTATGAGGCGCTTCGGGTTACGTTGGGGCAAGGAAAAGGACAAAATTGGTGGTGTGTGCTGTTCCCGCCGCTGTGTTTTATTGATGCAGGCAGTGGTGAAGCAGCGGCACAAACTGTATCGGCAAAAACGAGTCATGGAGACAGTCGCACGAATGCTACTGACAAGGAGCCGGAAGTACGTTTTTTCCTGTGGGATGCCCTTGCGGGGCTGTGGAGCTGGGTGAGCGGCTTGTTTGCCTAAATGCTTCGCCAGAGCGATGGAAAAGAGGACAACGAGTGTAACTTCCCCATATGCTATAATGGAGCTTACGATAGATATACAGAGGGCAGAGGCAAATTGAACTGATTTGTTCAAATGGATTTTTGGGGATTAGAGCAATGAACTGGCCTTTATGACAATAAGATATGGGATGATCTGATATGAGTGATAAAGTGAATCGAATGCAAGACTTGGACGCGGGATTTGTGAAAAAGGATAGAGCAGGGCAGGAACAGGTGGCACAGTCTTCTCATACACACTGGTGGGATGTAAGATGTCTGGTTCCTGAAGAAAGCATAACTACACCTGCTACCACGTCTTTTGAGGTGGCAAAAGCAGATTCCGTTAATTCTATGTACAACACGGATGGGGAAGGTGCTGAAGAGTTTTCGGCTGGACAGGCTCTAATCGCCGCCGAAAACGGCATACGCGAGGCTGCCGCACTTCTCCAGGCTGGAGAGACGGTAGCCTTCCCTACGGAAACGGTGTACGGGCTGGGGGCGGATGCTCGCAGTACTAAAGCGGTGGAGGCGGTATTCGCTGCTAAAGGACGTCCGTCCGATAACCCGCTTATTGTACATATTTCCGATGCTGCTCAATTAAAAGGCATGGTAGCGGAAATTAACGATACAGCCCGAGCGCTGATGAACGCATTTTGGCCAGGACCGCTGACTCTCGTATTGCCGGTAGTACCGCAAGCACTGTCAGCGCGTGTGACAGCAGGATTGGACACGGTCGGTGTGCGCATGCCGGATCATCCGATCGCGCTGCGCTTGATCACAGAAGCCGGTTGTCCGCTGGCTGCACCAAGCGCCAATCGCTCGGGAAGGCCCAGTCCGACCCTGGCACAGCATGTGCTGGAGGACCTGGAGGGCCGCATCGGCGGTATTTTGGACGGAGGTCCCACGGGGGTGGGGCTGGAGTCCACGGTGGTGCAAGCAGGTGACGACGGAACCGTCACCATTCTGCGCCCTGGCGGCGTGACAGCAGAACAGCTCGCTACGGTTGCACGCGCCGTCGTATTGGACCCGGCGTTGGCTGCCACACCGGGGCAGGACACCGATAGCCTGGCGCCACGCTCGCCAGGCATGAAGTATACGCACTATGCGCCGCGAGGCCGCTTGAGCGTGGTACAAGGCCCGTCGTCTGTTGAAGTGACGGGCTGGATTCGCGGGGCGCTAGCGGAGGCAGCCGCGCGCGGGGAGCGCACGGCGGTGCTCGCGTTCGATGACCATGCCGCCGGCTACGCCGGAGAACGGGTCTACACGCTCGGCAAGCTGGACGCGCTGTACGAGGCAGCGCAACGCCTATACGGCGTACTGCGCCGCTGCGATGAGGACGGCGTCACCTATATTTTGGCGGAAGCCTGCCCGCCGAAAGGGTTGGGAGACGCCGTCATGAATCGACTGCTTAAAGCGGCCGGCCATCGAATCATCCGGTTGTAGCTTCCGTCAATTATAAAGCCTCTTATTTTAAATTCCCCTCTCTCTTCGTCTTTGTTTAGGGTATTTTCAGTGCCTGCTTGTACTGATTTGCCCCTTGTCCGCATAACGTGTACAAGAACAGACGGATAATGGAGGGATGGAGTATGCTGGCAGCCTCTGCCGATGCTGGGCAGGTAGTAACGATTCTGATCATGGCGGTAGCGCTGGGGATGGACGCGCTGTCGCTGGGTGTAGGGATCGGTATGAAGGGGATACGCCTGCGGGACGTGCTGCGCATCAGCATTGTGATTGGTTTTTTTCACATCTTGATGCCCTTGCTGGGAATGTTCACAGGCCATTATATGAGCTCTTTATTAGGCCATGTGACGACCTACTTCGCAGGGGGGCTACTCATCCTTTTGGGCGGGCATATGGTGTATAATTCCTTCAAGGGAGACGGCGCACAGGTGTTGGATCATCGTTCGCCTTTGGGCCTTTTATTGTTTGCACTTGGAGTGAGCGTTGACTCATTTTCTGTGGGAGTATCACTGGGGATGTTCCAGAGTGATCTGGTGCTGACTGTCCTAGCCTTTGGTTTTTGCGGGGGAGCGATGGCCATGCTGGGTCTGTTGCTGGGGCGCAAGGTCAGCCGCAATCTGGGTGATTATGGAGAAGCGGTGGGCGGAGCCATTTTGCTGGCATTCGGCTTTATGTTTATGTTTTGATTTTAACGTAGACAGTGTAAAATAAATACAGGATTTTAGTAATCCTCTGTTTATATATATTTTTAACATACGGGGGGTGAAGACGTTGAAAAATATCTTATTTGTATGCACAGGGAACACCTGTCGTAGTCCGATGGCTGAGGGGATGCTGCGCAAGTTGGCTGCCGAGCATGGGCTGGAGCTAGACGTGCGTTCCGCTGGAGTCGCTGCGATGGATGGAACACCGATATCCCGACATGCAGAGGCGGTTCTACGTGATCATGATATATCCGATCAGATCACTTCAACCCCTTTAAGCGATGGACTTGCCGAATGGGCACATCTGATCTTAACCTTGACACAAGGGCATAAACAGCACGTCATTCAACGGTTTCCCCAAACGGCGGGCAAAGTATTTACGCTTAAGGAATATGTGGAGGACCGGGATGCAGTGCTGAATGATGTACAGGAGTTAGATGGCTTGTATGCTTCGATGCAGTTAATGGCTTCACTTGGACAAGAGCTATCGGCACAGGAGCGTGAACGAATGATTGAATTGCATCAACGGATTCCAGGCTTTGATATCTCAGATCCGTTTGGCGGTTCGCGGGAGGACTATGATGTCACAGCTGCGGAAATACGTACGGCTTTGCATAAGTTGTTGGACAAGTTAAAGGGCTATTCCGAATAAAATGGGCACCAATCCTCTATTTTGTACGGGATCTGTTGATTTTCAGCGGTTAATCCGTTAAGATAAGGTGGAAAAATGAGAATCCAATGTAACTGGCGACAAAAGTGGGATTAACCACGATGGAGCATTGGATATACGGCCGGTCGCCTGGGCAAAAGAGCAATTCCACATGGGTGTGGACTGCTCTTTTTTCGTATACGAGTTACCACAAATCTTTTGTTGTCTACTTGTTCTTCCATTTTTTCTGCTCGAATTCTGAAACATCGGCTATAATATAGTCAGATTGTGATCAGGAGAGAGTGTGTTGAACTTGAGGCATGAAACCGTGCCTAGTCTCTGAGAGGCTGTTCAACCAAAGGAGGTTCCAATGGTAGAACAATTGGATCATGAGATTTCACTCGAAGCACAGACTGCTTCTGTCGTGCGGGAAATTGTAGAAGTGGCCGGTCTCAAAGCTGGTCGCCTGCTGGTTATTGGTGCAAGCACGAGTGAAGTGGCTGGAAGTCGGATCGGCACGGCAGGAGCGATTGATGTGGCTCAGCAAGTGTTGTCTGGAGTAGAGTCCGTCCGCAGAGAGTATGGCTTTGATGTGGCGTTTCAATGCTGTGAACACTTGAACCGAGCACTAGTCGTTGAACGGTCTTTACTGGAGCGATGGGGACTGATGGAGGTTGCGGCTGTTCCTGTTCGTACAGCAGGGGGTTCTATGGCTACCGTTGCCTATCGTTCTATGGACGATGCGTGTCTGGCGGCGAACGTACAGGCTCATGCCGGGCTAGACATCGGCGAAACGCTGATTGGCATGCATCTGCGCCCGATTGCTGTTCCGTTTCGACCAAGCCTTCGCTGGATTGGTGAAGCACGTGTGACGGCTGCGTTCACTCGTCCTCCACTTATTGGCGGACAACGGGCGGTGTACAGTCTGGAACAAGAAGCCGGCGGAAACTGCGATTAGCATTTGGCATGTCGGCATGTTTGTACTGATTTTTTTGCATTGATGATGAGGTACCCAACAGAGGAGCAGGCATTTGCTTGTATGCCCAACAATTTGACCATGGAGAGGGAGTAATCAATCATGATGGAACATCTGCGTAAAAGTGACCCGGCAGTGATGGAAGCAATGGGGCTTGAATTGAAACGGCAACGCCACAATATCGAGCTGATTGCATCTGAGAATATCGTCAGTGAAGCCGTAATGGAAGCCATGGGCTCCGTGCTTACTAATAAATATGCTGAAGGCTATCCGAGCAAACGCTATTATGGTGGCTGTGAGCATGTTGATGTCGTCGAAGATATTGCACGTGACCGCGCGAAAGAACTATTCGGCGCCGAGCATGCAAACGTGCAGCCTCACTCTGGAGCACAAGCTAACATGGCGGTATATCTGGCAGCTCTTCAACCTGGTGATACGGTGCTGGGTATGAATCTGGCGCATGGCGGCCATTTGACACACGGAAGCCCGGTTAATGCCTCTGGCTTGCTGTATAACTTTGCCGCTTACGGTGTGCGTGAAGACAACTTCCGCATCGACTACGATGAAGTTCGCAAAGCAGCTTTCAAGCACCGCCCTCGTCTGATCGTAGCTGGTGCAAGCGCATATCCACGTACTATTGATTTTGAAGCTTTTGCTTCCATTGCTAATGACGTAGGTGCATTGTTCATGGTGGATATGGCGCATATCGCAGGTCTCGTGGCAGCCGGAATTCACCCAAGTCCAGTTCCTCACGCCCAATTTGTGACAACAACGACACACAAAACGCTGCGTGGTCCGCGCGGGGGGCTGATTCTGACTCGCAAAGCATGGGCGCAAGCGATTGATAAAGCTATCTTCCCGGGTACTCAAGGTGGACCGCTGATGCACGTGATCGCATCCAAAGCGGTTGCTTTGGGTGAAGCGCTCCAGCCATCCTTCAAAACCTATGCGCAAAACGTAGTTCGCAATGCACAGGTGCTGGCTGAAACACTGCTGGCAGAGGGAATTAACATTGTATCCGGCGGTACGGATAATCATTTGATGCTGTTGGATACACGCAATTTGAATATTACAGGTAAAGAAGCGGAGCATGTATTGGATTCTGTAGGCATCACAGTCAACAAAAACGCCATTCCTTTTGACCCGACGAGTCCGTTCGTTACCAGCGGAATCCGTATTGGTACACCTGCTGCAACTTCTCGTGGTATGGATGAGGAGGCCATGGTTAAAATCGGTAAAATCATCGCGGATACTCTTAAAAATCCAAAGGATGACACTGTATTGTCCAAAGCAAGCCAAGCGGTTGGCGAGTTGACAGATAAGTTCCCGATCTACCCAGGAACGCAATACTAAAACATCGTCATTCATATTCTTTATGGTATAAGGCTTTTTCCCTTCCGTTCGTGGAGGGGAGAAAGCCTTTTTTGATTCCAGACGACTCGAAACTTACGTTTTTGGGTAATAAGCGATTACAGTAAGGATTATGCGCATTTTCCTTTATGATCTACGACAAAGGAGTGATTGCATTGAGTCAAAGAAAATCCGCGCAATTATTGCAGCAGCTCGTATTCGTGGGACCGATGGCGTTGTTTTTCGTCTTGATTATGGTCATTCCGTTCCTGCTGGGGCTGTATTATTCCATGACGAACTGGGATGGCGTATCTGAACATGTCCGATGGCTTGGGCTAGGGAATTACATTCATATTTTTAAAGATGATCCAGATTTTCGTAATGCATTCTGGTTTACGGTCCGATTTACCGTATGTGGTGTTATTCTAACGAACCTAGTGGGCTTTTTTCTGGCCTATGCACTTACAAAGCCGTTGCGTACCCGTAATGCACTGCGAACTGTGTTTTTTATGCCTAATATGATCGGTGGTTTGCTGCTTGGCTTCATCTGGCAATTTATATTTGTACGCGGCTTTTCTGCGGTGGGGGAGGCGACAGGGCTTTCCTTTTTCAAACTGCCGTGGTTGGGTGATGGACCGACTGCCTTTTGGGGAACTGTCATTGTGTTTGTTTGGCAATACGCAGGTTATCTCATGGTTATTTACATATCCTCTTTGAATAATGTTCCGCACGCCCTGATTGAATCAGCCCAAATGGACGGTGCGAGCCGAAAACAAATTTTGCGCCATATTGTGGTACCGCTTATTATGCCAGCAGTGACCGTTTGCTTGTTCTTGGCGATATCCTGGTCCTTTAAAGTATTTGAGTTAAATTTGGCATTAACAAAGGGTGGGCCATTCAAGGCGACTGAGTCTGTAGCGTTGGACATATATAATGAAGCGTTTACAAATAATCGACTTGGATTGGGGACTGCCAAGGCTATGATTTTCTTCGTGGTCGTTGCGATCATTACCAGCATTCAGGTGCGTCTCACGAAGAAAAAGGAGGTCGAAATGTAATGGAAAAAACATCAAACTATCGTTTGAGCACACGGATAGCTGAAATATTGCTTATTGTGGTCGGATTGATCTTTTTGGTTCCGTTCTATTTTTTGCTTGTGAACTCTGTTAAATCTTTTGGAGACATTTTGGCCCATTCCGCTTCGTGGCCGATAACCTTCCATTTTGAAAACTATGCTAACGCCTGGAATAAAATAAACTTTCCCACAGCACTCGGGAATTCGCTGATCGTCACGATCGCCAGCAATGCGCTTTTGCTACTTATCAGTTCGATGGCTGCCTACCAAATGGTTCGACACGACACTTTGTTTAATCGGCTCCTGTTTGGTTTGCTTGTGGCTGCGATGGTCGTTCCTTTTCAATCCATTATGTTGCCGCTTATGGAAGTGTCTAACGTATTGAGTCTGAACAACAGCATACCAGGATTGATTTTGTGCTATTTGGGTTTTGGGGCGCCTTTATCGGTTTTTCTGCTCCATGGCTTTATTAAAACGGTGCCTCTAGAGGTCGAGCAAGCGGCAAGAGTGGATGGTTCCTCTCGTTATGGAGTGTTCTTTCGCATCGTTTGTCCACTGCTGCTCCCGATGTTCGTGACCGTGCTTATTTTGAATACACTGTGGTTCTGGAATGACTATCTGTTGCCTTCACTTATTTTGAACGATCCTGAGCTGCGTACGATTCCGATTGCCACCTATATGCTATTTGGTCAATATACCAAGCAATGGGACTTGGCACTACCAGCACTGGTACTCGGAATCACGCCAATCGTTGTGTTTTTTCTGGTGATGCAAAAATACATCGTTTCTGGCATTGCAGCCGGAGCGGTAAAAGGCTGATGGGAGGGATAACGGATGAAAAGGACAGTGTTGCTTGTCATCTCCCTGATGTTGCTGCTTACAAGTATGCTCGCAGGTTGTGGTAATACGAAGGCTCAACAGAGTGGGACCAAAACGATACACATCTATCAATTCAAAGTGGAGATTTCGGAGCCGTTGAACAAGCTGAAGGCTGAATATGAAAAAACGCACCCTGGCATTAAGCTGGATATCCAATCTGTCGGCGGAGGTACGGACTACGGTGCTTCCTTGAAGGCTAAATTCGCCTCAGGCGACCAGCCAGACATTTTCACGAATGAGGGTTACCAGGACCGCGATACGTGGTTTGAGTACCTGGAGGATTTGTCAGATCAGCCATGGGTGAAGGACCTGGACGATTTCGCCCGTAAGCCGATGACGGTTAACGGTAAGATTTATGGACAGCCTATGAACCTGGAGGGATTTGGTTTTGTTTATAACAAGGATTTGTTCAAAAAAGCAGGTATCACCAAACTGCCTCGGACGTTAGATGAACTGGAGGAAGCAGCCAAGCGACTGAAAGCAGCGGGGATTATCCCTTTTGCTAACGGCTACGCAGAGTGGTGGGTTCTGGGGAATCATTTTATTAATATCCCCTTCGCCAGACAGCCGAACCCGGAAAGCTACGTTGCGGATTTAAACAAAGGGACTGCTCGCATACCTGGTAACCCCGTGTTCGATCAGTGGGTGAAGTTGCTTGACCTGAATTTAAAATATGGAAACCCTAATCCGCTCACAACGGACTACAATACACAAGTGACACTGTTTTCAACAGGCAAGGCGGCTATGATGCACCAGGGGAACTGGACGCAGCCGCAAATAGATGGAATTAACCCTAACTTGAACTTGGGTATTCTGCCTACGCCTATAGACAATGATTCCTCCACTGGAGACAAGCTGGCTGTGGGAGTGGCCTCGAACTGGGTGGTCAATAAAAATTCGCCTGTGAAGCAGGAGGCTAAGGAATTTCTCAATTGGCTGGTTACATCAGAAACCGGCAAGCATTATATTACCAAGGAATTCAAGTTCGTTCCTGCCTTCAAAAGCATTACGTCCAGTGACGAGACCACAGGCGATTTGGGCGCGGAAATATCCCGGCATGTGAAGGAAGGCAAGATATGGAGCTGGAACTTCCAGCGCTTCCCGAAAGGGCTGAATCAGGATTTAAGCAGTAGTATGCAAGCCTATATTGCGGGGGTTATTACGAAGGACGAAATGCTTCAGCAATTTCAGGGCGCGTGGGACAATCTGAAGTATAGATAAAAAATATGTTGCATGGGGAGTTAGTGGCTATACCTCAGCAGGAAACTTAAAGCTAAAAAGGCTTTGGCGGTCAAGGGCCGTCAGAGCCTTTTTGATATGATTTTATATGACAAAAGTCACAGGTAGATAGGGTCTGCCAAGTAATTTGCTTGTCATATCTTTCCCTTGACAAAAGGTTGCGGTGGCAGGTGTTAAATCAACCAAGGGAATGTTATAATAAACAGGATTTACAGGCACGCATTGCATCTGTGCTTATTTGGTTTGTACAAATAGGTTACATAGATCCTTTCGAATCAGGATGTTCGATATGCTGGTGCGGAAGAACGTGACGATAATACCGGAGGGAATATATTATGGCAAAACTGGTGGTTTGCGATCACCCTTTGATCCAACACAAACTTACATTTATCCGCGATGTGCGGACCAACACGAAAGATTTCCGCGAATTGGTTGACGAAGTAGCAACCTTGATGGCTTATGAAATTACAAGGGATATTCCGCTGGAGAGCATTACGGTACAGACTCCAGTTGCTGAAACGGAAGGTAAAGTGATTTCTGGTCGTATGTTGGGCCTAATTCCGATTTTGCGTGCAGGCTTGGGTATGCTGGATGGCGTCGTAAAGCTTTTGCCAGCAGCAAAGGTAGGGCATGTGGGGTTGTTCCGCGATCCTGAGACATTGCAACCTGTAGAATATTATACGAAGCTGCCTACGGATGTAACTGAACGTGAATTGATCGTGATTGATCCAATGCTGGCAACGGGCGGGTCGGCGATTGCAGCGATTGATGTGTTGAAAAAGAGAGGCTGTACTCAAATTAAAATGATGAATCTGATTGCCGCTCCCGAAGGAGTAAAGGCTGTGCAGGATGCGCATCCTGATGTGGATATATATGTTGCTGCACTGGACGAGCGTCTAGATGACCATGGCTACATCATTCCGGGCCTTGGAGATGCGGGAGACCGCTTGTACGGAACCAAGTAGACTACTTTTGGCAGTTTGGCACAGTCTATGGATGCTAAGACAGATCATCTATCTGAATTACGGAAGATCTGAAAGCAGACGTTTATTATGAAAAGGGGTTCAACAGGAAATGTCCAAAATCAAAGTGATGACAATTTTTGGTGTGCGTCCGGAAGCGATTAAGATGGCTCCTCTCATTTTGGAACTTCAGCGCCATCCGGAGCATATCGAGTCTGTGGTATGCGTAACAGCTCAACATCGCCAGATGCTTGATCAGGTTCTGGAGGTTTTTAATATTCATCCTGACTATGATCTGGATGTAATGAAGGATCGCCAAACACTCAATGAAATTTCAATACGTGTACTTCAAGGACTGGAGCCCGTATTGCGTGAGGCTAAGCCTGACATTGTGCTGGTTCACGGCGATACGCTAACGACTTTTCTGGCCAGCTATGCGGCCTTTATGCAGCAAATTGAAGTAGGGCATGTGGAAGCAGGCCTGCGGACATGGAACAAGCTTTCTCCATATCCTGAGGAAATGAATCGTCAGCTCACAGGCGTGCTGTCCGATTTGCATTTTTCACCTACTTCTTTATCAGCTGGGAATTTGCGGAAGGAAAATAAACCTGAATCGCGAATATATGTAACAGGCAATACAGTAACTGACGTGTTTCAATATACCGTTCGTGAGGACTACGAGCATCCGGTACTGGAGTGGGCTCAGGGCAAGCGCCTGATTCTCATGACAGCACACCGCCGGGAGTCCCAAGGGGAACCGCATCGTCAAATCTTTAATGCGGTTAAGCGGATCGCAGATGAGTTTGAGGATATTGCTATTGTGTACCCGGTTCATCCGAGCCCGGCTGTAAAGGAACCTGCATTTGAGATTTTAGGCAACCATCCGCGTATTAAGCTGATTGATCCGCTGGATGTAGTGGACCTGCACAACTTTTATCCGCATACGCATCTGATTCTTACGGATTCTGGTGGCCTTCAGGAAGAGGCGCCTTCGTTCGGAGTACCTGTCCTGGTGCTGCGTGATACGACCGAAAGACCAGAAGGAATTGAAGCGGGTACCTTGGAATTGGTGGGTACAAGTGAAGAGAATGTGTACAATCGAACCAAGGCTCTTTTGACAGATTCCGCGTTGTATGAGTCTATGAGTCAGGCAGCGAATCCTTACGGTGATGGACAGGCTTCAGTGAGAATTGTCAATGCGATTCTTCACCATTACGGTGTTCAAACAGAACGTCCTGAAGAATTTCACACAATGTTCACAAAAGGCGTTCGTTCGTAATCATTAGTCTTTATAGGGTAAGCATACAGTTAAACTGTACGGTTACCAAGGGATACAGCAATTTAAGATGCTTTGTCGACTGATTTTTGTACTTTAGGGCGCTAAAATATCTCAATTGACAAAGCATCTTATATTTAAGTAAAATGGACTGGAATTGCAGGGGTGACATGAGAAAAGTGGTCAAACCTTCCAAGCAAAACAATAACCGAAACAACACCGGAAATGCCTTTAAGGCCATAGGACTGGTGAGCGCGATCGGCATTGATTTGGCGATATGCACACTGGGTGGTTTCTATGCCGGAAAATGGCTTGACGCCAAACTTGGCGGCTCCGGAATTTGGATTGGCGTAAGCGTTCTCGCAGGCTTGGTTGTAGGCGCATTAAGTATTGCCCTTGTGATCGGAAAGGTATTGAGGGATAACCATGAATGAGATGACCCGTATGCAAAAAATGTTATGGATCGTAGCGCTTATGATTATGGCTCTGTGTTTCCTGGTCTCCGCCTTCATGCCCCAACATCGTGACATTGCTCACGGAATCATTCTGGGAACGGGAGTAAGCTGTCTTAATGTGCTGTATATGGCCTACAAAATTCGACAGGTTGCGAATGCGGCCGCCGGTGAAGGCAAGAAGAGAGTGGTAGGCATAGGCTTTGGCGTTCGAATAGGGACCTCTATTTTGGCAGTGGTGCTGGCGATAGAATTTCCGGCCTATTTCCATGAGATCGCTGTAATGGCAAGCCTGGTGACTGGACAATTTCTTCTTTTAATTATAGGCATCATATTCGCGCTACAGGAAAAATGATGGCTCAACTGAGAAAGGGGTGAGAAAACATGTTGCATGAATCACCGATTATCGAATTGGGCGGGTTTAATATTGACTTGTCCGTCATTATTATGCTTATTGTGACTTGCGCGATTGTATTTGGATTGGCATTTGCTGCAACACGCAATTTGTCTGTGGACAATCCGAGCAAGCTGCAAAATTTTATGGAATGGGTCGTAGAATTCGTTCAAGGACTGATTTCCAGCACAATGGATTTGAAGAAAGGGAAGCCATTCCTCTCTTTGGGAATGACGCTGATCATGTTCATTTTCGTGGGGAATATGCTGGGGTTACCGTTCGGGATTGTGACTGAATTCGATAATGTGCAAAGTGCCCAAGTATTTGGACATGAAATCATTCCAGTTAAAGAAGCATTAGAACAAGCACAGGCGTCTCACCCGGGCGAAGCTGCCCATGTAGGTATCAGCTGGTGGAAATCACCTACCGCTGATGCAGGGGTATCCATTGGACTGGCATTAATGATCTTTGTCCTGGTTCATTTCCTGGGGATCTTCCGTAATACCAAAGCTTACTTCAAGCATTACGTTCAGCCATTCCCGTTCTTTTTGCCAATTAACTTGATTGAGCAGTTCTCAAAACTATTGACACACGGTATGCGTCTGTTCGGTAATATTTTTGCCGGCGAAGTTTTGATTAGTGTTCTGCTGAAATTGACAGCACTTGGTGTGGGAGGTATGGTTGCTTCCGTATTGGGACTCGTAGTCTGGCAGGGATTCAGTATTTTTGTCGGCAGTATCCAAGCGTTCGTTTTCACGATTCTGACGTTTGTATATATTTCGCAGTCCATTGACACGCATGAAGAAGAGCATTAGACAAGCGCTTTTACCGGTTTTTAGTTAAGTCCAGGAGTACGCTTCGCGCTTAACTGCAAATACATGTAAAACACAAATACACATCACTAAGGAGGATTTTTAAAAATGGGAGTTTGGGCATATATCGCAGCTGCAATCGCAGTAGGTTTGGGCGCTTTGGGCGCAGGTATTGGTAACGGTCTGATCGTAAGTAAAACAGTTGAAGGTATTGCTCGTCAGCCTGAAGCTAAAGCAACATTGCAAACGGTAATGTTTATCGGTGTAGGTCTGGTCGAAGCCCTGCCAATCATCGGGGTCGTTCTGGCATTCATTTTCTACGCAGGTGCTTAATTGAATGGAAGCAAGGTTTGGCGGGGAAGGCACAGCCATCCGCGCCTTCTTTGTTCGTTTGAACATGAAAGATCCAGAACCGACGTTCACCGGAAAGGAGTGACTTCAATTGAGTTTAAATTGGACAAGTATCGTTTTCACTATCATTGCATTTTTGATCTTGTACTGGTTGCTGACGCGCTATGCATTTGGCCCTCTCTTTTCCGTTATGGAAAAGCGGCGTCAACTCGTGTTACAACAAATGAATGAGGCAGCACAAACGCGTGAACAGGCTTCTGCTTATGTCGAGGAGCAAAAGCAGGCTCTCCAGCAGGCGCGTAAGGAAGCCTACGATATTATAGAGCAGTCGAAACAAACAGGTAACAAGCAAGCGGAACAAATTATTACTCAGGCTAAAGACGAAGCTGTCCGCCTGAAAGACGAAGCTGTTCGTGAAATCACAAGCGAGCGTAACAAGGCAGTTGCCGAACTGCGCAGCGAAGTGGGTAAAGCTTCGGTACAAATTGCTTCCAAGCTGATTCAAAAGGAAATCAAGGAAGACCAAGTCCAGGGAGAGCTTGTCGACCAATACCTTAAAGAGGTAGGAGGCAAAGCATGAGCCGAGATACGGTAGTTGCCAAACGGTATGCGAAAGCTTTGTATGAAGTAGCAGAGCAGGAACAGACCATTATGGAAACCGAGCAGGAGCTACGTGCTTTTGTAGAAGCTGTATCGGGGGATGCTGAAATCCGTAAATTCATTAATTCTCCTAACATTACGGAAGCAGTCAAGCTTCAGGTTCTGGCTAGCAATTTTGAAGGCAAGTTGTCTGCATCGCTGATTAACACGATTAAGCTGTTGATTCAGCGCAGCAGAGCAGATTTGTTCGAATCTCTCCTGGCCGGATACCTCGATATTCAAGAATACAAGCTGGGTATTGCTCATGCCAAGGTGTATTCGACTTATGCTTTAAGTGATCAGGAAAAAACAGCGGTAGCCGAGGAATTCGGAACCCGTGAACATAAAACAATCCGTGTGGAAAATATAGTGGACCCGAGTCTGCTGGGCGGATTGAAAGTGGTTATCGGCGATACACTGTACGACGGCAGTCTGGCCGGCAAGCTGGATCGTCTCGAGAAATCCTTTAACAGACGAGTATAGAAGATAGGGGTGAACACACTTGAGTATCAAACCTGAGGAAATCAGTTCATTGATTAAGAGTCAGATTGAACAATATAAAAATGATATCGAGGTCGTTGAAGTCGGCACTGTTGTTGAAGTCGGCGACGGTATTGCCCGCGTCTACGGACTGGAAAAAGTTATGGCCGGTGAATTGGTCGAATTCGACACTGGCGTATTGGGCTTGGCGCTCAACGTGGAAGAAAGCAATGTCGGTGTTGTTATTTTGGGTCAATTCTCCGACATTCGTGAAGGTGGTCAAGTAAAACGTACAGGTCAGATCATGCAAGTCCCTGTAGGCGAAGCAATGATCGGACGTGTAGTTAACCCGCTGGGGCAACCTGTGGACGGTAAAGGACCGATTGCTACAACGGAATTCCGTCCGGTTGAAAGTCAGGCTCCAGGCGTTATGGCCCGTAAATCGGTACATGAGCCTATGCAGACAGGGATTAAAGCTATTGATGCGATGGTTCCGATTGGTCGTGGTCAACGTGAGTTGATTATCGGTGACCGTCAAACGGGTAAAACTTCTATCGCAATCGATGCTATTTTGAACCAAAAAGGCAACGGCATGAAATGTATTTATGTTGCTATTGGTCAAAAACAATCCACGGTTGCTCAAGTTGTTGAAACATTACGTCGTCACGGTGCGCTGGAATACACGATTGTCGTTACGGCATCTGCTTCCGAACCATCGCCATTGCTGTACATTGCTCCTTACTCTGGCTGTGCCATGGGTGAGTACTTCATGTACAAAGGCGAGCACGTCCTTGTGGTTTATGATGACTTGACTAAACAAGCGTCTGCTTACCGGGAACTTTCCCTGTTGCTGCGTCGTCCACCGGGCCGTGAGGCATATCCGGGTGACGTTTTCTATCTGCACTCTCGCTTGCTAGAACGTGCGGCGAAGCTGAACGATGAGCTCGGTGGCGGATCACTTACCGCATTGCCGTTCATTGAGACACAGGCTTCCGACGTTTCTGCTTATATTCCAACTAACGTTATTTCCATTACAGATGGACAGATCTTCCTGGAAGCTGACTTGTTCTATGCAGGGCAACGTCCAGCGATCAACGTAGGTATTTCCGTATCTCGGGTAGGTGGCTCCGCTCAGATTAAAGCGATGAAAAAGGTTGCAGGTTCCCTGCGTCTGGATCTTGCTCAATATCGTGAGCTTCAAGCGTTCTCCCAATTCGGATCTGACTTGGATAAGTCCACTAAAGCCCGTCTCGATCGCGGTGCACGCATGATGGAAATTTTGAAACAAGGTGTAAACCAACCGCTTGCTGTAGAGCAACAAGTAGTCAGCTTGTATACAGCAGTAAAAGGTTTCCTTGACGATATTCCTGTAGCGGATGTAAAACGTTTTGAAAAAGACTTCCTGTCTTTCATGGAGTCTGATCATCAGGATGTACTTCAATCTATCCGCGACACGAAAGACTTGGTTGCTGATAACGAAACAGCTTTGAAGGCGGCTATCGAGAAATTCAAAAAATCGTTCGCCACGTCGGTTTAATATATTGGAATTTGCCTGTTTATGATGAAAGATGTCCTAAGGAAGCGTACCCTCTGGGTTGTGGCTTCCTTGGCATGTTTTACCCTCAATAACAGGCCCTTTAACATATGTCCGGCTGGATTTGAATCTTACGAAGTTAGCATTGGCTTTGCCAAAGCTTGAAGGTGGTGAAATCATGGCAAAAGGTATGCGCGAGATTAAACGTCAGATTAAAAGTGTGCAGAGTACGAAGCAGATCACGAAAGCAATGGAAATGGTCGCTGCATCCAAGCTGAGAAAAGCTCAGGAGAAAGCGGAATCGGCTCGTCCTTACTCGGAGAAGCTTAAAGAAGTTGTGAGTAGCATTGCTTCTGGATCGAATAACATCAAGCATCCAATGCTAGAGACGCGTCCGGTTAAAAAGACAGCTTATCTCATCATTACATCTGATCGTGGCCTGGCCGGTGGTTATAACGCCAATATTTTGCGACAGGTTACGCAGACGATTGCTGAACGTCACCGCTCACAGGATGAATTTGTGATTTTCATCATTGGGCGAAAAGGACGGGATTATTTCAGACGTCGTGAATTCCCTATCGCTGAATCGGTAACAGATCTGTCAGATACACCTGCATTTGCAGATATCAAAACGATTGCTAGCAAGGCAGTACAAGGATTTGAACTTAAAGAATTTGATGAGCTTTATCTATGCTATAACCGCTTTGTCAACGCATTGACTCAAATTCCAACAGTTGATCGTTTGTTACCGATGGCAACACCAGATTCAGCTACAACTTCATCCTCATCCTCATCCTCAATTAACTATGAGTATGAACCTTCACCAGAAGGGGTTCTTGAAGTATTGCTGCCGCGTTACGCGGAGACGCTCATCTACGGCGCTTTGCTGGATGGTAAAGCAAGTGAGCTGGGAGCGAAAATGACAGCAATGGGATCTGCTACGAAGAATGCTACCAAGTTGATTGGAGAGCTTTCCTTGACCTATAACCGTGCTCGTCAAGCGGCTATTACCCAGGAAATTACGGAAATTGTCGCAGGGGCTAACGCTCAGTCTTAATGCGGCTTCTTACGACTGTTTTATAACAGGGTCTACACTATTATGATAAATTGCGGGCGCAAAACAAATCAGAATGGTTCGGATTTGCGGCTGTGCAAGCTTGTAGGAGGGAAACCAAAAGATGAACAAAGGACGCGTAGTGAGCATCATGGGTCCGGTTGTCGACGTTGAGTTTGAACGTGGACAGCTTCCGGAAATTCTGAATGCCATTCATATTGGGACTGTGCTGGAGAGCGGAGTCAAAATTGATCTGACGCTCGAAGCTTCAAAACATCTAGGTGACAACCGTGTGCGTTGTATTGCCATGTCTTCCACAGATGGTTTGGTTCGTGGAGCTGAAGCAATAGATCTGGGAGCGCCTATCTCGGTACCTGTTGGCGAAGCTACTCTTGGACGTGTATTTAACGTGCTTGGAACGCCAATTGATAATGGTGCTGATATGAGTGAAACGGCTAGAAATCCGATTCACCGTCAAGCACCTTCTTTCGAAGAACTGACAACTCAAGCAGAGATGCTTGAAACTGGTATTAAGGTTATCGACTTGCTGGCTCCTTATGCGAAAGGTGGTAAAGTCGGATTGTTTGGTGGTGCGGGTGTAGGTAAAACCGTAACCATTCAAGAATTGATTAACAATATCGCTCAGGAGCATGGTGGTATTTCTGTATTTGCGGGTGTAGGTGAACGTACACGTGAAGGAAATGACTTGTACCATGAAATGAGAGATTCCGGCGTTATCAACAAAACAGCGATGGTGTTTGGACAAATGAACGAGCCTCCGGGTGCGCGTTTGCGTGTTGCCCTCACAGGTCTGACGATGGCTGAGTATTTCCGTGACCAAGAAGGCCGTGATGTGTTGCTCTTTATCGATAACATTTTCCGCTTTACCCAAGCAGGTTCTGAGGTTTCTGCCCTGTTGGGACGTATGCCTTCCGCGGTAGGTTACCAGCCTACGCTGGCAACTGAGATGGGTCAATTGCAAGAACGGATTACTTCTACTAAAAAAGGTTCGGTTACTTCCATTCAGGCAATCTACGTGCCTGCGGATGACTACACTGACCCGGCTCCTGCTACGACGTTTGCCCATTTGGATGCTACAACGAACCTGGAACGTAAAATTTCCGAAATGGGTATTTACCCAGCGGTTGATCCACTCGCATCCAGCTCCCGTATTTTGTCTCCAGACGTTGTGGGTGAAGAGCATTACAATGTAGCACAAGGGGTAAAACAAATTTTGGCTCGCTACAATGAGCTTCAGGATATCATTGCAATCCTGGGTATGGACGAATTGAGTGAAGAGGATAAAATGTTGGTAGCACGTGCCCGTAAAATCCAACGTTTCCTTTCACAGCCTTTCCACGTTGCTGAAGCATTTAACGGCTTCCCAGGTAAATATGTGCCGGTTAAAGAAACTGTACGAAGCTTCAAAGAAATTTTGGAAGGTAAGTATGACCACCTTCCAGAAGCGGCCTTCCTTTTTGTAGGAGCCATCGAAGAAGCAGTGGAAAAAGCTAAAAC
The DNA here is from genome assembly GCF_050482105.1 of Paenibacillus jamilae. GTDB lineage: Bacteria > Bacillota > Bacilli > Paenibacillales > Paenibacillaceae > Paenibacillus > Paenibacillus jamilae_B. Next base: position 178,385 of record NZ_JBCNHI010000001.1, on the reverse strand, counting down.
GTTGTAACATACGGCAGATAATAGCCGAGCCTTACGAAGTGAGCTGTCTGCAGACAGCTTCCAGGAGGGATTCAAGTGAGCACCTATTTACTAGAGATTGTGACGCCGGAGCGCCTGGTCTATGCGGAACAGGTAAACAGCATCAGTGTTCGCGGCTCGGAAGGCGATCTTGGGATTTTACCAGGACACCTTCCCTTGGTCACTCCCTTGAAGATTGCACCGGTACGTATTAAAATCGGTGGTCAAACCGAGGTGATTGCGGTCAATGGGGGCTTTGTCGAAGTCCGCAAAGATAAAGTAGTCATTTTGGCTGAGAGTGCGGAGCGTTCCGAGGATATTGATGTGGAGCGTGCCCGTGCGGCAAGGGAGCGGGCAGAACTGCGGCTCCAGAGCAAGCAAGAACAGATAGACCATCATCGGGCTGAAATCGCTCTGCAACGGGCGCTTAACCGATTGAATGCTACAAGTATCAGAACCAATAGGAATTAATATTGGATTTTGAGTGGAATTTTAAAAGGGTTCGGCATAGTATACGGATGGAATGACAAAGAGACCACTTCATAACTTCTGCCCAAGAATGCCTGCAGAGGTTGAGTGATATCTTTGCTTCCTTCGATCACTGTGATCGGGCCCTTTTTTAGCTATTTTCCCCAAATGTACAGTCCTATTTCTTGTTTGATAGCTAGGTATTTAGTACCTTTTAAATTCGCGAAACAGAAGTGATTGTTCACATTTTGTCGAAATATTTGTACTGGAAACAGAAATAGCACTGGCATATTAGGCGCTTGCCGAGTATTATAAAGAAGTCTGTGACGCAGATGGGAGGAATTACGGATGAACGGGAAGCAGCAGTTGGCTGAACAGTTAAGTCAATCGGCGAGTATGACCGCGCTGATCTCCATGATCGTATCGCTCATCTGTATAGCGTTAGCTTGGTGGGCTTTACAAAGCTTAAAGCTGGATTTGTTAATTCGGCAACCCAAAGGACCGCAGGGCAGATTGCTGCATTTGTTTCTTGCCATTATTTTGGGGCAGTTGGTTTCTGGGTTCTTGTTGAACTATATCTCTTGGAGCCAGATGCTCTAGAATTTGTTTTAACATGTAGTAGGCTGGTTATATGAGTTTATGGCTGTGTATGTGCAGGAATTGTCGAATAACATCGTGCCATATTGTTAACAATGGTTAACAAAAGAACCATGCATGTATAGTTAGCTGAACCAGTTAGAACGCAATGGTCGTCAAGTACAAAAAACGCTTGTATACTTGTTTTAATTAGTGGTATGATGGCAGTTAGGGTATCAGTAAATTCTTGTTTTTTTATGTAATGAAAAAGCAAGGCATGAAAATAGCGGAATATGTTCTTTTTTTCAAAAATGGAAAAGAGAAATGACGCGCGGAGGGAACCATAGATGAGCAAATTTATCGTCCGCGGTGGCAACAGATTGACCGGGAGTGTCAAAGTCAGCGGAGCCAAAAACTCAGTTCTGCCGATCATCGCCGCTTCTCTGTTAGGAGAAGAAGGAGAAAGTGTTATTATGGATGCACCTCCTCTAGACGATGTGATGACCATTAATAAAGTGCTGGAGTCCTTAGGAGCAGGCGTTACATACCAAGACGAGGTCATTCGTGTTGACGCGCGGAAGATAATTTCCTGTGAAGCCCCTTATGAGTGGGTTAGGAAAATGCGCGCATCATTTTTGGTTATGGGGCCATTGCTTACACGTTTGGGACGAACAAGAATCTCGCTTCCAGGCGGATGCGCAATTGGAACAAGACCTATTGATCAGCATTTGAAGGGGTTTGAAGCGTTAGGTGCCGAGATCAGCTTGGGCCAGGGTTTTATTGAAGCGAAAAGTAACGGTCGTTTGCGCGGAGCTAAAGTTTATTTGGATGTAGCTAGCGTAGGAGCAACCGAGAATATTATGATGGCCGCTACTCTTGCTGAGGGCGTTACTACCATTGAGAATGCTGCTAAGGAGCCTGAGATCGTTGATCTCGCTAACTTCCTGAATGGCATGGGGGCCAAAGTACGCGGTGCAGGCACAGGCGTCATTCGTATAGAGGGCGTTGAGAAGTTGCATGGTGTAAAACATACGGTCATTCCCGACCGGGTAGAAGCAGGTACTTATATGGTTGCTGCTGCGATCACAGGCGGGAACGTATATGTAGAAGGCGCAATATCTGATCATTTGGGTCCGGTTATATCCAAGATGGAAGAAATGGGTGTAACGATTCAACCCGATGAAAATGGTATTCGTGTCATTGCGGATAAGCCATTGAAGGCTGTTGATGTTAAAACGCTGCCTTACCCTGGGTTTCCAACCGATATGCAGTCTCAGATGATGGCACTTCAGCTTGCCGCTGAAGGAACGAGCATCATTACAGAGACCGTGTTTGAAAATCGTTTCATGCATGTGGATGAATTCCATCTCATGAATGCGGAAATTAAGGTTGAAGGTCGTTCTGCGATTGTAACTGGCAATGCTAAGCTGACGGGGGCGAAAGTAACCTCGACTGATTTGCGTGCAGGTGCTGCGTTAATTCTGACCGGGCTTATTGCGGAAGGTACAACGGAGGTATCTGGCGTTCATCACATCGATCGTGGTTACGTTCATTTGGCTGAAAAACTGACTGGATTGGGAGCGGACATTTACAGAGTGACTGTTGATGAATCCAAACTGGATCATTCGGCCAGTACAGAGCGCGTTATGCCAGAAGAAACGTCGGGGAATCTGTTCAAAAAAATTCAGCCTTCTCTAGCCTAAGCTTTAGCACATGGGTATAGATAAACTCGAACAATTAGAACCAAGTCCGAAAGGGCTTGGTTTTTTTGTGTTTTTGCTACTTGTCTTTTTCATTCTTTCAGTTCTCTTAAAACGGTTCTATCAAAGTGGACGACCTCATATGATTGAAAATATCTGCTGGAGTATATCTGTACTTTCAGCCGGACACTCAGCCCTTTGATGGAGGTTTCAGCCTATGAAAGATTCACAGGTTCGCATCCGTATACCCATTCATCATCCTAAGGAAAATCGCCAGGCCGCATTTGCGGAGGAAAGCCCCGGCTCTATAGCAACTTCGTTGCCCAAAAATAAACTTATGCCGCAGCAATCAGGCACAACAGGTGCATTGCCGCCTATCGCTAAGACCGAGCGGCGTACCACAGCGTTGACTTCCGCTATACACCCTGTCGGTAAGGTGCTTCCTGACGTAGGAATAGCTCCTGGTCACCCATACGACGCAAGCAGGCGGCAGGGACCGCAGCCGCATCTGCGGCCTGCAGCCGGGCGAGCCCCACGTTGGGGCAACCGTCGCCCATGGCTCCCCTTTGCTGCCATGGCTGGAGTGCTGGTGCTTGCCATGGCTGTGCCCGCACTAATGGCATGGCCTCGCCAGACGTCGCAGCCTTTGCCGTCTGGGAGCCGCACGACCGCACCTGTGCAGCCTAATACGGCGGCAAAGAGTGAGGCGCCCGTCACGCGTCTGCCGGGTGTTCCGCCAATACCGGCGGTACCCGCTGCTCCAGCGCGCAGCGTGCCGGTCGCGGCAGAGCCGGATGTACGTGTGTACGTTACGTCTACTGGTCGGACGGAGACATTACCTTTGGAGCAATATATTGTTGGCGTAGTAGCAGCTGAGATGCCGCCCAGCTTCGAGGAAGAAGCACTAAAAGCGCAGGCCATTGCCGCACGGACCTTCATTGCGAGGCGTTTGTTGGCTGATGACACCAGTGGAGCCCCAGCGGGCGCAGATGTGACAGATACCGTTAAGCACCAGGCTTACATTTCTAAAGCTAAACTTACTAGAGAATGGGAGCATTCTGGTAAATCTGCAGATTTGGCTAAAATTCGCCAGGCTGTACGCGACACCAAGGATACAATCATGGTGTATGAGGGGAAACCCATTACTGCTTCCTTTTTTTCTACCAGCAATGGCTACACTGAAAATTCAGAGGATGTATGGGCGAAGGCAGTGCCCTATCTACGAAGTGTGTCCAGTCCATGGGACAAGCAGCTGGCCCCTCGTTTTACAGAAACCGTTACAATGAGCCGTCAGAGCGTATTCGATAGATTGGGCTTGAGTCGTGCTGCGGTCACTGCTTCTACTGGAAGGGGAAGTATGCCAGAGATTCGTATACTCTCGAAGACAGAAGGACACCGTATTAAGAAGATTGAGGTAGGGGGCTTGGTCTTTACGGGACCGGAGATCCGTAACAAACTAGGGCTACGGTCGGCTGAATTCACATGGAAGACCGAAGGGGATCGGATTGCTATAACGACCTATGGTTATGGTCATGGCGTGGGTATGAGCCAGTGGGGAGCCAATGGAATGGCCAAGGAGGGTCATACCGCCACTCAGATTCTTCTTCACTATTATACTGGTATTTCTTTTGCGAATGCCTCTCGTATTCTAAGTTAGTAAATTTTTCGTAACTTTGAAGTATAAAAGAGTTGCGCCCGGTAACACTGGTTACTGAGGTGATGAGCAAATGAGTGAACAAAATAAAAACCAGAACCAAAATCATGAAGATACACCCAAAACCTTTCAGGGTGGAAGAGCTTCACGGCCGTCTTCGTGGAAAAAGCTGTTGTCCAAAAGGTGGGCATACCCGGCAGCCTACATTGCCGCAGCAGCCATTATACTAACCTTAGTGTGGGTCTATCAGGATGCTAGCCAGAAGTCTTTCAAACCTGACCCAGCTAGTACATCGGTACAAAGCACAAGCACAGTGAGTACCGATGTTAACGAACAACAGCCAGAAAGTGTGGAGGTTGTTGCTCAGTCGGAAAATATCGCATGGCCGGTGGCAGATGCTGGTGCAGTAAAGGTCGTAAAGCCTTTCTTTGACGAAAACGCGACGGCTGACGAGCAAGCGGCAGCTATGGTAGAATACGATAAAACATTTACGGCTAACACGGGGATTGATCTTTCACGGTCCGACGATCAGGCCTTTGAAGTGAGAGCCGCGCTGAGTGGAAAAGTATCCCGTGTGGAACAACATCCGCTGGTAGGTAATGTCGTAGAAATCACGCATGATAATAATCTCAGAACAGTGTACCAAAGCTTGAGTGATCTGAAAGTAAAAGAAGGAGATCAAGTGAAGCAAAACGATGTGATTGCTTCTGCAGGTCGCAATGAGCTTGAAAAGGATTTGAAAACACATCTGCATTTCGAAGTGTATCAGGATGGCAAGCCAGTGAATCCAACAGGTCTGCTTCCTAAAAAATAAATGATGTCATAGCTTTGCATGCAAAGCGGGGAATTCATATTCCCTGCTTTTTTCTTGTGTAGTTATAGCGCATAAGGTAAACATAAGCTGCTTTTGCCAAATAAATAGGCCTTCCGAAGCATGTCTTCCCGCCAAACCGCGAATATATAGGCACACTCCTCATATAATGTACCAAACTATCCACAGTAGGGAGGCGGGAGCGTGCACGATTACATCAAGGAACGGACCATCAAAATCGGTCGCTGTATCGTGGAAACAAGGAATACGGTCCGTACGATTGCCAAGGAATTTGGTGTCTCCAAGAGCACGGTGCATAAAGATCTGACCGAACGGCTGCCTGAAATTAACCCGGATCTTGCTGATCAGGTGAAGCACATTCTCGAATACCATAAATCCATCCGTCATCTGCGGGGGGGTGAAGCGACGAAAATTAAGTACAAAAAAACGAGTGGGAAAAGAAGGGGAATTCTTGTTTCCGGCAAGTCCTAAAAATATATAGTGAATTGGCTGGCAAAGCCATTGAATCGACCCCCTGAAGTATGATATGTTAAAAGATGGTACAAGACGAAAAATGACATGTAACCGTAGGTTTATACATATATTTGCCGCTTCTTGTCGAATCTTAGCTTTTTAAAATATCACTTTGGGGGCCTTTTTAATATGTTCAGTAATGATATCGGTATCGACCTCGGTACGGCCAACGTGCTTATCCACGTCAAAGGTAAGGGGGTTGTCCTTGACGAACCTTCCGTTGTTGCGATAGAAAGCGATACAAAAAGAGTTCTGGCTGTCGGAGAAGAAGCGCGCCGTATGGTAGGACGTACTCCTGGTAATATCATAGCCATCCGTCCATTGCGTGATGGTGTCATCGCCGATTTTGAAGTAACGGAAGCGATGTTAAAATATTTTATTAATCGGGTAGGGGGAAAAAGCTGGTACAGCCACCCTCGTATTTTGATTTGTGCGCCGACGAACATTACCTCAGTGGAGCAAAAAGCGATTCGTGAAGCGGCGGAGCGTAGCGGGGCGAAAGAAGTATTTTTGGAGGAAGAGCCAAAAGCGGCTGCCATCGGGGCGGGTATGGATATCTTTGAGCCCAGCGGCAACATGGTCGTAGATATTGGTGGCGGAACAACAGACGTTGCAGTCCTCTCTATGGGGGATGTTGTAACAGCGTCTTCTATTAAAATGGCAGGGGACAAATTTGATACTGCCATCATGAAATATGTAAAAACGAAATACAAACTTCTCATTGGGGAACGTACAGCTGAAGATATCAAAATTGCTATCGGAACTGTACATCCAAGCGGACGGCATGCTGAGATGGACATTCGTGGACGGGACATGGTATCTGGATTGCCCAAAACGTTAAGTATTTCTGCGGAAGAAGTGCAGGATGCACTAAGAGATCCCGTTTCAGCGATTGTTGCTGCAGCTAAGTTTGTACTAGAGCAGACTCCACCTGAACTATCAGCTGATATTATTGACCGTGGTGTCATTTTGACAGGCGGGGGTGCATTGCTTAGCGGTTTGGACGAGCTGCTTGCTGAAGAATTGCGTGTTCCGGTGCTGGTTGCCGAAGATCCGATGCATTGTGTCGTTAAAGGTACAGGAATTATGCTGGATAATTTGGATCATGTGGTTAAGAAAAAGTTCTAATCTGCCGATAGTGATTATAAGAGACTCGTGTGCGGTCAGGCAGATTGCCTAGCGTTTTGGTTTTGGCTTTAGTGCCTCCATGCGAGCATTTTCATTGATGAGCAGAGTATAGGATTGGGGTGCACGATACATGTTGAGAGGTTTATATACTGCGGCCGCCGGAATGATGACACAACAGCGACGTCATGACACCGTGACGCAAAATATTGCTAATATGAATACTACAGGATACAAGCAGGAGAATAGCGTTCAGCGCTCATTCCCGGAAATGCTTATTTCCATGACGGGTGGGAACCCTGATAACCCGGACCGTACGGTTGGTAAGCTCAATACTGGCGTTTTTGCTGAGGAAAGCCTCTCTCCTTACATCCAGGGAGCATTGAAGGATAGTGGACAAACTACGGATTTTGCAATACAGTCCAATATTAGTGTGAACGACCCGGCGACTGGTCGACCTATGGCTTTTGATCAGGCAGGGAAATTCATCAATGCTAACGGTGAAGTCACCTATCGTCCAGAAGCATTTTTTACGGTACGAGACAATAATGGTAACATTCGTTATACACGTGATGGACATTTTCAAGTAAGTGGAACGGGAGCATTGCTTTCGTCAACGGGTTCAGCAGTGCTGGATACGAATGGAAAGCCAATTCAATTGACGGGATCTGTCTCAGCGCTTAAAGTAAATGAACGGGGTCAATTGGTGGACAGCCAATCCAACCAGCTGCTCGGAACAACACTAGGAATTAGTGTTATTGATCGGCCTTACCAGCTCGTTCGTGAGGGCAACGGCAATTTCCGCTTGAATGATACGGATGGTGCTACAGCCAGAATGATGACTGCTAATGATACTGTATCTGTTCGTCAAGGCTATCTGGAAGTATCTAATGTAGATGCTGCTCAGTCGATGGTGGATATGATGGCTGCGTTAAGAGCGTATGAAGCGAATCAGAAGGTTATTCAATTTTATGATAAAAGCTTGGACAAGGCCGTTAACGAAGTAGGCCGTGTATAACAGGGGGTAAGTGATGAACAACTCCATGATTGGCGCAATGGTATCTATGGCCAGTGTGCAGCAACGTTTGGATTTAATTGCCGATAATATCGCCAATGTCAATACGGTTGGTTATAAGAGTAAACAGGGTTCCTTTGAAGATGTATTGGCTAATGTGCAGCAACAACCTTCAACGTATCTTCAAAATGGACGGGCGATGCCACTCGGCTATAATTTGGGCTACGGAGTCAAAACGACCGCAGTTATGAAAAATATGGAGCAAGGTCCGTTGAAGGAGACGGGACTTCCTACTGACCTGGCCATTCAGGGAAATGCTTTGTTTGAAGTCCAGGGGAATGGGCAAAAAGCTTGGACGCGTGACGGCAGCTTTCATTTTGTTCCTGATCCGAATGATAATGAAACGATGATGTTGACCACTGCAGAAGGCTATTCTGTGCTGGATAATAACGATGTTCCTGTGACCGCGCCAGCGGGTTCCAAAGTAGCTATTACTTCCGATGGTGAATTGCTGATTCGTGCTAATGGGACTGGCGCTCCGACAGCTGGTCAGCGAATTAAACTAATGGATGTACAGCGTCCAGAAGGGTTACAACAGCGCGATGATAACCTGTTCGTGTTAGCGAATGGTGTGACAGAAGCTGATGTATTCGGGGCAGCAGGGGTGGCAGGTGCTGTTCCAAAGGATGTATCTGTGCGTTCCGGTTATCTGGAGGAATCTAATGTGGATTTAGCGGGCGAAATGACGGATATGATGCAAGTCCAGCGAATGTATCAAATGGCGGCACGGGCGCTAACCTCTAGTGATACGATGATGAACCTGGCCAACAATTTGAGGGCTTAAGGATTTGGTGATGAAGGAAGAACAAACTGATTCCCGTCCGGTGCCTGAAAAGACTAAGTCCCGCTGGCGTTCTGCTCGTTATTTCGTAGTTCCGTTGTTGCTCCTGTTCTCGCTGTTAGGCGGCTTAATTGCAGGATATGTAATTGTAGGTAAGCAAGGGCTGGCAGGCGTATTTGAATGGAAGACCTGGCAGCATGTCATTGATCTTATATTTGCGCCTTAGTTTACTTTAAATGAGTGGTGGGCGAGAAATAGGTCGCTCCGCGTGCAGATTGTTCTTCCGATTGCTGTTATCCCCAGATTCATTTTGATTTTAAAACATTCTATGTTTGAATCCGGGGATAAAGGCAAACGCTGCGCTTCTTCAGAACAATTCTGCCCGCTCCGCTGGCTACCCGCCATTAGGGCCACTCTTGTTAAAGTAAATAGACCCGCAATTTGTGTGGGGAGTATAGAAAACAAAACCCTGTGCCAGCGGCGCAGGGTTTTATTATGTCTTCAATGGGGAGAATCGTTTAAACGTAGTGACGGACAGCTTGCTCCTTAAAGACAATCGCAGGAGTCTTTGATTGTTTCTCTGCCCTTCACGACAAGCAAGTATTATTGAAGCGAGCTTTCTTTTTGAGCGAAAAGTAACTCGGCGGAGGGGGGGATTTGAATTTGGAGAAGCGATAGCGTTCGCCTTTGCCCCTAAATTTTAACCTTGCAGATTTTATAAAATGAAAAAATTAAGGGGCAACAGCGATCGGAAGATCAAATAAATCACGTAGCCCTCCCCCCCTTGACTCAAATTGAACGTTCGCTTCACCCATAATAGAAGCGACAAATATGGTACTTCCGCGTAATTTTCTTTTTGCATCTGATAAATGTATAATGATGTGGAGTTTATAACACTGCGGGGTAAAACGAAGAACGGGCAAAAGGGCTTCTTCTCGCCTCTGGTTGCGTAACTGGCGGAAAAAGCCCCTTATCTCAACCTTCACTTCTGCAGTAGGTGAAGGATATCTAACATTGTTGCCGTTATGAGCTGTTTTTATGCAGCGCAAGCGGGGTAATATTATGCTTGCAGTGCTCATGACTGATACAGTGTCAAATCTGCAAGCGGGAGGAGTTATTAAGGTAAATGGACAAATTGCAATTGGATGTTAATCAAATTCAGGAGATTATTCCACATCGACCACCATTTTTGTTGGTAGACCGTATTATTGAACTGGAGGAAGGGAAAAGAGCAGTAGGCATCAAAAATGTAACGATGACTGAGCCTCATTTCGTCGGACATTTTCCGGGTTATCCTGTTATGCCTGGTGTGTTGATCACTGAAGCGTTGGCTCAAGTTGGGGCAGTTGCATTACTGCACCTAGAGAGCAATCGCGGCAAGATCGGCTTTTTGGCAGGGCTGGATAGTTTCCGTTTCCGTGGACAGGTGGTTCCTGGCGATACGCTGACACTTGAAGTGGAAATTACCCGTTCCAAAGGTGCTTTTGGCAAAGGAAAAGCTACGGCAAAAGTGGGCGATACAGTAGTAGCTGAGGGCGAGATTATGTTTGCCTTATCAGACCCACCCCAATAAATTAAGCCCTGCAGACATAAGCACGACGTCTATACCGAGTGCATGTGTACATAGAGATCCTGTTTTGACAACCCAAAAATGGAGAGGGGAAATTCCGTATGACGCAGTTGAGTAAAAAAGCATTAGAAGGCATTGAGAGCTGGCTGCAAGACCCTTATATTGATGAAGAAACCAAACAGGAGTTGCGCGCATTGCAAGGCAACGACCAGGAACTAGAGGATCGTTTTTACAAAGAACTTGAATTCGGTACAGGCGGTCTGCGTGGGGTGATTGGGGCAGGTAGTAACCGGATGAATCGTTATGTGATTGGACGTGCGACCCAAGGGCTCGCTCGCTATATTGTAGAGCAGCATGCTGGCAAAGAAGGCAAACCTTCGGTTGTCATTGCACATGATTCGCGTCATTTTTCGCCAGAGTTTGCTCTGGATGCAGCTTTGGTGCTGGCGGGCAATGGTATTGTAGCTAAGTTGTTCCCTTCCTTGCGTCCAACGCCACAGCTTTCGTTTAGTGTACGTCATTTGGGTGCAAGTGGAGGGATTGTTGTAACAGCGAGTCACAACCCTCCTGAGTACAATGGTTACAAGGTATACAACAATGAAGGTGGTCAGCTTGTTCCAGATCAGGCTGAAAAGGTGATTGGCTACATTCGTGAGGTCCCTTCTTTTGCTGACATCAAAAGTCTGACACGTGAAGAAGCAGAAGCACAGGGATTGTTGGTTTGGCTTGGAGAAGAGGAAGATGAAGCATTTGTGGATACGGTAGCCAGTGTGAGTGTGAACCGAGAACTGATTGCAGCTGGACCGGGCAAAAATTTTAAAGTGGTGTTTACACCTCTTCATGGCACTGGAAATATACCAGTTCGTCGTGTGCTGGAGAAAATCGGTTTTGAACAGGTGCATATTGTACCTGAGCAAGAGCAACCAGATGCAGAATTTTCGACTGTTAAATCGCCTAACCCGGAAGAACGTGATGCGTTCAAGTTGGCAATTGAACTGGGCGAAAAAATTGGTGCGGATTTGTTGATCGGAACAGACCCTGATGCTGACCGTATGGGTGCCGTTGTGAAAAACCGTGATGGCGAATATGTAGTATTGTCCGGTAATCAGTCCGGCGCAATTATGGTTTACTACTTGCTGAATCAGCTAAAAGAAACTGGCAAGCTCCCGAATAATGGTGCGGTTATCAAAACTATCGTAACTAGCGAGATGGGTGCAGTCATTGCCGAACATTTTGGAGCCACGGTGTTTAACACACTAACTGGCTTCAAATATATTGGTGAGAAAATGAACCAGTTTGACCAAACTGGCGAGTATACCTACCTGTTTGGCTATGAAGAGAGCTACGGCTATCTGGCAGGAAATTACGCTCGTGACAAGGATGCTGTCTTGGCGGCTATGCTGATTGCTGAAGCTGCTGCTTATTACAGTACGCAAGGCAAGACGCTCTATGATGTTTTACAAGAGCTGTATGAGCAGTTTGGCTACTTCCTTGAAAAGCTGGAGTCTCGTACGCTCAAGGGTAAGGATGGAGTGGAGCAAATCCAGGCTAAAATGACAGATTGGCGCAGTAACACACCTCAAGAGATTGCAGGCGTGAAGGTCGACAAAGTACTGGACTACTCGCAAGGCCTGGACGGACTTCCGAAGGAAAATGTGCTCAAGTTTTTACTGGAGGACGGTTCATGGTTCTGCCTGCGTCCTTCGGGCACGGAGCCTAAAATCAAAGTATACTTTGCAGTACGTGGCTCCTCGCTGTCAGACGCGGAGCAAAGAATCGGTCAGCTGGCCGATGCTGTTATGGCTCGCGTAGACGCTTGAGAAAATTCCCTTTATAATAGAATAGGTTAAGGTAACTAGATATGGAATAAGTAATCGGTGACCTCTCACGGCAAAGGGTAGTACGCCGTGGAGGTCATTTCTCTGTATTGCAGAATAACCTGGGAGAGGCTTTGGAAAAATAGGCTTATTCCGGCAACGGAGGATTTTGCAAAATTCAATGAGTGACCTACCTAAGGATAGAATTGGTAACGTGGGCTGCATTGAATTTTGCAAAATCCCGAATATTAAGGAGGTTCTTTGGTGTATCAGAAATGGCATTATTGGAATACGGCTTCTCGAAAATGGTTGTGGATTTTGGTCGCTGTTGGCTTGCTGGCTTCCATTCCAGTCATCGCCGATCGTGTAAAGACAGAATCCTCAAGTAAAAAAGTAGAGATTGTATTCGATTATCGGGATTTGACGGAGGCGGCTTCGTATCAGGCTCATCCGCAGGACTATCTGAATGAGCAGCTTGACCGCTTGCAACAAGCGGGTGTGAACAGCATGGCGATGTATGAAAGTACGCTGGATGATTTTCGTAAAGCGGGTCGTGTTGTAACTTATACGACTCAGAATGTTGCGGATCTGGAAAAACGTCTTTCACCTGCAAATGAGAATTTTACGTACGTTGTTTTCACCGACAAAGAAAATGCCGAGGCGCTAAAGCCGTTAATTTTACGTACATTTACAAGTTTGGATATTAACGTTAAGCCGTGGAGTTATCAAGGGCAGGAAGGGCTAGTTATTGAAACATCCCCAGAGGATGCGTATCTCAAGCCCATGCAGCCTGACCCGATTGCTATGAAGCAGCTTCGTAGCAAAGGATTTTTTATTGTTCCACGCATGAGTGACAGCCTTCCCTATAACCAGGAGTTGACGGAAGAGATGTTAGCTTCCTTTCAGCAAAATGGTGTAAAGCGCATTTTGTTTGAAGGTGATTCAGTCAAAGGCTTTACTGATAATGAGAAAGAGCATAGCTTGGCGGCATTTGCTAAATTGCTGAATAAATACGATATAGGCTTAGCTGCTATCGAAAACTTAAAAAAACCGCAGGCAGGCTTCAATAAGCTCGCCTACGATATCCACTATAATGTTGTGCGTCTATACTCACTGAGTGATAAAGATGCAATGCTCGATGTGGAAACGTTGGCCGATCGTTTTGCACTCGCCACCAAGGATCGGAATATTCGCATGTTGTATCTGAATACCGCGCCTAGTCGCAGTGTTGCTGAGGCCAAGGTGAAGGATTCGGTTGACAACCTGATCCACAGTTTAGACAAACCAGGCAACGCAGTACAGCGAATGGAGAAAAAAGGCTTTGAACTTGGACAAGCTGAACCTTTCCAAGTAGTTGATTCATCCATTCAGCGTTATCTGAAGATGCTCGTCGTGCTGGGTGCACTGGCGCTCTTCTCCATTATGGTGTCCTATTTCGTTCCGGCGCTGACTCTGCTGGCGTATGTACTCGGTTTGGTAGGTTCTGCTGGGCTTTATGTTTTGAACTCCAGCTTGATGGAGCAAGGCTTGGCGCTACTTGCAGCGATTAGCGGACCTACGGTTGCAATGATCATTGCCGTGCGTACGATTAGGATTAAACGTGAACAGAAACTTGAACTTTCTGTAGGTCAACGTTTGACTCAAACACTTATACTGTACGTCCAGACAGCGATCTTGTCGCTAGCTGCAGTGCCTTTTGTTATTGCGCTGTTGAACAGTATTGCCTACAGTCTGGTGTTAAACCAATTTAGAGGTGTAAGCTTGCTTCACATTTTGCCGATCTTCTTGGCAGCGATATATATTTTCTTTTATCGTGGTGTTTCTATACGGGGGGAAATTTCCAAACTTCTGCGTACACCAATTACTGTATTGTGGGTTATTGCACTGGCTGTTATCGGAGCGGCAGGCTTCTACTATTTGACTCGTACTGGAAATGCAGGTACAGTGTCGAACACAGAGCTGGTTTTCCGTAACTTCCTTGAGAATGCGTTTGGTGTGCGCCCGCGTAATAAGGAATTTTTAATGGCTCACCCACTGTTTATTGCAGGGATATTCTTGGCTTTGAAATATCGCAAAGCAATCTACTTGCTGATCATTGCTGCTATTGGTCAAGCCTCGATGGTGGATACCTTCGCTCACATTCACTCTCCAGCCGCGCTTTCGTTTAGCCGTGGGCTGTTGGGATTAGGATTGGGATTGGTGCTGGGAATCATCGCAATTGTCGTGTGGCAAGTGCTGGAAGGATGTTGGAAGAAATGGTCACCACAGCTAAAACGATAATAATCTCCGGTTATTACGGGTTTCGCAATAGTGGGGATGAAGCGGTGCTTAAGTCAATTTTAACTGCTTTAGAAGAGGAGAGCCGTGAGGCGGGGATTACGGTCAAACCTGTTGTTCTATCCTCTGATCCCGCTTGGACACAGAAAATGTACGGAGTAGAAGCTGTACAGCGTATGAGCCTGGGAGAAGTGCGGAGAGCGATTAAAAACAGTGACGGGCTAATTAGTGGCGGCGGGAGTCTGCTCCAGGATGCTACAAGCCCTAAGAGCATTCCGTATTATCTTGCGATTCTAAAACTGGCTCAATGGGCTGGGAAGCCGACGTTTATATATGCTCAGGGCATGGGCCCAGTACATCGGAAAATATTTTATCCAATGATCCGGTCTGTGTTCCAACGCTGTGAATATGTTTCCGTAAGAGATGAACAATCTGCTGTTTTGCTGGGTGCCATGAAACTGAAACGCCCGGTTGTCGAGGTTGTTCCTGATCCTGTAATGGGGCTTCCATTGCCCTCCGGTTCCAAGCTACTAGATACTGCAACTGAGGCTGATGTGGGGAAACTCCCAGTCGTTGGTGTGTCAGTGCGTAGCTGGGATAAGGAACAACGCGATTTAACGGCTATAGCAGACGGCTTAAAAAGATTAGCTACGGAGCGCCGTGTTCACCTGCGTTTTTTACCATTCCATTTACCTGACGACGAACAGGCTTCAAGGATGGTAATGGATTTGTTGGGGGATATTAGGGGGACGGGGAGCCTTGTCAGTATGTGTGACCAAGTTGCCGATCCTCAACAGATGCTTTTAGAAGTCAGCAGATGCAGTTTGATGATCGGGATGAGACTGCACAGCCTGATCTATGCAGCATCCCATCAGGTGCCTCCATTGGGTATATCTTACGATCCCAAAATTGACCATTTCCTCAGTCGTGTTGGTAGCCAGCCTGTAGGTACTACAGAAGCATTGGACGGGCAAAAGCTGGCTAACGAGTCTATGCGGCTGCTAGATCAACGTAGTCAATGGATCGAGAGCCAAGGGGAAGCAATTGCGTTGTTAAAAAGTGAGGCTCGCTTACCAGCTCAGCATATCGTTAATTACTTGTGTCGCAAAGGATGATGGATACAGTGACAGTTAATGAGGTTACGAATGTGCCTACCGTCCCGATTTTCGGTGTTCAGGTATCAAGGCTTAATATGAAAGATACATTAAATGTATTAGTTCAGGCGGTGAAGTCTCGCCGTCCCCATCAAGTAATCACTGCCAATCCGATTATGGTAATGGCTGCATTGGAAGATCCGATGTATATGAATGTGATGAAACAGGCAGAGCTGATTGTTCCAGATGGAACTGGAGTGGTTTGGGCTGCAAATTATGTGGGGCATCCCGTACCCGAGAGAGTGGCGGGCTTTGACTTGTTACATGAATTGCTCGCAGCCGGAGAAAGCTACCATTGGAAAGTTTATTTACTTGGATCAACACCTGAAGTGATTCAAGCGACCGCTCAGCGGGTACATGAGCTTTATCCCGGAATTACGGTTTGTGGCAAGCGCGATGGTTTTTTTGGACCTAACGAGGACGAAGCGGTAATTGCGGCTATTCGCGAAGCGAGTCCTGATTTGTTGTTTGTAGCACGTGGAGCGGACACACAGGAACCCTGGATTGGTAAATATAAGGAACAACTGGGTGTACCAGTGATGATGGGAGTCGGCGGTAGTTTCGATGTTATATCGGGCAAAACCAAACGCGCACCTAAACTGTTTCAAAAGCTACGAGCTGAGTGGTTATATAGACTCCTAAAAGAGCCCACTCGTTATAAAAGAATGCTTGCGTTGCCGAAATTCGCAGTGAAAGTGATGCGTGAAAAAGAAAACGTCACAAAAGTGTGATAAATAGCTTGAATCTGCCTTTAAAACCCGCTAATTTGCCAGAATATGAGGCTTGGTATTTATTTTTGATCAGAGTATAATTCAATGCGGTTACATCTGAAAAGGCATTGCTTTAAAATTGGGGGTCGAATGATCAAATGTTATTGATCTATATTATTGGTTTCATCATGGCACTGGGACTTGCGCTGTTACTAACACCGCTCGTCAAGAGATTTGCTGTGAAGGTTGGAGCCGTCGATGTGCCGAATGCCCGAAAAGTACATACCCGAATTATGCCGCGTCTTGGCGGTCTGGGGATTTTCTTGGCATTTCTGTTGTCCTTATTGGCGATGTTACCTTTTGTGCCTGACGGAATGCTGTCCTCGCGGGATATTAACTTTATTGCAGCCTTTCTGATTGGCGGTACGTTGATTACATTGATCGGTGCTCTCGATGATCGTCTTGATCTTAATGCAAAATTGAAATTCTTGGCTCAAATTGCCGTGGCGTGTATGGTCGTGTTTGCTTTTGATATTCGTGTGGATTTTGTAAATGTACCTTTTCAAGATGCATACTCTTCTTTAGAAAGCTGGATTTCCATTCCGCTTACGATTTTCTGGATCGTAGGTGTGACCAATGCCATCAATTTGATTGACGGTCTGGATGGACTGGCTGCAGGTGTCTCAGGAATTGCGATTGGTACGATCGCTGTGATGTCGTTATTAATGGGCAATTACATGGTTGCCATGCTTTGCCTTGTGCTGCTAGGAAGTATTATCGGATTTTTGTTTTTTAACTTTCATCCTGCGAAAATATTTATGGGTGATACAGGGTCCTTATTTTTAGGTTTCTCTCTGGCTATGCTTTCCATGCTTGGTTTCAAGCAAATCGCTATCGTATCATTTATTACGCCATTGATTATTATCGGTGTGCCTTTGTCAGATACATTCTTTGCTATTATTCGTCGCAAGTTGCAGAAAAAACCGATATTCTCACCGGATAAAGGTCATTTGCATCACTGCTTGCGCGAACTAGGCTTCAGTCACAGACAGACAGTGTTGATTATCTACGGTATTGCTGTATTTTTCGGTATATTAGCCGTTATTCAATCATCGGCTGCGCTTAATGAAGCCAACTGGGTTACCTTTGTTGTGATATGTATCATGATGTTCTTCCTACAGATCGGGGCAGAAGTTATTGGTCTCGTTGGCAAAACCAAACGTCCTGTTCTTAACACACTAATCCGGCTGTTGGCTAAGCCAGATTCCCAGACGCGATCGAAATTATAATTTTAATTTAAATGTAAGCCTTCAAGCTTGGCGGTATACCGCGGGTTTGAGGGCTTTTTTGATGTTTGCTGTAAAAAAACTCCCTCCTTTTTTGAGAATTTACTAATTTTTTGTATGTTTGCTACCGATAAAAAAAGTATGAATGATTACGTACCCCAAGGTGCGACAGAATCAAAGGAGGACAATGATTTGAAACGATTGCTATCCATGTTGCTGACGGTTGGTCTCATCATTGGCTTGGTGCCGGCGGCCCTGGTAGGTACGGCTCATGCTGCGACAGGAACTTATTTCATTTTTCCAAATGAAAAATATGATGTGGATTCGGCCAGAATGGTAAACACTGACCGTGTTACTGTTAACGGTACGATTAACGGAGTGAATGGAAGTACTATATCGTATAGTGTATTCCAACTCTCTAAAAATGGAACAAATCTTACAGTAGTTAATAAAAACGAGAGTCAAAAGGGCGGAATTACAGTTAATGGCTCTACGATTCAAATTTCAGACATTAAACTGTTTCCTGGTTTGAACCGAATTACATTCCAAAGTAGTCAAAATTCGGCTGAAATGAAGGATTCCATCTACATTGAGTATCAGGATGGACCCAAGCTGTATGATCTGTCTGCTACACTGAATGGCCAAACCCAGCAGTTGCTAGAGAATCAGACGGCGGTGCTGACAGATGCAAAAAATAGCGGCACAGATGACGTGAAAGTAGTCATTCAAGGTACAGCGCCTAATGCTGACAGTGTAACGCTGACTTCTACAAAAAGTAGTAACACGTATAATGTTTCCTCTTATACTGGCTATAAATTGACAGGTAGTGTTGTACTCACTCCGGGTAAAAATATAGTGACGATTAAAGTGAATAACGGAACTCAGGCTCTTACAGTTACGCGTGAAATTACGATTTATACGGGTAAACCTGAATTTTCTGATCTGACTTTGAATAAGGACGGCAATGTGTCTGCTGATCTTACGACTTCGCCTGACTTTACCGTATCGTCTACAAGCGGTGTGGTTTTGAAAGGTAATGTTTTGGTTCCTTCCGGAGCAACTGATCCAGTAGTGAGCAAAATTAATGCTAGATTTACGGATGTAAGTAATAACGGTAGCGCAATCGGGGATACCAATGGAATTGATGCTACGATTGATACAGCCAATGTGGTTACATCCAGTGGTTACAAAGTATATCCGTTCCAGGTAACTGTGCCTGATGGTATCGTAACTGACCACTTGATTCGTGCATCCCTGAGTGTAGGGTTTGCAGATGGAACAAGCTCCAATGCATCTGCGGTTCAATTTACATTGCGCAGCAGCACTCAGCCTTATATTGACGACGTGAACTTTCTCCCTGATTTTAATAATCAGCTGTTGAGTAGATATAATGGTAGTGGGTCTGATCAAGCTGCTGCCATAGATGAAGCCATGAAATTAACGGGAAGTTCTATGAAGAACAAGACAACAGATGTCCCATCTGTGCCTATAGGTATGGAATTTATCATTGTTAATGGTACACCTGGTACAATTAGCGAGCTTTCTGGCGTACCCGTTCATGTCGTGGGCTCCCAAGATGTGATTCGGACAATCAATGGTAAGTCAACACAAGTGAAGAAAGTTGTTGCTTACGTAGATACTTTGCCTAAAGAAGGACAAAACGTCCTGAATTTCTACCTGAATACTGACTCAAGCAAATTGATTAAGGCAACTGTGAACTTGTTGCAGGGTCCATTCATGAAATACGATACGATTTATGATGGTCAACAAATTCCGTTGAATACATCGAGTGCAAACTTGAATACGTATAAACTGAATCAATTGGGTTATTTTAAAGGTAAATTGCTAGATGTAAGTAATGCAGCGGATATTCACTACACTGGCAGTAACCGGAACGTATTTTTGTATGTGAACAACGTATTAGTTGATCTTGATGGCTCAGGAGCGAACTTTAAGCTGGCTGCTTCCTCCTATGATGCGGCTGCCAACGCACTGGCAAACGGAAATAATGAAATCAAGTTTGTGTTCAAGCCAGGTATCGAGTATAGCAATACGGTAAAAGTAAACTTTACACAAACGAATATTCCGGTAATTCCTGCTCCAAACACACAAGGAATTATTCCTTTTACACCCGTTAGCGGCCTGAGCAATACGCCGAAGTATAGCGAAATTGCACCGAAAGCAAAAGATGCAAATTTCACTAAAGTAGATGACACTAACTACAAAACATCTCTGAAAAATATCAATATCTTTGGTACTTTCAGTATTGCTGATTTGGGTAAAGCGGATCAGGTGAATGGTTCGTTAAGTGATATTGCCAATAAAGATCAATACATTCTAGAAATTAAGGGATCAGATGACAGTGAGGTTAACTGGACGCTGAATAACGAGTTCTTCTCAGCAGAGGACGCCAAAACTGCATACAACTCTGGTGCCACTACGGATAAGTTTACAAGCAAAGATTTGAAAGACCTGCTCGTATACTACCATCCGGATAAAAAGTATTTCAGCTTTGTATTGAAAAACCAAACTATTTCGCAAGATGGAACGCCAGTAGCTTATAACATTACCTTGTACAACAGTGGTAAGAGCGGACCGTTTGCTACTTTCCGACTGCAAGTATCTGGTCAATCCACATCTTTTGATATCTTGCGTCCGCTTCCTGAAAAACGGATCGTGAATCAAAACTTTGTGCAGGTTGTTGTAAATGCAGGTAATGCAGATAGTGTTACAGTAGGTAAAGAAACAGCAGTTCAAGAGGGATTCGACTCAGATTATGATGGTACTGTTGATTACCCATCAACTTACAAAGCCATCGTTACAGGTCTAAAAGCCAACAAAGATAATAAAATTGATGTAGTGGTTACGGTGGGTAAGGAAAAATTAAAACAGACCATCACTGTTAAGTATGTGCCTACTAATATTCCTGGTGAGCAGTACATGGAAGCGATGAAAACATCGCACAAAGTGTTTGATGGTAATCTTACACTTGCTTTCGCGAAGGGAACGAGCCTGATACGTCGGGATTACGATCAACCACAGCAATTCAAAAACCAGGTTTTCTCTGGTCATACTTTGTACTTTGCCATCGCGAATAGCGAAGATGGTGTGGTAGACCGTCATGAATTTGAAACTGAAAAAGCGCTGTCCGACATGCAGAGCTTGATTGCAGATGGAAGCAGATACTTCAACAGAGATTTTCCAAGTCGCTTTACCAAGTCCAGTCCAGTATTCTGGATTGACCCAGGTACAGCAGATGATATCAAAACCGATGCTTACGATCCGGTAACGTATGGTGCCGATCCATATCAATTGGCGAATAAATCGCAAAATGACAGTAGCAAGATCAAAAACTTCTACTGGCGTGACCCATCTAACGAGCTAGTGCCTTCCAAGCGTGCTACATTGACGCTGACGTATGATAGCAGTATTGCTCAGGATGCAGGGAAACAAATGACAGTGTTCTTTTTTGATCCAGATCTTAAAGATTGGCAGAACATTGGTGGTGTCGTAGATCCGAAGAAACATACCATTAAAGTACCGTTTGATCGTTTCGGCTACTATGTAGTTGCTAAGGTTGGGGAAACGTATAGTGATGTCATTAAGCACAAATACGCCAGAGATTACATCGAAGCGATCTTGGCCAAAGGTGTTATGAACCCAATGGATCCAATTAATAGCTTTGGGCCTGACAGCTACATTAAAAGAGGCGAATTCACGTCGATGATTGTCAAAGGTCTGCAAATTCCACTTAATTTCAGTGGAGCGAAGCATTTTGATGACGTGTCTATTCCAAATACGATATCCGCAGATGCACTCTACGATTATCGTTATATTGAAACAGCTGCGCGTGCTGGTATTGTTAAAGGTTCACAACCAAGAATCTTTATGCCGGAAGATGTAATCACACGTCAGGACGCAGCAGTCATTATCGCCAAGGCATTGAATTTGAAGCTTGAAACAGATCATGACAAGATTATGAAGAATCTGTCTAAAACCTTTAAAGATGCCGACAAGATTGATTACTATGCGCAAGCATCTGTATTGGCTATCGCTAAGAAAGGCTTTATCACAGGATCGCCTGTAGATGCAAGTGATCTGAAAAAAGGATATATGTTTAACCCTACATCCTTGACCTTGCGCGGAGATGCAGCGATTATTGTAGCCAAAGTTATGGCTGATAAAAAACTGCTTCCTAAAATCTAATTATAAAAAACTGTAATTATTAAACATCCCTCCATGCGAAATGGAAATTCCCTTTCATATACATGAGAGGGATGTTTTTTATAAATCAGCTATTTGACTGGGATTAAGGGCCTATGCCATAATATCAAAGAGATGAAAACTTTGGATAAGCACTACGGCATTTTTCATTTTAGATTTGCCATAAAAAGCTGTAATTAATTGCTTTTTTTTAAGATTTTATCTCAAAATGTGTTTATTATTTTTCTATATGTTTTTTTTGCGCATTTATCTGAAACTTTACGCCTATTTCATCGTAGTAGAGGATGTGTGTGCTTAAATATTACATAGAGAAGTGAGTGGGGAGTGATGAGATGTCTCAGTTTTCAATACGCCGTCCTGTAACAGTATTTATGTTAATTATTGCTTTGTTAATCGGGGGCGGTATTTTTGCGTTAAGGCTTCCTGTCGAGTATATGCCAGACATGAAGCTGCCATACGCTGCAGTGGTGACCAGTATTCCAAATGCAACGCCTACTGAGGTTGAGGAATTGGTTACTAAACCTATTGAAAAGAGTCTGGCTTCTATTGAGAATGTGGATACGATCCAGTCCGAGTCTTCAGAAGGATCATCTATGGTCATGATTCAATTTAACTGGGGAGTAGATATGAACCAGGCAACCCTCGATATGAGGGATAAAGTTGATACCATCAGAGGTTCTCTTCCAGATACGGCAAACTCGCCACGTGTCCTTAAGGTGGATCTCAATGCAACGCCAGTTATTACCCTCGCTTTTACAGGAGACCAGGATATTAACAAGCTGAAGCCGATTGCTGAAGATATTATCGAGCCGCGGCTTGAAAGAATTGCGGGAGTCGCTGCAGCCAACATGTCAGGCGGACAAGAACGACTCGTAAAGATCACTGTAGATCAGGCCAAACTTCAAAGTTATGGCATTACGCTGGATCAAATCCGCCAAGCCCTATCGGCTAATAATGTTGCTGGCTCTGCGGGTTCTGTATATCGTGGTAATACACAAATTCAACTTCGGGTTCAAGGTGAGTATAAAGCTGTTTCAGAAATGGGCGAAACGCCAATCCCTGTAGGTAAGGGAAGCGTGAAATTAAAGGATATTGCGACGGTTGAAGACTCCGTAGAAGAAGTCACCACTATTTCAACCTTTAATGGGAAACCAAGTATTAATATTTCTGTTACTAAGGCTACAGGTGGAAATACTCTTTCAATCGCCAATTCTGTGAAGGAGAGTTTGGAGTCAATACGGAAGGATCTGCCTCCGGGAACTCAGCTGGAGATGGTAACTGATGCTTCCAAACCCATTAGCGATTCCGTACACTCACTAATAGAGCATGCTATATTAGGCCTTATTATCGCAGCCATTGTGTTGTTGTTGTTTTTGAATAGTATACGTTCTACTATTATCGCTGCAATCGTTATCCCAATTTCTTTCGTAGCAACGTTTATGATGATGTATTTTACCGGACAAACTATTAATATTATCTCACTGAGTGGTTTGCTTCTAGGATTAGGATCCTTTGTCGACTTTGCCGTTGTTATTATTGAAAATATTTTTAGGCAGCGACATGAAGGGAAAAGCATGCTACAAGGGGCTATTGATGGTTCCAAGCAAGTGGGCAATGCGGTTATGGCATCTGCACTTGCACAGATTGTAGTATTTTTACCCGTTGTTTTTGTTGACGGAATTGCAGGAGTTATGTTTAAACCGTTGGCATTAACTGTTATCTTTTCTCATATAGCAGCCTTGTTGGTGTCCCTTATGATTGTACCAATGCTCGGCTCACGTTGGATGCCTACCGTGCCGGATGAATCCATATATTCTTCAGGTACTTACAAAGGTATTAACCCTATTGTGTGGTTTAATATCGGATTTGAAAAATTTAAGGGTGGCTATCGACGTGTATTGAAGTGGGGCATTAATCATAGAAAGTCTGTTTTAATCATTACGTTATTAATGTTTGTGGCAGCAGGGGCTCTGATTCCTATGGTTAAGGCTGAATTTATTCCGGAATCCGACAATGGGGAATTCTCAGTTACAGTGAAGCTTCCTAACGGAACAATTCTAGAGGAAACTGAAAGAGTTGTTCAAGGTATAGAAAAAGAAATTCTAAAAGTACCTGATCTGGACAAAATGACAGTGGCTGTTGGTTCTGGTGGTCTTTCTGGTTATTCAGGAGCGGCTCCATCCAATTCGGCACAACTAAGTGTAACGCTGAAGGATGGGCATCAGCCAACAGATGCTGTAGTTGAAGGCCTTCGCAAAAAATTCGATAGTATTCCGGATGCAGAGATTACACTAGCGTCTGCAACGGGTCTTTCGACTGGATCGGCTGTCAACATTAATCTGAAAGGCGACGATATGGATGTCCTTAGGGAACTCTCCGATAATCTCGTTGCCGGCGTAAAGAACATACCGGGAACGGTTAATGTAAAAAGTTCTTTGAATGCGGTTCGCGAAGAATATGAGATTACCGTTAACCGGGAACTTGCTAGTCAATATGGCTTATCAGCAACCCAAATTTTATCCGCGGTGAACACTTCCTTTAATGGATCTGTTGCAACAAGCTATCGCACAGGTGATGATCAAATCGATGTGAAAATATCTCTGCCTGAGCAGGATCGACATGACTGGTCCTATTTGAAAGCATTACGTATTACCACTTCACAAGGGATTGATGTACCTTTATCTTTAGTAGCAAGTATTGATAAACGTGCTGTACCTGATAGTGTCACCCGTGAAGATCAGACGCGTCAAGTACAGATAACTGCTGACATTGATGGATCAGGGGACATTCTAACTGTCAATCAAAAAATTGATGCCCTTTTGAAGAGCACTCACTTCCCAGAAGGCTATAGTGCAGATACGGGGGGCGGGCAAAATGAACAAATGATGGAGTCCTTTATAAACTTGGCCATAGCTATTTTGTTATCTGTAGTTCTGATTTATATGGTTATGGCAGGACAGTTTGAGTCGTTGCTCACACCGTTTGTTATTATGTTTTCGATTCCGCCTACGTTAATTGGTGTACTTATCGGTCTAGTTGTAACGGGAGCAAGCCTCAGTGTTTCGGCTTTTACCGGTTACATCATGCTAGTCGGTTTGGTCGTCAACAATGCGATTGTTATGATTGATTTCATTATTCAGCTTCGAAAAGAAGGTGAAGATCGGGATGAAGCTATTATTCATGGAGCATCTGAGCGATTGCGCCCGATTTTGATGACAACGCTCGCTACAGTACTAGCTTTGATTCCTATGGCATTTGCTACAGGTGATGGTAATGAGACACAAGCTCCTATGGCAGTTGTTGTTGTGTTCGGGTTGTCCTTTGCAGCATTGATTACACTGATTCTTATTCCTGTTGTTTACGTTATCCTGGATAATATCATTCAGAAACGTAAAAATCGCAAACTGAAAAGACAAGCAAAGAGACAATTAAAAAAAGAAGCGAAACTACAAAAAAGTGTTCATATATAAGGTGAGGTGGAGAAACATAATGAATAAAAAAAGTGCTCTGATTGCCACAACTTTGCTTTTATCAGTTGCATTAGCAGGCTGCGGTGGGGGAGAGGCCCCCGCTGCACCAGCTTCAGTGCAGAAGGCAATCCCAGTTCAAGTGGCAAAAGTGACTAAAGGTAGCATTAAGGATTCAACAGGCATCATTGGAAGTTTTGCTCCCAAAGAGACGGCTCAAGTATCTCCGAAAATTAGTGGGAAGATTCAAAGTATTAACCTCACAGTGGGGCAAAAGGTAAGCAAAGGCAACACATTGTTTACTATAGATACAAAGGATATACAGGACTCGATTAAGCAATCCCAGGAATCATACCAGGTTGCCTTAGCCAATTTGAAACAGGCTGAGTCAGGCGCAGCGCAATCTGTGCAACAATCAGAGTCCAGTGTGGATCAAGCCAAAAGTGCACTTGTACAGCAAGACAATTCCATTACTCAAGCTCAGACCAGCCTGGTTGATGCTCAAAATTCCGTACGTGATGCACAAAATACGCTTAATCGCAACCAACAGTTGTTTAGTGCGGGTGCTCTATCTCAATCCGAGTTAGAGCAGTCCCAAATAACGTATCGAAAGGCTCAAACAGCAGTGGAAAATGCACAGATTGCGCTGCACAATGCGCAAACCTCCAAGGAAAGTGCACAAACAACATATAATAATGCTCAAAAATCATTACGTCTTGCTCAACAGAAAACAGGCATAGACGTAGCGCGCGCTTCTGTAAATCAAGCCAAAGCGAATTTAGACACAGCGCGTAGTCAACTGGTGGATGCTGTAGTCAAAGCTCCGATTTCCGGTACTATATCGGTAGTAACAGGAGTCCAAGGGCAAATGGTTAGTGCGCAATCTGCAGTTGTTACAATTGCGAATACCAATCCTATCATTGCTAAGGTCAACGTTTCTGAATCAGAGCTTCTAAAATTACAGGTAGGTTCATCTGTAACTGTAGGTGTGGACTCGCTAAATAAGCGCATTGATGCCAGAGTGTCGGCTGTCAATCCGGTAATGGATAATGATCTCAAGGCGTATCCTGTCGAGATTTCTGTTCCTAATGGCTCTGGCGAATTAAAATCAGGGATGGTTGTAACTGTATATATGAAGTCAGAAGCTCCTAAAAACATTTTAGTATCGCAAGATGCCATTACAGAGCAGGCAGGGAAGAAGTATGCATATGTAGTGGAAGGTGCTGTTGCTAAGCGGGTAGAAGTGCAGACAGGCCAGGAGAGTGCCAAACAGGTCGAGGTTACCAAGGGGCTTGCTGAGGGACAAAATGTCGTCATTAAAGGCGTAAGTCTGCTTTCAGATGGTGCGAAGATTAATGTAGTAAAATAATTTGTTTCGTTTTATTTACAATAAGTTACTGTTCTCCGTCATTTCTACTATTTAAAGTGTATTAGAGTATTAGATTTCTAAGGAATCATATTCTTTATGTACTTTATGTATTCTATGGATAATTCGCAACGAATATACTTCTTTAGAGACCTGATTAATGTGTAGGAATTACCCTTGTACATTTAAGGTTGAGAAGGTAAAAGTTGTAGGATGACGGAGGAACAGGTTCAATAGTATAATTATGACTGTGGAAAGCGGAATACATAATCAAAAAAAATAAAAATTTTTTTTGAAACAGACGCAACTTTTTGAACCCATGCTACGTCTAATTGGGTGAGTATGAAACAAAGGGGTACAAAAGCGTAAAGACAAAATTCGCTAAAAAAAATCTTTACTGCATTGTTATCACATTGTATAATACTGGAGTACGTCATAAATGGACGCTTTCTTTCAACTAGATTCCAAGCTTCTGTGATATTGTCACAGATATCATTTTATAAGGGTTCTCATAAAGCTCGGAAAGGAGGTGTAACGACTGATGAGTGACAAGATCCGACAAAAAGACAAAAATAATATTTTTGGTTATATTCAAGGAGGAGAAAAAAAGGTTATGACAAAGTTTAACAAAAAAATGATCAACGTGCTGGCAACAGCAACATTGGTTGCTGGTGTTGCAGCTCCAATCGCAGCATTGACTGCACCAACTGCAATTCATGCAGCTTCTAGCTACACATCTTTGAACACTCCGTCAATCGGCTCTGGTGCTACTACTGAGCCTATCTCTCTGGGTAGAGCAAGAATTTCTATTAGCCAAGCTTCCCTGGCACAAGGCGCTTCTTTTACAGTAACATTGCCTAAAGGCTTCAACTTTGCTACAGCTCCAAAAGTTACTACATCCGCTTCTGATGCAACTTATGGTTTGGGTGTTAATCTTGATGCTGGTGATAACAAAAGTAAAGCAGAAACCCCATTCCCAGCAGAGCCAATTAAAGTTGAAAAGTTAACTGATAATTCTGCGAAAGTAACTTTCGATAGCGCTTATAACGATTCTAAAGATGGAACTGATATTTACCTGAACTTTGGTAAAATCAATGTAACTGGACCAAGCAACGGTCCTGTAAAAGCAACAATTGATGCTGCTTCTGCAAGTGGTTTGACTAGCGGCGAAATTACAATTGCTAACGTAGTATCTTCTGGTCAAGTATCCTTGTCTGTAGCTGATACGGTTTCCAATACAGACAAATTTACTGCTACATTGAAAGTGAAAGAACAAACAGCAGGTGCTTTGGCTAACAATAACATCAAATTGAAGTTGCCTAGCGGTTTCAAATGGAATGCTACAGGAGCAGCTACAATCCTCTTTGGTGACATCGCATCTGGTGATGTAGTTTCTAAAGTTGATGGTGACACTTTGACTGTGTCTCTGAGCAAAGTAAGTGGCAAAGAAACAACTTTCAACCTGCCATTGAACTTCTACGTTGACGATGAAACAAATGCTAAAGAAGGCGATGTTACAGCTAGCATCTCCGGTAACACAACTACTGACGTTAGTTCCCTGGTAGTAGGTAACTATGGTCAAATCGGTGGTGGAGTTTCCGTAGCTACTCCAACAACAATTCTTGCTGGTCATGACGAGCAAAAAATTGGTGACATTGTAATCAAAGAAAGCGTTGCAGGATCTTTTGTTAAGAACCGTACTGTAACATTGCGTTTGCCTGAAGGCGCTCGTTGGCAGTCTACTTTCGAAAGCAACAACCCAGGAAGCAACTTCACTGGATCTTTCGAAAATACTAATGGTTTGGGTGGAGCTGAAGTATCTTACACAGACTCCGACAAACGTACTTTGAGATTGACTTTTACAAACCCTAACAGCTCTAACGATCCTGGTACTTTGAAACTGAAAAACGTTGAAGTTGCTACGCAACCAGGTTTCTCCGGCGATCTGAACGTTGATGTTGCTGGTAGCCAAGGTCTGAGCGGTACTGTTAAGGTTGCAACTGTGAAACAAGCGGTTACTTTGGCTGCTGCTTCCAAACCAACCCTGACAATCGGTCTGGGCGATCAACAAGTTGGCGACATCACAATCACTGAAGCTGCTAAAGAAGCTTTCGTTAAGAAAGACGGTAGCCGTGAAGTAATCTTGGAATTGCCAACAGGCGTACGTTTTGCTTCTACTCCAGAAGTAAAAGTTACAGCTGGTGACGTTAAAGTGAAGAGCGTATCTACTGATACTTACGGCGAAAGCAACAAAGGCCGTCTGAGCTTCTACATCGACAGCGAATCTGCTACTCCAAGTACAATCACAATCTCCGCTCCTAAGCTGACTGTTGACCGTACTGTAGCTCAAGGTGATGTTGTTGCTAAGCTGAAAGGTAGCGCAGTTTCTTACACTGCATACAAAGGCGCAACTGACAACACTCAAAACTGGAAAGACAACAACACTGCAGCTGCTGAAGTAGCAATCGCAACTGTTGGAACTCCAGCTCCAGGTGCTACTAGCACTAAAGCTGTCTTCACACTGGGAAGCACTTCTTACACTGTAGATGGTCAAACAAAAACAGCAGAAGTAGCTCCTTATGCTGAAAACGGACGCACTTACTTGCCAGTACGTTATGCAGCTGAAGCTTTGGGTGTATCCCCACAAAACATCCTGTTTGACAAAGCGACTTCCACAGTTACCTTGATCAAAGGTAGCACTGTTGCTCAAATCAAACTGAACACTAACCTGTTGACTGTTAACGGTTCTGTGATTCGTATGGACGTTAAAGCTGTAACTAACAAAAACCGTACTGTACTGCCAATCTCTTGGGTAGGTAGAGCGCTGGATGCAAACATCAACTATGATGCAACAGCTAAAACAGTAACTGTTGAAAACAACAACTAATTTAAGAGCAACTCTTTTGAGTTAATTGAATTAGATGAGAAGAGGGTTCCTTTTGGAGCCCTTTTCTTTTATTAGTCTTATTGACAAAGGAGAGAAATTATGAAACGTTTTGGAGTGGCATTACTATCCACATTGGTTCTTACTTCTGCGTTTGCCAATCTTGCAGGAGCTCAGTCAGGTGATATAAAGGTTATTATTAACGGTGTAACTCAGCAATATACACAGTCTCCATTGGTTAGTCAAAATACAACCTTGGTGCCTCTTCGTGGCGTTTTTGAAAGCTTGGGAGCACAAGTGGAGTGGGATAGCAAAGCTAAAAAGGTAACAGCATCTAAAAATGACGATACATTAACTTTAAATATTGGTTCGAAACTTGCTTATAAGAACAGTAATCCGGTACAGCTCGATGCAGCAACTCAAATTCAAAAGGGTCAAGTACTCGTTCCTTTACGTTTTGTGAGCCAATCATTAGGCGCCAAAGTAAATTGGGATCAGACTACACGAACAGTGACCATTTCGAATCAAGCTAATGACAGCACGTCTTACACCAATAGCTTGTCCAGTAAGCCATTGGCTGCTCCTGTGACCAAAGTTACTTACGACACTTACTATAATGATGCTTTGGCCTATGAAGATGCAGTAAAACTGGCTATTGCTGACAGCACTTCAGTTAAAACAGGAGAGGTAAGTATTGACCAAGCAGGAAAAATAATGAAGGAAACCGGAAAAAATATTGACTTTGTTCCTGCAGAAGCTGGTGATGAAGCCCAAGATAAAGCTTTTAAAGGTTATGCTCAAACGAATCTAAATTATGAGGCTGCTAAGAAAAACTTAGATATGACCAAAGAGGGTATTGAATATAATGTGAAAGATCTTTATAACAAGCTCCTTCAAAAGCAAAATGCCGTTAAGCTGGCTGCATTGAATATTGAAGATGCTGAGCGCAAGCTTAAAGTTGCACAAATCAAGAGAGATAATCAAATGTCGAGTGATTATGAAGTTACCCAAGCGACTAATCAGGTGACTCAAAATCAAGCAGCTTTGGAAAAAGCTAAAAAAGACTTGGACAGTGCTTATGTGTCGTTGAACCAAGTGATTGGTTATAAACCAGAGCAACGTTATGAATTAAAGGATAAGCCTGTCTATTCTGAATTTAAAGATAATGTAGAGACAAAAGTTAGCCAAGTACTCACTAGCAGCACTGCTATTTGGTTGAGTGAGCAAAAAGTGGATTTAGCTGAATTGAGTTTGAAGCTTTACAACTTTAGTACTCCAGGAAATACCCCTTATGAAGCTGAACAGCTTAATGTTGAAAAGGCTCAGTATGCTACAGAAGGTACAAAGAGACAATTGGAAGAGGCTGTAAGAACAATTTATAACAATATCAAGGCATTGGAGAGCCAGTACTCACAGATTCAAGCTGGTTTGGTGAGTGCTAGAAGTGCGGCTGATATGGCTAAAAAGCAATTTGATGTTGGATTGGCTACAGAGCTTCAGGTTTACGAGGCTAATTTGAAAGTGACTACTGCTGAACAACAAGCGGAAGATATTGTTTCAAGTATTGATACTTTGAAGCTGGCTTACAATAAGCCTTGGGCTATGCAAGGTTCTGCTGGAGCAAGCGCACAATAATTTATGCCTAACCTATACTTGTTATAACCTGCAGTAGGAGGATTTCATGAAATCACGCTATAAAATATCGTTGGCTGTTGTTTTACTTGGAGGAGGAATTGTGGCTGGTTCTTTGATGAACAGTTCAGTTAATGGAGCCTCCAGTTCTGGACAACCTGGAACAGCTGATGATCCAGTCGTAACCAAAAGCTATGTTGACCAAAAAATTGCTCAGGCCATCAAAGGTGGAGTAACTGCAAGCAGTACTAGTAGTAAAACAACTAGCTCGACTGCTCCAGCAACAAGCTCCACTACTTCCAATACAACCTCTTCAGGAACCTCTAATGCAGCTAAAAGTTCAACAGCGGAGCAGTCAGAGGCTTTGAAGGTTGTTGATGTAAAGCCTGGTCAGAAACTGATTGCCAAAGCAGGAGCAGAATTTATTTTGCGTAATGGAAATGCTGTTGTGTACAGCATGGATGCCAGTGGTGCTATTGATATTACTTCTGGAACGGAAATTGTTCATAACCAAGCTGTCGAAAAAAATCATTTATTATCGTTTCCTAGAGAAGGAAGAGGTATTCAAGTAAAAGAAGACCAGAAGTTTGGTTTGGTCGTTATGGTACGAGGCGGCTATACTGTTCAATAACTGGTGTCTATCTCTTATTAAGGCACTCCTTTTCTTAAATACTGTTTGGAATAACAAATTGTTCTTGGCTAAGTTGACTTTAAACACTGCACACTAACTTCATGAAAAATAATTCATTAGGTGGAGGGTGCATACGATGGCGTCAAGAGGTCGAAGACGATTAATTCCGGAAAGCCGTGCCAGGTTAGATGATTTGAAGTATGAGATTGCTGCCGAGTTTGGTTTGCCTGTTTATAATCCGCAATATGCACATATACTTTCGAATGCTGATAGCGAATTTGCAGCAGAATTGGGAGAATTTACGAGGGGCCAAAGTGTTGCATGGCGCGATTTAACTTCAAGACAAAATGGCTCCGTTGGCGGGGAAATTACTAAACGATTGATACAATCTGCTGAACGTAGCTTATCTGAATTTGGTACATTATAAATTGCAATTATGGATACAGTTTTTAAACAAATAGTATGTATCAACTGAAGCTATTTACATGTGAATCTAAGTTGGTTCGCATGTAAACTCACTTCAATTTTAAATTCTGTTATTTGGATGACATGAATTGACACCTTGTTTTAAATAGGATATCATGGCATTTGAGGCTTGTACGCAACCTTTTCCTACCGGAAAAGGTTCATTTTTTGTTAAGCAGGTGTAAAAGATATCTTCCGTCATTTGTTGGGTTGAAGGTAACTGAATAATGCATACTATGTTAGGATTTTTTTAAAATCCTCATTTATTTTAATTATGGGAGGTTGAAATTCATGTCTGTAAAAGGTCGTCATTTGTTCACGTCCGAGTCTGTAACAGAAGGCCATCCGGATAAAATTTGTGATCAGATATCCGATGCTGTATTGGACGCCTTTTTGGCCAATGACCCTAATGCGCGCGTAGCATGTGAAGTGTCGGTAGCTACCGGTCTCGTTCTCGTCATTGGTGAAATCAGCTCCAAATCGGAATACGTGGATATTCCATCCATTGTTCGTAATACGATTAAGGAAATTGGTTATACCCGTGCAAAATATGGTTTTGACTATAATACTTGCGCTGTATTGACCTCTTTGAATGAACAGTCGCCAGATATTGCCCAAGGGGTTAACGCTGCCCTGGAAAGCCGTGATCCTGCTGAAGTAGACAAGGAAACAGAAAACATTGGGGCTGGGGACCAAGGATTAATGTTCGGTTTTGCTACGAACGAAACACCTGAGTTGATGCCTTTGCCTATCGCTATGTCTCACCGTATTGCACGACGTTTGTCCGAAGTGCGTAAGGATGGAACACTGAATTACCTTCGCCCAGATGGTAAAACTCAAGTAACGGTAGAGTATGAAAACGGCAAGCCTGTCCGTATTGATGCCATTGTGGTCTCCACGCAGCATGCAGAAGATACTACTTTGGAGCAAATTCAAGCAGATATTAAAGAGAAGGTCATTTTGCCAGTGGTTCCTGCTGAATTGCTGGACGAGCAAACCAAATACTACATTAATCCAACAGGACGCTTTGTAATCGGTGGTCCTCAAGGGGATGCAGGTCTGACAGGCCGTAAAATTATTGTGGATACGTACGGTGGTTATGCACGTCATGGCGGGGGAGCATTCTCGGGTAAAGATCCAACTAAAGTGGACCGTTCTGCTGCTTACGCTGCTCGTTATGTAGCGAAAAACCTCGTGGCAGCTGGATTGGCAGACAAGGTGGAAATTCAGCTTGCTTATGCCATTGGTGTAGCTACGCCTGTTTCGATTAATGTCGATACATACGGCACAGGGAAAGTCAGTGATGAAAAACTCGTTGAACTGATTCGAAATAACTTCGATTTACGTCCAGCAGGCATTATTCGCATGTTGGATTTACGCCGTCCAATTTATAAGCAAACAGCTGCCTACGGCCACTTCGGACGTACAGATCTGGATGTGCCATGGGAAAGTGTAGATAAAGCAGAAATTCTGAGAGAGCAAGCAGGCTTATAAACCTCTTATATCACCAGAATAATGTATTAACCAAAAGAAGACTGTTTCATGCTATGCATGAGGCAGTCTTCTTTTGGTATGCTTCGCTTGTTAACAATGAACTTGCTACGATGTACTTAAATGTTGTTCCACTATTCGGGTATTGGGGCAAGACCCAATAAATTTTTGAGCAACCGACACACCTTTTGAGCTTCCTTATATTGCTCCAAATACGCAAAAAGAGCTTTTAAGAGGCCTTTCTGAGGGTTCGCTTTCAGAGCTTCTTCCTTTAATAAGACGTAGATTTGCTGGCATTCCTGTTTCTCTTCCGAGCTCCACGAAGACAGCAGTATACTGTCCTCTAGGGAGTGAAGAAGGCTGTTTATCTGACGACCTTGGTCAAAGGGATTACTTAGTATACTTTCGGGTAACCAGCCTTGCTTGCTCCAGAACAAATGGGGAGCAGGAACAGAACCGTTTAGGCTGGCTGCCAGGGAATTGGATAAGAAAATGATAAACTGTGCCAGACGTTCAATCGTTTCATCATTCATGCGATCAGCAAAAAAGCGAATATACTCAAATACAATACTTTTAAGCACAAAGGTCATATCCCATGCATGATCTTCAATGCCTGTTCCAAAAATATCAATTAGGCAGTCACGTACCCATTTGTACAATTTGTATTCATGCTGCTCGAACGCGCCGTTAAGTTGCTCATTCTGAAAAATAAGCATAGACGGCTCAGGAAGATCCATCATGAGATACACCTTGTTTTCAACGAGATTTTTCAGGTAGAGTACAATAAAACCGTGCAGCTTATCATGTTTAGATAGGCCAGGTTTACTGTAGAGAGCTCGGATGTCCTGTTCAATATTATTTTCCAGAATGACACACATTTCTAAAGGCAGTTCTTCTTTCCCCTGAAAATATTTATAGAAGGATGCTTTTGCCATCCCGCTTTCTTTGGCGATTTCTTCAACAGATGTTGAATAATAGCCTTTTCTGGAGAACAGCCGGATGGCTGCTTGTAAAATATCATTTTTTTTATTTTCCATACATACTCCCTTCAGGATCCAACTCGACAGCATGCGGAATTCACCACTACATATATTACAAAGGTTGGTCACGTGTAATAACTGTGTGCTGCTGTTTCTTGTGTTGCCGGTGCATCTTGTACTTAGCCATGATCATATACAAAGACGGCACCACAAACAAAGTTAACAAGGTCGAAAATAACAAACCGAAAATGACAGTGAACGCCAGTGGCTTAAAGAGCAGGCTTCCCAATAGTGCTAACGGAATCATACCTACAATGGCAGCCAGGGAAGTCAATAAAATCGGTCTGAAACGGGCAGCGGCTGCTTGTATTACGGCTTCCTTTAATTCCATTCCTTCATGTCTGGCATCCTCGATAAATTCAATTAGGACAATCCCATTGCGCACAACAATACCCGCGAGTGCAATAATTCCCATGATGCTCATAAAACCGATAGGCATACCCGTCAGGAATATACCAATAATCCCGCCGGCTGCTGCTAGGTACACGGTCGTCATAATAATAATAGGAATGGAGAGTGAATAAAATTGCATCGTGATCAAAAGTAAAATGAGTAAGACTACAACGATCGCCAGCTTCCCTAAGTCCGCGAATATGGTGGACTGATCGGATGTTTCACCGCCTACCTCCCATTTATAGCTTTCAGGGAACTTCATCTGTGCCAGTTTGCTCTCCACATCTACCATGGCTTCGCTCGCGGTTCGTCCGTTCAAATCGGCCTCGACCGTAATCGTCCGCTCCATATTGTAATGCTTGATTTGCTGAATAGCAAATGAAGGCTTAACCTGTACTAATTGGTTTAATGGAATTTGCTTTCCAACTGCATTCACTACACTTAATTGTTGGAAAAGCTTACTTGGCTCTTCGTTACTATGATTCAAATACATTTTGATATCTACCAGACTGCTTCCAGTATCAAATTGACTTACTTGAGCCCCCTCTTTTAACAAAAGAAGGGTACGAGTCAAATCTGTGTAGCTTACTAGATACTGATCCATGGCTTGTTTGTTCACTTCAAGCTCGAGAGCATACCGTTCAATTCCTATGTCATCTACGATACCCGTTGTCCCCTCTACTGTCGCGATCTGCTCCTTTGCTTTTTGGGCAAGGGTTTGCAGTTCATTCAGATCCTGACCTGAAATACGAATAGAAACGGGTTTACCTACTGGAATCCCGAGACGAGGAACATACATGGTAACCGTAACGCCGGGGTAGGACTTCTTAACATGTTGTTCCCAAGCATCAACTGTTGAGTTAAGATCGAATACATTCTCTTTACCGACGACAGCAATCTGACCTACGGTTTCGTTATAAGTAATATTTCCGCCCATACTGTTAATGTCACTAAACAGTTGAGGAGCAGTCCCCCCAGCGCTGTAAACGACCTTGGAAGTTTCAGGTTGCTTCTTGATCCAGTCTGCAAGATCTTTAACGACCTGGTCAGTTTCCGCAATGGAAGTGCCTACAGGCATTTTTACATTTAATGCAACATGAGGGTCTTCTGATTCAGGGAAAAGCTCAACTGATGTAAAGGGAACTAATCCATAAGCGGCTGTTCCAAGCATGAGACCAACCATGGCCGTCAGTATGGGACGTTGAATGACTTTAGGCATCAGCTTTTGTGAATAAAGCTTGTTTAAAGAGTGAATCTGCTGACCGAGCAAGCCTACTGGCTTTGATTTCCTCTGAGGATGACGAGTCTGTCTGCGTTTCTCATACCATTCTCGAAAAATAGGGATGATCGTGAGGGACATGACCATAGAAGCTAACATGGCCAGAGAAACAATTGCGGGAATGGGCCTTATAAAAGCACCTACATTTCCGGGAAGGAACAACAATGGAGCAAAGGCTGAGATCGTGGCCAATGTGGCGATCAAAATAGACAGCATGACCTCTTTGGTGCCTTTTATAGCTGCAACGGAGGGAGGTTCCCCCAATTCCGTAAGTCGGCGCTCGATATTGTCATTTACCACTACAGCGTCATCCACAAGTATGCCGAGTACAATGATCAGACCGACAACAGAAATTTGATTTAGAGTAATGCCGAACATCGGTAAAAAGATAATAGCAATCGAAACCGAAATAGGGATGGCCAGCGCGACAAAAGCAGAGGTGAGCATATTCAGACCCAACATACAAACAAGAATAACAGCCGCAATGGCCAGAATCGTTTCACGCTTTAGGTCGTCAAAGATATGGCTTACCTGATCCTTTTGTGCAAAAAGAGTTTGTAAGTGAACACCCGCAGGGAGTGTTTTCTCTAGCTCTTTGAGCTTGCTATGGACCTTTTCGCTCATAGAGGGGATGTCTGTACCTGTTTCTGCTCCAATACTAATCGTAATGGCCGGTTTACCCTCTACATAAGCGAGATATTCTGCCTCAGGGTGTGCCAGCTCGGTTGTACCGATATCTCTTAAATAAACAGGGTTACCTTCTTGTGTACGTTTCAAAATGACCTGATTTAATTCGTCAGCCTTTTCGGTCTCGCGAACGATAAGTTGATAGGTCCGTCCGTTGTATTCAATATTACCGGTAGGAACCCGATCAATCTGAGACTGGATCGCTTGTGCCACTTGTCCCCATGACAATTGGTACTGCTGAAGCTTTTGGTTGTCGATACGGACACGGACTTCTTGATCAGGAAGACCATTGAACTTGACACTAGATACGCCGGAAATCGTGTTAAGCTGATCTTTCCAGGTGGTGGTCAAATCATTTAGTTTATACAGTGGTGCAGATGAGTCGGCGATCAGGGCATAAGAGCCGATAAACGAGCTGGTCAGCTTATCATTTATAACAGGCACCTCAGCACCTTGAGGAAGATCAGCTTGTGCATCCTGCACCTTTTTACGCATATTATCCCAAACCGTTTGAGGATCGACTCCATTTTTGGACTCGATCAAAATAGATGAGAATCCGTTGCCAGAAGTCGAATTAATCGTTTTAACACCTTCAACTTCCTTGATGCGTTTCTCCAGTTCTTTAGTTACGGTTTGTTCTACTTTTTGTGGTGAAGCACCGGGGTAGACGGTTGTGACCATAGCATTCTGTATGGTCACGTCTGGCATTTCCTGCTGTGGTAACTGGAAAAAACCGAAAGCCCCAACTATAATCAGCATGACAAAAAACAGCAATGTAATTTTTCGTTTTTTTACGATGTACTCAATCATGGGCGTCCGCCTTCCTCTGACTGAATCGCATTTCCATCAAACAGGGTTTCTGCCCCTTTAATGACAATACGCTCTCCTTCACGAAGCCCAGATACAATTTGTAATTGATTTTCTACAACCTGATTGCCCAGCTCCACAGGGGTTCTAACCGCTTTTCCTTGAACATCCTTGAAAACAAAAGGCTTGCTTCCCGTGTTGATGACTGCTTCGGCAGGCACAAGAATACCATTTTTGTCTGTCACCTGATGCGCGGCTTTAATGACCTGACCGGGCAACCAGTCTCGTTGTGGATTGGCAATAATAATCTCTACGTTAACCCTCCCCGTATCAGTGCTGGTTGAAGGATAGACGTTGGACACCGTACCTTGACGAGTTTCTTCGTAGAGCACTACCTTTACCTGTTGTCCTTTTTTCCAATCCTTAATTTCACTGTCTGGTACGGGAAGCAGTACTTTGAGACGGTCAATGGAGCCTATGCGATAAACCGCTTGGCCTGACGCGACCAAATCGCCTGTATTTACGATTTTGTCTAAGATCACGCCGTTGACGGGAGAAGTTAAACGGGTGCGTGACAGTGCCAACTCCGCCTGGTCCTTGGCGACAAGGGCCTTTTCGTAGTTAGCACGCGCTTGTTTTTGGGAAGCCCCAGCCTGTTCGCTGGCTGCAAGAGCTTTAGTTTTACCTGCAATCGCATCCTGAAAGGATGCTTGGACAGATTGATGCTCTTCGGCTGTGGCCCCTTCCAGCAAAAGAGATAAGGAAGCTTTCGCTTGCTCCAGATTTTGAAGAGCAACGGTAGCGTTCAGGCGGGCGCTCTCGTTATCCGCCGCGGTAGCTGCACCCGCCTCGAACAGCTTTTGTGTTCGCTCGCTATCGGTCTTGGCCTTGTTATAGGCGCTTTGTGCCTTATCGACGGTGGTTTGCGTTTGCTGTTTTTCCTGAACGCGCGCACCTTTGTTGACCTTGCTGACATTAGCACGAGCATTCGCAATACCAGCATCGGCAGATTGAATCGCAGAGGCAGCTGCCTGTAGATTAGCCTGTGCATTATCTATACCCGCTAGAGCTTCTTGGATAGAAGCCGTTGCCTGTGCTACCTGTAGTCTGTAGTCAGCGTCATCCAGACGGGCAATGATTGTCCCTTTTTGAACAAGAGTGCCAGTAGTAATCTCTGCGCTAGCGACGGTACCTCCGTTTTGGAAGGCTAGTGTACGTTCCTCATAAGCCTGAAGGGTACCTGACAAGTCATAGGCAGTATGGAGCGGTGAATTTTTAACAACTGTGGTGCGTACAACGGTTGGCTGTGCAGACGAGCCTAAAGCGGCCTCTTTTTTTTCGGTGGAACATCCGGCAATGGCAAGGCTCAGTGACAAAGTGAGTATGATGATGGCCCGTTGTTTATTCATGATTATCAATCCTTCCGATGGGGTCGTAAAGTCAAATTAAACTATTTGGTTCAAATTGAACTCATAAGTTCATGTGTATTATAGTGCGCCCATATTGCATTCGTCAATTCGCCACTTTGGATTTTATGAATTAGTTGGCGGGATTTCGGAACTTTTGCCTTTATAATAAGTCTATTAACATAAGAGGATTTTTTTGTTTATTGCTAGAGTACACGTGCGGATTGATCCGTTTGAATACAAAAAAGATGGGAGCAATTATCCAAATGTTTTTAAGTAATAGAAAACAGAACAAAGTGGAAGTAAATCGAAAAGGAATCGCTAAAAAATGGGCTGTTTTAACGCTGGCAGGAGTATTATGGGTCGGTCCGGTTGCCGGAACTGGGGCTCTAATCCCGTTAAATAGCTGGATATCCGCTCCAATCGCGAGTGCAGCCTCCGGTTCAACGGTAAAATTGGGTGAGGAGATCCTTACTTCGGGCGCAACATTATTGAAATACCGTTTTAAAGGGTCCAAAGGAACAGCACTGGCTGATATTATTCGAGTAGACCTGCAAAATCCATATGTAAAGCTGGATGTCATGACTGGGAAGAACGGACAATTTACGACCCGTCAGAGTACAGGCGGTATGGCAAAAGAGACCGGTGCAGTTGCCGGTGTGAACGGGGATTATTTTAATACCTCTAGCGAAGGAGCTCCGATTGGTGGACAGGTATCCAAGGGTGTACTGATGTCTACTCCCTCTGATTTAACAGGGATGTATGCCTTTGCTGTAACGAAGGATGGCTCTCCGATGGTCGAACAATTTACTTTTGAAGGGACAGTAAAAGCTGGAGATGGGTCTTCCTTTTCTTTGGCAGGGATGAATAAGGCTTCGTACTCGCCTGAGACGAGTGGGAGCAGCTATAGCCACTCCAATGCGATGTATATTTATACATCTGCTTGGAAAGCGATTGAGCGACCTAAAAACAGTTCGACAACGCCTACTGAAATACTGGTACAAAATGGCGTAGTTACGCAAGTCTCCGAGAATGCTACATTAAATATGACTGTTCCGCAGGATGGCTACATATTACGTACACACGGTAAAGCAGCTGATTATGCCAAAGCGCATCTGACCGTGGGACAGACAGTTGAAACCGACTATCACCTTCGTGTCAAATCCACAGGGAGTGAAGTTGATCCTGCCAACCTTCAGATGATGATTGGTGGACATACCATATTAGTAAATGACGGACAGAAGACTTCGTTCTCCCGAAGTACAACAAGTATAGGCGGAACGCGTGCACGTACGGCTTTGGGATATTCACGTGACAAACGATACGCATATGTCGTTGCCGTCGAGAAAAACGGGAACAGCGTTGGTGTATCCCTGAGTGAGCTGCAAACACTGATGAAAGATATTGGTGTCTGGAAGGGAATGAACCTCGATGGGGGCGGCTCTACCACCATGGTAACTCGGGATCTGGGAGATACGACAGCGGGGCTTACGTTCAATACTGAATATGGTACAGAGCAACGCAGCATCGTAAATGGAGTGGGAGTATACACCACTGCTCCTAAAGGAACGCTCAAAGGCTTTACCGTCAAGGGCAATAAAACGCTGCTGATTGGTCAGACCGGAAGCTACTCCTTTAAAGGCTACGACAACTACTATAATCCATTTGATACCTCGAAAGTACAAGTGACGTGGAAGTCCAGCAATCCGGCTGTTGTATCCGTGAGCGGCGGTATTGTGAAGGGGTCCAAACCGGGAACTGCTACTTTAACAGCATCCAGTGGCTCAGCCAGTGCGACTACCAAGGTCACCGTGCTTGGAGCGGATGAGATTTCATCACTTACTGCAGGAAGTGGGACAGGCTCGCTTACCGCAGGAGCTAAAATCGCAGTACCGATAACGGCCAAGACAAAAGATGGACAGAGTGTCAGCATTACATCTGATGCTCTCAAATGGGAGTTCATCGGCTTTAAGGGAAGCGTTAAGGACAATCAGCTTACGGTAAATACAGTGGATGAGGGTGTGAAAACAGGCTATGCCATTGGTCGCTACGATGGTTTCAGTGCGGTTGTCTTCCTGTCCGCTGGCGGGGCAAGTACAAAAAACTGGGAAAACTTCGAAAATGTTTCGTATCCGGTTGATTTCACTTCAAATGTGGAAGGTGTTACCGGTACAGCTGCTGTTGTACAAGGGGATGGAGACCATGCTAATTCCAAAGTGCTGGAGCTAAACTACGACATGACGAACGGCAGTGGTAAAATGTATGCTTATGCTCAATTAAACGGTACAGCCGGGAAGACGCTGGAGCAGGCAGCTACATCTATCTCGATTGATGTCAAAGGGGATAAGAGTCTGAACTGGCTGCGTGCGGAGTTGGAGGATGCTCAAGGCAAAACTGCATATATTGATCTCGCTAAAGTGATCGACTGGAACGGCTGGAAAACGATTAATGCAGATATGAGTGGTTTGAATATTTCGTATCCTGCAAAGCTAAAACGTCTCTATGTGGTCAATGTAGCTGAAGGTCAGGATGAGCGCGCTAAAACAGGTGAAGTCGCATTTGATAATATCTCTTTTAATACACCAGGAACGGTCGGCACAGAAGGGCTCAAAAAGGGAACCGCTCAGATGACGATCGGTCAAAAATCAATGACGGTCAACGGAACGCCAGCAACGATTGATGCAGCTCCGATGACTCGTAATGGTTCGACTTATGTTCCGATCAAGTATGTGCTGGATGCATTTGGCGGGCAAGCCAAATGGAATGCGGGTGATCAACGGATCACCATTATGCGCGGTGGTGTGCTGATGGATTTGACTGTAGGGAAAAAAGAAGTGATTCTGAACGGGAAGCGTCAGAGCAGCGATGTTGCACCTATTGTACTAGGTGGTAGGACTTTGGTCCCATTAAGATTGGTGTCTGAGCAGTTAGGAATGACTGTAAAATGGGAACAAGAAACGAAGACCATCACCCTCCAGTCATGATATGGTATGATATATACTTGAAATGCTAGGATTGGAGTAGAACATTTGTGGACTTTCAAGCCGATATCATAGACCGAGTCATTAAAAATGCCATCCAGGTGATGGAGAACAGCAAATATCAGATGTTCGAAATATTGGACACGGCCCGGACCGAGCTGGTCACGTTAAATCAAGAGCTCCAGAGCGTATTGAAGGAAACGGCGGAAACGATCGAAAAGGTGGACCAGCTGGAAATGAACTATCGGCGGTCCCGAATTCGGTTGACTGAGGTCAGTCGTGATTTCGTCCGCTACTCGGAAGAGGATATCAAGCAGGCTTATGAGAAGGCA
This sequence comes from Paenibacillus jamilae, assembly GCF_050482105.1. Classification (GTDB taxonomy): domain Bacteria; phylum Bacillota; class Bacilli; order Paenibacillales; family Paenibacillaceae; genus Paenibacillus; species Paenibacillus jamilae_B. Next base: position 135,744 of record NZ_JBCNHI010000001.1, on the reverse strand, counting down.
ACACAGCTTCAACTCGATGTGATGATTTTTCGCGAGAAGGAAATGTATCTCAAGGCCAGAAGAGATGATCTTCAAAAACGGGCCAAAAGTGTTGAGGCTTCAGTCGAGCGGGCCGAAACCATTGGTTCGCAGATGGGGGTCGTGCTGGAATATTTATCGGGTGAATTGGGACAAGTGACGCGGATCATTGAATCGGCCAAAAATCGGCAGTTTATTGGTCTGAAAATTATTTTGGCTCAGGAAGAGGAGCGTAAGCGCATTTCTCGTGAAATTCACGATGGGCCTGCGCAACTCCTTGCGCATCTAGTGCTTAGGACGGAAATTGTAGAAAGAATGATCGCCAAGCAGGAATTTAAGATGGTTCAGGACGAAATAGTAGACTTGAAGAAACAAGTTCGCTCCAGTCTTGAAGAAATGCGAAAGGTCATTTTCAACTTGCGTCCCATGGCCCTGGATGACCTGGGACTTATTCCGACGCTCCGGAAATATGTGCAGGATTTTGAGGAAAAAACGAAAATTAGAGCGCTTTTTGAAACAAGGGGCAAGGAACACCGTCTCTCTTCCGCGATGGAAGCAGCCATTTACCGTCTGATCCAGGAAGCTTTGACTAACGCTGCCAAGCATGCTTACCCTACCTATGTGCTTGTAGAGATTACCTACCAGGCACAGCTTGTAAAAATTGTCGTGCAGGATAATGGTCTGGGCTTTAAGCCAGAACTATTTCAGCAAAAAAGCAAAGATCATGGGCATTTTGGTCTGATTGGTATGCGGGAAAGGGTTGAACTGCTCGAGGGGAGAATGGAGATCGAATCAGCTGAGAATCAAGGCACCAAGATAGTGATTCATATCCCAACCAACGTGGAAAAGGGAAAGGAGTAACAACATGGAAAATCAGGAAATGAGTAATGCACCCATTAAAGTTCTGTTAGCGGACGACCATCAGTTGTTCCGTGAAGGACTTAAACGTATTTTGAATATGGAGGACGACATTGAGGTCATCGGAGAATGTGGCGATGGCATTCAAGTGTTGGAATTCTGCAATGTAGAGAAACCGGATATCGTTCTGATGGACATTAATATGCCAATTGAAAATGGTGTAGAGGCAACTGAAAAACTACGGGAGATGTTCCCGGACGTCAAAGTGATCATTTTATCCATTCATGATGATGAAAGCTATGTATTCGAGACGTTGCGCAAGGGAGCCAATGGCTATCTTTTAAAAGATATGGAGGCCGAGTCTCTCATTAATGCTATTCGTTCAGTACATGAAGGCTATGCATTTATTCATCCAAAGGTAACGGGCAAGCTTATTCAGCAGCTCCGTCGGATGACTTACCTGAATGAAACAGGAGCGATGGCAGAAGGCCATACGAAGGAAGCGGGCGTGAAGTTTGTCGCAGGTGAAAATAATCCGCTGACCCGCCGTGAAGCAGAAGTGCTGCGTCTGATGGCTGAAGGCAAGAGCAATAAGATGATTGGTGAATATTTATTCATTAGTGAGAAAACAGTCAAAAACCATGTCAGCAGCATTTTGCAAAAGATGGAAGTGGATGACCGTACACAAGCAGTTATTAACTCCATCAAATATGGATGGGTTACGCTGTAAATTGTAATCTTTTCATGCATTAGACGATGCAGCTGCGTAGATATGAATGCTGTACCGCCTCTCTCCTGGAGCGAGATATCCGCTCGTACGGAAGCCCAGTACATAATCGTGACACCTCTTCCTGATATACGGCATATATTGTCGCTATAGGAGGAGGTGGAACCCTCGTGACGGCTCACTTGGTTTGGATATTGCTTATATACGGTGTAGGAGCCGCAGTCGTGCATCTCATGTATATACGACAGGCGGTTCAGGCTTATCACAATGGCGAAGATGCACATGCGACATCGCTGGATCGCCGTGCGACTCGCTACATTGTGATTACGTCCAATGATGGAGACCGTGTGGAATGGGTGATGCGTTCGTTAGGCATACTTGCCTGGCTACACCGGAGGCCGCTATATGTAACGGTACTGGATGATGAATCTATGGACGATACGCTACCTATTCTGATTCGGCTGATGCGTTATAGTCATATGGATGTTTCAGTCATCTCATGTCGTTTTTCACCGGGGAACCCGGTTTTGCCGAAGTCAGGCGGTGAAAAGCAGGTTGTTATTGATCTTAGAACAGCAAACCCGTTGGCAGATGCCCCACTTATTCTTTAATGACAGGGAATTGTGGACATGGTGGTTAAAATCAGATATAAATGTTTATAGACAGTTGCATATGCAAGACAATAGGGATTTCGTTGAAATCTGTTTGATGTGAAGCACACTTCAGGCTATTAGCCATGGAAGTGTGCTTTTTTGTTGTTCTCTGGAGTGACAAGAACCAGGAAAAAATGTGAATGAGAGGAGAAATCAAGGATGAAAATTGCAGTATATGCAGTCAGGTATAAGGGGGAATGGAATCTCCGATTATCTGTGGATATTCGAGTAGATACGACATGGTGGTTGTATCAAGATAAAGGCGAGAAGAATGCTGTCGAAAGGTGGGTGTTGCTAGGAGAGGAGTTTCCCTTGTCCTGGGGAGTAAGTCTATTGGAGAAATTTAGGGGGTTAGGAGATATGAGTCGATGGGAGAATCGGCAATGGTGGGCTTATATTCTCGCACAACTAAAGAATGAACTGGTTCTTGAGTCTTCTAATGGAGAACGGATTTTATCTGAAGGAGTAAGAGATATTTGCATTTGGGACCAACACCAAGGGTGGGTTTCTTGCATTAGACATGGAAATGAGAGATGGGAAACAACAGGAACCGTACGTTCAATTCAGAACAGGAGCCTCGTCACAGCAGGAGACGAATTGGATATGGAATGTTTAACACGGCAAGCGAATGAGCTGACTTATTTGCTGGCAGGACGACAGTTGCTCGTTCCTGAAGCCGAAGCACTGCTAGCAGAGGCGGCCCCAGATTTGGAGCATACTTGGCGTTCAGCTGCGCAACTTGCATATCTGCAGGGCCGACTCAGCTTTGCTGCTGGTCTCGCTCCAGCACCACGCGCGCGTTGGTCTGCCGCGCGTAGACATGAACTCCGCTGCAACCGTTGTGGCAGCGGAAAAGTGCATCGCACGAGCTGCGCATCGTGCGGTCGTAAGGCGTGCGCCTACTGCGAGACATGTCTCGCGCTTGGGCGTAGCCGTGAGTGCTCGCTGTTGCTGCGCGGTACAGCGAAGCCTGCCGTGCCGCGCGCGGCAGAGGTAGCCTCGGCGGCGAATCTCGACCGCTGGGGGCTGAGTCCTGCGCAACGTGCCGCCGCCGAAGCAGCGCTGCGCTTTTTGGCCGCACCACCCCGGAGGGTGCGAAAACGCGCTCGCCCGGAAGTCCAATGGCAACGAGCGAGCGAATATTTCTGGCGCTGCATGCTTGTGCGCCGCAGCTCAGATGCTACCGCTGCGCATGGCAGCCCCCTTGCCCGCCACGAGCAGTCCTCCATCAAATCCAGCGAGCGTGCTTGGGGAATCGCTGGACGGCAAATGCCCGATTCTGCGGCCGAACGTTTTCTGCTCTGGGCCGTGACTGGCGCGGGCAAGACGGAAATAATGTTTCCGCTTTTACAGCATGTGTTGGAGCGTGGAGGAACAGCGCTTGTAGCTACACCGCGCCGCGATGTGGTTTTGGAGTTGGCCCCTCGCTTGGCAGTTGCCTTTCCCCAGGTTAGCATGGTGACACTTTATGGAGGGAGTGCAGAACGGTGGCATAGGGGACAACTGACACTGGCGACAACGCATCAGTTGTTGCGTTATCACCAGGCTTTTGACTTGGTTGTAATTGACGAGATTGATGCGTTTCCTTATCACAACGATCCAATGCTTGCCTTTGCTGCCCAAGCTGTGTGTAAGCGGGAAGGGAAGTTTATTTATTTGTCTGCGACGCCACCACGTCCCTTGCAGAAAGAGGCTGCACGTGGTCTACTGCCACATGCCAAGGTTCCCGTTCGTTTTCATCGTCATCCCCTACCTGTCCCAATTCGTTTGGGGACTGCTCCAGTGCATCATTGGCTGCAAAAAGGTCAGCTTCCCGCTTCATTTATTCAGCGCCTATACATATCCATTCAACGTGGAGCACAGGTCTTCTTATTTGTGACCCGAATCTCACATATTCAAGGTCTTGTGGAACTGTTGAACAGACAATTGCCTGATATACCTATTGCCGGCACCTCATCGCAGGATGAAGAACGAACCGCTAAGGTGCGTTTATTTCGGGCCACTGAAATACGTGTACTGGTCACAACTACCATTTTGGAGCGGGGTGTGACTGTTCCGCGGAGTGATGTGTATGTACTGGACGCGGACAGCAGTCTTTTTGATGAAGCCTCCCTTGTCCAAATGGCTGGGCGCGCGGGAAGATCTAAGGATGACCCATGTGGAATTGTTATTTTTATATCTCCTCAATGGACTAGCGGTCAAAAGGGAGCGATTAAACAGATTAGACGTATGAATGCACTTGCTCGGAAAAAGGGATATCTGAAATTGATGAAGCAGGAAATGCCTTAAATCAAAAAAGTTTTTTTGGAAATGTGAAACCTGAAACAATGTCGGTACGTAAACTACCAAGAAAGGTGCATTTTGGTATGGGGATGAGTGAAAAAACTCGTTTGTTATTAAATTGGTTATTCCATCGTCAGTCACATACATGTGTTGCTTGTGGCACTCTCGCAGGTCATTTTTCTGAATTTACTGGGCTTTGTACTCGTTGTTCGACCCAAATTCCTTGGGTTTACAACATTCGTTGTGTTCATTGTGGACGTCCGACGCCTTGTCCAGATTGCGTCAGGCCTGATCGGTTAGTACGTTACTATGTATGCAATCGGAGTGCAACCAGCTATACGCCGATGATAAGAGAATGGATTGGGCAGTTCAAATATCGTGGCAATGAAAAGTTTGGTCCCCTGCTGGGCGATATCATGAATCAAGCCTATCAGGCAATGAGACATGAATTTGCAGATCATAAATGCACTCGTTTCAAGCGATCTTTGTGGGATGTAGATATAGTGACCTGTGTCCCGGTAAGTGAAAAAAGGCTGACAGAGCGTGGCTTCAACCAGGCTCAAATTTTGGCAGAAGAGATTGCGAAGCAAAATAAGCTTCCCTTCCTATCCTTGCTTATTCGCCCCCAAGATACAGGCAAGCAAAGCTTTAAATCAAAAAATGAACGTATGAATACAATGAGTAATGCATTTTCTGTTCACCCCAATATGGTCAACTTGGTGAAATCTTTTATTTTAAAAGCTGGATCTCACCGTAATGTGGCAAGTAAGCATTCCGTAACAATTTTGCTTGTAGATGATATTTATACAACGGGTAGTACATTGCAGGCGTGTGCGCGTGTTTTGAACGAAAAGGCATTAGAACAAGGAGTACAATTGGCTATTTTTTGCCTCACCTTAGCGAGATCATGAGTCTAAACATCTATTTTTTTCCAAAACTTCGTGCTTGAAACTATGAAAAAAAGGTTATAATTCTTTTGAAAGAAGGCTTAAATGATAGAGCAGAAGCCCTTTTATCCGTACAATCAGCAGAATTTGACAACAAGCTAGAGAGAGGTATATAATAAAAATATAGACACGAACAAAAAGTTAGGAAGTGAGGGATGAAATCAGAATATTTCAATTTAGAGGTTGATTTTTTTGGAAAAGAGGAGTACAATTTCTTTCTGTTGATAGCTAACATGATTGGTAATAAGTGATTAGCTAACGACAAAAGAGCGGACATTGGGAGTGTCTCGCTCAGTAGTAAAGCAGTTAATTAAAATTTAAAGCTAAAAAGAGGAGAGAACAAAATCATGAAAAATGTAATGAAAAAAGTAGCAGTTTCTAGCATGTTGGCAGTTAGCTTAGGTGCAGTATCTTTGTTGAGCCCACTTGCAACAGGTCAAGTATTGGCGAGATCCAACTCAGACCAAAATAAAGATCAATTTGAAGAACAACTGATCATTCAACAGCAAGAAGCAGCACAAAAAGCATTCGAAGCAAAAGTTTTTGGAACTAAAACCACTGAAAATACAACTACAGCACCGACTCAAACAACAACTGAGAACAACAACCAAACAACAACTACAACTGAAACACCAGCAACAACTGTAAAAACAATTACAGTAAATGTCCAAGATGGCGACACACTGGCTTCTATTGCAGAAAAATACGGTGTAACTGTTGAAGAATTGGTTAAAATCAACAACCTGGTAAAAGTTGGTCAAGAACTGCAAGTACCACAAACCAACACAAATAAATAATTAACATTATAAACTGTTTTATAAAATGTATTTATTAAACCAAGCGTTTGACTATAGTATACGGGAAGGCCTCTATTAAAACAATGCTTTTTTGAATAATTATTTGTAAAATCGCTTGTTTTTTTGGGCTGCAAATTTCCAATGGTACATCTAGCTTAATTTCAGATAGCTTATAAGTTGAAATGATGTTAGGTGTATGAGATTTATGAATACCCACACTCCATGTGCGGAGCATTCGTATGGACACCGATCCCCCGGATTTATAGTATTTTTTGATGGTATTCGGGGCACAGGTGAACATGAATTCTTCTGAGGATTGTTTCGCCCGGTTTTTCCCTCATTTCATTTCTACATTTAACCATATTCATATATAGCTATTTAATGATAATGAAGCGCTATTCCCGAAAATAACTGGAATGGCGCTTATTTTATTTTTCATCTAATGTAAGGGATGAAGTTTGACGATAAATACTTACATGTAATAGGCTGGATTAGGAGGACTTATTTGCCTCTGCATTTTATGTTGTTTCATATTAATGTACATAGAGATGGCGAAACTTTATCTGTTAAATCATCCCCTCTTACTAACTTTTACTATGATAACGAACAAAATGTAGAATTGTGTTAAATCTAAAAAACTTTTTTTGAATATTTGATAGACGAGGCTCTTCGCAATAGGGTAATGTAAGGATAAAAGCAATTAAAAAGACCGGAAACTGGAAAGGGGCGCTACAGAGGATGAATTTGGATAACTGTCCTCGCTGTGGAAAGCTGTTTATTATGAATGTTAGGGGAATCTGTCAGAACTGCATTAAAGAAATTGAGATTGAGTATGAGCAATGTGTCAAACATATACGTGAAAATAAAGGTATTCATATGCATGAGCTTTCGGAAGCTACAGGTGTCTCTGTTAAGCAAATCACGACATTTATACGTGAGGGACGTATTTCCATTGCTAATGCGCCCAATATGACGTATCCTTGCGAGGTATGCGGAATTCCAATTCGTGAAGGGCATATGTGCGATTCTTGTCGAACACGTCTGACTAAAGACCTGAATCAGGCCATACGCGACAGTAGTAATCAGGATCAAAGTAATAATATGGGCTCAGGTACCTACAGCGCGATTGATAAACTTCGTGGAAACTAGTACAGGGGAATTAAATACGCATTCAGCTATTCAAAAAGTTTCAAATACCGCCGATAATCTTTATAGAGCTTATCGGTTTTTTTTATTTTAGCAACCATGCACAAAATAAAGAAGCAAGGCATAATACGAACCATGTTCGACGCTATGTCGTCTGATACATTCTGACCATATCAAATAACTAAGGAAGGTGGAAGTTATGAAAATTAACGAGACCAACCGCATCGGAGCTATTAATCCATATCAGCGAAATATTGAAACAGGACGCCAGGAGGAGCTTAAGAAGTCCCGCCGTAAGGACGAGGTTTCCATTTCTCCAGAAGCAATGGAAATGCTGAATCGCAGCAGCGATGCAGACCGCGTTAAGAAAATTCAGGAGCTTAAGCAACAAGTAGCTTCTGGAACCTATCGTGTGGATGCCGATCAAATTGCAGAGAAGCTGTTACCTTTCTTTAAGCAGTCTTCCGAAAGCTAGGTGAAGGAATATGCCTTTAGAGCGTTTGATGGATGTGCTGGAGCAGCTTAGAGAGGCACATGAGCAGTTGATTGCATTAGGAACTCAGAAAAAAGAAGCACTGATATCAAATAAGGTTGAGCAACTTATACAAGTAATGAATCAGGAATCGAAGATGTCCAGACACATTGAACAACTGGATGAACAACGCCTGCAGGCAGCGTATGATTTTTTGCAGGAACGTGGTATTAAGTCCAAGTTGAATCTCAATATTACGGAGTTGTCTCGTCTTGTGTTTGATGTTGAAGACAAGCAGCGCCTCCTTCAAATTCAAAAAAATCTGGCGGATACGCTTGTAGAATTGAAAAGATTAAATGAGTTGAATCAACAGCTCATAAAACAGGCGCTATCCTATATTGATTTTTCCATTGAGAGTATGTCATATTATGCTGAATCTGAAGCAGTTTATCAGCGTCCGGCTGACAAAAGCACATCAGCTGTACGAGCGGGGCTATTTGATACACGTGCCTAATTGAAGGAGGAAAATATGGTCTCAACATTTCATGGTATAGAAACAGCGAAAAGAAGTTTAAACACACAAACGGCAGCCTTGAATACAACTGGACACAATATCTCAAATGCCAACACAGCAGGTTACTCCAGACAAGTGGTTAGTATGAAGGCCTCAGAATCTATGGAAGCCTACGGTTTAAACCGTTCTGTTGTACGAGGTCAAATGGGCACAGGGGTGGAATTTACTGCTATTGAGCGTGTCCGTCAAACGTTTCTAGATGACCAGTATCGTAATGAAAGTTCATCTCAAGGTGGGTGGGACATCCGTTATGACACGCTGAACAAGCTCGAGACCATTATGAATGAGCCCTCAGACACGGGTATCCGTAAGGTCATGGATAACTTTTGGGATGCATGGTCTGATTTGAGCCAAGATCCTCAGGATGTTACGAATCGTAAAATTGTAAAAGAGACTACACTTGCTCTGACAGATGCAATGAACCAAGCCAGCAAGCAACTGGATGCACTTAGTTCTGATTTGACTAATAACGTCACTTTAAAGACATCCGAGATGAATTCGTTATTGCAGTCTGTAGCTGATTTGAATGGTAATATATACAAGTTGGAGCAGCTTGGGGATAATCCAAATGACTTGCGTGATCAGCGGGATTATGCAGTTGATAAGCTTTCTAAGCTTGCGAATGTGCAGGTAACTCAGTTGGATAACGGTTATCAGGTAACCGTGGCAGGACAGATAGCTGTAGCAGGCACAGAGGTAACTGCTATTACAGAGGCTGGTCTTGAGGCTGCATATCAAGGTGGAGCTTTAACTGGTGGCGAAGTGTACGGTATGATTTTATCCAGAGATAAATATGTAGCAGATTACAAAACACAAATGGACCAGTTAGCTAATACATTGGCAAATGGTAACATTGAGATTACTTTACCCGCAGGTACAGTTTTACCTGAGGGAACGGTACTGAATTCAGGTGTCAACAATGCAGCAGTGACTTACTCAAATGCGAATAACAACAGAACCTTGACCACGGATTTGAAAGTAACTGTGCAAGGAATTAATGGACTCCATCAGTTAGGATACACACTCAGTGGTACGACACCACAAAAAGGTGGAGCGTTCTTCACCTCCAAAGATGGAGCTGCTATTACAGCAGGTAACATTACGCTGAATAAGGATATTCAAGATGATCCCAATAAAATTGCTAGTTCTTTGCGCGTAGATGGAACTGGGACGGCTAACGAGAAGGTAACTGTGGGTAACAATGCTTTGGCATTGTCTATGGCGAGCTTAAAAAATGTGAAGTTTGGTTTTAATACAACTCAAGCACAAACTACCACTGTAGATGACTTCTTCAGTTCAATTGTTGGGCAATTAGGTGTCCAAACTCAGGAAGCAGAGCGCCAATCGCAGAATGCACAGCTATTGACTGAACAAGTGGACTTGAATCGCCAATCCGTCAGCGGAGTGTCACTGGATGAAGAAATGTCAAACATGATCAAGTTTCAACATGCTTACAGTGCGGCTTCCCGGTTCATGACAACTTTTGATCAACTATTGGAAAAGCTGATTAATGGTACAGGCCGCGTAGGTCTCTAGTATAATGAGAAGGTGGAGTAAGCCATGCCAATTCGAGTGACTTCAGGGATGACTAATATGCAACTGCTCAGTAACCTGAATCGAAACAATAATAATATGGGTAAAATGGAGAATCAGATTTCGACTGGTAGGAAGTTGAATAAGCCTTCAGATGATCCAGTAGGAGTAACTTATGCGTTACGGTATAGAGCTGAGTTAGCTTCTAATGAACAATACAAGACAAACTCAGATGCAGCCGTTAGCTGGTTGGATTTCACTGATACAACCATGCAACAAGCCAGTGATGTGATGAAGCGTCTTAAAGAGCTGACAGTACAGGCTTCAAGTGAAACACTTCCTCAATCTGGATTGGATTCGATTAAACTGGAAGTTGATCAGTTAAAGGAACAAATGATGAATATTGGTAATAGCCAGCTTCGTGGGAAGTATGTTTTCAATGGACAAAATTATGATCAGATGCCGTATCAGCTATCTGCTACGGTAACAAGTTATGATCAGATTAATCCGGATCAAGGCGCGGTCAGCTATGCAGTTGGAGACCAAGATGCATTTCGGGTAAATACGTCCGGTAGCGATTTTTTTGGGAAATCGACAGATCCTGATAATGTTTTTAAGGTTATGGATGCTATATCTTCTGCACTAAGCAGCGGAAATAGTACGGCAATATCGAGTCAACTTTCAAGTATTGAATCCCGCTTTACTAAAATGCAGACAAGTTTGTCTGAAGTGGGCGCACGTACGAATCGGGTTGAACTGATACAATCCCGGTTGGAAGAGCGAAATTTGAACTTGACGACACTTCAAGCTAAAACGGAAGATGCGGATGTTGCTAGTCTGATGATTCAAGCTACATCTGCCCAAACCATTTATGAAGCCGCCCTGAAATCATCAGCTAAAATCATGCAGCCATCCCTGATGGACTTTATGAGCTGATTTTTATCTTTGACCTTTATAATTTGAAGCTATGGACGAGTGGTCCGTAGCTTTTTTGTTACTATATATAGGAGGAGTTACTTATGACCCCAGAACAGAAATTAGATGAAGAGAACCAAGAGAAAAATACTAGTCTTTATGTGTTTCCAAAAGGAATACCAGGATTTGAACAACTTCGGGAATTTCAGCTACAGGAGCATAATGAATTATTTAGTCTTTTTAGTGCAGTAGAGCAGCCTGCAACTATTTTTATTACCGTAAATCCATTTGATTTCTTTAAAGATTATGAGTTTGAGCTATCTGATGATACTCTGGATGACATAGGAATTACCAGTCAAGAACAGATAGCAGTACGATGTATCTGTACATGGAATAGCGACCAATCCAAAACAACGGTTAACTTGCTTGCGCCTTTAATCTTTAACATTGAAAAGCGTATGGGGAAGCAAATTGTTTTGCAGAATACTGACTACAAAATTAAGCATCCATTATGGAGTGGAACAGAGTCCAGCAAAGGTGGTGAGTCCTGATGCTGGTATTAACGCGTAAAAAGGGTGAGTCCATTGTAATTCAGAATGATATTGTCATTACAGTTCTTTCTGTTGAAGGAGATACTGTGAAAATTGGTGTTTCTGCCCCTAAGGATATCGATATTTACCGAAAAGAAGTCTTTGATGCTATTCAGCAAAATAATCAAATTGCTGTTATGGATTCGAATGCTATTCAAAATGCAATGTTGGAAATGGATAAGAGAAAGTCTTGATTAAACAATAATAGTAGTGCATATTCATTGATAAAGGCCGACACGAGTAAAGTGTCGGCCTTTGTTTGGCTCATAATAAGCTGTCAGGTTTGCCTTGGACAATTAGCCATTATGTGAAGACGTAAATCGATATAACCGAGTCGTAAACTCCTAAGAAAATATTTCGAAAAAAAACTCGAATGCTATAAACAATTCTAGTCTTAGGGTCGATATATATTTTAGAGCGGTAATTCTTCAGGGCGGCCGACCTGTGAAGACGCTTATACCACAAGGATGTGGGAATCAAACCATTTCAGGGAGGAAATTTAAAATGATTATCAATCACAACTTACCGGCAGTAAATACACACCGTAACATGACCTTGAACAACACGGCAGCAAGCAAGAACATGGAAAAATTGTCTTCGGGTTTGCGCATCAACCGTGCAGCTGATGATGCTGCGGGTCTCTCCATTTCCGAAAAAATGCGTGGTCAAATCCGTGGTTTGGAACAAGCACAACGTAACGTTCAAGACGGTATCTCTTTCGCACAAACAGCTGAGGGTGCTATGAACGAAGTCTCCTCCATGCTGACTCGTATGAAAGAACTGACTGTTCAAAGATCCAACGATACTTACAGTGCTGGTGATAAATCCAACATTAATGCTGAGCTTGGTCAATTGGGTAGTCAAATCGACGCAATCCTGTCCACCACTAAATTCAATGGTATTGCAATTTCCGGTGGTACAGTTTCTATCCAAGCTGATGATAGCACATTTAAAATCACAATCAAAGGTATCAGCTCTACTGGTTTCAAAGGACTCAAATCCAATGTTACACTTGATAGTGCAACTAAAGCAATTGAAGCAGTAGCTAAACAACGTGCTAATTTGGGTGCTGTTCAAAACCGTATGGAGTACACTTCTAACAACTTGGGCACGACTGTTGAAAACCTGACAGCTTCCGAATCCCGTATTCGTGATACTGACATGGCAAAAGAAATGGTTGCTCTGTCCAAAAACAATATCTTGCTACAAGCTTCGCAATCTATGTTGTCACAAGCGAACTCCGCACCACAAGGCGTACTGTCGTTGCTTCGTTAATTTCAAACGACAGCAGTTACAAAAAAGATCCTGCTTCTCGCAGGATCTTTTTTGTTTTTATTTTAGTTTTCTCATAAATAATTACACTCATCTGCCGATATATAGTGTATTAGCATTTACAAGCACAGAACGGATTTATTGTGTTAAAAAAATAAAGGAGGTTATTCAATGGACTCGATGATACCCCCCAGCACTGGGAGTCTGTTGCCGATTCAGCCATCAGCTGGAGTAAAACGAGAAGCTCCTTCAGATGCCGAAATCAATTATCCTGCTGTACAAGATGTTGTTCATACAACCAATAGAGGTAGTACTGCGCAGAAACAGAAGACACATGAGGAAGCAGTTTTGGAGCTGCAGAAAGCAATTGATGCTATACAAGGCCCACAGAAGACTTTTGAAATATCTGTACATGAAAAGACACATGCAATCATGATAAAAGTGATGAACAAGGAAACTGGCGATCTGATCCGTGAGGTACCTCCCGAGAAAATCCTGGATATAGCGGCTAGAATGATGGAAATTGCAGGAATCATTATCGATAAAAAAGTATAGGGGGATATACAATTATGGTAACTAGAATAAGTGGCCTAGCCTCAGGTATGGATATTGATTCAATGGTTAAAAAGCTGATGACAGCTGAGCGTGTACCGCTCGACAAAATGAATCAACAGAAACAATTGATGGAATGGAAAAGGGAAAATTATCGCGAAAGCAGCACTAAGATAGTTTCATTTCAAGATAAAATGACTACATTAAGCCGCACCGCTGCAATAAATCCGCAGAAAGTAACAGTAACTGGTAACAGTGATGCACTATCTGCAACGGCTTCTTCGTTGGCTAGTGGAGTGTTGGACATTTCGGTGACGAGCTTGGCCACTGCGGCAAGATCAGTCTCGAACAGTACATGGACCGAAAAGGCCAGTAGTGAATTGGCATTCGCAGATGGGGCAGCCCGCACGGTCCAGGTTGGTAGTTCTACCATTGATGTGGATGCGAATGAAACCATTGAATCGTTTGTCAAAAAGATCAACGATAACAGTAAGACAGGGGTGACAGCTCTATATGATGCTAAATCCGGTTTGTCATTAACGAGCAAAACTACTGGCTCTCAAACATTCAATATTGATTCTCAAATTAGTAGTGAATTTAAACTATCTTTAACTAACGGAACTGATGCTGTATTAAAGGTAAATGGTCTAGACGTAACAAAGTCTTCCAATAACTTTACAATAAATGGCGTTGATATTACACTTAAGACAGCAGGCGGTGCTGCAACACGAATAGAAGCTACCAAGGATACGGATAAGATCGTCGAAAATATTCAAAGCTTTGTCGATGCGTATAATGATGTTCTTGCTACACTCAATAGCAAGATTAGTGAGCAGAGATATACAAAATACGCTCCGCTTACAACGGAACAAAAAGCGGATATGAGTGATGATGAAGTCAAGCTATGGACCACGAAGGCCAAGAGCGGCATGCTTAGAAACGATCCTATCCTGCAGGATACATTATCTGAAATGCGTAATGCTATGATCCAAGGTGTAGATATCGGCCGAGTTGACACGGATGGTAAGAATAAGCCCTTAATGATGTCTGAGCTAGGAATCACTACGGGGACGTATGATACTAAAGGCAAACTTATTCTAGATGCAGACAAATTGCGTGCAGCGGTAGAAAAAGATCCGGATGTTATCGCTAATTTTTTCGGGAAACAGGACCCAAGTACCGCATTAACTAATAAATATACACAGCAAGATGGTGTAATTGCAAAACTTAAAAAGATTTCGAATACCTCACTTCAAAGAATGGCAGATACTGCGGGTACATCCAAGGTTAGCTCTGATCTAACCGCTGCATTTCTTTCTACAAGCTCAATGGGAGAGCAATTATCGAGCCTGGACCGTCGGATCAGCGATATGACAAGCCGTTTAACGATGATTGAAACCAACTATTATAAAAAATTTACCGCGATGGAGACATCCATTAACAAATACAATAGCACATCTTCCAGTCTTACAAGTATGTTGTCATAAAGGAGGTTTTACAATTGATCAATACACCCTATCAGAAATACCGGCAGACTCAAGCGCAAACTGCATCCAAGCCTAAATTGCTGATTATGTTGTACGATGGGGCTATTCGTTTCGTTCGTGCGGGGATTGAGGGGATAGAGAATAAGGATAACGAGAAAGCAAATAATAATTTGTGTAAAGCCCAAGCGATTGTACACGAGTTGATATCTGCGTTGAATTTTGAATATCCAATATCCCATGACTTATTGCGAGTGTATGAATATATGCTGCATGAGCTGATCGAGGCGAATGTTCACAAAATAGCCGCTCCGGCACAAGAGGTGCTGGAACATTTGACTGATTTACGAGAAACTTGGTTGGAAGCAATGAAAATGCCTGGTGTAGTTGGTAGTGTGTGATGACAGCTGTTAATATGCAAGCTCTCCTTGATGAATTGCAACATATGACAGAAGCAGTGTTGTCTAACCTACTGAATTTAGGTGAAGAGGAATTCGAACAGTTTGCCGATCAAAGACAACGCATTGTAGAACAGATGCAGTCCTATCAACCATCGTTAACGGAAAATGACAAACAGAAAATTCGTGACATATTAAGTAATGATTCTATAATTTTGCAGCGAATGCATGTGCTAAAGGATGAAGCCGGTCAATGGATGGAGAAACGTGGAGCCATTCGTATACAGCAGCATGCATACCAGCAAGCTTATTCCGTAGATAGTTTGTTTATTGATCATCGAAAATAAAAATGCATTATGAGTGTACCTCCATTCGATTAAGAATGGGGGTATTTTTGTGAAAAGCTTCATTCCATTAAGAGTAAATCCGATATACTAATTAACAAATATTAATGCGAAACGGTGGTATTACCTTGTCTCAACTACAAATAAACCATACAATTTTAGAGCAGAGATTTCCTCATGTTGCAGACCAAATAGATAATTCACCGAATGATGAATTATCTGAAATTTTGTTTACAGAGCCCTTTGAAAGGGATATAGCTTGGCTTAATGCTGCCAAAGGGGTTATTGGAAACGGAAAGATTATTTTTGTATACGGGTTTGATAGGGGACTCAGCATTGCGGATCTTCTCGAATTATACCCCGACCACTGGCTCTTTGTGTATGAGCCGAATGAGCAGCTTTTTCGAAAAGCAGTGACAGAGTATGACCTCAGTCTTTTGTTGGAACATCCCAACTTGTACTGGCTATCGGTTGGGGAATCTCAGCTCAGAATAATGTTTCATATGTTGAGTAGTTATATGATGAAAGAATTGGTGTTTATCGCACTGCGTAAGTATTTATCAGATGATATGAATATGTTACGTGAAGTGAAAGAACAATTCGAAGACTACCGTCAGACTTTTTTGTTAGATAAATATACAGAGAATCGCTTTCGAGAAGAATGGACTCGTAATTTTCTGTATCACCTATCTGATGTGTTATACACTCCCTCCATTGAGCGACTATTTTATGCTTTTGAGGGTGCAACGGTAGTTATTGTATCATCAGGACCATCTTTACAGGAAGATATCCAATGGCTAAAAAAATTACGTCCTCACGTACTGATTATTTCAGCAGGCTCCAGCATTCAGGCATTAATAAAGCATGGAATAAAGCCTCACCTTGCTGTAATAATGGATGGCCATTCAGTCAATAAGAAAATCTTTGATTCCTCTGAAACGAGAGAGCAGCCTTTATTGTTTACTTCCTCATCTTATTATGAAATCTCTGACCAGAACTGTGCAGAGAAAATTCATAGTATTATGAAAAGTGACGCTGTATCCCAGTATTTCTTTGGACTCAGTCAAGAGGAACTCTTTGTATTCCCTACAGAAACAGTTGCAGGAACGGCTATTCAAGCAGCAGCCTGTCTGGGGGCCAAACGGATCATACTTGCAGGCCAGGATTTGTCGTTCCCGGATAACAAATTTTACACAGATGGGATTGAACACTTTACAGCCGAAACTACGGATAAGAGAGTGCAGGAAGCACCTAAAAAAGTGTTGAATGTAAAGGGGACATACAACACTACAGATGAGAGCTTCTCCCGAATGAGGGATGGACTCGAAAACCTCATTACGGCCCTTCCGAAAATCGAATTCGTCAATTCAAGCCGTAATGGTGCAGTGATTGAGGGTGCTCCTTTCAAGCCCATGGAAGAGATATATGAATTGTTGTCCTCTGAACATGTTGATCCTGATGCCATTGCCGATTTGATAAATGAAAAAAATATTGCTGTTGATATGAATAAGGTGCAGAATGTCAGAGATAAGCTGATAGCGACACGTGAGGATCTTTCCAATGCACGTTCTGAGATTGCAGCAATTCACAAGCTAATGAATAAATTACGCGAGTTTAGCCGAACTAAACCGGCAAAGGCCCAAAATGTGGTGGAATCCATAGAACAGATGTGGGGGTTGATTGCCAACAGGGAATGGTTCTCACCTATATTTGAATCCATTATCCCTATCGAAATTGCGCGTTTTGATCAGGTACTCCCTGTGATTGTGACAGAACATCAGTTGATTCGTAAGTCTGATCTAATCTATGAGCATCTGGGTAAGCTGCTACAGGATATCACAGCACAAATCCCAATACTTGAAGAAATGTTTTCGGAATCGATTCGCCGTTTAGATAAAAAAGCAGATAGCGATGCATTGGTCCAAAAAGATATATAAATTAATCGTTTTACACTCCGGAGGTTAATATGTTTACCAACAAGATTGTACTGGTTACGGGCGGCACAGGTTCTATTGGCAGTGAAATTGTACGCAATATCTTATCGTATAACCCTAAGGCTTTACGGATTTTTAGTCGAGATGAGAGCAAGCAGTTTGATCTGCAGCAAGAATTAAAAGAATTTACGAATGTCCGCTATCTGATCGGTGATATCAGGGACAAGCAAAGACTGAGCTACGCCATGGAGGATGTGGATTATATTTTTCATGCAGCTGCTCTCAAACACGTGCCTGCATGCGAATATAACCCTATGGAGGCAGTGAAAACCAATGTTATTGGTGTACAGAATTTAATTGAGGCGGCCATTGAGCATAATGTAGAAAAAGTGGTAGCCATTAGCACAGATAAAGTGGTGAATCCAACGAATACGATGGGAGCTACGAAGCTGCTATCAGAACGTTTGATTTCAGCAGCCAATTTGTACAAAGGGAGCAAACGCACCATCTTCTCTTGTGTTCGCTTTGGAAATGTTATGGGATCAAGGGGCTCCGTTATCCCATTATTCCGTGACCAGATTGCTAAAGGGATACCCGTGACGGTTACACATGCAGAGATGACTCGTTTTATGATGTCTATTCCACAAGCCGCCCAATTGGTTATAGATGCTGCGCAT
The DNA here is from genome assembly GCF_050482105.1 of Paenibacillus jamilae. Classification (GTDB taxonomy): domain Bacteria; phylum Bacillota; class Bacilli; order Paenibacillales; family Paenibacillaceae; genus Paenibacillus; species Paenibacillus jamilae_B. The sequence continues at coordinate 117,570 of NZ_JBCNHI010000001.1, read as the reverse complement.
TATTCGCAAGGCGGAGAAGTTTTTGTGCTGAAAATGCCAATTCTCAAAATTACAGATTTGGCCCAATGCCTGGTTGATTCGTATGAAGAAGCGGTTGGTCAACCCTATCGTGGAGAAATCATTGAGACCGGAATTCGCCCAGGTGAGAAGCTGTATGAAGAGCTGATGTCGCTTGAAGAATCCGAAAGAGCGCTGGAGAATGGACAAATGTATATCATCCCTTCGTTATTTCATACCGCAGAGCAGGAATATGCTGGTTTCCAAAAGGCGATTCGCCAAGAATATTCTTCGATGACTGCGCCACAGATTTTTCCGAAAGCTATTCGGGAACTGATTGAACAGAATGGTTTAGGCTTTACCATGGGTGCTGTGTGATGGGCAATTATAAATGTCTGGCGGTTATTCCTGCGCGAGGTGGATCAAAAGGTTTACCTGGTAAAAACATTAGATTATTACATGATAAGCCGCTCATTCAATATAGCATTGAGGCTGCGTTGAACAGTGGTTGCGTAGATGAAGTTGTAGTTACAACGGATAGCGAGGATATTGCTCGCGTATCAAGTCAAGCTGGAGCTGCAGTTCCATTTGTAAGGCCTGCGCAGCTGGCTACTGACGTGGCTAAAAGCATTGATGTATTGAAGCATGCAGTTGAATTTTATGAGCACACACAAAATCAATTTTTTGATGTTATTATGCTGCTTCAACCTACATCTCCATTACGAAATGCCCTGGATATTAAAGAAGCGTATACACTCTTTTTAAATAATCAGGCGGATTCATTACAAAGTGTCACTTTGTCAGGAGTGCAGCCCTATCTACTTCGGGAAATGGATAACGGAAGACTTATGCCCTACCTGAAAGATGAAAAGGAGCATTTGAGAAGGCAAGATTTGAAAGAACTGTATGCTCTAAATGGAGCCATTTATATCGTAAAAAGAGATTTGTTGATGAACAGTGGCACTCTGGTTGGACCGCGTAATTGTGGATACATTATGCCCAGAGAACGATCTGTTGACATAGATGACAAGTTTGATTTAAAAATGGCAGAGTTTTTTTTGAGAGAATCCAACGACAAGTAGGCCTCGCAGTAAGGAGAGAGTAAATAATATGCAGAATTTCTTATCCAGCAAGGGGAGCCACTCCATTTATATTATTGCAGAGGTAGGAGTCAATCATAACGGTTCATTGGAGCTTGCATTTGAATGTATCGATCAAGCGATTTTATGCGGTGCGGATGCGGTGAAATTCCAGACTTTTAAAAGTGAAAAGCTGGTAACCAAGTACGCTCAGAAGGCTGAATATCAGACGGAAAATACCAATTCCACTGAGAGCCAACTCGACATGCTAAAACAGCTTGAATTGAGCTTTGATGATTTTGTGCTTTTGAAAAAGTACTGTGAGGATAAAGGGATCGATTTCCTGTCCACACCCTTTGATGAAGAAAGTGCAGAGTTTCTGGATTCAATTCAGATTGATGCATTCAAGGTTGGATCAGGGGATATGAACAACATTCCTTTCCTTCAAAAGCTAGATAGCTATGGCCGTCCGATTATTCTTTCCACTGGGATGTCCAATCTGGACGAAATTAGAGAGTCCCTGCAAGCATTCCAAAAAAGCGAGGTGCTATTGCTGCATTGCACTTCCGATTATCCAGCCCCCCTGGAGGATGTAAACTTGTTGGCTATGAAGACAATATCCACAGCGTTTGATAAAGTCACAGGATATTCGGATCATACGGCGGGGATTGAGATCGCTATAGCGGCCTCAGCGCTAGGAGCCAGGATTATTGAAAAGCATTTTACGCTGGATCGAACCCTTCCCGGTCCTGACCATAAGGCTTCATTAGAGTCTGCTGACTTTTCCAAGATGGTAAATGCGATTCGGAATGTGGAGCAAGCTTTAGGGGATGGAATTAAAAGGTGTATGCCCTCTGAGGAAAGCACTAGAGCCGTTGCAAGAAAAAGTGTTGTAATGGCAACATCGAAAAAAGCAGGCCAGTTGATAACTCAGGAGGATCTAGTCATCAAGCGCCCAGGCACGGGAATAGAGCCGAAATATTATGCTAATTTGGTTGGCAAGCAGCTTCTGAAAGATGTACATGTAGATTATTTGTTGTCATGGGATGACGTACAATGAAAAAAGTATTAGTGATTACCGGAACGCGAGCAGATTATGGGATATATTATCCGATTTTACGGGCTATTGAGGAAGAGCATACACTGGAGCTCCATCTGTTGGCCACAGGAATGCATTTATCTCCCCAGCATGCTTATACATTAGACACTATCCAAAAGGACGGGTTTCGTGTTTCTGCTAAGGTAGATTGCCTGCTACAAGGATCTACTCACGCTAATATGTCTCGTTCTATTGGAATAGCAATTATGGGCATGACGCAAGCCGTAGAAGCTTTGGAGCCAGATTTCGTCGTTGTACTAGGAGATCGTGGAGAAATGCTTGCTGCTGCGATTGTATCCTCTCATATGAACATTCCGCTTGTTCATTTGCATGGTGGTGAAGTATCCGGCACGATAGATGAGTCTGTTCGGCATGCAATCAGTAAGCTTGCTCATATTCACTTTGTGGCTACAAACGGAAGCAGAGAGCGCCTAATTAGGCTTGGCGAAGAACCGTGGAGAATTCATGTAGTCGGTGCTCCGAGAATTGAAACGATGATGAATACACCCCTGCCTGAGCTAGAACGGACGAAACGGAAGTACGATCTGAATATAGATAACGACTTTGTTTTGTTTGCCTATCATCCTGTCACCACAGAAGAAGCGGATATGCTCATTCTTGGTAACATGTTAGAAGTTCTTTTGGCTAGTGAGAATGAGGTTATTTGTGTAATGCCCAATTCGGATGCTGGCGCTGATGCGATCGTTGGTGTATATCATCGTTTTGCTGCGAGAGAAGGAATGCATTTGGTAACCAGTTTTGAGCAATTAGATTATCTGACAATGTTAAAAAATGCAAAAATGTTAATTGGGAATTCTTCCTCAGGGATCATTGAGGCTGCTTCTTTTCATGTCCCAGTCATAAATGTTGGAACTCGTCAGACAGGTAGAGAGCGTTCTGAGAATACCATAGACATCGCGGCCGACGAGGCTGAACTGATATCTGCCTTGGAATATGTAAAGTCTGAACCTTTCCAACAAATTGTTAAAGCAGCTGACAATATTTATGGTAGAGATAACACAAGCTCTCGCATCGTGGATATATTGAAACGAACCTCCAAGTCAGAGCGGCTTATCCAAAAGACTATTACCTATTAAGGGGGGAGCGACCTTGAGCTATATTGTTTTTGGAGCAGGAGGACATGCCAAGGTCATCGTGGATATTTTACGGTCTAATGGTGAAGAAATCATTGGAGTTCTAGACGATCATTGCAAAGAAGAAACGTGGAACGGATTTCCAGTCTTGGGGGGCCGTAATCAAATTGATCAACTAGTATCTCTGTATCCCGAGGCGCTGCTTATTGTGGCAATCGGAGATAATACAACCAGATTGAAGATGGCAAGCCAATTCAAAGTCGCCGGAGCCAAATTTGGAACTGCTATTCACCCAAGCGCCGTAGTCTCACCTAGCTCTTTTATTGGCGAGGGTTCGGTAATTATGCCAAATTCAGTGATTAACGCTGACGCGTATGTCGGCGAGCATGTCATTGTGAATACGGCGGCTACTGTAGATCATGATTGCAGAATAGAAGACTTCGCACATATTTCCCCAGGTGTACATATGGCTGGTGGCGTACAGATTGGGCGTAGTGCCCATATCGGAATAGGTGCAAATCTTATACCAGGTATCCGTGTAGGGAGTAGTACTCTTGTCGGTGCCGGCTCATGTGTCATCCGTCATTTGCCAGACAACGTCACAGCTGTAGGTTGTCCGGCCAAAGTAATCAAATCTGATAACGATAAGGGATGAAACGAAATGTCCAACCGAGACAGAATTTATTTATCTTCCCCGCATATGGGCGGATTAGAACAACAATATATCGCAGAGGCTTTTGAAACCAACTGGATTGCTCCACTGGGCAAAAATGTAGACGCATTTGAATCAGAGATGGCAAGTTATTTGGGATGTGGAGGCGCAGTTGCCCTAAGTTCTGGGACAGCAGCTATTCACTTATCTTTGATACTGCTTGGTGTGGAGAAGGATGATATTGTTTTTTGTTCTTCGCTTACCTTTGTTGCCAGTGCTAATCCGATCTTGTATCAAGGTGCAGTTCCTGTCTTTATTGATTCAGAACCAGACAGCTGGAACATGTCCCCTGAAGCGCTTGAAAGAGCATTTAAGACTTATGCAGAAAAGGGAAAGAAGCCTAAAGCGGTAGTGATAGTCAATTTGTACGGACAGAGTGCAGATTACGATCGGTTGAGAAAAATATGTGATTATTACGAGGTGCCGATTGTAGAAGATGCTGCAGAGTCGCTGGGAGCGACTTACGGTAATCAAATGAGTGGAACACTTGGGAAATTCGGTGTCCTTTCTTTTAATGGAAATAAAATTATTACTACTTCAGGCGGGGGCATGCTGGTTTCAGATGATCTAGAGGCTCTAAGTAGAGCGCGACATTACGCAACTCAGGCGAGGGAAAAGGCGATACATTATCAGCATGAGGATGTAGGCTTCAATTATCGTCTCAGCAATGTCCTTGCTGGTATAGGAAGAGGGCAGCTTCGTGTGTTGGACGAACGCATTCAACAGAAACGAGAAATTTTTGAAAAGTACAGCTATGAGCTATCAGGAATTAATGGAATACAATTTATGCCGGAAAAGGGTTCGGGTAAGTCTACACGATGGTTGACAACAATGATAATAGACCCTGAGATTATTGGTACGAGCGTTAGTGATTTAATAGGGTACTTAGGAAAAGATGATATTGAATCTCGACCAGTATGGAAGCCGCTTCATCTGCAACCACTCTTTAAAGATGCCGTGTATTTTGCTCATGAAAGTGGCATGGATATTAGCAAAATATTATTTGAAAGAGGAGTTTGTTTACCCTCTGGAACAAATATGTCGGTGGATGAGCAGAGCTTTGTTATTAATCAAATGAAGGCTTTTTTCGATGAATTATAATATTGAACTCAATTAACACAGCTATGTTTTGCATAAAAAGAGTACTTACTCAGACATTATCTTTATGATGTTTATTTCGGAAGAGGTGTAGAATTTGATTGGTAAAGCAAAGGTAGTTATTTTTGGTGCAGGTGACGGAGGACTTCGTGTTCATTATCTATTAAGTGATGAATTCGAGGTTATTGCATTTGCAGACAATGATGTATCTAAACAAGGCTCCAAATTTTTGTCCAAACTGGTTATTGCTCCTAATGAAATCTGTAAGCTTGTATTCGATTATGTAATTATAGCGAATATTCATGGTGAATCAGTGTACAAGCAGCTCACTGAAGAGTTGTCGATTGAGAAGGGAAAAATTATTGACTATTTTATGAGTTTGAAATTTGATACTAGGCTGGCCCTATTACGGCAAATTGCTGATGAAATAAATGAGTGCGGAGTAAAGGGAAGTGTAGCAGAGCTAGGTGTGTTTAAGGGGGAATTTTCTAAGTATATTAACCGAGTTTTTCCTGATCGTCAATTATATTTATTTGATACCTTTAGCGGTTTTGACCAGAAGGATATTGATAACGAGAATAAAGGGGATTTTTCGAACTCGATTGCAGGAGAATTTTGCAATTCTGATGTGGACTTAGTTCTGAATAAAATGATGTATAAAGAAAATTGTATTGTGAAAAAAGGTTATTTTCCAGAGTCAGCAAGTGATGTGAATGAAACTTTTGCATTTGTGAGTCTTGATGTAGATTTATATCAGCCAATTCTGGAAGGATTGAAATTTTTCTATCCTAAGATGTCAGATGGAGGATATATTATAGTCCATGACTACAATAGCACTCGATTTCATGGTGTAAAACAAGCGGTTAGAGAGTATTGTAGAGAACATGGTGTTAAGTACACACCTATAAGTGACTTATGTGGTAGTGTCGCCATTATGAAGTAATTTGAGCATTGATTTATGGGGGATGACAATAAAATGAAAAAAAACAAACTATTAATCCTCTCTGATTTAAATCTAAATCCAATGGTTCGTTTTCTAGAGGGATCTTTTGCTGATTTCACGCTAGAGGTAACTGAGGCCCCTTACAATCAAGTAAACCAGGTTCTTATGGATTCTGATCACTCTGTATGGTCGGAAAAAAAGGATATGTTGCTTTTATGGACAAGCCCTGAGAAAGTAATTCCTTCTTTTAATAAACTAGTGGATTATAAGGAAGTTAATATCGGTGATGTCCTTAATGAAGTCGACCAATTTTGCGAGCTTATTATCGGGGCTGAGGGAAAAGCCAAACATATTTTTGTTGTGTCTTGGTCCCTCCCGCCTCATTACCGTTGGATACAATCGATGACACTAAAGCACAATGTAGGATTAAGTAATGTGCTTATGCAAATGAATCTACGTCTTTCAGAGCGACTACAAAAACATGATCATGTTATTATTCTTGATTCTTCTTATTGGTATGCAGCAATTCAGCAAAAGAGCTATGATGCTAAAATGTATGCACTTGGAAAAATCCCGTTCTCTCGCGACTTTTTTCTCTTTGTATCTAATGAGCTTAAATCAGTCATTAGCGGACTATATGGACAAAGTAAAAAGCTGATTATCTGTGATCTTGATAATACGCTCTGGGGTGGGGTGATAGGTGACGATGGCATTGACAACATCAAACTAGGAGGGATAGATCCAGTTGGTGAGAGCTTTAAACTTTTTCAGCAAGAATTGTACAGATTAAGTAGTCGAGGTATTATTCTGGCTATTTGCAGTAAAAACAGTGAATCGGTAGCATTAGAAATGATAGAACAGCACCCAGATATGATACTGAGAAAAAAGGATTTCTCTTCAATTCGAATCAACTGGAACGACAAAGCTGCCAATGTGGTTGAAATTGTAAAGGAGCTTAACCTAGGTCTGCAATCTGTTGTATTTCTAGACGATAATCCATCTGAAAGAGATCGTATCAAGCAGGCTCTTCCAGAAGTATATGTACCTGACCTACCTATTGATGTTACTCAATACCCTGTTTTTATTAGTAGGCTGGATTGTTTTGAGACTCCTGTTATAACTTTGGAAGATCGTAAACGAACAGACTGGTTCAAACAGGAGCAAAAGCGAGAGTCGATAAAGTTAAACGTAGATTCATTGGAAGAATGGCTGCATTCACTTGAAATCAAGCTGACTCCACATAAATTAGATAAATTCTTACTAACACGTGCTGTGCAGTTAATGAATAAGACGAATCAGTTTAATATGGCAACCCGCAGGTTTACGATCGAAGAGTTTTGGACTTGGAGTGAACAGCCGAATAATCATGCATTCTTATTTGAAGTGGAAGACAAATTTGGAAATGCAGGTTATACAGGTCTGATTTCTGTTTCATGTGATGATGGAGGTCAAGCTGAAATCCATGATTTTGTTATGAGTTGTCGTGTCATGGGCAAAGGGATTGAGGAAGCAATGCTTTATTTAGTTATCAAGCATCTATCTCCCCATCATATTAGGGCTACGTATATAAAAACAGAAAAGAATAAACCTTTTTATGACTTTATTTCAAAGAAGTATAAAGATATATCTAAAAACAATGAATTAAATCTAGGAGAGATATTTCAACCACATCATATCTTACTTAAGGAGTGCTCTTTTTGAATAAATTTGAGTTGGTTCAAGTGATAATTTCTAAAATTATGAATGTGTCTGTCGAAAAGGTAACGTTGGAATCGGTAAAAAGTGACTTTGAAAATTGGGATTCACTCAATCAATTGAATTTAGTGATGGAACTTGAAGCTAATTTTAATGTGTCTATTCCCATTGATGAAATAGCTAATATAGATTCCGTACACAACATTATGAATATTTTGAATAATATTCATAATTAATAATTTGTTTGAAAAGTTATGTAGAGAAATATAACGCATGAAAAGGAGGGAAGAAGCTATTGGAAATTGTAAAATATAAAGATTCTAATTATGCGTCGCTGGTTGCGTTTATGAGAATAAATTGGTCCCAAGAGCACGCTATCTATAATAAAGAATTGTTTGATTGGCAGTATCGGATTGACGAAAATGGTCTATCGGAAAGTTTACTACTGATCGACAAGGGTTGTATTGAGGGATTCCTTGGGGTCATTCCTGGTGAGTATAGTTCTAACGGAGAACAATATAAAGGTATCAGTTTCGCCATGTGGATTGTATCAGAAAAGTATAGAAACAGTGGCTTGGGTATTATGCTTATGAAAGAAGCTGAAAAGTACAATTCGGTGTGCTTGACTTTGGGGTGTAATTTTCAAGTGGTGCCTATGTATGAGCGTATGGGATATTCTTATTCAGATCATTTGAACCGTTATGTCATTCCACTTGATGTGAATGGTTATGTAAAATTACTAAAGGACCCGGCTGATCAAGCAAGTATTAGTCAATGGTTATCGGATGTCGAGGGAAAATTAATACATTCATACAGCCCAATACTCAATATTACGGGTGAGGAGTTAGAGCGATTATACGTTAAAAGTATTCAACATCGCTTCTCACTTTCGCAGTACCGTAGCGCCTCCTTTTGGGAATGGAGATATATAAATAGCGCGGGCTATAAGTATTTATTTTTCGGGGATTCCACTGCCGAAGGGATTGTAGTTGCACGCCTAGATAGAGTATATGCTCCAGAAGAGAGTATCCACGGCACAAAAGTGTTGAGGATTATAGAAATCATCCCAGCTAATGCTGATGTTTGGGAAGGAATAGCAGATCATCGCTTGATTGAGATGGTATCCGGGGTTTTGTCATGGGCTCGAAACCAATGGTGTGTTGCGGCGGATTTTCAGTTAAGTTCAAATCGTCTAGAGCATGTCCTTGAATCAATTGGTTTTAGAAAACAAAATATAGACTACACGCCAAAGGAATGTGGATTAGCAGGCCTATTCCAGCCTTTTCGTTATCGTGTTAATCCTATTAATTTTGTGTGGAGAATTAAGAATAATGAAGGTTATTTTCAAAATACGGAAGTGAATAACATGTACCTTGTTAAAACTGATGGAGATATGGATCGTCCTAACATCTGGCCACTTCCTAAAGGGTGGAATTAATAATGGGTAATATTGCTGCGATGTATCACTATGTACGTGAGAAAAAGGGGTGGGATGGGATTGTTCCCATGCATCCCCATGATTTTGAAGAACAACTAGATTTAATTAGCAAGACACATCGAATTATCTCATTAGACGAGATTGATAGATTTAATTCGGAACCATGGTGTGTACTAACGTTTGATGATGGTACAAAAGACCAATATACGTTTGCCTTTGACATCTTGAAAAGAAAAGGAATTCCTGCATATTTCACAGTCATGTCTGGTCCACACCTCACGGGTAACGTTCCATTAGTTCATTTGGTACATACGGTACTCTCTTTCAAATCCGATGAAGAGTTATGGGAATTATTGAGTGGGACATATGATACGAGCGGTGTGGAAGAGGAGAGCCAAATCTATAAATACGAACAGAAGAAACTCCGCAGATACAATAAATTTATGCTTAATTTTAAATTATCTGTTACGGAAGCAACTATCTTTCTTGAGTCTATTTTTCAGTCCTTATTTCCCGATAAGCAAAAATTTATAAATGATTTTTATATAAGTACAGAAGAAATAGTCGAAATGAGCCAGGCAGGAATGACTATAGGAGTGCATGCTCATAATCATATTCCTTACAATGGCGATCCACAGGAATTCTATGATATTGAAATCGGTCCTTGTAAAGATTGGATGAAGAGTGTTTTAGGTATAAACCCGATCTGGTATACGCCTGCTTTTGGTGGTGGAGTCAACCAAAAGTTAATGTTGGACAAACTAACTCCTGTTCTAGTACAGAATGGATTTGTTGGTGCTTTCAGTACAAGAGAAGGAGGGATTTCGGACAATAGAGAGTTTTGGATGGACAGAATAGACTGTATACGTCTGCCTCCTCTAGGGACATCATCGTATTTGTGATCTGTGGGATGTGAATGGGGAACGAACTACTATGTTGGTTCCTTGTGTTTTTTTATCCCAATAAGAGTTGATATTACATTTAAAGCCGCTCGTTGTTTTGTCTATCTCAGGCTCAATCTAAGCTCCGACCTATCTCTATTTTTGTGCCCATAATCACTCTGCCATTGGCTTATGATCTTCTTATCTCATAGAGCACATTTTCAATTTTGTCTAGGAAAATAAATACAGCAGATTAGATAGGTCTCGGGAATCCATTATTGAGAGTGCGTTTACTTATAAATATATGCCTCCACAGACTAAATTGATAGAGAGTATTGGGGAGGGGGAGGCTGTCCATAGTGGGTAATCGCCTTGATACGGAGCTAAACGATTCTTTTTTAACAGAACTAGACGATCTATTGAAATGTATGGCTATACCCCGTGTGAAGCGTATTTAAAAACAGTTCGATCTGGAGGCTTTACTTCTGCTGCCATTGCTTACGGCAAGGTCTACCCGTTTTTACATATGCCTTCGGAGATGTTGCTCACACGGCAGGAGAGTACTATCAAATTAACAGTTTTGATGATGAAGACATTTATAAAAAATTGGGGAATTCCTGTATTTAGAGGACGCGGAAGATCTTTAGCAATAAACAGGACGGATAAAATTTTTTACAGTGAAAGTATGAGACGAATTATAGAGACTGTGACTAAATCACCACACTTTTATTAAGCTACATAGACATAGGCTTCACCACATAATTTTCTGATATGAGAGATGATAATGATAAATTTCAATGTAGTGGAAATCGTAGGTAAAAGAAGGAGAGTATGTTGAAAAGTCGTTTTTTTTAGTGGACATCTTTCGGGGGATGGAGAACTTACGAGTTTATGTGCAAACTAGTTTGAAAGAATTTTTAGTGTAAACATGCCTTCTTATACATTCGTATCTACTGCCAATGCCTTTGTTTTAATAGGAGCTAAGATTGTATTCGTGGATATTCGACTTGAAATAATGAAGATCTTACAGAAGATACGATCACAAATAAAACAAGGGTAATTGCCCCAGTGCATTATGCTGGAGTAGCTTGAGCTTGTGATATGGATAAAATTTTAGAGTTGACGAATAGATACAATTTGGCAGTTGTAAAGGATGCAGCACAAGGAATTCTTAGTGAATATAAAGGAAGGAGATTGTAGACTGCGGAGGAGTAGTTGAGAAAATAACGCCGGAATCTATTAAGTTAACGGATCTTATTCTTCCGTAAGCAGTTTGAATTTAGAGTAGATTTAAAAGAGGGCTCCACTGGTATTTAACCAATATAGAGTCCTCTTTATTATTTATTTAGTTGAATACTCACTTACTTCAAACGTGAGTATTTTACTGAATATTACATAGTCCTTACGATTACTAAATGGACCTTTGTTATTATTGTGCTTATCAACTGCAAAGAATGAAGGGCCTCTGCCAGCATCTTTAGCGTCATACCAAGAGATAAAGGAATTGAGTTCTTTCTTACTCAGATCGAAGTCCTTATCGAATCCATTGTCCATGGTTACAGTCAAAATAGCACGGTCGCCAGTTGGTTTTGATGGTTCGGTTGGTTCAGTTGGATCTGTAGGTTCAGACGGATCAGGATTAGGACTTGGTGTTGGATCTGGTGTTGGTGTTGGATCTGGTGTTGGTGTTGGATCAGGATTAGGCGTTGGATCTACAGGCACGGGGTCCACAGGAGTCGGGTTTATTAGATTGAATGGTTTTAAAGTTCCTTCAATGTCCACACCATAGAAGAAAATATAGTTGGTACCATTATTTTTCAATTCGAACGAGTGTTCACCTGGACCCAAGTCCGTTTTTTCAAACATCATTTTTTTCTGGTACACTTCGGGACCGGAAAGGTTAATTTTACCAACGACTTTACCGTCGATTATAACATCATTACTAGATGATCCAGATGACCATGTAGTGGATATATATCGGATTTTAGAACCGGTAAAATTAAATTTAATACCTGTATCCTTATTACCAATTGTAGAATTATAAGATTTTGAACTTGAATCCAGCGTCCATTTTCCACCTAAATAGGTTATCTCACTTGAGTCGTAATTATATCTTGTCCAACCTTGCTCGGGTTGCTCTAATACTGACCCAATATTTGTAGCAGCAAAAGTGGGTGAAACGATAAATAATGCAAAAAACATGGAAAGTAAGAGTGGGATAAAAATCTTTTTCATTCATATTCTCCTTTGAGTTAATTTACTTACCAAGAATACAAAAGAACAAAAGGGATGTCTAAACATTTATGTCTATATATTCAAAATAAAGTTTAATAGTGGATTTAATTTTAGGAGGTAATAAGGTCTGTCTTTAAATAACTGGCAGTTATTTATTATGTTGCGACAACATACGAGATACTTCGACATCTCTATTAATATAGTATAAAAAAGCTTAACTACTTATGGAGGTGTCATATGGTAGAGAATTTTTATAGTGGATACTAATGCACACAATAAAGTTCTCTTGTATTAGCGATCAAACATGACTTTCCTGTTATAGAAAATATGATGACTGAATTATTTGAAAATAGTAGATATTCTTGTTATCCACATATTTTTGATATAGAAAAAGTGGATGAGTTATTAAACAAAAGTAGGCTGAATGGATAACTAGTAGTTTCAACACAAGGTCGAAATTATAGTGCATTGTATTGATATATAAAGTGTGGCTATAGAATCCAAAAAATGAAAAGTTAGTATTAATGGATGAGGGTGCTGATCAAAGCCTGTGCATGGTCCAACGTAAGATCGTCTAAGATTAAAGGATAATTAAGTCTTTTATAGAAATAGTACATCATCCACAGGGATTATTTCCAATCTATGAATAATTTTAAATATTCTGAGAAGGGATGATGTTTATGAAGTGGGGAAAATATCTTTCTGGGATTTTATTAGCCATTTTAGTTTTAAGCAGTATGTCAATAGCTCCAGCCTCAGTTGAGGCCAGTTCATCAAGTTCAACGACGAAGGATACTGTTACGTCACTTTCACTTAATACGACTGAAGCGCTGGAATCTACTAGCACGACTGAGGCTGTATATGGTGAGACTCTTAAAGTGAACAATCACCGGGTTACATTAATGTCTAATTTCAATGTGAACGGTGACCTCATGAGTTTCACTGATTCTTTAACGACAGCTGATCCAACAGATTTTTGGTTCTTTAACGTACCTACGGATAGAAGCATTCTGGCTCAGACCAAATCCAGTAATCCCAATTATAGATTTGACTTGTACTCGATTGATTGGAGCACCGGGACAGCAAGTCTGACGGGTTTTGGAGGAAAGGCCTCTGAATTGAAGTTTGCTACAGACTTAAAAGCAGGGGACTGGGGCCTGCGTGTTACTTCCACAGGAACGGTAGGTGAAAGCTATAGTATCCACATGAATGCGGCCTCACCAGCGGATACACCGATTAATGGTAAGACGGCCAAGCTAACATCCTACTCTAACAATTTGTTATATACGGTAATTGAGTATTCAAACGGAGATATTAAGGTGAATGGGAACCAAATTGCCAATACAACGGTGGCAAACCCGAATTTGGAATGGTCAAGAGAATTCAACTTCTCCAGTGGTGGGAGTTATTCTTCAAGGAGTCATAATATATCAGATGTTCGGGTTAAAAATATTACTACGCCTGTGAAGTATACGTCAAATTATGCAAGCTCGGATAATGCTGTTTTGATTGTTCTAAATGCAGATACTCTTTTTACCTATTTTGAATCTGCATATAGTTCGGGCAATCCACCGTATCACAGTTCCTCTTTTGTTGACACCAGTGGCAGAACTACGCCGAGACGTCTAGATTTTATTGATATGGCTGGAGATCCAGACATTCTTGTCTATGATCTAGATAAAAAGAAAGTAATTGATTTTGTAAGTAACTTAAATTACTACTATGCAAAAGGAATTGAGCCCCAGCCAACGGTAGTTTACTATAATTAACGTCGTGAAAAAATTTAAATTAAAATTTATTCTAATAGTTTCAAACATTCATAAAGAGTTTATTATACTTGTATAATAAACTCTTTTGCCTATTATACCATTCCAATCTATAGGAATAGAAGGCTTTGTCAATATAAAATTGGAATAACTATGTATGAAAACATTATCAATTCCAATTGACAATGGATAACTTTGGGTGGTATAGTCAAAAATGTGGGCGAGAGCTTCACTTCATTTGATGACGAAGGGAATGTTAGTGCATGCAAGGTAAAGTAAAATGGTTCAACGCAGAAAAAGGTTATGGTTTCATCGAAACGGCTGACGGCGGCGACGTATTTGTACATTTTTCCGCAATTCAAACAGAAGGCTTCAAAACACTTGAAGAAGGACAAGACGTGGAGTTCGACATCGTCGAAGGCGCACGTGGACCACAAGCCGCTAACGTAACCAAATTATAATCATCCCCGGCATAGCCGACCTACATAATTGGTAAGATGGTTAGCAATGGATAACGCGCTAGCAACTGCCCTGGAATATATTCCAGGGCTTTTTTATGTTTTTTACATATATAAAAAAGCCCCTTACCTGATGGTAAGGAGCTTAGTATTCCAAAACGTTTACTCTGGAGAACCGTCAAAGTCAGCCATCTCCACAAAAATAGTATTGGAGGAGGCAGATTGTTTCTCTACACGTCCGTCAGGATAACGGAATTGATAGCGCAGGATGGCCTGGGCGATCAGGTACGCGCGGAGTGCAGATTCGATATCGAAGGAGAAGACGATGACGGCTTTGTGATTAGGGTCAAGCTGGCCTAACGGAATGCCTTGGAGCAGATTAGGATGCGGAAGCGGCACAGAGTTCACGGTGACGGTTCTGAGTACAAGGAAATCTTCAGCTGAGAATGGTGCTGTAAGTAACAGTTCTTCCAGTGGAATATTACCGATGTTATCCACATGGACGGTGAAGGAGAGGGTATCATCTTGCGCGACACGCAAAGCGCTGGAGCTAAGTGTAAGTTTAGGAATAGCTGCAATGACGGCCACGTCTACAGTGTTGGTTTGAATGGTTTCCTTCAGAGTCTCTCCACCACTACGACGTGAGTTATATTCGATGGTGGCCTGGTTGCTGAATGCTCCATCTGTAGGTGCTTCACGAATTTGTGCCTGGAGCGTAAGAGTAAGCGTCTCCCCGGGTGCAAGATCCGGGAGTGTGATGCCAGTGCCAGGATTAGCGCCTGGCTGTGCTTTCTCTTGAATCGTCAGGCTGTTGGGAACATAAACAAGTCCATGCGGCAATAGGTCCGTGAACAACGGATACTGCGCCGGGATTCCGCCTTTATTTGTAATCTGTATAGTGAAGGTAAGTGTGTCTCCTACAGAAGCATTATGGGTGTTCACCTTTTTCACTAATTCGAGCAGTGGGAATACCACTGGGATCGTAACGGTATTTGTAGTCAACGAGCCCGGTACGATTCTTCCTCCAGGTAATGTAAACGAGTAGGTAAAGGCAGCTTGATTTACAATGTAGCCAGTTGGAGGTGTGTCGGATACGGTTACTTGATAAGTCAGGGTCAATGACTGACCAGGTTCCACAGACCCAAGACTAACTCCGGTGGCAGGATCGGCTTCTGCCAACGATTGACCGTTCAGCTGGATGCTGCCGGAGATGTATAGAGTTCCAGCAGGAATGAAATTTTGCAGAATAACTTCTGAAGTAATGTTGCCCAAGTTATTTAGTAGTACCGTGTAGGTCAGGGTTTCTCCTGCTAGGGCCTCCTTGTTGTCTGTGGAGATGCTTGCGGCAAGCTGTGGATCGAAAACAGCTACAGTCACAGTATTGCTGGTAACCTCGCTTGCACCATCGCTATCAGCATATTGAAGCCGTACGTTATTATTTAGACGTCCTCCGGTTGGCAGAGATTGAACATTAACGGTGAAAGTTACGTTTATGGTCTGTCCCGGCTGTAAGCTGCCGATAAAGAGGGGGTCGCCCGGCTTGCTGGAGGCAGATGAAGAACCGTTAATTTTCAAGCTGTCCGGGCTTATGATGGTGCCACTTGGTACGTAATCGGCTAACACTATGTCGGTATCAACGGAGCTTCCATCATTAACAAGGGTCAGCTGATAAGGCACAGCATCGCCCAGTGCGACAGTAGATACCGTCGTGCGCAGCACAGCTGACAGGCCTCCTTGATCGGTAGCGGCTACTTTAATCGAGACGGAAGGCGAAGTGCTCTCCTGATCCAGGTTCCGTCCATCTGGTAACTGGTAGGAGTAAGTCAGCGAAGCTTGATTTTCCAGTAAGCCCGACTCAGGGACACGAACGACAAGTGCGGAGAAGACAGTAGTTGCTTTTTCTCCGGGTGCAATAACGCCTAGAGCAATACCTTGTTCTGGACTGACACCATATTGAGCCACTCCATTAACCAAAACAGAGCCGGGAACAAAGGAGAGATCAGGTGGCAATAAGTCAGCCAACAAGCCGAAGGCCCCAATATTTCCGGTGTTTTCCGCGATGATGGAATAGTTGACGCTTTGACCCGGCTGTGCGCTCTCTGTATTGGTTAATTTCGTAAGGTTCACTACAGGCTGAAGTATGGCCACCGTCACAGGATTGGATAAAATGGCACTTGCTTCTTCACCATTCGTAAGTAACAAACGTGCCTGATTGGTACGTGGTCCTGGCTGTTCTGTGGCTGCGATTTGGACTTCAAAGGATATGTGGGTCTTGGTATTCGCTTCTAACGAAGGCAACGGTATGCCATCACCAGGATCTATTCCTGCCATTGTAGATCCATTAATTTGAACTGAATCTGTAATAAACTCGATATCCTCTGGCAGCGTATCCAGCAAACGGGCATTTTGTACGGTGCCTGCATCTTCGTTAAGAATCACGAATTCATACGTCAAGGTATCACCAGTAGTGGCGAAAGGTGAGCTTACGCTTTTACTTAAGGTGATATCTAGCGGCGACACGGCAACTTCAACAATGTTGGATAAATGGAACCCGCCAGCCTCTCGACCATCTGGAGCATTAAAGCGATAACCTACCTCAGCCTGATCTACCAGCAGTACAGCTGTAGGAATGGAGGATACCAACACTTGGAAAGTAACAGTTGCCGATTGTCCTGGTGGTATGGCTGGAGTCTGGATGCCGGAAACCGGGCTTGCACCTGGAGCAGTGATGCCGTTAATTGACACTGTATTGGGAAGGAATACAGATCCGTCTGGAATATTGTCACTTACCGTAGTCGAGGCAGCAATGTTTCCGGTGTTGGAGACGACAATCGTGTAAGTGATGATGTCACCTATGGTGGCATTATTGGTACTGCTTGTTTTGACTGCTGTCAGGATCGGCTGGAAGACCGGAATAGTTACCATATTAGATGTTGATCTGCCAGTAAATACACCACTGGTAAAGCTAACTGATGCCTGATTGGTTAATTGTGCAGGTGTAGGCAAGAAAACGACTCGAACCTGGAATGTAACGGTAGTAACGGCTCCAGGAGCGAGGGTACCGATGGCAATGCCAAATCCCGGATTTCCATCAGGGAAGGAGGCTCCGTTTACAGTAACACTACCATTCACAAAAGAGCTTCCTGTCGCAATGATATCTGAAACCACTATATTATTGGCGGTGCTAATTCCATTGTTGGAGACGGCCAAGGTATAGGTGATGATATCGCCGACAATGGCATCTGTAGCTGCTGTTCCTTTGACAATGCTCACATCTGGCGAGGATACAGAGATACTGACTGTGTTGGATACAGCTGATCCTGATACGGTTCTGCCGTCCGGCGGTTGGAAAGTGAATGAGCCTGATGCTTGATCGACCAGCACCTGTGGATTAGGTAGAGTATTGATAACGGTTTGGAAAGTGACGGATACCGTTCCGCCTGGTAGCACAGATCCAACCGGGACGCCAGTTTCGATAGATACACCAGGTTGCGGACTACCAGCGATGCTGACACTGTTGGCAAGGAATGATGATCCGGCGGGGATATTATCACTGATCGTAAGAGCAGCGGCAATATTGCCGTTATTTACCGCTGTAATCGTATAGGTTAGTGTATCGCCGACGGAGGCGTTGAGAGTGCTGGAAGCTTTAGTAAGTGTAATTAACGGCTGGAATACCGGGACGATGAGTGGATCGGAAAAGGCAGTGCCGTTGAACGTTCCGCTGGTAAATGTGACGGAAGCGATATCCGTGAGCAGTGGTGGCTGCGGTAAGCTTTGGACAGAAGTTTGGAAGCTCACGATAAATGTATTTCCAGGTGCGACGTTTCCAATGGAAATTCCAGTAATTGGCGAGGCGTTAGGGAAAGGTACACCGTCGATCAGGACACTGCCCGGAACGTAGGAAGTGCCTGCTGGAATTGTATCAGTTACAACGGTATCTGTGACGGAATCCACACCGCTATTTGTGATGCTAAGTGTATATCTGATCGTATCTCCAACTACAGCTGCTGCCAAACTGGATGTTTTGGTCACCTGAATATTAGGTGCAGACACAGTAACATTAACTGCATTGGATGTGACAGTACCGCTCAGCACTCTACCATCCGGTGGTGAGTACGTAAAGTTCACTTGCCCTTGGTCGGTCAGTATAGGCGGAGTTGGCAGAGACGAGACGATGGTTTGGAAACTTACTGTGATACTGCCTGAAGGGGCCAGTGATCCGAGTGTTATGCCTGTAACTGGCGAAGCTCCTGGCACAAGGATGCCATTAACGACTACGCTGTTAGGCAGTAGTTCAGAACCTGCTGGAATGTTATCCGAGAGAACTGGTGTAACGGCAATATTTCCAGTATTGGTCAACGTTAAGGTGTATACCAATGTCGATCCGATCTGTGCATTGTTGGTATTAGCGGTTTTGGTCAGGCCGATGATCGGCTGATAAACAGGCAAGGTCACCGGATCGGATTGTGAAGAAGAGGTCAACGCCCCTGAAGTAAAGCTGACGGTCGCTTGATTGGTTATTTGCGGCGGCTGAGGCAGACTGACGACAGAGAATTGGAATGTAACGGCGGCTGAGCCACCTACTGCAATGGTGCCTACAGGGATACCTGCGCTTGGTGACGCAGCAGGTACAGATGTGCCATTCACGGTCACACTGCCAGGAACAAAGCTGGTGCCGGGCGGTAGCGGATCAGATACGACGGCGTTGACGACTGGACTGATCCCGTTATTCGTAGCGATCACGGTATAAGTAATGGTATCTCCGACTACGGCATCAGTAGCTGAGGCTGTTTTGATCACGTCCACGTCCGGCGAAGAGACGGAGACGGTCACGGTCGGTGATACTGCACTTCCGGTCAGGACACGGCCATCTGGTGGCTGATAGCTGAAAGCAGCGGTCGCTTGATTAACCAGTGTACCCGATGCGGGCAGTGAGGTAATAACTGCCTGGAAGGTGAGCGAAACGGTCGTAGCGGCGCCTATAATACCTAAGGGAATTCCAGCGGTTGGATCTGAGCCAGGTGCGGCGGTGCCGTTAATTACTACGCTATTAGGGATAAAGGCAGCCCCAGCTGGAATCGGGTCATTAAGGACGGTATCTGCACCGATATTCCCGGAATTTGTAACAGAGAATGTATAGGTTATAGTATCTCCAACCGTAGCTCTTCCCGTTCCCGCACTTTTGGATACAGTGACAATCGGTTGATACACAGGGATGGTAACGGGGGTGGATACCGAAAACCCATTAAATGCACCTGAAGTAAAGCTGACCGTCGCTTCATTGGTAATGGACGCTGGTGATGGCAGTGATTGTACGTTAAGCAAAAAGCGAATGGTGGCTCCGCCACCAGCTCCAAGCGTCCCGACAGGAATACCGTTTTGCGGGTTGGCTGTAGTAGCAGGAGTGCCATTGATTGTAACGCTGCCTGGTACAAAGGCGGTTCCGAAAGGAATGGTGTCTGTGACGATTACGCCAGTCACTGGATCGAGTCCGTTATTGAACGCAGTTATGACGTAGGGAACAGAATCGCCCACGACAGCGACAGCCACATCAGCTGCCTTCGTAACTGTAACGTTCGGTGATGAGATCGGAATGGATACGGGCAAGGCTGCACCAGTGCCAGTTAGCGTTCGTCCATCTGGCAGTTGGAACGTGTAGTTTACAGTGGCTTGGTTGGTTAGTATGGAGCCTGGAGGTACTGATATGACCACTGCGCTAAATGAGACGGTTACCGTCGCACCTGGGGCAACCGAACCGATATTAATACCTGTAATCGGGTCTGCCCCGGGAATAGGCGCACCGTCGACCAACACGCTATTTTGATTCAGGCTGAGCGAGCTGGATAATAGATCAAGCACAACTGTATCTGCGGGCGCATTGCCTGTATTCGTGACAGTAATGACAAAACCAAGCGTGTTCCCTACGGTTGCACGATCTGCGCTTAGAGTATTAGTCACATTTAAAATGGGCTGCACTACAGGCAGGCTGACTTGATTTGAGAGCGATTGACCTGCGAAAGCCCCGGAATTAAAGGAAACTGTTGCCTGATCCGTTGACAAACCTGACGCTGGCAAGGAGGTCACTCTGGCCTGGAAGGTGACCGTTGCCGAGCTGGCAGCGGGAACAGTACCTACAGACACGCCTGTGGCAATATTGGCTCCCGGTATAGTGACACCATTGACTTGTACGGAGTTAGGCACAAAAGTAGTGCCGTCGGCAATCGGGTCGATAAAGACCGTTCCTGTTACAGGCGCAATGCCTCCGTTTGCTGCGGTAATGGTGTACGTTATGGTGTCTCCAAAGGCTACAGAAGTCTGATTGACTGTTTTGGTTACGGTGACATCTGGATTGGATACAGGAATAAATACTGGATTGGATTGGGTGCTTCCGTTTAATGTTCGACCGTCAGGCGGCTGGAAAGTGAATGTAGCCGAGCCTTGATTCAACAGTCCCAAGCCCGTAGGGATAGCATTAATGACCACTTGAAAGGTTAGAGCGACGGAGGCCCCTGCTGCAATGTTTCCAACAGCCACACCCGTTTGGGGATTAGCTCCAGCAACAGGCAGGCCATTTACAGTGACACTGTTGGGTATAAAGGAGGAACCTGATGGAATGGCATCGGTAAAGGTAGCTGTTGCTGCTAAATTACCTGTATTTTGGGCGGTCAGAGTATAAACTACGGTATCACCTACGGTTGCTTGACTCGTATTGGCGGTCTTAACGAGGTTGATGATAGGTTGGTAGACGGGAACGACAACGGTGTTGGAGAGTGATACGAAATTCAGTGTGCCGCTGGTAAAAGAGACCGTTGCCTGGTCACTCAGTTGCGGTGGATTAGGCAAGCTGTTAACAGTCACGGAAAAGGTGACAGTTGTTGACGCTCCGGCAGCGATAGAACCGACTGGAATCCCTGTCAAGGGGCTGGCTGATGGCAGCGTTGTTCCATTTACGATAACGGAGCCAGGAACAAAAGAGGAGCCTGTCGGAATGGTATCAGTCACACGAACATCTGTTACGATCTCGATGCCGCTATTGGTAGCTGTAATAGTATAGGTTATCGTATCACCAGGAACGGCATCAGTTGCCGAGGTGCTTTTACTGACCTGTACATTGGGCGAGGATACAGGAATTGTGACAATATTGGACGAAACATTGCCGTTAACAATCCGGCCATCCGGCGGTTGAAAGGAAAAGCTGATATTCGCCTGGTCGGTGAGTTGGGGAGGCAAAGGCACGGAAGTAATCACCACCTGAAAAGTTGTTTGAGTCGTGGCTCCGGGTGCAATGGAGCCAATAGACAGACCTGCTGCGGGACTGGCGCCCGGAACAGGAGTACCGTTAACGACCACGCTGTTCGGCACCAGTGCCGAGCCTGTGGGAATATTGTCCGTCAATGTGGCAGCAGCAGCTATATTGCCGTTGTTGGTCACCGCCAGTGAATACGTTACGATATCGCCTACCGTTCCCCGTATGGGATTAGCAGTTTTCGATACAGTTAGCACTGGGGCGTTGATGGCTACCGTCACTGGATTGGATACCGAAGTACCTGAAAAAGCGCCGCTGGTATAGCTGACACGCGCTTGATTAGTGAGCTGCGGTGGACTCGGCAGTGGAGAGGATACTATGACCCTGAAAGTGATCGTAGCCCCTCCTCCTGGGGCAATGCTCCCAACCGGAATACCTAATGACGGGTCTCCACTAGCCACTGTGACGCCGTTCAATGTTACGCTGCCCGCAGTGAATTGGGAGCCGGCTGGAATCGGATCGGAAACGACCACGTTGTTCACTGCCTGAATGCCGTTGTTGAGTACAGTTAGTGTGTATAATACCGAATCGCCCGGAATGGCGGTGGTACGGTTCGAAGTCTTCGAAATAGACACATTCGGCGCAGATACAGGAATGGATAGCACGTTAGACGATGCGCTTCCTGTTCGTACCCGCCCGTCTGGTAAGGTAAAGGAAATAGCCGCAGAGGCCTGATCTGTTAGCTGGGATGGTGTTGGTAGGGAGGTCACTACAGTTTGAAAAGTTAGCCGGATCGGACTTTGCGGTGACACAGTTCCGATGAAAACACCTGCTGCCGGACTGGCCCCAGGCTGGCTAACACCATTGATTATCACGCTGTTCTCTATAAATGTGGACCCAGCAGGAATAGCATCGGTCAGGGTTACAGAAGCATTATAGTTCCCACTATTTGTGACCAATAAGGTGTACAGGATCGTGTCGCCAATCGTTGCGGCGGTTGTATTTGCAGATTTAGCGACACTGATACGCGGTTGATAAACCGGTACAGAAACGGTATTTGTCTGGGATGTTCCGGTAAAAGTACCACTAGTGAAGCTGACGCTGGCTGTGTTTTGTAGCGGCTGTACGGACGGAACGGCATTGACCAGCACGGCATAGGATACTAGAACGGATGAGCCTGCGCTAATGCTGCCGACGGGAATGCCGCTTCTTGGGTCAGCTGTGCTTACAGGTGAACCGCCAACAGTTACGCTTCCAGGTACAAATGACACACTGCTGGGAAGCGGATCGGTAATGACGGTGTTGGTGATCGGGTCAATCCCGTTGTTGACTGCGGTCACGCTGTAGGTCAGGGTTTCACCTACACTAACGGATGTAAATCCCGCAGATTTGTTTACCGCTACGCTAGGCAGAGAAATGGATACAGAAACTATATTAGACAGGAGCGAGCCGGAGAGAACCCTCCCGTCTTGCAACTGATACGTATATTGAAGTAGTCCCTGATCATTTAATCCGCCCCCAGGTGGTAGGGAGTCTACGGTGGTGCGAAACGAGACGGTAATTTGTGCTCCGGGATTTACAGTGCCGACTGGAATTCCGGTATTGGGATTGGCACCCGGAACTGAAGACCCGCCGACAATGACGCTGCCTGGAATAAAGGTGGAGCCTGCTGGTACAGTTTCCGTCAAGGTCGTGTTCAACACGGCTGTACCGGTATTGGCAATGAGAAATGAATAAGTAATCGTTCCGCCCACGCTGGCACGGTTGGAGCTTGCGCTTTTGGTAATCGTCGGTGCTGCAATAACGACAGGTATGGTTACGAGATTGGACAAAGATGATCCCGTAAAGGCACCGGAGGTAAAGCTGACGGTTGCACGGTTGTTGATCTGTGCAGGTGAAGGCAATGAATTAATGGCTGCCTGAAAGACAACTGTTACCGATGAGCCTGGGGCCAAAGTGCCGATTGGTACCCCGTTGACAGGCGTAGCTGTCGTTGCGGGTGTTCCGTTCACGGTGACACTGCCAGGTACAAAGGCAACTCCGCTTGGTAGCGGATCAGTGACCACTACATTAGTCACATTTGCAATTCCATTATTGGTAGCCGTTATCGTAAATTGAATGGTTTCTCCAACAGCCGCCGTTGCCAAAGAAGATGCCTTGGTCACGGTCACATTCGGCGAGGATACAGGAATGGTGAGCGTGTTGGACGTCCCGCTTCCATTCAATACACGTCCGTCAGGCGGTGTAAAGGTATACGTGTAAGTCGCCTGATCGGTTAAATTACCAGAGGCGGGAACGGTATTGACAAGGGTCCGGAAGGTCACCGGTACAGTAGCCCCCGTGTTAATCGTTCCTACTGAAAAACCAGTAGCGGGATTGGCAGCAGGTACGGAAGAACCGCCAATGGTCACACTGCCTGGTACAAAGGATGAGCCTGCCGGGATGCTCTCTGCAAAGTTGAGATTCGCAGCGATGCTGCCCGTGTTCGATATCTGGAACGTGTACGTAATGGTATCCCCAACCGTGGCGGCGGTTGTATTGGCGCTTTTAACAATTCCGATGACAGGCTGATAGATCGGTGTACTTGCAGTGTTGGACGGAACATTACCAGAAATGACAGGACCGCCCGGAACGGTCTGAAAAGAAAAGGATGCCGATGCCTGATTGCCTAGCTGCGCGTTGGCTGGCAATGAAGTGATCGTTGCTCGAAAGGTAATGGTTACCGTGCTTGAAGGAGCTACACTGCCTACTGTAATACCTGTTGCAGGATTGGCTGTAGGCTGAGCTGTGCCCGCGACAACAACGCTGCCGGGGACAAAGGTAGCCCCTGCGGGTATGGTGTCTGTAAGTATGGTGTCAGAGGCACTAACGAGTCCTGTATTCGAAATGCTGACGGTATAAGTTACTGTATCGCCAATAACCAAGCCTGTAGAGCTGGCCGTTTTAGTCAGGGTCACCAGCGGAGCGTTAATGTCAATTTGAATGGCGTTGGCATTAACGGTATAAATATCGCCATTTGTAGTGAGTTGAAGGACACCCGTAGTTTGGCTGTTTAGCAGGGTAGAAGAAATATCGACGTTGGTAATGTCCCAGCCTTGCCGTCCACCTGTGACCTGCGTCCCGGGTGTCCCATTTACGGCATTCGTTGTACCGAAGGTCCCCGTCGTAACCAATGTACCGTCGTCCCCATTAATTTGGGACGCGAAAAAATTAGTCGAAAAATTATTGGGTCCAGACAGTGCAGTCAAACTGGATGTCGTAGGTCCAAACAACGCACGATCTCCCGTAATGTCTACGTCACCTTCTTGGGCGCTAATCAACGCCCTGCCGCGCAGAGTCCCCTGTACAGGTGTGGCAAAGCCACTTACTACGACGTTGACCGAGCCCGTAGCACTGCTGACCCCCTCACCGCCTACGCGCAGCGATAGGTTGCGGAAGGGCAGAGACGGGTTGTTGTACACTACGGCCAGCGTCCATCCGGCGTGGTTGGTGTTGGTAGAATCAGGAACTGTGATGGTGCCAGTCACGTTTCCAACTGTATACGCTCCTGTACCGCCTTGAATGACTAAATTTGTTACATTTGCCGTTCTTACATAGGTACTAAGGCTGGTGACGTTGACTGATGTAGCGGAATCAGGAGTCACTGTGGTAGATAAGGCAGGTGTCTGAAATGTGACCGGGTTGCTGGCACTGGACAATACATTGGTACTGCCGTTGGCATAACTTCCTCCCCAAATAAGCTCAGCATATAGCACAGTACTGCCTGCAGGGAGCACAAGGAATGCTGTTGATGAGTTACTGGTTAAGGCAGAAGTCGTGCCGAAGGGATACGTGCCGAAGCGAGAGGTTGTATTGGTTGTGATGAAAGCTCCAATGCTAGTCGCTGTACCCGGTACACCTACCGAAGTAGAGCGTGCTAGCCCAAGTGTGTTCCCTATAAAGGTAACAGCCCCTGTCTGGTTCGTTACGTAACGCTGAATAAAAGCCATGGATTAGCTTCCTACCTTCCATCTCTTCCCAAACAGCTATCTTGGGGGGATCTTCGGATGAGAAGAGCCAGCTAGGCTGGGTGTAATGATCCTTTCGTATAAATTGCCTGCTTTATGACAAGGCCCTGCTTACTGCATAAGTTCCTATACCTAATCCAGCGGGAAAAAGGCCCCCTTCCTTATTTAATACATTAGATTAGCATGAACACGAAAATAGTTGGTTTGTCACGATGCTAGTGGAGCAACATTTTATATATCGGCTCATTATTCACATGTGTATGCGAGTTAAATCTAAACATGACCCTTTTCAGAGAATGGCGTTAAGGGAAGTATTGTGTCGAATTGTAAAGAAATTTGTAAAAAATATTCGAATTGTTGATCTCCTTTTTTACTTGGCGTTAACATATGTGTTATACTGAAGGAGCAAAGGAGGCGTGCCCTATGAACTTAACAGTACGAGGTCAACAGATCGAGGTTACCGACGCTTTGAAGGACTACGTTGATAAGAAATTCAGCAGACTTGAAAAGTATTTCGATGCACCCCCGACGTCTGATGGAAGTGTAACGTTAAGCACAACCAGAGATTTGCACACTGTAGAAGTAACCATTCCTTTGCCGGGGCTTGTACTCCGTGCCGAAGACGAAAGCGATGACATGTATGCATCCATTGATGCCGTGGTAGACAAGCTTGAACGGCAAATTCGTAAGCACAAAACCAAACTAAACCGAAAATTCCGGCAGGAAGGCAGTTTGAAAACTCTTTTTGTGGAAGATCCGGCTGGTGGTGTGGCTGTTGCTGAAGATGAGGATGCAGAATTGGATGAGCTGGAAGTTGTCCGCACCAAGCGTTTCATGTTGAAACCTATGGATGTGGAAGAAGCAATTCTGCAAATGAACATGGTTGGACATAATTTCTTCGTATTTGCTAATATTGATAACGAAGAAGTGAACGTAGTTTACAAACGCAATGATGGTAAATACGGTCTAATCGAACGGGAATAGCCTGTGAAGCAGGAACTTATCACATTTTAAAGTGAATAGAACGTTTTTGATTGAAGCATGCTTCATGGATATGAGGAAAATGAAAAATAACACGAGCCTTATCCTTGCGAACCTGGCGGGGTAGGGCTCTTTTATATGTTTTTTGTAAATGCGAATGGAAATTTTAACTTGGATAAGTGGAACTAATTGTGTATTTCGTGCGTCAATTGTTTTGGTATCTTTAACCGAATGCAAATCTAGAGGCTGCTTGTGTTGCGGCATGTCCTACAAACTGTTACAATTTATGCAAAGAACATCGCATGATGGGCTGGTATAGCCGGGCCTGTCGAACATATCGGGAATCAATTTCATCATGGACCCTTTCTTATTGTGAAATTGATTCTATTAATTGTTTTGCGCGAAAGGGGTAAACCATGCTAGGAATTGTCAAAAAAATTTTTGGAGATACAAATGAACGTGACGTCAAACGTTTAATGAAGACGGTTGAACTGATCAATAAAATAGAGCCTGACTTTGAGAAGCTCTCGGATGAGGAGCTGAAAGCGAAGACGGCGGAGTTTAGAGAGCGGATTGAACAAGGTGCTACGGCTGAAGAAGTGCTGCCGGAAGCATTTGCAACGGTTCGTGAAGCGTCCAAGCGGGTGCTGGGCAAACGTCATTATGACGTACAGATGCTCGGCGGTATTGCGTTGCACGAAGGAAAAATCGCCGAAATGAAAACCGGTGAAGGTAAAACGCTGGTGGGAACACTACCGGTTTATTTGAACGCTCTGTTGGGCAAAGGTGTGCACGTGGTTACAGTCAATGACTATTTGGCGCAACGTGACAGCGGAGAAATGGGACAGATTTATAATTTCCTGGGGATGACTGTAGGTCTGAACTTGGCGAATATGGATCATGGTGCCAAACAGGAAGCTTATGCTTGTGATATTACGTATGGTACAAACAATGAGTTCGGGTTCGACTATCTGCGCGATAATATGGTGCTTTACAAAGAACAAATGGTACAGCGTCCGTTGTACTTCTGTATCATTGATGAAGTGGATTCCATTCTCGTCGATGAAGCTCGTACACCATTGATCATTTCAGGACAAGCTCAGAAATCGACGGAATTGTATTTCGCGGCTGATCGTTTTGTAAAGAGCCTGAATGTTGAAGAAGATTACACGCTGGATATTAAGATAAAATCGGTTGCTTTGACCGAAAACGGTGTATCCAAGGCAGAAAATTTCTTTGGTCTTGAAAACCTGTACGATCAGGAAAGTGTTACCATTAACCATCACATCGTACAAGCCTTGAAGGCTAACGCTATTATGCGTTTGGATGTGGATTATGTCGTGGCTGACGGTGAAGTCCTGATTGTCGATGAGTTTACAGGCCGTCTGATGGCTGGACGTCGTTATAGTGATGGTTTGCACCAAGCTATTGAAGCGAAGGAAAACATCATTGTACAAAATGAAAGTATGACACTGGCGACAATCACATTCCAAAACTATTTCCGTATGTACCGCAAATTGGCGGGGATGACGGGTACAGCGAAAACTGAAGAAGAAGAATTCAAAAAAATCTATGGTCTGGAAGTGCTCCAGATTCCGACGAACAAGCCTAACCAGCGTGTAGATATGCCTGACGTAGTGTACAAGAGCGTGAAGGGTAAATTCCATGCTGTGGTTGACGAAATTCTGGAACGTAACAAAAAGAACCAGCCGATATTGGTAGGTACGGTTTCTATTGAAAACTCGGAGCTTCTTTCTGAAATGCTGAAACGCAAAGGTGTGCGCCATAAAGTGCTTAACGCCAAGTATCATGCTGAAGAGGCTGAGATTATTTCCCGTGCAGGGGAAGCTGGCGCGGTTACCATCGCTACCAACATGGCTGGACGTGGTACTGACATCGTACTGGGCGAGGGCGTCGCAGAACTTGGTGGTTTGCACATCATCGGTACAGAACGTCATGAATCCCGTCGTATTGATAATCAGCTTCGCGGACGCGCAGGACGTCAGGGTGATCCAGGCTCCACGCAGTTTTACTTATCGCTGGGCGACGAGTTAATGAAGCGTTTTGGTGCAGACAACGTACTGAATATGATGGAGCGCTTGGGCTTCGAGGAAGACCAACCTATCGAGAGCCGTATGATTACACGTGCTATTGAATCCGCTCAAAAACGTGTTGAAGGGAATAACTTTGATCAGCGTAAAGTCGTTCTCCAATATGATGACGTGATGAATCAGCAGCGTGCTATCATTTACAAGCAACGCCGTGAGGTGCTGGAATCAGAGAACATCAAGGAAATTGTGTTCGATATGATCAAGCCTGTCATTGAGCGTGTAGTGGAAGCTCACTGTGGTGATGATATCCCTGAAAACTGGGAGCTGGACGAAGTAGCAGAGTATGTGAACAACAATCTGCTTGAGGAAAATGTACTTACACGCGAAGATCTGTGGGGTAAGGAAAAAGAAGAGATGGTCGATATGATCTTCGAAAAAGTTACCGACAGATACCACAGCCGTGAAGCGATGATCGGCGAAGAAATGGTACGTGAGTTCGAGAAAGTTATCGTACTGCGTGCAGTTGACAGCAAATGGATGGATCATATTGATGCTATGGATCAATTGCGTCAAGGTATTCACTTGCGTGCTTATGGTGGTACTGATCCATTGCGTGAATACCAATTTGAAGGCTTCGAAATGTTCCATGCTATGATCGCCACTATCCAAGAGGAAGTTGCGACATACATCATGAAAGCACAAATCGAATCCAACCAAGAGCGTCAGGCTGTCGTTGATGAAGATAAAATCTCGACGAGTGGCGAACCAGCGGCTCCTAAAAAGAAATCCGCTCCTTCACGTCCGCGTAGAAAATAAAGGATTGAAATTAAGGGATAGGTCTTGATATACACTATCCTCTGTAATGCATATAATGGCAGGCGGCAGTTCAACCACTGACCGTCGGCCATTTTGTGCCATACAGGGGTGAGACTGATGTTTTCAACTTATAGATCTTCCTGTTGGAGGGTCAGTCTGAACATCGAAGGTTGGCTAGATTGCTCTCAATTCTTTTTAAACAATTATGACAAATAAGTAAGTCTCTGCTTATTTGTCAGTCAATTCCGCAGGATCTGGCTCACATACCAGAGCCTGTTATTTAAAAGCAGTTTGACTTTACGGCGGTCGGCAGCGAAGCGGAGGATTTGAATCTGGAGAAGCGTCAGCGATCGTAAGATCAAATCATTCGCGCAGCGCATACCCACCAGCCGTAACTCATAACGCTTCTACTCCCCCTAATCCTATATTAAAAGGAGAATGACATCATGATTGATCCAAGTGTAAAACATGATTTACGAGAAATAGGCAAGAAACTAACAAACCTTAGGGGGTCTCTTTGACTTAGATCTCAAACAGGAAATGATCGCAAACTTTGAGGAAAAGATGGCAGCGCCTGATTTTTGGGATGATAACGAAAAAGCCCAAGGCGTAATTGCTGAAATGAATGCTGTGAAATCTTCTGTGGACAGCTATGAACAGCTGCGTCAGGAATATGAAGATGCAGGTATGATGGTTGAGCTGGCTGAAGAGGAAGGCGATGAAGCGCTGGCTGGAGAAGTTGAAAACAGTATCAAATCCCTGCTGAGCAAGCTGGAGGAATTTGAGCTGCAATTGCTTTTAAATCAGCCCTATGACAAGCTTAATGCTATTCTGGAGCTGCACCCGGGGGCAGGTGGTACCGAGTCGCAGGACTGGGGTCAAATGCTGCTGCGCATGTATACACGCTGGGGAGAAAAACGAGGCTTCAAGGTGGAGACCCTGGATTATTTGGCAGGTGATGAAGCGGGGATTAAGAGTGTAACCCTGTTGATCAAAGGCTACAATGCCTACGGTTATCTCAAGGCGGAGAAAGGTGTACATCGGCTTGTTCGTATCTCTCCATTTGACTCCTCCGGTCGTCGACATACATCGTTCGTGTCTTGTGATGTAGTACCGGAAATTGCGGATGATGTGGACATTGAGATCCGCACGGAAGATCTTAAAATTGATACGTACCGGGCCAGCGGTGCTGGGGGTCAGCATATTAATACGACCGACTCAGCCGTTCGGATTACGCATTTGCCTACCGGTATTGTCGTGACTTGTCAAAATGAACGTTCCCAGATCAAAAACCGTGAACGTGCAATGACGATGCTTCGTTCCAAGCTCTATGAACGCAAGATCGAAGAACAACAGCAGCAATTGGACGAAATCCGTGGTGAACAGTCCGACATTGCATGGGGCAGCCAAATTCGCTCCTACGTTTTCCATCCATATAGCATGGTTAAGGATCACCGTACCAGCGTGGAAACTGGCAACGTCGGGGCAGTGATGGACGGCGATCTCGATCCATTCATCGATGGTTACCTGCGCAGCCAAATTAAGCTGGACGCAGAATAATTGTCTGTATGTTTTCCTACAGAACCGCAGTCCATGTGCTGCGGCCTGTAGGAATTTTTGTGTAACGGATTTTTTTACAAAAGGAGTACATAAACGATGTCTCAATTGAACTCTCCCACTGCCCGTCGAAGAAGGCGTAAGCCTCTGATTGCCGCCAGTGGACCAGCGCGTAACGTGACCGATGTTCTGCTGATTATGCTCGGCTCATTCATTACAGCGTTGACCTTTAACATGTTCTTGCTTCCCAACCGGATTGCATCCGGGGGTGTATCTGGCTTGTCTATCTTAGGTGAGGAACTGTTTGGTCTGGAACCGGCCTATACGCAATGGGGAATGAACATTCCGTTATTTATAGCAGGAGTACTGCTATTAGGGAAAAAGTATGGATTGCGTTCCCTGCTGGGCAGCATTATGCTGCCGTTATTCGTTTATGTGACGAAGGATTGGGCAGTACCGACAACCAATCCGTTGCTAGCTTCACTGTATGGTGGCATCGGAGTAGGATTAGGTTTGGGCACCGTGTTTCGCGGCAGAGGCTCGACGGGTGGACTGGCTATTTTGGCGCAGATTATTCAAAAGTATACCGGTTTTAGTCTTTCTCTTTGTGTCATGCTGATGGATGGCACAGTGATCACACTAGCTGGTTTCACCCTATCGCCAGAGCGGGCCCTGTATGCATTGATTGGCCTGTTTGTAACTGGCAAGGTCATTGATGCTGTAGAAATGGGATTAGGCTACTCCAAAGTGGCTTACATCATCTCCAATCAAAAGGAAAAAATCACGCAAACCATTTTGCAGGATTTGGATCGCGGATTGACAGAGCTTGCAGGGCGGGGGGGTTACACGAACGAAGAACGTCCTGTGCTTATGGTTGTAGTTGGGCAAAACGAGGTAACTCGTCTCAAAACGCTCGTCCGCCTGGTAGACCCAGAGGCTTTTGTGATTATTAGTAATACACGTGAAGTATTGGGTGAAGGGTTCAAAAGGGAAGGCTAACGTATTGTGGTTTGCTGAATGATTGCACTTAAATAAATGAATACAGAAAAGCCCACTGATGCAGTGGGCTTTTCTCTTTTTCAGAACAGCTTTATCAAGTCCTTTTTGATAATAGATCAAGCCAATGTGCTGGTTGTCCTTGATTAAAGTATGAGGTCGGCACTCCTTTTACCCCAGTTTTGACCATAAATAAACCGCCTGCTAGGGGTTGACTGGTGCTATCGTCATCTTGAGCAGTTGTAATATACAACTCATCCAGATGTTCACCGCCGAAAGCACAAGAAGTTACACAATTGACTGGAAGTATCACCTCGGCAATCACTTCTCCATGAGCAGGATGGATACGAGAAACACGTTTACCGCTCCAACGCGCGATCCACAGCATGCCCTCTGCATCGATGGTCATGCCATCTGGATATCCTTCACTTTCATCCAATCTAGCTACCACTTGCTTATTCATAAGGGTACCTTGTGCCACATCGTAATCAAAGGAGACCACTTCCAAAGTCGGAGTATCAATATAATACATGGTACGATGATCTGAGCTCCAGGTTAAGCCATTAGATATGGAAGCTTTATCAATCAGTAAGGAGACATTCCCTTTTGTGCTCAAGCTATACAATGCTCCTTGCGCTCGTTCGCCGTTTAAACTCATGGTTCCTGCCAAAAAACGTCCTGCAGGATCGCATTTACCGTCATTAAATCGATTGCCTGTTCTACCTTCCTCAGGATCATGGATCAATACTTTGGTCCCTGTCTCTATATCCAGACAGTATAAACCGCTGATCATGGCCACGATTACTTTATTTTTAAGATAAGGTACAACTGCACTAATATGTTCGCCCACATCTATGGTACGATCTGTGCCTGTAGATGGATCGTAAATGTGTAATTGAAAGCCTTCAATATCGACCCAAAATAAACGTTGCGAATGATGATCCCAACTGGGACCCTCGCCTAACTTGGCTTTAGCATCTATCACTAAATTCGCTGTATATGTTTCGATGTGTAGCACCCCTAACGTATAGGTTTATTTTCGTACATACTCACTCTTTATACCCTATTCAATGTTCAACGAATACATAAGTGCAGCAAATGTATAAACCGGATGAATACCAATATATAAGATAATATATAAAGGGAACGTTCCTTTTCTTATGCAAAATAGAAGACTAGATTCGCAAGGGGGTCTGTCTTTTTTGTTTTCATTAATTGTAGCCTGTACAGCTTGACGGCCAAAAGAATGGGCAAGAGTGCATATTTTAAATTTGGAGGAATAACATGACATGAGGTGTTGTATTTATATGAATAGAGTCGTATAATAATACATATTTCATAGGGACGGAATGGGGGAAGGTCTGTGAGCAGCAAGCTAAAAGTAGCAATTGTCGGTTCCACTGGATACGGCGGAGTGGAATTGATTCGATTTTTGGTTCATCATCCGCAGGTGGAGATTGTATCTGTTATTTCTTCGTCCAGCGCGGGTGTTCCGATTAGTGATGGGTTTCCACATCTGACGGATATTGTGGTGCAGGATTTGGACGGTGTTGATATCCATGAAATTGCTGCCAAGGCTGATCTGGTTTTCACAGCGACGCCGTCGGGCGTTAGTACCAATTTAGTGCCGCAGCTTCTGGATGCCGGACTGAAGGTGATTGATCTTTCCGGGGACTTCAGGCTCCGAAGCGGGGAAGTGTATGAGGCTTGGTATAAAAAGCCTGCGGCTTCATCCGAGTATCTCAAGCAAGCAGTATACGGACTCAGCGAGGTGTATGCAGAAAAGCTTGCTGGTGTTTCTTTCATTTCGAATCCAGGCTGCTATCCCACGGCAACACTATTGGGGATTATTCCTGCCTTGGAGGCGGGTTGGATCGACCACCGGTCACTGATCGTGGATGCCAAATCCGGGGTATCCGGCTCCGGTCGGGGAACAAGTCTTGTTTCACATTATGCGGAGATGAATGAGAACTTTAAGGCTTATAAGGTGAATAAGCACCAGCATATCCCTGAGATCGAGCAGGTATTGGGTGATGTTGCGGGCGAGGATGTTACGATTACGTTTACGACACAGCTGGTGCCTATGACGCGAGGAATTATGAGTACCATTTATGTCACGTTGAAAGGTGATCATACGGATCAGGATCTTATCGGGTTATACCGGGATTATTATAAAGGTCATCCTTTTGTGCGTGTACGTGGCGAAGGTATATGGCCAGCGACGAAAGAAGTATTTGGCTCCAACTACTGCGACATCGGTTTTGCAGCAGACGCTCGTACCGGGCGCCTTACCATTATTTCTGTCATTGATAATGTTGTGAAGGGTGCCGCCGGACAGGCGATACAAAATTTAAATCTGATGATGGGATGGGAGGAGAACCTCGGGCTGGGCTTCATACCGGTATATCCGTAAGTAGCACGTAAACGCAACAGGGACAGTGGAATGACAGCGGGCCGGTATGAGAACGCAAGCGTCCAGTTGCCATTCATTCCTTATGTTGCGGGCGAGGGCACATAATTATGGGCAAATTAGGGTTTACAGTCGTACATGAGGGCAACATCGTAACTCCGCGCGGCTTTACAGCCGGGGGATTGCACTGTGGATTGAAAAATACGAACCGCAACGATATCGGCGCGATTCGCTGTGAGGTAGAGGCGACAGCTGCTGCGGTGTATACCACCAATGTGTTTCAGGCTGCACCACTTAAGGTGACTCGCGACAGCCTGACAAATGGTCGATTGCAGGCGATAGTAGTGAACAGCGGGAATGCCAATGCCTGTACAGGACAGCAAGGGGAGCAGGACGCTTACGCGATGCGTTCGGCCGCTGCTCGTGAACTGGGTGTGGCCGAGAGCGATGTAGCCGTTGCCTCGACTGGTGTAATTGGCGAGCATCTGAAAATGGACCGTGTGCTTGGCGGTATATCGTCACTACCTGAGCGGATGAGCGAGGCGAATGATGGAGCGGAGCAATTTAGCCAAGCCATTCTGACAACGGATTTGGTTAAAAAGGAAGCGTGCGTGTCAGTTGAAGTGGACGGTGTGACCGTGCACATCGCCGGGGCAGCAAAAGGATCGGGTATGATTCACCCGAATATGGCAACCATGCTCGCTTTTATAACTTGTGATGCGGTCATCGGGCAGACGGCTCTTCATCAATTATTAAAGCAGGCCACGGGTACTAGCTTTAATATGATTACGGTCGATGGGGATACCAGTACGAACGATATGCTAATCGCTATGGCAAGCGGACTGGCAGGCAACAGCGAGTTGAACGCAGAGCATCCCGACTGGGAGGCTTTTGCCGAGGCATTCACTTATATTTGCCGGGAGCTGGCGAAGGCGATTGCCCGTGACGGGGAAGGTGCTACGAAGCTGGTAGAGGTGTCCGTAAGCGGAGCGGTAAGCGATGCTTCTGCCCAGGCGATAGCCAAGACCGTAATTGGGTCCAGTCTGGTGAAGTCAGCCGTTTTCGGCGCAGACGCCAACTGGGGACGGATTATTGCAGCCGTCGGACGTGCTGGAGAACCGGTCAATCCAGATACGGTAGACATCCGTTTGGGTGATATTGTGGTGCTGAGTCAATCAAGTCCAGTCGCTTTTGATGAAGCTGAGGCGCTTTCCTATTTACGTGGAGATACGGTTCAAATTATCGTTGATTTGCATCACGGGAACGGAATGGCTACAGCATGGGGCTGTGATCTAACCTACGATTATGTGCGGATTAATGCGGCTTATCGGACATAGATACTAGATTTAAATACAGATGGATATTTAATAGTTAATAGAAGAAGCGAGCGGTTATAGTTTCAGGCATCATTTGAAAATCGCACAGATTGTGCAGAGGAGAAAAGGAGAGATGATATGCAATCGGCAGTGGGACACGCGGATCAAACGAAACATGCGGGAGTGGCACGTCGTAATTTTGTGATGAAATGCGGAGGAAGTACGCTGGCTGCGCTGCCTGATTCCTTTTTTGACGACTTGGCCCGTCTGCAGTCGGAAGGTCTTCAACCGGTCATTGTACATGGCGGCGGGCCTGCGATCTCTGACAATTTGGCGAAGCTGGGAATCGAAACGGAATTCATTCATGGATTGCGTAAAACGACTGAACCCGTGCTGGATGTCGTGGAAATGGTGCTGGCAGGCAGCATTAACAAGCAGATTGTACGCCGAATAGGAATGCACGGAGGGCGAGCGTTGGGTTTGTCGGGCAGTGATGGCTATTTAATCGAAGCAAAGCCTGTGCCGAATGCTGCCGAGGTCGGTTGGGTTGGAGAGGTAATATCTGTTCAAGCCTCGATTATTACGGGTGTGCTGGATATGGACTATATGCCAGTTATTGCGCCTATTGGCATTGATCGATCCGGTCAGCGTTATAACATTAATGCCGATACAGCAGCGGGAGCGGTGGCTTCTCATCTTGGTGTCAGTCGGATGATTGTTGTGACGGATGTACCCGGTATATTGAAAAAGAATGGTGTAGAAAAGAAGGTACTGGAATCGATCACTATACAGGAAATTGAAGATATGATCAGCACGGGTGAAATCTACGGTGGTATGATCCCGAAAGTGAGAGCAGCTATTGCCTGCATTCATGGAAAAGTGAAGGAAGTCGTCATTGTAGACGGCAGCGAACCGCAAGTACTCAGCCGTGTGCTGGGCGGAGAATCGATTGGAACACGCATTGTGCGTATGCAGTAATTGCAATATATGCTCAACCTATATAACCAAACGATAAAGGGGCGTGAACGATATGAGTAAGGAACCGAATACGCTGGTGAGCGAGGAAATGCCAAGTACGAATGGAAGCGGAGCACAAACGGAAAAGGGGTCGGCAAAGGCACAGACAAATAGCTCTCTTTTTCCAAACTACGCAAGATACCCACTTACACTGGTGAAGGGACAAGGAAGCTGGCTGTGGGATGATCAGGGCAAACGTTATCTGGATTTCATGTCAGGTATTGCCGTTACCAATCTTGGTCATGCGCCTCGAGCTGTAGCTGAGCGATTGAAAAAACAGATTGATGAACTGTGGCATGTATCCAATCTGTTTCATATTCCTGGGCAGGAACGGGCCGCAGCGTTGCTGACAGCCAATAGCAGCGCAGATGCCGTGTTCTTCTGCAACAGCGGAGCTGAAGCGAACGAGGCTGCCATTAAACTGGCACGTCGTTACCACCAGAAGGTGAAGCAGAACGATCGCTATGAAATCATTACGTTCACGCAATCCTTCCACGGACGGACGCTGGCAACCTTGACTGCTACGGGTCAGGACAAAGTAAAAGAAGGCTTTTTACCGCTTCCTGCAGGGTTCAAAAGCGTTCCGCTTCATGATCAGGCTGCGCTCGAAGCAGCGATCAATGAGAATACAGCAGCAATTATGCTGGAAATGGTGCAGGCCGAAGGCGGCATGTATCCAGTAGACCCTGCTTTTGTAGACGTGATTACCAAGCTGTGCCGCGAGCATGATTTGCTGTTGATCATTGACGAGGTGCAAACAGGTATGGGTCGGACAGGTAAGTTGTTTGCCTTTGAACATTATGGAATAGAACCGGATATTTTTACATTGGCAAAAGGACTGGGCAGTGGCTATTCGGTTGGTGCAATGCTAGGCAAAGAATATTTGCGCGAAGCGTTCACGGCGGGCAGTCATGGTTCTACTTTTGGCGGGACGCCACTTGCCATGGCCGCAGTTCAAGCGACTATTGAAACGATTATTGATGATAAGCTGCCAGAACGCGCTGCCGAAATGGGAGATTATCTCTTCCGTAGTTTGCAAAAGCAGCTTGGAGATATTCCTTTTGTCCAGGATATTCGCGGAAAAGGGCTGATGGTCGGCATCGAGTGTGCGGAGCCAGTAGCAGAGCTTGTTCTGGCCGGACAGAAGAAGGGTATTCTGTTCATTACAGCAGGACCGAACGTAATTCGCCTGTTGCCTAACCTGTATGTAACGAAAGACGAAATAGATCAGGCTGTAACATGGATTGCTGAATTGATTCGGGAGCACGTAGCTTAGTGTAAAGGAAGAAGCATCCGAGACTAGAGTGTAAAAGGAGAGGATTGCATGAGCCAGGGCGGCGCACTGCAGCAGGTAAATTTGAAAGGACGGGACTTTCTAGAACTGGACGACTACTCGCCAGAAGAAATCCAGCATTTAATTGAGCTCGCCATTGAAATTAAGCGTAAGCACAAAAACGGGGAAGTTTATCAGCCGCTGAAGGGGAAAACACTTGGACTGATTTTCGAAAAGTCCTCCACACGTACACGGGTATCCTTTGAAGTCGGTATGTATCAATTGGGCGGGCATGCCCTTTTCCTCAGCAAAAATGACATTCAACTGGGCCGCGGTGAACCGATTAGCGATATGGCCCAAGTGATGTCACGTTATCTGGATGGCATTATGATCCGTACCTTTGGACACGATAATGTGGTAGAGTTGGCGCGTTATGCATCCGTTCCTGTGATTAACGGCTTGAGCGATTTGGCGCATCCGTGTCAGGTGCTGGCTGATTATCAAACTTTATATGAGCAAAAGGGCAAGCTAAAAGGACTCAAACTGGCTTATATCGGAGACGGCAACAATATGGCGCATTCCCTCTTGATTGGTGGAGCGAAGCTCGGAGTGCATGTCTCCATCGCAAGTCCAGCTGGATACGAGCCTGACCCGAGTGTGGTCGCGGTTTCTCGTGAGATTGCCAAACAAACAGGTAGTGAAATTGTGATCACCCAAAGTCCGCAGGAAGCAGTAAAAGATGCCGATGCGATCTACACAGACGTGTGGGCAAGCATGGGCTTTGAGGAAGAGCAGAAGGAGCGTGAGCTTGCTTTTGCCAACTTTCAGGTGAATGAGGAACTGGTTAAGCTCGCGAAGCCAGATTATTTATTCCTGCACTGTCTACCTGCACATCGTGGGGAAGAAGTGAGTGCAGGAGTAATTGACGGTCCTAATTCGGTCATTTTTGATGAAGCGGAGAATCGTCTGCATGCGCAAAAAGCGTTGCTAGTTGCTTTAATGGGATAAGGTTTGTTAAAGAAAAAAGAGGTATAAGCATTCGGGGAGGACTTCAACAATGGCAAAAGAAAAAATCGTACTCGCATATTCCGGCGGTCTGGATACGTCGGTCATTCTGAAATGGCTCAAGGAAACCTATGATGCCGAAATTATCGCATTTACAGCAGATATCGGACAAAAGGAAGAACTGGACGGTTTGGAGGAAAAAGCACTCGCTACGGGAGCTTCCAAAGTGTACATTGATGATCTGCGTGATGAATTCGCCAAGGATTTTATTTACCCGATGTTTCAGGCGGGTGCTTTATATGAAGGGCAATATTTGCTTGGAACGAGTATTGCACGTCCATTGATCGCTAAGCGGATGGTCGATATTGCGATTGCCGAGGGAGCAACGGCCATTGCTCACGGCGCAACAGGCAAAGGTAACGATCAGGTGCGCTTCGAGCTGAACGCGGCGGCGCTGACGCCGGACATCCAAGTCATTGCACCTTGGCGGCTGGAAGAGTTCCGCAATCAGTTCCCGGGCCGGGCAGAAATGATTGCCTATGCGGAAAAACACGGTATTCCGGTAACCGCTTCTGCAGCCAAGCCTTACTCCATGGACCGCAACCTGTTGCATATCAGCTATGAAAGCGGCGTGCTGGAGGACCCTTGGTTTGATCCGAGCGCTCCTGAAAATAAAGAAATGTTCTTGCTCAGCAATGCGCCTGAGGACGCACCTGATGAAGCAGAATATTTGGAGCTGGAATTTAAAGCAGGCAACTGCGTCGCTTTGAACGGTGAGCAGCTAACTCCGCTGCAAGTGATGGAAAAGCTGAATGAACTGGGCGGCAAGCATGGTATCGGACGTGTAGATATGGTAGAGAACCGTTTTGTGGGTATGAAGAGTCGCGGAGTCTATGAGACGCCAGGCGGTACAATTCTGTTCACAGCTCACCGCAAAATGGAATCCATCACAATGGATCGCGAGGTTATGAATCTGCGTGATAGCCTGATTACCCGTTATGCTACCTTGGTGTACAATGGATTCTGGTTCGCGCCGGAACGTGTTGCCTTGCAGGCTCTAGTTCATGAAAGCCAGAAAAATGTCAGTGGTACGGTGCGCGTAAAACTGTACAAAGGCAATATTATCGGTGCGGGTGTTAAAAGTCCGGTTAGCTTGTATAACCCAGACATTGCAACCATGGAAGCTGATCCGACACAAGCCTACGATCAAGGCGATGCCACAGGCTTTATCCGCTTGAATGCTTTGCGTTTGAAGGTCAATGCGGGCGTAACACAAAATCATAAATAAAGAAGTAATCTAAAAAAATGTACGGGATGTGGGCCGTTCTTGTCCAAATGACGAGGGCGGCTTGTATTGCAGAGAGGGGATCATGCAATGAGTAAGCTATGGGGCGGACGGTTTACAAAGCAAACGAACAAGCTGGTAGAGGAGTATACGGCTTCTATTGGATTTGATCAGGCATTGGCGGAAGAAGATATTCAAGGAAGCCTGGCTCATGTGGCCATGCTGGGCAAATGTGGTATTATTCCGCAGGAGGATGCAG
Organism: Paenibacillus jamilae; assembly: GCF_050482105.1. Taxonomy (GTDB): domain Bacteria; phylum Bacillota; class Bacilli; order Paenibacillales; family Paenibacillaceae; genus Paenibacillus; species Paenibacillus jamilae_B. The sequence continues at coordinate 76,853 of NZ_JBCNHI010000001.1, read as the reverse complement.
ACACGATCAAGGGAGGACTGCACACCGTTCTGGAGCGTATCCGCCGTGGGGAAATTGAATTTTCTGTTTCGGATGAGGATATTCACATGAATATCGAAAAAAACCTGATTGAAGCCATTGGTCCGGTCGGCGGTAAGCTGCACACTGGACGCAGTCGTAACGATCAGGTAGCAACGGATATGCACTTGTATTTGCGTGGACGTGTGGTGTCGCTGGTAGGTATGCTGCATGATGTACAAGCTGCATTAATTGGGCAGGCCAAGGACAATCTGAATACGATTGTACCTGGATATACACATTTGCAGCGTGCTCAGCCTATTTTGTTCGCACATCATTTGCTGGCGTATGTGTCCATGCTGGAGCGTGACATTGACCGCCTTAAGGACAGCTACAAGCGCATTAATGTATTACCGCTAGGGGCTGGCGCTTTGGCAGGAACCACTTTCCCGATTGACCGTCATTTTGTAGCTGAGCAACTAGGCTTTGACGGAGTGTATGAGAATAGTCTGGACGCTGTCAGTGATCGGGACTTTATCGTAGAGTTTCTGGCCGGTGCTTCGCTGATTATGACGCATTTGTCCCGTTTGAGTGAAGAACTGGTGCTATGGAGCAGCACAGAATTTGGTTTTGTCGAACTGGATGATGCTTTCTGCACGGGCAGCAGCATTATGCCCCAGAAGAAAAACCCAGATGTCCCGGAGCTTGTACGTGGTAAAACCGGGCGTGTCTATGGCAATCTCGTCGGCCTGCTGACTGTGCTGAAGTCCTTGCCACTGGCTTACAATAAGGACATGCAGGAAGATAAGGAAGGGATGTTCGATACGGTTGCTACGCTGGAGGGAGCCCTGCAATTATTCGCCCCAATGATCGCTACGATGAAGGTGAACAAGGATCGCATGCGTCAAGCGGTCAACCAGGATTTCTCCAACGCAACGGATATTGCGGACTTCCTGGTCGGCAAAGGGCTTCCGTTCCGGCAGGCTCATGAGGTCATTGGCAAAACGGTGCTGTATTGCATCCAGCAGGGCAAATATCTACTTGATCTGAAACTGGATGAATTCCAGCAGTTTTCAGATCTGTTCGACGAGCGCATTTATGAGGTGCTTCAACCAGAAGCAGTAGTCAATGCTCGGAATGTGTATGGCGGAACCGCCACTGGTCAGGTGCAGGCAGCCATTGGACGTAGTGAACAGCTTCTAGTAAACACGTCAACATGGTTTGAAAATCATAAGCCAAAAAATTAATTCATAAAGAAAATAATTCTCTTGCACAGCAACGGAATGCTGTGTAAAATCAGATTTTAAGAATATTTGCCAGCTATGTTTTCAAAGGCACCGTTCGCGGTGTCTTTTGTGTTTTCCGAGGGGGCTGAAAGATTTATGATCGGAATAATCATGAACTACATAGAATTATTGGAAGTATATCGACTACGATGTTTGATTCATATAGTTCTATAGACCTATTCATACATTAGTGTGAAAGTTTCTAGAATTTACATTTTTGTATACTACGCCTACTAGGATTATGGTAGAATAGCACTAAGTTTTTCATTGAATTACCAATTTAGTAGAACGAGAAGCATATGCGATAAATCATTGTCAAGTGTTTAATGGCTTTTTCGACCAGGGGAATTTCATAAATGTGTAAATGAAGAGCTTAAATGAGAACACAGGTGTGTCCTGGTTTCGGGAGAACGGCTGGTAACAATATGGAAATAGAGACATAGCAAAAGACAGAGTCGGGACGATCCAGGGAGGTATTATGAGAACTAAACGAACGACGCGTCAGCTAAAGAGCGCTTGGATCGGTTATCGCGCTTCTGACGCCGATCAACTCGTATCCTCATTGCATGTGGAACGAATCCAAGCGGAGAAGCTGCTACGTGAGGAGCGAGAGCTCTTCCACGCGGCGCTGGAGCGGAAAAAGCAGCGGGATGCGGAGTTAAAGCAGTTGCTTGCGGACGCGCTTGCAGAAGAGCGGCGCTGGATTGAAAGGGCGGGAATTCATGGGTGACAAGCTTAGGTGGCAGGTTGGAGGAGTTTCAATTCGCCAAACCAAGAGAAGAATAAAAGAAGAGCGTCAGCGAATCGAACAACTGCAACAACAGCTAGAGGCTCAGCGTTCTGAGCAGGCCCCGATACTGTATAAGCTTGATTTTCATATCGAAGAGCTGGAACGGCGACTTCAGGATACAGAACTTCGTATTCAGGCTATACAGAATGCCAATGATACAGCAGCAGCTGTGGAACAATTGCTGGATGAAGGGGTACAGGATGGACAGGTGCAGGAGGCGCAGGTCCAATATGCATCCGGGCAAGAACAGGCAGCGGCAGGAGCTGCTATAGGCGTTGCCTCCAGCATCGCTGATGCTGAAGGCGGAGAGACTGCAGCAGGAGCGCCGACCGGACGAAACGGCAAGGCCCGTCTGGGAGACCAGCTGGTGGAGAGCGGGTTGATCACCCGCGATCAGTTGACAGACGCCATCCGCAACCAGAAGCGTTACGGTGGCAGACTGGGCGATATTCTTGTTGAGATGGGTTTCATTACAACTGAGCAGCTACAGGAGCAGATTGATGGTGACGAGTCCAAAGAAAGACTCGGTGACATGCTGGTTCGTTCCGGCTATATCTCACCAGAGCAGCTAGAGCGGGCACTTGAGTTCCAAGCGAAGAGCGGCGGGCTGCTCGGCGACATTTTGCTGTCATTGCAAATGCTGGAGCCTGCAGATTTGTACCGCGCGATTGCAACTCAAAACCGAATCGGGCGTATTGGTGAGGAGCTGGCGCTGGATGCAGCGTACAAACTGCCCGAGCAAGTGGCCATGGCTTATGGTGTGGTCGTCATCCATCAATATATGAACCGCTATATTGTAGCGGTCAGTGATCCGTTGTCAGAAGAGCGACGCCTGAAGCTCGAAGAAATTCTGGGTATGCCGGTAGAGCAAGTGCTTGCAACGAAGGAAGAGATGGAGCAGCTCTGGGGTAAAATCTACGGTGAGGAAATGATGCAGGAGAGCACGACCGGTCTGCTGGAAAAAGAACCGCACAATTCGGCGCGGACCACCTTTACCAAGGGGCAGCTCTGGGTGTTTGCAGCTATGGGAATGATTACGCTGCTCGGCCTCCTCTGGAACAGCTGGAAGACAGTGCTGATCATTAATATGATGATTCAGCTGTTTTATTTTGCTATGACGCTTTTCAAATTTGGAATTATCTATCTCGGTTCCCGGCGTGGGGCACAGCTTCGCTTTACGAAGGAAGAGGTAGACGCTATGGATGAAAAGAGACTGCCGATTTATACGATTCTTGTCCCGATGTATAAGGAAGCAGGCGTGCTTCCGATGTTGTTGCGGAATTTGGAACAGTTGGATTATCCAAAATCCAAGCTGGATGTACGGCTGCTGATTGAAGAGGACGACATTGAGACGATTGAGCTGCTGCGGGAAATGAAGCTGCCAGCCTATTACACGACACTGGTCGTGCCCGACGGCTTGCCGAAAACCAAGCCGAAGGCATGCAATTATGGACTTATTCGCGCTCGCGGCGAGTTTGTCGTTATTTATGATGCGGAGGATCGCCCCGATGCCGACCAACTTAAAAAGGTCATTGCAGCGTTTGATTCACTTCCTGAGAATTATGCGTGTATTCAAGCGAAGCTCAATTATTTTAACAGCACGCAAAATCTGCTTACCCGCTGGTTTACTCAAGAGTACAGCATGTGGTTTGAATTGCTGCTGCCAGGAATTATGCAGTTAGATACACCAATCCCGTTGGGCGGTACGTCCAACCATTTTCGGGTATCTGTATTGAAGGATATCAATGCCTGGGACCCCTATAATGTAACCGAGGATGCGGATCTGGGCATTCGTCTGTATAAAGGTGGTTATAAAACGGCCATTGTCGATTCCCGCACATGGGAGGAAGCAAACAGCCGCGTGGGCAACTGGATTCGTCAGCGTTCACGTTGGATCAAGGGATATATGCAGACATGGCTGGTTCATATGCGCAATCCGGTTAAGCTGGTGCGCGAAGTGGGCTGGAAAGGCTTTTTTGGTTTTCAGGTGATGATTCTGGCGACTCCGATGCTGCCGTTGTTGAACCCGATTTTTTGGGGCTTGCTTATTTTGTGGTTTGGCTGGGAGTTGTCCTTTATTCCCAAACTGTTCCCGGGTTATGTGTATTACTTGGCCAGCGCGGAATTTTATATCGGTAACTTTCTGTTCGTATTCAGTAATGTGGCCGGCATGTATTGGGTCATCGGGGAGCTGGAAGAGCGCGGTGAACGAACATTTTCATACGCGATGGTCAAATATGGGCTACTCTCGCCGTTATATTGGGTACTTATGAGTATAGCTGCGATAAAAGCAGCTTGGCAGCTTATAACCAAGCCGTTCTATTGGGAGAAGACGACGCATGGTCTGACCGATATGCACGACTTGGATGATGCCCCGGCACAGTCCTCCTGAATATGAAGAAAGAAGGAGCAAGAATGGAGACCAAAAATCCTTTTATATCCGTCGTCATTCCTATGTACAATGAAGGCTCGCATCTCGAACGTTCGCTTAAGGTGATTGATGGGGTGTTGTCTGTTGTTACTTCACGGTATGAGCTTATTATTGTAGATGATGGTTCCAAAGACGATACGTGGCTCAAACTGTCCGAATTGTCCCGTCGTATGCCCTCTTTGCTCGCGCTCCGGCTGAGTCGGAATTTCGGTAAGGAGCTGGCGTTGTGCGCAGGTTTGGAAAATGCATCTGGCGATGCGATCATTGTCATGGACGGTGATTTGCAGCATCCTCCTGAGATGATTGGGGAAATGGTGCGTTTATGGCAGAATGAAGGTTATGATTTAGTTGAATGTGTCAAAGAATTCCGGGGGGAAGAGTCGGTAGGCAAAAAGCTCGGAGCTTCTTTGTTTTACGCGACCTTGAACCGTTTGACAGGCTTTAATCTCAAGGATGCCTCCGATTATAAGCTACTGGATCGAAGAGTGGTGGATGCCTGGATGGCGATGCCAGAGCGTATGCCGTTCTTTCGCGGGATGACCGCCTGGCTTGGTTTTCGTAAAACCCAGATTACATTCCGGGTGGCTCCACGAGAAGAGGGTCCCAGCCGCTGGAGTCCGTTAGGGCTGATTCGCTTGGCTGCGGAAGCGATTGTTTCGTTCTCGACAGTACCTTTGCGGGTAGTGAGCTTAATGGGGCTCATCTTCATGCTGATTTCGGTCGTGTTGGGGATTCAAACCTTAATGCACAAAATAACGGGTGAAGCTGTGACTGGTTTTACCACTGTCATTTTGCTGCTTTTGATTATCGGTAGTGTACTCATGCTGTCGATTGGAGTGGTAGGAGAATATATTGCCGCCATATATCACGAAGTCAAAGCCAGACCCCGTTATCTAATTGCAGACAAACGGGCGAATGCTGACCGATTGTGGGTGGATAGGGAGTTTAATCAACATGATCAGACGTTCGTATCTAAAGTATCCAATCATTAAATACGGTATTGTGGGGCTACTGGGTACAGGCATTCACGTCGGTGTACTTGTGCTGCTGGTGGAGCTGTTTGCAGTACCTGCAGTAACGGCTACGACCATAGGCTTTATCGTTACGCTGCTCGTTTCGTATGTGCTGAACCGAAACTGGACGTTCGAGCCTACCGGGGAAGGAAGCCGCACTCAGTTTCTTAAATATGTATTGGTCTGTACCTGTGGCTTGCTCTTAAATGCTGGTCTTATGTACGTAACCATTCACTGGATCGGATGGTCATATCTGATCGGTGAAGTGCTAACGACCATCATCGTGCCCATTCATAATTATATCTGGAACCGCTATTGGATCTTTTCCGTTCCGCAACAGCGTCAGAAAGAGGTTTAATGATCGTAAAGAAACATGGAAAGTTGCTGTCGTTGTTTGCTTGTATTGCTGCTTTAGAACTGGCAGTAGGTATTTATTTTGCCTGGCATCTTGGCTATATGCATACCGATGCGCTCAGTCGAGTGGCTAATGCATTTTATGTGCTGTATAGTCGTGACCCGCATTTGGGTGCTATCGGGTTTGTATGGAATCCGCTACCGAGTTTGCTGGAACTCATTGTGCTGTTGTTCTATCCTTTGTTTCCCGCACTCGCTTCCCACGGGCTGGCAGCAGTGATTGTAAGCAGCCTGTTTGCTGGGGCGAGCGCAGCATTATTGTACGGAACGGGAAAAGAGTTAGGGCTTCGCGGTGCAACCAGTTTGCTGATTGCGCTGTTATTTTCACTCAATCCGTTTATGTTTCTGTTTGGCTTCAACGGCTTGAGTGATTCGCCATATATCTTTTTTATCCTGCTGACAGTGAGTCGGTTCTGTATGTGGCTTAAGGATCGCAAGGCGGCGAATCTGATCGTATCCGGCTTTGCGCTTGCGTTGGCTTTTTGGGTCCGCTATGAAGCCGTCCCGCTGGGTGTTGCGATGGCAGTAGGCATCTTGCTGACGATTCTTTTTCTGCATCGATGGCGTATAAGCAGAGAGAAGATTAGAACGCAATTGACTTTAAAAGAGCGCCTGTACAAAGTTGAGGCGACATGGCTTCTATTGCTGTTGCCGCTTGTCTTTTCTGGTTTGCTGTGGCTCTTTTTTAACTGGATTATCATGGGTGACCCGCTTTACTTTTTACGCTCTCAATATTCCAATTCCACCCAATCAGCGGCTTTGCTGGAGGATCAACGCTTTGTAGAAATGTTTGCTCACCCTATGCTGATGCTAAAGTTTGTCGGGCAACGGACCTTATGGTATGCGGCTCCGTTGATTGCCGTTTTGCTTATACGCCTATTGGACAAACGTCTGTGGAGTTGGAGCACATTAACGCTGCTGGCTATTTTTTTATCAGTACCTGGGCTCCAACTTTTACTGATGCTTAAGCATTCTTCGTTTGGCTGGTTCCGATATTTTATGTATGTATTCCCGATTACGGTTGCTTGGCTGCCGTATGAGCTAAGCTTATTGAAGGGGAAGGTGCGGGGAATCGGAATCTCATTGGTAACGGCAGGAATGTTGGCAACAGCAGGCTTGTTATCCTACGCACTGACGAATCCCGCGATTGCGGCGGATGAGCATAGCTATCTGACGCATAGTGGCAATGAAAGCTATACTCGGCAAATTGTTGAACGGAAAGTAGGGTCATGGCTGGATGAGCATTATGGTTCATCTCTCATTTTGACAGATTCTTATACGGCCTATCCGATCATCTTGAGCAGTAAAATTCCGAAGAAGTTTATAATAACGAGTGATTTTGATTTTGGAAAATCTTTAACCAATCTACCTGCTTCGAAGGCGGACTATGTGTTGGTCACGCGCTTGGTGGAAGGGGTACCGCTGGATCAGGTGAACCGGAACTATCCTAATTTGTTTGAAAAGGGGGCGCCCTGGGCCTCGTTGGTGCATGACTTTGACGGGGAATGGCGATTGTACAAAATAAAGCATGAAGACCCGCAATAATTTATTGTATCTTAATGCATCGTAGCGGAGGGAAAGATACAGCTGTCGGAGGTAAGCTCCTACAGCTGCACCACCGCAAGAAGTTTGAGGGGGAACGAGAGGGATGTCCTTTCGCAAATGGTCTGCAAGCAGATGGATGGCTATCGGTCTGTTTGTATTTATACTTGCATTGGAGTTGTCTGCGGGCATTTATTTCAGCTATGTTCTGGGATATATGCATACAGACGCGCTCAGTCGCGTAGCTAACGCATTTTATGTGCTGTACAGCCGCGATCCGCATCTGGGCGCCATCGGGTTTATCTGGAATCCACTACCCAGTCTTCTGGAAATGGTAATTCTATTGCTGTATCCAATCTTTCCAGCATTAGCTTCCTATGGATTGGCCGCTGTTATTCTGAGTGCTACCTTTGCTGCTCTGACCGCAATGCTGCTATATCGGGCGGGTGTCAGAACAGAGCTTAGCTCTAGCATGAGCATGCTGCTGGCTTTGTTGTATGCTCTGAATCCGTTTGTTTTACTGTTTGGAGCTAACGGTTTGAGCGATTCGTTATACATATATTTTATTATGATGACGGTGATTGAATTTGCGCTGTGGCTCAAGGATCGTATGACGGCAAGTCTGATTGTTTCTGGGTTAGCGCTTGCCATGGCGTTCTGGACTCGCTATGAAGCCGTTCCTCTAGGCGCGGCAATGGCTGTTGGCGTGGTCTTGGCCATCTTATTTCTTCATCGCAACTTGGGGAGACGCGAGCTGGTCCTGCGGGAGAAACTGCATAAAGTTGAGGCAACCTGGTTACTGCTTCTGCTCCCTGTCGTCTTTTCTGGACTGTTGTGGATTTTCTTTAACTATCTCATTATGGGAAATGCTTTTTATTTCCTGAATTCAGAGTATTCGAACACAGCCCAATCGGCAGAGCTGCTGAATGATGATAAATTTGTAGAGATTTTCTCCAATCCGCTGGTGGCCTTGAAGTTTATTGCATCCAAAACAATTTGGTATTCTGTACCGTTGTTTGCTATTTTGCTCATTCGTCTGTTGAGTGGACGCTTGTTCCAGTGGGGAACCTTGATTATTTTGTTATTGTTCCTGTCTGTACCGGGCTTGCAATTTTTACTTATGATGCGGCAATCCTCGTACGGTTGGTTTCGCTACTTTATGTATGTATTCCCGATTACCGTAGCCTGGTTGCCCTATGAGTTGAGCCAGCTTCAGGGACGGTGGCGGAGGGCGGCCTTTGGTCTAGTGTCCGTCAGTCTGCTACTTACCGCTGGATTACTCTCCTATGCGTTAACTCGCCCGGATATTGCACCGGATGAGAATAGCTTTCTCACACGCACAGGGAATGTGAACTATGTGAGACAGGAATCAGATCGTAAGATTGCCGTTTGGCTGGACGAGCATCTGCCGAAGTCTACCATTATGACTGATTCGGCTTCAGCCTACACGATGATCGTCTATAGCCAATATCCCAAACGCTTTCTGATCACCAGTGATTATGCGTTCAATAAGGCATTAAGCTATCCGCAGGACAGTCATGTGGACTATATCCTTGTACCTAAGATCATGTCAGGCATGCCGCTGAGTAAGATCAATATGGTATACCCGAACTTATATGAACAGGGTGCCCCATGGGTTCAGCTAGAACGTGAGTTTAACGGCGAATGGCGCCTGTATAAAGTACTGCCTAAGTCACTAACTCAAGAATCTCCATCGCCGGAGACGACGACCCATCCATAATGTGCATAACAACAATCCCCGGAGCTATCCCCTTCGCATGGTGCGAGGAGGAAGGCAACGGGGATTTTTTTGCCTGTTTAGTGTCCTATAAGTGGTAGCCATGCCAGTACATCCTGGATTTTTGCGTCCCAATATCCCCATTCATGGGCTCCAGGACCTTCTTCGTAGGTCAGCGGAACTCCAAGAGAGCTGCATGTTTTACGAAAAGTCTGATTCCCCTTATATAAGAAATCCTCTGTACCACAGCATTGGTAGAGTCGGGGGAGTGAGGTCCCCGAGGTGGCATGACGTTGTAGCAATTCCAGCAAATCGTGATCTGATCCGCGTATTTCATCTGGTCCAAAAATGTTAAGCCATTCCGCTGGACTCATAGCATTTTGCCTAGGATCGGTGCGTGCTGCGTGTAAATCCATAACCCCCGAAAGACTGGCAGCGGCTGCAAAGCGCTCTGGATGTAGAAGTGCCAGCTTGAAAGCGCCGTATCCACCCATAGAAAGCCCGGCTACAAAATTGTCTTCACGCTTGTCGGACAGAGGAAAAAATGAACGCGCCAAAGCCGGCAATTCTTCGCTGATAAAGGTCCAATAAGCCGATCCTTGCTCCATATTCGTATAGAAACTCCGATGTACCTGGGGCATGACGACAGCTAGGCCCATGGAGGCGACGTAGCGTTCAATGGAGGTTCGGCGCAGCCAGGTTGAATCATCGTCCGACAGGCCATGCAGCAAATACAGGGTCGGATGTGGCCCTGTTCCCTGCTTGCCCTCCATTCCGATTTGTGAGCGGGTTGCCTGAGGAAGAATAACATTCATAGATGTGCTCAGGCCAAGAACTTCCGAGTAAAACTGACATTGAATAAGAGCCATAAGTAAACCTCTTTTCCTAGGGTGGTGTGACCTCATTGACCTGTTTCAGCATACAACTGATTATGCATTCAGTATACTGTGACCTGTCCAAATATACATATCCAAGTGAATGACTAGGCATTAAGTCCCGTTTCTTATTTATCCTACATTAGGAGGGGGTATGGTTATATGGGACGATTTTTTTAATTTAGGGGTTATTTGGGTTTGATTTCTGGTAAAGTGTTTAAAAAAGATTGATGAATCCAATCTGAGGGAGGAATTTATAGCATGGGGAAAAAGTTAAGAAGTACAATTACAGGTGTACTGAGCACAGGTCTTATTCTTAGCGCATTCAGTGCAGCAGCAGCTGCTCCACAAACTACCAGCGGCCATTGGGCAGGAGATCAGGTGCAACGCTGGTCAGCTACAGGTCAATTGGATGGGGCGGTAAAACCGGATGCGGCGATTACACGCGCAGAATTTATCGTTCTTCTGAACCGTAGCTTGGGAACGTTCACGCAGGATACTCCAGCTGTGACAGACGTAACATATGCTGGCAGTGTGAAAGTAAACGGTAATGGAAGCAGAACGTTCACAGATGTTCCAGCATCCCACTGGGCATACAACGAACTGACAAGTGCCGTGAATGCAGGGTACATAAGCGGCTATGCAGATAACAAGCTCAAACCAAATGGTAAGGTAACACGTCAGGAAGCGGCTGCGATCATTGGCAAAGCCATTGGATTGACTGCGGGCAACGCAGCAGATGTTACTAAATTCATTGACTCCGACAAAATCGGATCTTGGGCGAAGAAAAGTGTAGCAGCAGCTGCGGAGCAAAAAATCATCAACGGTTATCCGGATGGTAAATTCCAGCCACTGAAGCCGCTGACTCGTGCAGAGGCGGTTGCTATTCTGGATGCTGCATCTGGTTACAACTTGAGCTCTGTGGATAATCTGACAACGACTCCTGGTGGAACGGTAACGGATTCCACATACGGTAACGTGACAGATTCCACTTATGGTAACACGTCCACAACTTCTGGAACTGAAGCGGAAGATAGCAGCACAAGTACAAGTACAGATAGTGCGACTACGACTACTACGGACAACTCTACAACAACAGAGACAACTACAAATACCGATACAACTACAGATACATCCACTGAAGCGGATGTTGCTTCTAGTACACTGAAAGTCAACGATGTGTATGATGGTGAAGGTACAATTACAGGGACAGCTAAAGCCGGTTCCACAGTTACTGTCTACTCCAACGATCTGCCTATCGGCAGTGCAGTAGCCAAAGATGACGGCAAATTTAGTATCAGTGTGCTTACTCAAAAGGCGACAGTTAGACTGGTTATCAAAGCTGAAGATGCAGATGGCAATGAAAGTGCGCCTGTAGAAATCTCGGTTTTGGGTAAACGCAGCGAGTAATTTAGAACAAAAAAATCCCCCTTTCACTCTGTCTGGAGCCAATCCAGTCAGTAGTAGAGGGGGATTTTTTCGTTTATTCGCTTATGCCATCTTCCACAATTGGTTTCTCCGGTTTGCGTGTTTGCGGCTCAGACGATGTGCTACCGCCATAACTAGCTATAATACGCTGCTGCGCTCGGTACGTATCTCGGCTTATCCGGGTGCGCTCGACGGTTTTTCCATCCACCTTTTTTACTCGAAATGTTTCCACCACATAGCCTTCTTTGCCCTGACGAATGACTTGATAGAAGCCGGGGGATAGTGAGTCATTACGTATTCTCTTTACGGGTATAGGGAGTACGCGCACGGTGTGAGATTCAAGTTCATACGAAATATTGGAAGGGAATGTACCGAAAATTTTAACAGTTAGCGTTCGATCTTGGACTGCGGCACGTAAGAGCAAATGTTTGCCAGTATTATTTCTAAAACGAAAATTTATGGACCCTGTAGCAAAAGTCGCATCCTGGCCTTTGGGCAGGTAGCTGACTGGCAAGGAATGGTTGCGGCGTTCGACAATGTCCAAGCCGACTCGCAGCGCTGCATTATAGACCGTGCTGGATACCTGACAAATCCCACCACCAATACCGGATTCCAACCGTCCGTTCACGATCACCGGGGCCTCACGAAAGCCATGAGTGCGCTCAGCCTTGGCAATCACCTGACCGTAGTCGAATATGTCACCTGGTTTAAGAATTAAACCATCGACGGTGCTTGCCGCCGAATGAACGTTATACACACGTCCTTCCGAGCTACTGCCGAGACTGGTGGAAAACTGGGTGATTTTTCGCTCTATGCCTTCGCTACGCAGACTGTCGACCGTAATTTTCGGCTCCAACTGGTGGAACGGTAATTCTACTCGGATCGGCTCCCCGGAAGCTGTAAAATCCTTGGGGAGTACCGCGTTCATTGCTACGTCCAGTTTGGGCCAATCCAGGCGCCGGGCAGAGCGCCCCGGAATATACCGAACCTGATCGTTTGCATCAATCTGACGCACCGCATCGATGGGTATGCCATATCGCTGTTGCTCCCAATCAGCACCAAACTTTGATTTTAAGGTTTTCTCTTGCTGGAAAGGTGTGATAGACCATTCCTTCGCGAAGCTAAAACGTGTCTGCACGCGAGTCCATAGATGCTCCGCGCTGAGTGCCTTTACCGCGTTTTGGAAGGCTTCCGCTTTATAACTAATCCCTGCTTCTCCGAGTGTCAGCTTTATATCCTGTGCGCTGCTGTCACTATCCGTTAGGAGCAGAGGACGCTGCTTCAAGGCATCCAGATTTTTCTCCACGAGCTGGAGAGCAGTTGTTTTATCCATACCTCCTACGTTGATGCCTCCAACCTTTACTCCCTCTGGCAGTGTTTGTCTGTCGGCGTACAGATGAAGTCCTCCCCACAGCATAGCCAGCGCCAGAACACCAGACCATATCCAGATGACAGATAAATGAATTTTTTTCATAATGCAGATGTCTCCTGTCTGATAAGCTTGATAGCGTATTCGTGTGCCATAATATTCATATATATGTGCCAAAAGCAGAAAACTTTCGGTACTATTTAGGTAACAAATTTGTTACAATGATAAACGGTATGATGAAATACAGAAGTTTTTAAAGGAAATGCATGGAATATGTCGAATGGATATTAGGTTATACGTAACATGATTAAGCAGCGGGAAGTGATCGAGTGATTGAAATGCAGGATGTGTGGAAGACCTACACGAACGGGACCCACGCACTTCAAGGAGTATCGGTCAGAATTGACCGTAATGAATTCGTATACGTAGTCGGTCCGTCTGGAGCGGGGAAATCGACTTTTATGAAGCTTATTTATAGAGAAGAAGTACCGACCAAGGGACAAATTTCAGTCAATGGTTTTAATATCGGAAAGCTCAAGCAACGCAAAATTCCTTATGTTCGTCGCAATATCGGAGTCATATTTCAGGATTTCCGACTTTTGCCGCGTTTGACAGCCTATGAAAATGTGGCTTTTGCTATGGAAGTTATAGAGGCTCCCAAGAAGCTGATCCGGAAACGGGTTCCAGAAGTGCTTGAACTGGTGGGCTTGAAAGAAAAGATGAATCGTGAGCCTGCTCAGCTTTCTGGTGGGGAGCAACAGCGTGTAGCGATTGCACGAGCCATCGTGAACAATCCCTCGGTCATCATTGCCGATGAGCCGACGGGGAATCTGGACCCCGAAACATCGTGGGAGATCATGCAGCTACTGGATGAAATTAATTTTCGCGGTACAACCATTGTGATGGCGACACACAATAAGGATATCGTGAACTCCATGCGTAAACGCGTCATTGCCATCGAAAATGGCAACATCGTAAGAGACCAGGTAAGAGGGGAGTACGGATATGACTTTTAATACCTTCTTGCGTCATATGCGGGAAGGTTTCAAAAACATATTCCGCAATGGCTGGATGTCCGTAGCATCCATCACCTCCATTATTGTGTCACTGCTCATACTGGGCGTGTTTATCATGCTGGTGCTTAACGTCAACTCCTTGGCTGATCAAGCAGATAGCCAGGTGGAAGTTAACGTTTTCCTGGAGCTCAATGTCGATCAGAGCATGCGTGAAACGCTGCAAAAGGAAATCGCAGCAATGCCGGAAATCAGCAAAACGACCTTTGTGACGAAAGCTCAAGGTTTGGAGGAGCTTCGCAAAGATTTGGGAGACAGTGGCAAGGAACTGCTGGAGGGTTTTGACAAGGACAGCAATCCACTGCCGGACAAAATTGTGGTAGAGGTTATTGAACCAACGACGGTTCCATTTGTGGCCGAGAAGATTGAGAAGCTGAATACATTGCATCCCGAAAAACCGATCTTAAAGGTTCGTTACGGCAAAGGCACTGTAGAGACGCTCTTTACCATTACCAAGCTGATCCGCAATGTTGGTTTTATATTCGTCGCCGGACTGGCGATCATGTCTATGTTCTTGATCTCGAATACCATTCGAGTAACGATATTGGCACGACGCAGAGAAATCAGCATTATGAAGCTGGTCGGTGCGACCAACTTTTTCATACGATGGCCGTTTTTTATCGAAGGCGCGCTTATTGGTCTTATTGGTTCTCTTATTACTGTAGGAATTTTATTTACAGGGTATCAGCGTTTGCTGACAGCCGTTCAGGGAGATATCGCTCTCAATATGTTGAAGCTTATGCCACTTGAAGGCATTTGGATTCAGCTGAGTGCATTACTGGTTATTTTGGGGATGCTGGTCGGAATTATTGGCAGTACCCTGTCCATGCGCAAGTTCTTGAAAGTCTAAGAAGCATTTGGTGGAACGTCGTAGTCATTCAATAGAACGGGGAAGCCCGGTGTTATTTTGCGATAAAGGATGGGGAGTGCAAGTTGAAAAAAATAGGATCTGTGTTGGCTGCTACGTTGGTAGCTGCATTGCTAATCCAGCCTTCTGACGGATATGCCAAAAGCGTGAGTGAGATCAATTCGCAACTGAACCAATTAGAAAAGCAAGCCAAATCTGCCAAGCAACAGCAGCAAAAGGCTGCTCAAGATAAACAGTATGCTCAACATTACAAAAATAAAACCGTACAAAACCTGAAAACGGTACTTGCTCAAATTAACAGCGTCAGTGATCAGCTGACTCGTGTAGCGGTTCAGATCGATCAAACGGAAGATAATCTGCGTGCGACTAAAAAAGATTTAGCCGAAGCGATTGATCGCATCCATTCGCGTGAAAAAATGCTGGAAACGCGTGTGCGTCTCATGTATACGGATGGAACGGTCTCCTATATGGATGTGCTTATGTCCTCGACCAGCTTCAGTGATTTTCTCAGTCGGGTGGATTCTCTGAAAACAATCGTGGAGCAGGATCAAATTTTGTTGGACGAGCATAAAAAGGATAAGGCTCTGGTCGTTAGCAAGAAAAAGCAGCTTGATACGGAATATAAAAATGCCAAGAAGCTGTATGCACTCAAGCAGGACGCCAAGGCTCAATTGAATTCGAAGGAAAAAGAGAAGCAAAGACTGATTGCCAACTACGATCATGATATTGCTGAATCGGATGAAATCAGTGAAGAACAAAACGATATGCTGGTAGCCCTCGCAAACAAACGTGTGGCGCTGGTGCAGGAGAAGAACAAGCTTAGAGCGGAGCAGGCTGCCAAAGCGGCACGCGCTAGAGCAGCTGCACGTGCAGCAGCAGCCAAGCGAATTGCGTCTTCATCCTCAGGTGCTGCTTCGAATTCCAGCCATGCGGCTGCCAGTACGTATACGGGCGGATCAGGCACTTTGGCTACACCTGTAGCCCATTATCGCCTCTCATCTACTTTTGGTATGAGGGTACACCCGATAACCGGCAAGCTTAAAGGCCACACAGGTATTGACCTGGCGGCTCCGCAAGGAACCGATATCCATGCAGCCGAAGACGGTGTTGTTATTGTCGCTGAATGGTGGAGCGGCTATGGAAACACGGTTGTTATTGACCACGGAGACGGACTATGGACCTTATACGGACATATTCGCAATGGTGGTACGGTGGTTCATACGGGGCAGACTGTGAAGCGTGGTCAAAAAATTGCGGAAGTGGGTTCGACGGGCAATTCCACAGGACCTCACTGTCATTTTGAAGTGCGCGAGAATAACAAACCTGTAAATCCGATGAACTATTTATAATAGATATGGTAAGCCCTATTTGTAACCCACGTGGTTGCGGATAGGGTTTTGCTGTAATAGATCATATCCAATGAAGAACATGTGCAATGAGGCACGGAGTAGGATACAATTAACATATTCCGTACAAGCTAGACGTATACTTCGTGAATGGATGCGTTGCGAGGAAATAGGATACAAGATAAAGAGAAGGCGGTGGGCGATTAGATGTTGAAAAAAAGTACAGCGGTACTCTTGATGGTGATTGGGCTGCTTGGCGGCAGTCTGCTCACTTTTGCTTATACTGGAACAACCACAGTAGGGAATAGCGCCTTGGGCGAAGGACTGCTGGCGAGTGTGACAGGAAGTAGTTCCTCCTCCAGAAGTGATATCCGCAAAATTGAGACAGCGATGGACTTAATCCAGGGACAGTATTATCAGGATGTGGACCGCACCAAGCTGGTGGATGGCGCCATTAATGGGATGATGGAGTCGCTTGGCGACCCGTATTCCTCCTATATGGGTAAAGAAACTGCACAGCAGTTCGAGCAATCCATAGAAGGCTCTTTTACTGGGATTGGAGCCGAAGTAGCGGCTGAGAACGGGAAAGTAGTCGTAGTCACACCAATTAAAGGCTCTCCGGCTGAGAAGGCGGGACTACGCGCTAAGGATATTATATTGTCTGTTAACGGTGAAACACTGGACGGACTGGATTTGAACAAGGCTGTTTCCAAAATTCGTGGACCTAAGGGCAGTCAGGCAAAAGTTAAAATACAGCGTAACGGCTCCCCTGATCCACTCGAGTACACGATTACCCGTGACAACATTGATATGGAAACTGTAACAGCTCATATGGAAAGTGACGGTGTAGGTGTCATTACGATCACCCAGTTCTCCTTAAATACAGCTGACCGTTTCAAGGAAGAGTTAGCGAAGCTGGAGAAACAAGGGCTTAAAGGACTCGTCATTGACGTGCGTAATAACCCGGGTGGAGTGCTTTCTGTCGTTATTGATATTGCACAGCAATTTGTACCTTCCGGCAAAACGATTGTACAAGTTGAAGATAAAAATCAGAAACGTGAGGAAGAAAAGTCCAAAGGTTCGCGCAAAAATTATCCGGTGACTTTGCTTATGAACAAAGGTAGCGCAAGTGCGTCCGAAATTCTGGCAGGTGCTCTCCAGCAATCCGCTGGCGCAGTGTTGATCGGGGAAAACTCCTTTGGTAAAGGTACTGTACAAACCAGCTATGACAAGCAAATGGGTGACGGTAGCCTGCTCAAAATCACAATTGCCAAATGGCTAACGCCAAATGGAACATGGATTCATAAAAAAGGGATTAAGCCGGACATCGCAGTGGACCAGCCTGAATACTTTACGGCAGCACCGCTGAACAAGGAAAAGTCCTTGAAATACAATATGAATAGCAGTGATGTGAAAAATGCACAAATCATTCTGCAAGGCTTGGGCTACAAACCAGGTCGCGAGGACGGCTATTTTGACAAAGTGACTGAAAGCTCTGTTATGGCTTTCCAAAAAGAGGCGAAGCTGACGGCTAACGGCATCATTGATGCGAAGACAGCATCAGCGATGGAAGCCAAGCTGATTGAAAAAATTCGTGATCCGAAAAATGATAATCAACTCAAGCAGGGGATTGAAGAGATTCGGAAGGAAATGAAGACAGGCGTAGCGAAATAATAGTGAGGCTACAACAAGGGGGCTGGAAACAGCCTCCTTTTTTATTGGGATTTATTTGCAGTCTGTCGGTTTGTCTTCCCTACATTGGCAATTTCATATAAAATAAATGGATATGAAATGTACGTGCTCCGCTATACAGCGGACCAGGGGCATAAGGAGTGTGAATGGACTTGGAATGGGCATTACAATGGGGATGGAGCGTCTTGAATGCTTGCTTGTACCTGCTTTTGCAGCCGTTTTATTATATCTCGATACTCATTGTCGCGCTTGGCTATCGTCGGCAAATGCTACTGGAGCGCAAGCTATTTCATACTCGAATGCATAGCTGGGCTACTGAGACCTGGCGTGTCGTATGGAGTGGCTTGCTTGCTGGAATAGCAATATCTGCTCTAGGAATGTTCGTCAGCGTGCATCTGACCCCGACTTCCATCGTGTGCCTGTGGATAGCCACATTATTGCTCATGCTGGTACGCGTCCGCTACCTGTGTCTTGCTTATTCGACAGGTCTGCTAGGTGTAGTTCAATTTTTTCTAAACGTAGCCAGTGACTGGCAACCTGGGGGTGCGCTTGGGGCATCGGTAACAGCGATCCGCGAATTGGATATTCCGGCACTTTTATTGCTGGTTGCTGTGCTGCATGTGGCTGAAGCGCTGTTGGTTCGCTGGCAAGGAGGAAAGGCAGCCACTCCGCTGTTTGTCGAGGGCAAACGGGGGCGATTGGTTGGCGGTTATCGTATGGAAGACCTCTGGCCCATTCCGTTGCTGTTGCTGGTACCCGCTCAGGGAGGTTTCACGCTTCCCTGGACACCTTTGTTCGGTGGCGATGCCGGAACGGGGTATATGTTAGCAGCTCTGCCAGTCCTGATGGGCTTCAGCAGTGTGACGCTCGGCCAGCTGCCACGACAGAAGGCAGCACTCACTTCGAATCGTTTGCTGCTGTACAGTGTGGCTTTGCTTCTGCTAAGCCTGTTGGCGGCCTGGTGGAGCCCGCTGATCTTGCTGGCAGCGTTATTCTCCTTCCTGGCCCATGAGGCGCTGATCTGGTATGGCCATATAGAGGAAAGCCGTCTTAGCCCGATGTTTGTGCATCCTGAGCAAGGGATGCGTGTTCTCGCCGTGCTGCCAGATAGTCCGGCTACAGCCATGGGCATCCTGCCGGGCGAAGCCATTTACCGTGTGAATGGCATGGTGGTAAACAGCCGCGCCGAGCTGCATCAGGCCCTGCGAATCAACTCTGCTTTTTGCAAGCTGGAGGTGCGCAATCTGCAAGGTGAGAGCAAGTTTGTACAGCGAGGCATGTACGATGGCGATCATCATCAGCTGGGGGTTGTGCTTGCACCGGATGAAGACGCAGGCTGGGCCGTGTCTATACAGCCGGCCTCCATTTACCGAATTGTGGCTATGCACATAGGCGCGCGACGACGTAAAGCAGGACAGGTATCCGAGGCAGAGCATACGCATTTGGACACCATGGACTAATAGATATCACAACAAGAGGGTAGTCATTATTTGATCAGAGTCGAATAAGGCTACGCTCTTTTGTATATGGCGACAGTAGCCTGCTTGAAATAAATATTCTGATCGGTATACAATGAATATGTAAATGGGAACCTTTGATGAACCGAATGCCTATCATGTGTGTCAAGCAGGGAGAGGAAAAGATGAACGCGATTCACTTTATTCGAGAGTACATCAGGCACCCACGCAGCGTAGGCGCTGTTATACCCAGTTCAAGACAGCTGGCCAAGCAAATTGCAACACCGATTTACTTTGACAAAGCCTCGTGCATTATTGAATACGGGGCAGGAACCGGGGTGTTTACGCAAGAGCTTATTTTGAACAAGCGTCCAGAAACACTACTGTTAGTGATTGAGGCGAATGAATCGTTTTACAAAACATTACAAAGTAAATACGGGCACTTGGAGAGGGTACACATTATTCATGGATCGGCCGAGCATGTAGCACGTTATATGGAACAGTACCACGTCTCGAAGGTGGATTATATCGTATCGGGGCTTCCTTTCACCAGCTTACCCGCCGCGTTATCCAGCCTCATTTTGGGACAAACGGCCGAGGTGTTAGGTCAGGAAGGCAAGTTTATTACGTTCCAGTATAGCAAAGTTAAGCACAATTTCTTCCGTACTTTCTTTGCAGATATCCAGATTAAAAAGGTAAACTTTAATGTGCCGCCAGCCTATGTGTTTACTTGCAGCCTGTGACCCTTCAGCTATGTAGGAGATTAGAATAAATACGAATATCCATATACGGATGATTATGAGAAGATTGGGTCAGCATCATTAAGATGTTGAAACGGTCTTTTTTATTATCCACTTTTATGGAAATATAAGATAAGGGATATGTTAAATGGCAAAATTCATTTAAGGAATCATATTTTAAAATGGGGCTTAACCTATATATTACATAAGTTGGAACCTGTTAGACTTTTGTAGGATTCATAATAAATCTGAACTTTTGTTAAAGGAGATTTATATATGGTAAAACCGCTGATGTTCATGCGCTGGTGTGAGTATTATGGGTTAAGCGACCGTGAGACAGATTTTGTATCCTTTTTTATGATGAATTTTTCAGCTGCACGATCAGGCAATCAACCGAAGCTTAAGGAACAATTTGTTGAGATTCAAAAAAAAGCCTTTCCAGAATACCCCTTTAATATTAGCCCGGAAGAACTGGATTATAACAAATTTGACGAACTGATGAAACGAGTGTTGAACATTCATTTTGACACAGCCGAACTGCTGTATTCCTTCTATCTCCAAAAGCTGTGTGCACCTTTGGCAGAATACATTTTATCTACTGGAGATGCCGAACCAGCACGGATTTACTATGAACTTATTCAAAAGGACAAAGTACGGTAGAGATAAAAAAGCCCCTTGGCTAAGGGGCTTTTTTTATATTCAGGCTATAAAGTTATTTAATAAGTTAACTCTAGTCAATGTTCTGCTATATAGCCATTTGGAATAATCTAAAAATATGGACATTACGTCCCATAAATGGTTCGATATGCAGATTTGGTCGGTGGAACATATAGCACAGCTGTATTACAACATTTGAAGATCCGAGCAATTTCTGAATCGGACGGAGAGGAGAGTGTAATCAACCAGATCCTTGGAGGTTCGAAAGGTGGAATTAAAGCACGAATCTATAAAAAATGAATCTATGGATTAGAAAAAGGTGACGCTGTACCGGAACGATAAACTCGTTAGGAATCAGGAGCCTTAAAGCCTTATGGGGCGCGCTCGTATGGGTGCTGCTCTATTCAAATGTGAAGGAGGAGAGCGGTATGAGGGCGAAAAATAGTAGTATTTTGTTCAAACGTTCCAAGTGGCTGCCTGTCGTCATGGCATGTACGGTTATAGTAGGAGGGGCTTTACCAGCTCCAGCTGTAGCTCATGGTGAAACGGCAAAAACTATCACCATTAAAGTAGATACATCCAAGGAACGTAAACCGATTAGTCCTTATATATACGGCACGAATCAGGATTTGACAGGGGATGAAAATATGGCTGCCAGACGACTTGGCGGCAATCGAATGACCGGATACAACTGGGAAAACAATATGTCCAATGCAGGAAGTGACTGGCAACAATCCAGCGATAGCTATTTATGCGATAATGGTGGCCTGACAAAAGCCGAATGTGAAAAGCCAGGAGCGGTGACGACTTCGTTTCACGATCAATCGCTGAAGCTTGGCACTTATTCTTTAGTTACGCTGCCGATGGCTGGCTATGTGGCCAAGGATGGAAACGGAAGTGTGCAAGAAAGCGAAAAGGCTCCGTCCGCTCGCTGGAATCAGGTCGTAAACGCCAAAAATGCACCATTTCAACTACAGCCTGATCTGAATGACAATCGGGTCTATGTGGATGAGTTCGTCCATTTTTTAGTGAACAAGTACGGTGCTGCTTCAACAAAGACGGGGGTGAAAGGCTATGCACTCGACAATGAACCCGCTCTCTGGTCGCATACGCATCCCCGCATTCATGCTGAAAAGGTTGGGGCGAAGGAACTGGTAGACCGCTCAGTCAGCTTATCCAAAGCTGTGAAAGCGGTTGACGCGGGTGCAGAGATTTTTGGCCCGGTGCTTTATGGTTTTGGCGCCTATAAAGATCTCCAAACCGCACCTGATTGGGACTCTGTCAAAGGCAGCTATAGCTGGTTCGTGGACTATTACCTGGACCAAATGCGCCTCAGTTCGCAAACCGCAGGCAAGAGATTGCTGGATGTTTTCGATGTACACTGGTATCCCGAAGCGATGGGCGGAGGCATTCGAATAACGAATGAAGTAGGTAATGACGAAACGAAGAAAGCCAGAATGCAGGCACCTCGTACCTTATGGGACCCGACCTACAAGGAAGATAGCTGGATCGCCCAGTGGAACAGCGAATTTTTGCCTATACTGCCTCGTTTGCAGCAGTCGGTGGATAAATATTATCCAGGAACGAAGCTGGCTTTGACCGAGTATAGCTATGGCGGCGAAAATGATATTTCCGGCGGTATTGCGATGGCCGATGTGCTCGGCATTTTAGGCAAAAACGATGTCTATATGGCAAATTACTGGAAGTTACAGGATGGTGCCAACAACTATGTTAGTGCCGCTTATAAGCTTTACCGCAATTATGATGGAAAAAGCTCTACTTTTGGTAATACCAGCGTTAGCGCGCAAACGTCGGATATTGCCAACAGTTCAGTGCATGCTTCTATAACGAATGCATCCGACAAAGAATTGCATCTCGTTGTCATGAATAAAAGCATGGACAGCGCATTCGACGCCCAATTTGATCTTGCTAGTGCGACGACTTACGGCTCCGGTAAAGTATGGGGATTCGATAAAACCAGCTCGCAAATTAAAGAAGCAGCGCCAATCACACAAATTTCAGGCAACCGTTTTACCTATACTGTACCGCCTTTGACGGCTTACCATATCGTGCTGACTGCCGGGAATGATACGTCTGTGCCACCAGTGGAAGGTCCTGAAAGCTTTAAACTGAAAGCTGAAGCAGGCGATGGAAAAGTCCATCTGTCCTGGGAAGCTTCCAGCGGAATTGTGGGCTACAGTGTACAGCGGGCAGCAGATGAAAAAGGTCCTTTTACTACTGTAGCATCCAACTTGACCGAAACGTCTTATACGGATACTAACCTAACAAACGGCACTTCATACTATTACAAAATATCCGCCAAAACCAATCAGGGAACGAACGAATCCAATGTTTTGAAAGCGGTTCCCAATACGTCTGCAAACACTCCCGTTCGCTATGAAGCCGAAGATGGCACCCTGAAAGGAACCATTGTGGAATCCAGCGGGACCGGCTACTCCGGTACTGGTTATGTAACGAATTTCCACAATCCAGGAGATTCTCTGACCATGACGGTCCAGGCTCCCACGGCAGGCTTGTACAATCTTACAATCGGCTATCGTTCTCCTCATGACGACAAACGCACGAATTTCTCATTAAATGGCAAGGCGTTTGGAGAACTGGTACTCGGGAAAACGGCTGATTTCAAAGAAACTTCTGGAGGCAAGCTTCTGTTGAATGCAGGTGCGAATACGATCGGCTTTGAAACAGGCTGGGGCTGGTATGATATCGACTACGTCAGGCTGGAGCCTGCCGCTGACCGCCCACCCCATGCGGTAACCAAAACGCTCACCAATCCGAATGCGACGGTAGAAGCAAAAGCATTGATGAACTATCTGGTTGATCAATACGGAAAGAATATGCTCTCCGGTCAAGAGGAAATGAACGAAATTGATTGGCTTCAAGCCAATGTAGGTAAAAAGCCGGCGATTGCAGCGCTTGACCTGATCGACTATTCGCCAAGCAGAGCGGAACACGGTCTTAGTTCCACAGAGGCGGAAAAGGCGATTGCATGGGATAAGCAAGGGGGCATCGTTACCTTTGCATGGCACTGGAATGCGCCGAAAGGTCTGATCGATACGCAGGGAAAAGAATGGTGGAGAGGCTTTTATGCTGATTCGACCACATTCGATATAGAATATGCGATGAATCATCCAGAGTCTGAGGATTATAAATTACTTATTCGCGACATCGATGTGATCGCAGCGCAATTGAAGAAGCTGCAGGATGCGAAAGTTCCTGTCTTGTTCCGTCCTTTGCACGAAGCGGAGGGCAAATGGTTCTGGTGGGGCGCCAAAGGTCCTGAGCCTGTTAAAAAGTTGTATATTTTAATGCACGACCGTTTGACGAATGTGCACAAATTGAACAATCTGATTTGGGTATGGAATTCTGTTGCTCCGGATTGGTATCCGGGAGACGAGTATGTGGATATTTTGAGCTTTGACTCTTATCCGCAAGCCGGTGATTACAGCCCGCAAATTTCAAAATACGAAGACCTTGTTGCATTGGGCAAGGACAAAAAGCTAGTTGCCATGAGCGAAAATGGACCTATTCCAGACCCAGATTTGATGAAGGCGTATCAAGCTCATTGGAGTTGGTTCGCTACATGGTATGGAGATTTTGTGAGAGACGGCAAACAAAACAGCCTTGAGCATCTGAAAAAAGTGTATAATCATCCGAACGTCATTACGCTGGATGAGCTCCCAACGAACTTAAAAACGTATGGCATTACTGAGCAGCCGTCCGTACCGGGCAGCTTCACGCTGAACGCTGCGGGTGAAACGGCGAAAGTATCGCTAAGCTGGACAGCATCGGCGAATGCGAAAAGCTATGAAGTGAGGCGTTCGACGGCTGAAAACGGCGTGTTCGCCACTGTAGCGAGTGATGTATACGGCAGCAGCTACGCCGACACAGCCGTAACGGCAGACACGACGTACTACTATCAGGTCGTAGCGAAGAACAATGCAGGACAGACGCTGTCGAACACGGCTAGCGCAGCGCCGAAGGCGGATACACAGCAGCCGACAACGGGACTGCTGCTCCAGTATCGCACAGCAGATACCAAGGTGAACGACAATCACCTGAATCCGCACTTCCAAATTGTAAACAAAGGTACAACCTCCGTACCGATCAACGAGTTGAAAATTCGCTACTACTACACAATCGACGGTGACCGTGAGCAGACATTCAACTGCGACTATGCGATGCTGAGCTGCTCGAAGCTGAACGGTAAGCTGGTTAAAATGGAGAAGCCTGCAACTGGTGCCGATTATTATTTGGAAGTCAGCTTCAACTCGGATGCAGGTGTGTTAGCACCTGGAGGAAGCACGGGCGAAATCCAAACCCGTATTCACAAAACAGACTGGTCGAACTATAACGAGAGTGACGATTACTCGTATAAAGGCACGCAAACTTCATATGCCGATCATGCAAAAGCTACCTTATACCATAACGGCGTACTTGTTTGGGGAACCGAACCGACAGCCAACTAAGATAAATATTCATTGTACGGCGACATGTACAATCAGCCGATTTTTTGCACTAATGGGGGAATCCCGCCATTTTAAACTTATATAGATAACATTGCTGAAATGAGCAGTGAGATTTGTATCTCATCTGCTCTTTTTTTGTGCAAAAAGCTACTAGTTCGTTTATCGAGTTAACTTGCCTGGAAAAATTGATATGTATTCTTTGTGAAGATTTTTATACACATTAAATTCCATAATATATTGAAATGGTGTAGAATAAAGGGTTGACCATCATCCAATTTATTCATATAATTTCTAGTATATTGTAATTGATTGTCGAGGAGGGTGATTTTTTAAAATCATCTGAATATGCCGGGGGTGTTTTTATTGGAAAATGCAACCACGATCCGCTCGGAAATTGAGAAAGAATTAAAACTAGGTGGCTACACTTTTAATAGTTTTGGACAAGCTACGGGGCTTAACCGGGGCATATTTAGTGCAATGCTTAACGGCAATCCGCCTAAACCTATCTCGGTAAGACAAATGGACTTGATTACCAAAGCATTTAATTATCCAGAGGGCTGGTTATATGATCTGTATGTGGATGAATGTTTTTATGATGGAAGACCACATTGGAAAAGGGTTAAGCCGTTCCTGATTCGTTGTGTTGAAGTAGGAAATCTGCGATGCGTGGAGAAAGTCCTCTCACGCTTAATGGAAGATCTTAACCACATTCCAACAATCTTTACTTTGGCAGAGGAGCTTTATGAAGAAGGAAAGTTAAAAGAGGCAATTCCTTTTTACGAATGTGTCATAGAAAATGAAAAATACCAACATTCAGAGAGGTTGGCAATTAGTCATTATAGAATTTTTTCAATCTCTGTTAGTGAAAGTATGGAAAAAAGATTGGAGGCTGCACTAAGATTTGTACCCTTTAGAAATCGGGTACCCTTAGAGTACCATTTAGATGGTCTGCTTAAACTGTCAAATCTTTATTTCAACTTGCATCAATGGAAAGAAACAGAGCGTTATGCAGATGAATTAAGAGCGCTTGCAACTATTGTTTGTAAGAGCAGAGAAACTAATAAAAAGAATGTTACATTGAAAACTGAGAGACATTTAGTGGTCTACTATGGTCAAGGTTACTTAATAAAGGGAAATGCTCTGGAAAAACAAGAGAAGTATGAGGAAGCAATGAAGTATATTTCTGGCTATGCCGATTTGAGTTGGTTTGAGAATTTAGGAGAGATTGGACAAAAAGAAGTACAAAAGTTCACCCTTTGGGCAAATGCTAATCAGCTTAACTTGAAAATTCTTATGGGCGATACAGGTAGTTTGCCAATATATATTCAATTTCTAAAAAATAACCCACCTGAAATTTTATTAGGGTTATTAACGATAGTAGAGTCGGCTAACAAGCATGGTTTTTTAATAGAAAATATCCTCCAACAATTTTCCCGCGAAATAAACTCATTTAATGATGAATTATCTATGGAAACCAGTTATTATGAACAATCATTTAGTTATCATACGTATGCTGATTTTTGTTATCAACTAACAATATATATGTTTAGTAGCTATTCCTATGAAAATGGTATTTATTATGTTTTAAAATGCTTGAGAAAATGTCTTCAAATCAATAACAAAGAAAAGTTTATGATCTGCACAGCAATATTCGGGAAATTTAGAGCGCAGGCAACAAAAGACCAAATATCAGAATATGAAAGTATCATGGAGGAGGTCTTGATAAGTGCGAGTAAAAAACCTGAGGTTCATTCTAATTATAGGGATGTTTAGCTTTTTAGAATACTCTCATAACATTATTGTGTTTGGCCATGGGATGGGCGGTTAATAGTTATCAAAAAACCAGTCTTGGTAAGGCTGGTTTTTTGATGCATCCCGCTAAAGGGATGAAATGGGTTTTATTATATTTTTAACCTGTGGGGAAGGTATCAGCTTGTAAACTAATGTAAATACCACACCGAACAGGAGGTTTATTGATGTGAAATGGCAACAATTGGAGGAGTGCATCGAAGAAAAGCGAAAAGAATTAAATGATTTGGCGAAAGAGGTGGGATTGAAGGATCGACGGGTGTTGACCAAGTCTATGGAGTTGGATCGGCTCCTTAATAAGTACAGTGATTGGAAATATAGCTATCGTAGACAACAGAGCGTACCCCAAAGTTCACAGATCCAAGAGAACCAACACGAGCTTGTCTTATCTTATTAACATCGAGCATCATGACAAGATAAAACCTAACTTCACCTTGGGCTTCTAATACATAGTGAGATATAGCATAAACAAAATAACCTCTATTAGATCTTGTACGCCGCCCTTATCCACGTTGTTCGTACAGTTTATTGTTCTGCGTCTACATCAAAGCGGAAGCCACGTAACATGATGATACATCTAAAAAAACCTCCCATTCACGTTATTGCGTGACTTAGGAGGTTTTTGGATTTTACTGCTGCAACTGCCGCAACACAGTGATTTCGACACGGCGGTTTTTTTGTCGCCCTGCTTCGGTGCTATTATCGCCAACCGGACGGGTATCTGCATAACCCGCATATTGGAATCCTGAAGGGGATAGCTGCTCTCGGTCGATAAAGAACCGGAGCACAGACAGTGCCCGAGCGCCGGAAAGCTCCCAGTTGTCCTTGTAAGTCGATGAGTTAGAGGAACGCGTGAATGGAATGTTGTCCGTATGGCCCTCAATGCTAATCGGTGTTTTCAAATCTCGGAACAGACTGGCTAATTTGGAGAGCGTGTTTGCAGAACCCTGCTTGAGTGCCGCTCTGCCTTGGTCGAATAGAAAGCGGTCATTCAGCGTAATGACAATGCCACGTGGTTGATCGGATACGAAAATCTGGTTTTGTAGCTTGTTGTCTGTAATATATTCCTGAATGACACCCATTAGGTTTTGCAGCTCTTGTTCCTGCTTGCGAAAAGCTTGTTCACGCTCGGTGAGCTTGGTTGATCCTGCTTCCTTTTTATTAGAGGCCGGTTGCTTGGTCGCAGGTGGATTCTTGCTGGTATAACGATCGGCAGTTCCCGTAATGCCAGAGCCTTGCTCCAAAATAGAATCTCCCTTGTGGAACGTATCCTGTAGGGATTGAACTACCACGTCGTATTTCTTAGCATCCAGACTGCTCATAGCATACATTACGACGAAAAAAATGAGCAGCAGGGTGATCAGATCGGCATAGGTAATCATCCACCGATCCCGTTGGTCTCCGCCACCACCACCTTGACGCCCACGGCGCTTAGCGCGCACTCTCATGGAAATCCTCCTTTGGAGAAACGCTCTCTGGACTTGAGCGACGAGGCGGTTTGCGATCTATATTTTGCTCTGAACGGATAAAAAATTCCAACTTCTTGCGTACAAGCTTAGGGTTCTCTCCGTTTTGAATCGCTAGGATACCTTGCAGTAGCAAATCCATCGTAATTATTTCACTTTCGCTGGCTGCTCTTATTTTGGATGCGATGGGCAGAAAGATCAGATTGGCGCTAGCAACGCCGTATAAAGTTGCGATAAAAGCCACAGCAATCGACGGCCCGAGCGCAGTAGGCTCGGTTAGGCTGCCCAGTACATGGATCAGACCCATGACCGTACCGATAATTCCCATCGTAGGGGCATAGCCGCCTGCCGATTCAAATATTTTGGCGTACCCCTCATGTTTGTGCCCAATAGCATCTAACTCTAGTTCTAATATTTGCTTGATCTGCTCCTGTTCGGTGCCGTCAATGACAAGTTGAAGACCTTCCCGCAAAAATGCATTCGGATGCTCCGATGATATACGTTCTAACGCAAGCACACCGGATCGGCGCGAGGTGGCAGCCATGGAAACCAAATCTTCTATATATTGCTCCGTAGGATTATCCTCACGACTAAAAGCCATCCGCAGAGCGGTGGGTATAGTCTTCAGCTTGGAGGCAGGGTAACTGATCACAACGGCGGCGAATGTTCCGCCAAATACGATCAGAGCCGATGTACCTTGAAGCAGCCCTGTGAATTCGCCGCCTTCCCATAAGAAGCCACCGATTAATGCTATGATTCCGGCGATGATGCCCAATACGATGGTGATATCCAAAATTTAATTCACTCCTATTCAAGACTTATCGTTTGCATCCACGGTAAGAAAGAGGTATAATACGGGAACAAACATTCTTATTCAACCATATTTCCCAAGTATCATTGCGCGGGAAATATCGACATAGAATTACAGGCAAAGACGTTAAAGCTCGATTGGTGTAAAAACATGATGTTTTCATTTTAGACGATAAGGGTGATGCAGGGCAATGAGTGATATCGTTGTTAGCGATAAGACTTTTGAAATTCAGTCGGAATTCCAACCTCAAGGCGATCAGCCCCAAGCCATTTTTGAATTGGTAGAGGGAATCGCAGAAGGAAAGAAGCATCAAACTCTATTGGGTGCTACAGGAACAGGTAAGACGTTTACCATCGCTCAGACTATTGCCAAGCTGAATCGGCCTACACTGGTTATCGCGCATAACAAGACTTTGGCTGCTCAACTGGCAAGTGAGTTTAAAGAATTTTTTCCGAACAACTCCGTCGATTATTTTGTCAGCTACTATGATTACTACCAACCGGAAGCGTACATCCCTTCTTCCGATACGTATATTGAGAAGGATTCCAGCATCAATGAAGAGATTGATAAACTTCGCCACTCGGCCACAAGCTCTCTGTTTGAGCGTCGTGACGTTATCATTGTAGCGAGTGTCTCTTGCATTTATGGTTTGGGTTCACCGAAAGAATATTCAAGCTTGCTGCTCTCGCTTAGAGTCGGCATGGAGAAACCCCGCAATCAGATTTTGTCCCGCTTGGTCGATATTCAATATCAGCGGAACGATATCAACTTCGTGCGGGGTACTTTCCGTGTACGGGGGGATGTTGTTGAGATTTTCCCGGCTTCCCATGGAGAAAATGCAATCCGGGTAGAACTGTTCGGTGATGAAATTGAACGAATCACTGAGATTAATGTGCTTACAGGTGAATTGATCGGTGAACGTGAGCATATTGCCATTTTCCCGGCGTCTCACT
The DNA here is from genome assembly GCF_050482105.1 of Paenibacillus jamilae. Classification (GTDB taxonomy): domain Bacteria; phylum Bacillota; class Bacilli; order Paenibacillales; family Paenibacillaceae; genus Paenibacillus; species Paenibacillus jamilae_B. Next base: position 46,608 of record NZ_JBCNHI010000001.1, on the reverse strand, counting down.
TTGTTACTCATGAGGATACGATGAGGGTAGCCCTAGTCAATATCGAACGTGAGCTAGAAGAGCGGTTAGCAGAGCTGAAGGAGCAAGGGAAACTGTTAGAGGCGCAACGTCTGGAGCAACGTACCCGCTATGATATCGAGATGATGAGAGAGGTTGGCTTTTGTTCTGGTGTCGAAAATTACTCGGGTCCACTCACATTCCGCGAGCGGGGAGCGACACCATATACACTAATGGATTATTTTCCAGATGATATGCTGATCGTCATCGACGAATCTCATGTTACTTTGCCGCAGATTCGTGCGATGTATAACGGGGACCAGGCGCGTAAAAATGTGCTCGTTGAACATGGTTTTCGTTTGCCATCTGCATTGGATAACCGACCGCTAAAGTTTGAGGAGTTCGAGGACAAAGTAAATCAGATAATCTATGTATCCGCTACTCCAGGCCCGTATGAGATGGAAAAATGCGATACGATGGTACAGCAGATTATTCGTCCTACCGGTCTCCTCGATCCTATAATTGAGGTGCGTCCAAGCAAAGGTCAAATTGACGACCTCATTAATGAAATACGGCAGCGCATAGAACGTGAAGAACGGGTACTGGTCACCACACTCACGAAGAAAATGGCTGAAGATTTGACAGACTACTTAAAAGAAGTGGGCATTAAGGTTCGATATATGCACTCCGAGATTAAGACTTTGGAACGGATGGCGATTTTGCGGGATCTTCGTCTCGGAACCTTCGATGTGCTGATCGGGATCAACCTGTTGCGGGAAGGTCTCGATTTGCCGGAAGTATCGCTGGTTGCGATTTTGGATGCGGACAAAGAAGGCTTCCTGCGTTCTGAGCGCTCTCTGATTCAGACAATCGGACGGGCAGCACGGAATAGTGACGGACGTGTTATTATGTACGGCGATAAGATTACCGATTCTATGGATAAAGCGATCAAGGAAACGGAACGGCGCCGTGCGATTCAAATTCAATACAATGAAGAACATGGGATTACTCCGCAAACCATCCGCAAAAAGATTCGTGATGTCATTGAAGCAACCAAGGCGACAGAGTCCAAGAATGATTACCTTCCTAATGAGACGGGTAAACTTTCCAAGAAGGAGCGTCAATCCCTCACTCAGCGCCTAGAAGCAGAAATGAAGGATGCGGCCAAAAATCTACAGTTCGAACGGGCTGCCGAGTTGCGTGATGCTTTGCTGGAGTTACGTGCTGATTAAACATTGAGAATAGACTAGAAGCACAACATATTGATAATAAAATGTTTGATTGCTTTTAAGAGATAGTGAGGACGGCCAATATGGTCGTTCTCTTTGCGATATATCACTTCCATCGGATAATCCAATGCGATATAGGATGACGTGAACTACGGCTAAGGAGATGAAACATTTGGCGAATGAAAGCATCATCATCAAAGGCGCACGCGCGCATAATCTCAAAAATATTGACGTGACGATTCCACGGGACAAGTTCGTCGTCCTGACAGGGCTTAGCGGCTCAGGCAAATCATCACTGGCTTTTGATACGATCTATGCAGAAGGGCAGCGGCGATATGTGGAATCTCTATCTGCATATGCTCGTCAATTCCTCGGGCAAATGGAGAAACCGGACGTTGATTCTATTGACGGCCTGTCTCCTGCGATTTCTATTGATCAAAAAACGACAAGTCGAAATCCACGTTCTACAGTCGGAACAGTTACAGAAATCTATGATTACCTGCGGTTGTTATTTGCACGGGTCGGTCATCCTCATTGTCCTGAACATGGCATTGAAATCACTTCACAGACTGTCGAACAGATGGTAGACCGCATTTTGCAGTATCCTGACAAGACACGGCTGCAAATTCTGGCTCCATTGGTATCCGGCCGCAAAGGTGAGCATAAGACACTGTTCACTGATATAGCCAAACAGGGCTTTGTACGGGTACGTGTAAATGGCGAACTGCGTGAATTGTCCGAGAAGATTGAACTGGAGAAGAACAAGAAGCACTCGATTGAAGTGGTCGTGGACCGGATCGTAGTTAAGGAAGATGTACGTGCGCGTCTGTCCGACTCTATTGAGACGGCATTGAATCTTTCAGGCGGACAGTTGCTTGTAGACATTATAGGGCAAGAGGAGTTGCGATTTAGCTCCAACTTTGCATGTCCGATTTGCGGTTTTAGTATAGAAGAGCTGTCTCCACGGATGTTTTCCTTTAATAGTCCGTTTGGCGCTTGTCCGGATTGTGATGGTCTAGGAGTTAAAATGGTCGTTGACCCTGATCTGCTCATACCCGATCCAGAAAAAAGTGTGGAAGATGGGGCGTTCCAGGCATGGAGTGGAGGAACTTCCACTTATTATCCTCAATTTTTGCAGTCCGTATGCGAACACTATGGTATTCCGCAGGACATTCCTGTAAGCCAATTGACGCCAGAACAAATGAATCTTATTCTACACGGAACAGGTGACCAGAAGATTCGTTTCCGCTATGAAAATGATTTTGGCCAACGTAAGGAAGCCTATGTGACCTTTGAGGGCATTATCCCGAACTTGGAGCGTCGTTACCGTGATACGGCTTCTGAGGGAATACGTGAATTTATTGAAGGCTTTATGAGCGCAAAGCCATGTAACACCTGTAAGGGGCATCGACTGAAAAAGGAAAGCCTGGCGGTAACCATACAAGAGCGTAATATCGCTTATGTGACAGCTTTATCTGTCGGGGAGGCGTCTCACTTTTTCCATACACTAGAGCTAAGTGAGAAAGAGCAGTCGATTGCCAACCTCATTTTAAAGGAAATTAACAGTAGATTGGGATTCCTTGTGAACGTTGGTCTGGAATATCTGACTCTAAGCCGTGCGGCAGGTACATTGTCCGGCGGGGAGGCACAGCGTATCCGATTGGCGACACAGATCGGGTCCAGTCTGATGGGCGTGCTTTATATTTTGGACGAGCCAAGTATTGGGTTGCATCAGCGAGATAATGACCGTCTGATTAGTGCTCTGGAACATATGCGGAATTTAGGCAATACGTTGATCGTGGTGGAGCATGACGAAGACACGATGATGGCAGCGGACTATATCATTGATATTGGGCCAGGGGCCGGAATCCATGGCGGCATGATTATGTCACAGGGTACCCCGCAGGAAGTTATGGAAGATCCGAATTCCCTGACTGGGCAATATTTGAGCGGCCGCAAGTTTATTCCAGTTAACACCGAGCGGCGCAAGCCTGCGGATAAGTGGCTGGAGGTTCGCGGAGCCAAGGAGAACAATCTCAAAAATGTGAATGTCAAAATTCCATTGGGCGTTTTCACGGCTGTCACCGGCGTATCCGGATCTGGAAAATCGACGCTGGTCAACGAAATTTTATACAAAACGTTGGCGCGTGATCTGAACCGTGCGAGAGTACGCCCAGGTCAGCATAAAGAAATTCGCGGGCTAGAGCATATCGAAAAGGTTGTTGAGATTGATCAATCGCCGATCGGTCGTACACCGCGTTCCAATCCTGCAACTTATACCGGAGTGTTCGATGATATCCGTGATTTATTCTCGCAGACGAACGAGGCTAAAGTTCGAGGCTACAAGAAAGGCCGGTTTAGTTTTAACGTTAAGGGAGGCCGATGTGAATCTTGTAGAGGCGACGGTATCATCAAGATTGAGATGCACTTTTTGCCAGATGTATACGTACCATGCGAAGTGTGCAAAGGCAAACGCTATAATCGGGAGACCCTTGAGGTTAAGTACAAAGGGAAGAGTATCGCTGATGTGCTGGAGATGACGGTAGAGGATGCGACAGCATTTTTTGAAAATATTCCGAAGATTCATCGCAAGATCCAAACGCTGATGGATGTAGGCTTGGGGTATATCAAGCTGGGTCAACCAGCGACTACCTTGTCCGGTGGTGAAGCACAGCGTGTGAAGCTGGCTTCCGAATTATATCGTCGCAGCACGGGCAAAACCATTTATATCTTGGATGAGCCGACAACCGGTCTGCATGTTCACGATATTGACCGATTGCTGACCGTGCTGCACCGCTTGGTCGATTCAGGAGAGACCGTACTGGTTATTGAGCATAATCTAGATGTAATTAAGACAGCCGATTTCCTGATTGATCTGGGGCCTGAAGGCGGAAGCGGCGGTGGAACAATCTTGGCTACTGGGACACCAGAACAACTCGTAAAAGTCGATGAATCCTATACAGGCCGATACTTAAAGCCGATCCTTGAACGGGATACACAGCGCAGCCAAGCGCTTCAGACAGTCGATCTATAAATACTGTTTTAACGTACATCTTGAAAACCCTGCACAGGCAGGAAGGCAGAATACGATTTAGCGTATATGTACCTTTCTGTTGGCAGGGTTTATTTTTTTTGTAAAAAAAGAAAACTTTTATTAAGTTTCTGCGTTAAAGCATGTGACACATAGTTTAACAAGTGCTGGAATAATAAATCTATATGTATATTCATCGACAGAAAGTCTCTGAGTAATCTCTAATTTTTGTGGAGTTTTCATGTTTAGGCTCGGGCTTGAAGAGGTTAATATATAACTTATGATTATCTAGCATCATACAAAGTTCCGTGCCCACGTGACAACCGCTACTAGTTGAAGCGAAACCGTCTATAGTTTTATTACATCCAAGGTTTATACCACATCTCTGAGGAAGTCATGAAGGGAGCTGGAACGTTTGAAGATTAAGCAAAGTAGAGTTCTACGTACACGTATATACTCATGGGCAACAGGAGTTACTTTAGCGGCATGGTTGTTGGGTTATAGTGCTGCACCGTCCTATGCATCCGAGGTATCCGAGGCGTATGTGCCCAAACAAGCCGAGATCGAAACCAGTGCAGTGATTGGTAGTATTAGGGATTCCGAGAGCGCTCACAATTACATTCAGCCAGCAGCGGATGGTGGGTTTTTAATGCTGAACGTCGAAGACGATACAGAAGCAAGTGTAGTACACGTCACGTATGGCAAGCTCGACAGTTCTCTGGATAATATATGGAAACACCAGCAGGATCTAAATGTACAAACAGGATCAAGCAGCAGGGGAGTCCAGCGGGAGACGTCAGATGGTGGATTGCTGTTTCTGGTTGATTATACCCAGTCGGATGGAATGCGAGATTTGCAGGCTTCACGATTGGACGCGGATGGTAATACCCTATGGTCCAGAACGTTATCCACTGACGGCTTAATATCCTATGGGCAGAATACTCAGCTAGGATTGGAGCCACTGGAGGATGGTGGTTTTCTGGTGTCCTCGCTGAACCCTGCGGAGCAGTCCTTCACTGTCCTTAAATACACTGAAACTGGCGATATGCTATGGAATCGAATGACAAGCGGAGTGATCTCAGGATGGCTAGTCGGCAGTCACAATGGATATTATGCGCTTTTAAACAGCTCAGATGGTCCCGTAGCGGTACAAGCAGATGTATACGGTCGCAATATTCGTGACATCCATCTGGACTTAGGATCGGGTAAAGACATTGCCACGGTACGTGAGTTGCCCAGCGGTCATATTGCTATAACAGGGCTCAAAGGAAATAGTAAGCGTACTCAGGTGCTAAGTAATGGTCTGCAATTGTTTAGTAATACAGACGACTATGCAGCTGATCGGGTGTATCTACCTGAGGAGCAGTTGTACGTCCAGTTCAGTGATCAATATGATCCACTGGGTAAAACCACGAAGATGCATGGCATCACCATCACAGGCTTAAAAGCAAACGGTACGCAGGTGTGGGAAACGAAGACTCATTATAAGGAAGATAACTCCTTCGGCATCCGATATGATACGGGATTGATATACAAGATACCTTCAGGCTACGCAGTGGTGACATCTACAACAGGCGCTCAGAAGCCAACAGTACTCGATTTTGCGAAAATATTGATACCGGAGTAATCCGGTATCTTTTTTGTGTGAAATTGAAAAAGTGGGCATGTAGCTGCTGAATGGTATAAGAAACAGCCTGCTTGTTTATTAAATACAAGCAGGCTGTTTAATGGGCTTTATGTCTAGGATGCAACGTGGCTGGACTTTAAAATAGCAGACAGCTTTTCCTGGAAAGACGGAATGCCTATACGCTGTACATACGCATAAAAGCTTTCGCCAGCGATCCTATTTTCTTTGTAGAACAGGATAAGCTCTGCCAATACAGGACCAACCTGATCACCGCGTACGCGGCCTTTGAGTGCCTTGTTGAACTGGGCACCTGCTCCAAGCGCTCCGCCGACAGCGATGTCGAACGCGTCAACCATGCCTTCAGGTGTCTTAAGGAGCGAGCCTTGCAGCCCAATGTCCGCAATATGCTTTTGACCGCAGGAATTCGGGCAGCCGATAAAATGGATGCGCACCTTCTCATCCAATTGTACGTGCTGATCCAAATACTCAGCAACGTCAACCGCGCGCTTTTTCGTTTCCACAATCGCCAGATTGCAAAACTCATTGCCTGTGCACGATACGGTACGGCTCATAAAATGCTTGGGCTGTGGTGTCAGGCGTTGCAGTACAGGAGCTTTCAGTAGCTCATCTACTTGGTCATCCGGTACACCGCTCAGCAAAATATTTTGCGACATCGTGGTACGAATCTGTCCATCGCCGTAGCGGTCAGCCAGATTAGCCAGTTCATGCAACTCGTCAGCACTGAGACGACCGACAGGCACATTTAGACCGACATAGTTCAGACCTTCTTGGGCTTGAGGATGCACACCATCAAAATAGGCGGCTTGCCAGCCAATGGTTTTGTCTTCCCCTCGTCCCGGCATTTCGCCGGTGTATTCGGTGAGTTTGGTCAGAAATTTGTCTGGTCCCCAATCGGCAACGAGAAATTTCAGACGGGCATGGTGTCGTTTTTCACGATAGCCGTAATCACGGAAGATGGTGGTGACAGCAATAGCAACCTTCAGTACTTGCTCAGGACGGACAAACAAATCCAGTGACTGCGCCAAATGCGGCTTGGCGGATAATCCACCGCCAACCATCACATGAAAGCCGACTACTTCCTTTCCATCAAGGATCTTGGTCGCTGGTGTGAAGGACAGATCGTTAATTTCAGCCTGCGCATTGTTATAGGTGTTACTCGAGATGGACATTTTGTATTTACGTGGAAGATTGGAGAAGTCGCGATTCAATAAGAAAAAGCGGTTTACTTCATCTACAATCTCCTGAGTATCCACCAGTTCATTAGGATCAATGCCAGCCAGCGGATTGCCGACAATAGTACGCGGGCAGTCTCCACAGGCTTCAAAGGAATACAAGCCAACCTTCTCCAGTCGTTCGAAAATATCCGGCAGGTCTTCAACGGTCAGCCAGTGAAATTGAATCGCCTGACGAGTGGTGACATCCACGAGACCGCGCCCATACAGTGTGGAGATGTCCGCTAAAGCACGTGCCTGGGCTGAAGTCATGATCCCTGTGTTGATGCGGACACGCATCATGAAATGACCATCTTTGGGTTTTTGCTGATACACCCCAGCCCATTTGAATCGGTCCATATCGTCCGCAGAGATTGAGTCATAGCCTTGGTGTGCATAACTTTCGATGATCGTACGTATAACGTCGAGACCGTCCTTTTCCAGCTTGACCAACTCAAACTTGTTAAGCTTATCGGGATGAGCATTCCAGATGGGTTCATAGGCCATCCTGTTTAACCTCCTTCAGGTACCTTATTTATACTTGAGATTTTGCATGCAGGGCTCACGATTTTATTTTTATTTCCGACAATATAACTAAGATATAATGTGATGGTATCATAGTTGGTTATGCCCGTAAACGAAGGAATGGTCCAAAGGGTATAACGATTTTTTATTGTTTTTGCTTATTTTTTTGATATAAGGATTTGGAAAATTTATAATATAAATAGTATGAGAGGATAGGGATACAGCAAACCGCATTATTTTAGAAAAAGATAGGGCTTAAAGCGATTGTATGCTTGTCCCCTCTATGGTAGATTTGGACTAACTGATAGAACAGGGTCATGTTAGAGAGGAAATGGTGAGTATATGCGTAAGATGGGGAAAAGGGTAGCTGTGCTAGCTTTGGGCAGCGCTCTATGTGTTTCTGGAACAGCAGGTGCAGCCAGCAGTGGAGCTGCGCTAAAGGCCAAGGTCATTAATGGCGGGGTCTATGTTAATGTGAGTGATATGAATAAAGCATTAGGAACCAGCGGCGCGTATAACAGCGCAAATGGTACATATACGTTATCGGCCGATCGTGTGCCGCAGGTCGTTAAAAATGTATCTCCTTCGGTAGTCGGCATCATTGGCCGTTCTGCGACAGGAGAGACCGTGGCAGGGGGAGACCGATACAACCTGGCTCATGGCACGGGTGTGATCATTAAGGCAGATGGATGGATTGTTACGAATGCGCATGTAATCGAAGGATTAGGTGATGCCGTAGTTGTAACCTCCGACGGAAAATCCTACGGAATCATCGACAGCTACAGCGATCCGATCAGTGATTTGGCGTTGATTAAAATCAAGGCAAGCGGCCTTAAGCCTGCTACCTTTGCAGCTTCTACGAATAGTTTACAGGTAGGCGAGCAGGTAGTAGCTATCGGTACGCCGATCTCCTTTTCACTTCGTAACTCGGCAACCTCAGGTGTTGTTAGTGGGCTAAACCGTGGTGTCAATGCTGCTTATCGTCTGATTCAAAGTGATACTGCAATTAATCCTGGTAACAGCGGTGGTCCGCTGGTCAACCTCAAGGGCGAGGTCATCGGGATCAATACAATGAAATTCTCAGCGGTCGGGATTGAAAATATGGGCTTTTCGATTCCGGCGGATACAGTGAAATATGTTATCAATCAATTTTTCAAATATGGTGAGGTTCGGCGTGCTAGTCTTGGCCTAGGGCTTGAAGAGAGCTGGTCGGCGATCGTAGGGCTGCCTACCGAGGACCCATTGAAAGTCACCAAAGTCACCTCAGCCAGTGCCGTACAGGCCAAAATCAAGGAAGGCGATGAGCTGTATAGCATTAACGGCAAGCGTGTAGCTTCTGCCATTGATGTGAATGAGCTGCTTAAAAACTATCAACCAGGTCAAACGGTCAGTGTACTTATGCAATCGGACGGTGATATTGTAAAGCGCAAGCTGGCACTGACACAGGACACAGGTGAAATCTATGATTCCATTCAGTCTGGAGAAGATCTTGAAGATTCGAATGAATCGGGGACTGTTGCAGATGACAGTATAGCGCCTTTGAAGGAAGTATCAGAGCCAGCTACTGGAAAGTGAACGATAACAACTCATGAATCTATAAAATAAAGCTAAAGGGAGATTTACTGTGAAGCATATTCAAAGAAAAATGATGCGTAAGCTGGGGGTCGGCGCTGTCGCATTGTCCCTTCTGCTTACCGCTTTGCCAGCAGTTGCAGCAGATCAAGATAAAAACATGTTGGAATTGCGTCTGCAAAGCGGCAGCAATACAGCCATTGTAAACGGCCAAAATGCAAATATTACGAAGCCCTACTCCAAAAGTGGAGCGTTGATGGTTCCGGCTGGTGTATTTAAAAAGGCATTTAACAGTAAAATTCGTCTGGCTGAAGATAATGTGGTCAAGATCACCAGTGGCACTCATGTCGTATCGCTGACGATCGGTAGTCGTACAGCCTGGGTGAGGGGGCACAAGGTGACACTTCCGGCTCCGCCGGAAATGTCATCGGGGATTCTCATGGTGCCATTGCGTCAAGTAGCAGAAGGGCTTGGCGGTAAGCTGGAGAAGAATGGAGCAGGAATCATCATTCGGATGCAAGCCCAAGAAGAGGCGGGCACGGTAGCTGAAGATACACCGAACATTGATAACGATGAGGGAAAGACGCAAATCGGGAATAGTTACTACGATTGGTCCATGAACTATCCAACAGGACTCGTCATCGGTCAGGGAGGTGGGGATGAGAGCATTTCCACATTTATGGACGAGAACAGTGCATACTATATGGAAGTACACACAGCGTCACAGCCCGTTCCACTGAATGCGGACGATCTATTGCAACAATTGGTGCAAGCAGCCAAGGAAACGGGAGAAACTGTGGTGGACCGAAAATCCTTCCCGAAAGCCAAAGTGCCCTATGCTCGCGTTATTACGAAGGATGGGGACGGCGTATTATGGGAAAATCGCCAGTACTATGACAACGGACGACTGTATGTCGTTTATTTTTCCGATGCTAAAGCAACGAACTATAAAGATCTGGCCCAGTATGCTGGACTGTTGAACTCCTTTAAAACCTCTTTTAACGCACAGGATAAGAGTATTAAAGACTTGTCCACTGTTGTAGGAGGCACACGCGAGGCCGGGAACCCGGACTATGGTGTGTTTCTCAAAATACCTGCAGGCTGGAAAATGGACGACCAGCGAATGCAATATGAAAGCAATGACGGATCAAGCTTCCAAATGAAAGTCACCTCAGCTCCAGCGGATGGAAAATTGGAGAACTGGGGTCAGCAGCTGCAAAAATGGCTGAGTGATTCATTTGTGTCCACCGCTTATGAGGCACAAAAGACGTATCCGCTGGAGGTTGCAGGCGTTCAGGGATTGGTGCAGGAGTACCGCTATAATTTTGGGGATGAATGGGTTAAGGAGTACAATGTGCTGATTCAGCAAAATGGATACCGCTACCTGGCTGAATACGCAGTGCCTGAAAAGGTAAGCAAGGGAAATGACCAGTTTAATGCGCTCATCTCCTCGCTTCAGATCGATTTCCCAACGGTAGCGAATAACTTTGGACAACTGGAAGAGGATGACTACCTGGCGGACAAAACGAAAACAATCAAAAAGACGTCTAAAGCATATGAATATACTGTAAATATCCCACGGTATTGGACCGCGGTTAGCGATCAATTTGAATTGGGCGATATAGAGTATCAATTTACCGGAGGACGTTTTTCTATCAAAATCGACAACGACCAAACCTTTGAATTAACGGTGTCCCAGCTTAAAGACTTCTATGATAAACAAGCCAAAAACTATAAAAACCTCAAAGTGGAGGAAGTTAAGGACGTAACGTTTGCTGGAGTTCCGGCAGTGTCCTTTACATTCCACCGTGTGGAGGAAGGCATCGGTTATACAGGTCGCCAAATCGTGCTGGAGCATAACGGTAAAACATATACCGTGACAACGACATTGAACGATGCGAACAACACTGGCGTACAGTCCAACGCACTAGATTCGACGCTGAATTCGTTTAGTTTTGTGAAGTAAAGGGTGAGGATAAAAGATTAGTGAACTGTAGTGGGTAGAGGCTACGCATGCCATTTGATCCTACGATCGCTGTTGACCCGGGATTCTTGGATTGTGTAAGGATTAAATAGTAAGAATCCCAGGTCAAAGGCGAGCGCTGGCGCTTCTTCGGATTCAAATGGCCCGCTTCGCTGGCCACCGCCAAATATTCCTAATCTTTTAGAGAGTGAAGTAAGCAGGGAAGTGCGAAGGCTGCATACTTTTACGAGGCCTTATTTCGCCTTTTTGCTATAACACGAACACCAAGCTTCAACATTGAGCTTTTTCTTACGGCAAGGTCAGTAAGCTTTGGTAATATAAAAAATGGAAGGCGATATATAGGAGGAATCCGAAAATAATTACGCTAAAGGCAGTCGACAAAAGTAATTGGGAAGAATGTGCTGAACTTGAACCGAGCCCTGAGCAACAAAGGTTTATGGTATCTAACCTTTACTCAATTGCGGAATGTCAGTTTTTAGATGGGTTTTTATCTAGAGCGATTTATAATAATGACGTATTGATTGGTTTTACGATGTTTGGTTTAGACCCGGATGACGGAAATTACTGGATTTACCGATTTATGATTGACGAAAGATTTCAAGGCCAAGGTCATGGTTACCATGCAATGTTGCTAGTTATCGACGAAATAAGGAAAGCCAGTAATCGGACTGATATGATCATGATTGGATATAAACCAGACAATGAACTAGCTAGAAAACTATACAGAAAATCTGGTTTCAGGGAGGAAGGAATATCACCCTGGGGAGAAATGCTTGCGAAGTATAGCTTTGCCTAATTAATGGTATGATGATGCACCTCCAATACACCGCTGACCGGGATTGGGGGTGTTTTTGTGTTTTTAGTATTATATTTTTAAAGGAATCGCTTGGAAAGTGTAGAAGCTTGGGGCGCAGTCTGGTACACTAGATTAGTTACAAGATAAGAATAATTTCTGCCGCAGATGTTTGTAATGCGGATTTTTTGAGTTGGATGCGATTCATACAAGGGACCGATGGTTCAGCGTGTGAATGATCGGACAAGATGATAGAAAAAGATAGGATTCAAAAATACGAATCTTAGTAGGTTTCCATTCCCCTGACTGAACATGATCAGCTTTGGAATGAGAGGATGGAACACTCGTGAGATTACCAAATAAGCAGCATAGCTGCCCTGAAAACAACGAGATCCAATGAGGGACCATTCGTTTTCAGCATATAGGGAGGGCAATAATGAAATCAGCAGTACGAAGAGAAGATGTCGAGCTTCTGGCACCAGCGGGTGACTGGGATTGTATGCGTGCGGCGGTAGCGAACGGAGCCGATGCGATCTTTTTCGGGGTGGAAAAGTTCAACGCACGAGCACGGGCAAACAATTTTCGCATGGAGGAACTACCCGAAATTATGGCGTTTTTGCATAGCTACGGGGTTAAGGGCTTTTTGACATTCAATATACTGGTATTTGAAAACGAGCTGGAGGACGCTAAAGAGCTGGTTGATGCCTGTATTGACGCCGGAGTCGATGCCCTAATTGTTCAGGACATGGGCTTGGTGAAAATGATTCGCGACATTTCACCGGATTTCCCGATTCATGGTTCTACCCAAATGACGATTACCTCGCCAGAGGCTGTAGAATTCACCAAGCCGTACAATATGGAACGGGTTGTGCTGGGGCGTGAAAATAATCTGAAACAGATTCAAAAAATTGGCGATCAAGCAAGACTCCCGATGGAAGTATTCGTGCATGGAGCGCTATGCGTATCTTACTCAGGCCAATGCCTGACTTCAGAAATGTGGGGCGGACGCTCTGCAAATCGTGGTGAGTGTGCACAGGCATGCCGTTTGCCTTACGATCTGATGGTGGATGGAGAGCAAAAGCCGATGGCCGATGTGACATACCTGCTATCTCCCAAGGATCTGGCAGCCATTGATTTAATGCCAGAACTGATTGAGGCAGGTGTGGTTTCCTTTAAAATCGAAGGGCGGCTGAAAACGCCTGAATATGTAGCAAATGTGGTCAGCAAATATCGCAAGGCCATTGACAAGTATTTTGACGGCGATACGTCTAAAACGAGCAAAGAAGATATCCGCGAGCTGCAGCAGAGCTTTTCACGCGGCTTTACGCACGGGTTTCTGGAAGGAACGAATAACAAAAAACTGGTGGACGGTACGTTCCCGAAAAGCCGGGGCGTGTATCTGGGCCGAGTAGAGCAAATTCTACGTGACGGCGTAGTGTGCCGTATCGATGCACCGCTCAAGCGTGGCGATGGTATTGTATTCGATGCAGGGGATCCTACGCAAAAAGAAGAAGGCGGACGTGTATACGATATCCGCCGCAAGGGCGTGAAGATTGAAGGCGAGGCCGGAGAAGGCTGGATCGTTGACATCGTAGCAGGACGCAACGATGTGGATCTGCGCCGTGTGCACGTGGGCGACCGTATTTGGAAGACCAACGACCCGGCGCTAGACAAGCGTCTGCGCCAGTCGTACGAAACCGAAAAGCCGTACCGTGTCTTCCCGGTACATGTGCGGGTCAGCGGCTCCCCAGGACAGCCGCTGTCGACATGGTGGACCGACGTGCAGAAAGGCACAACGGTCCGCGTGGACTCCGAGCTGGAACTTGAAATCGCCCAGAAGCGTCCGATGACGCATGAACTGCTCGAAGAGCAATTCGGCCGACTGGGCGGAACGGTGTTCCAGCTGGAAGAGCTGGACGTCCATCTGCATGGGGACGTCATCGTGCCTATGCGCGAGCTGAACAGTATCCGCCGTCAGGCGGTGGAACTGCTCGCGGGTGAGCGCCCCAAACCACCCGTATACACGAAGCGGGCGGTAGAGGTGTATGGCGATGCAGCGACTCCGGCATCGTCTGTGGCACGCGGTCAGGCAGAGCTGACCGCGCTGTGCCGCAGCCTCCCTCAGGTGGAGGCTGCGCTTGAGGCCGGCGTGGAGTTCATCTACGCCGACTTCGAGTTCATCAAGCAATTCCCGGCAGCTGTAGAGGCTGTGCACGGCGCTGGGCGCCGAATTGCGCTGGTGACTCCGCGTATTCACATGCCGGGTGAAAACGGATATCACAACAATATCCTACGCCTGCAACCGGATGCTGTGCTGGTACGCAATCCGGGTGCATTGTATTTCTACATGCGTCATCGCTTGGAGAACCCGGATGCACATCATCCGCAATTAATTGGCGACTTTTCGCTGAATATCGCCAACCATAAAGCGGCTGACCTGTTCCTGGATTCCGGCTGTGACCTGGTGACACCGTCATATGATTTGAACATTCAACAGATGGTCGATATGCTGGGACGTACACGTACCGACAAGCTGGAGATCGTCATCCAGCAGCATTTGCCGATGTTCCATACCGAACACTGCGTGTATTGTACTTTTATGAGTGAAGGCACAGACTACACCAACTGTGGTCGTCCATGTGAGGATCATCGCGCATCCCTGCGTGATCGTATTGGGATGTCTCACCCGGTTCGCGTGGATGAAGGATGCCGTAATACGGTGTACAACGCGATTGAGCAATCAGGCGCGGAATACCTGTCTAACTTCCTGGAACTAGGCGTGTCCCGTTACCGCGTGGAATTTTTGGAGGAGACACCAGAGCAAGTTCATGAGGTTATTGATCTCTATAACCGTGCCTTGCGCGGAGAAATCAGCGGAACACAAGTATGGAAGACGCTGAAAGCGACGAATCAGCTAGGGGTTACACGTGGGCAACTGGTGAAGTAACAAGGCTGCTATAGAAAAAGCGAAAAGGGTATGTGCTTTGACAGCACATACCCTTTTTTAATTGTTAGTTTATCCAGACAATTACCATTGAGCCTCTTATTGCTATACTTTTTGGGCACTTGTTTTTTTAGAAAAAACAATAAATTTTTGTCCAATATAATTAATCAAAGTATAGAAAACATTCCCGATTAGAATAGACACGTTGCCAAGAATCTCATTATTTTTAATACTCAAACTTGAGATCAGGTAGTGACTGATTAGATAGCTGAGACAATACGACAGTATATAGCATATCAATATAATAGAGATGAACTTCCAAATGGTTTGTCCATGGTTCTCATCATTTTTGAAGGTAAATCTTTTATTTAAGAAATAGCTTACAGTGGCGCCTACAGAATTACCAATAAAGGTCGATAACCAGTAGTTAGTCTCTAAAATATTAAATAGCAAGAACATGACGGACATGCCGCATATTGTATTTAGAACACCTACGACAAGAAAACGGAAAAAACTATTCTGAAATATAGTCAAATTATTCACCTGTTCGCATCTGTTATTGGACCGCGACAGCTTCCCTTTCACTATTATTCACTTTTTTTGTGTTTTCAGTGTCTAAGGTGCTTTGGGACTCCAATATAGTCTCAATAATATATTTAGGTCTTTGTTTTACTTCCTTATATATTTTACCGATATACTCACCGATGAGTCCGAGTGCGACGAGTTGTAGACCACCTATAAACCAGATGGACAACATTAGAGAAGACCAGCCCCAAACCGTGGTACCGAGGAACTTACTAATAAGGGTATAGGCAGCTATTAATACGCTGATGCCAAACATTCCAAAGCCCACAGCCGAAATAAGCCGTATCGGGGTTACGCTAAACGAGGTGATTCCATCGAAAGCAAAAGCGAGCATTTTCTTTAAAGGATATTTGGACTCTCCAGCAAAGCGTTCATGCCGATCGTAATATACTTCAGTAGACTTATAACCTATTAATGGAACTAGACCGCGTAAAAAGAGATTTACCTCTTTAAAGTTGCTTAATTCCTGGAGAACTCTCTTGCTCATCAAACGGTAGTCCGCATGATTGTATACGATATTAACGCCCATTTTACTCATCACACGATAGAAACCTTGGGCCGTTGAACGCTTGAAAAATGTATCGGTGGTTCTACTCTTCCGAACCCCATATACGATGTCATTGCCTTCTTTGAATTTTATTATGAATTCTCGGATAGCGTTGAGATCATCCTGCAGGTCAGCGTCAACAGATATCACACAATCTGAGGTTTCTTTAGCTTCCATTAACCCAGATAATAAAGCATTTTGATGGCCCGCATTTTTCGCCAATTTGAGGCCACTGACAAAAGGATTTTTTTGATTATATGATGCGATGATGTCCCATGTTTGATCACGGCTACCATCATCAACAAACAACATTTTACTATGTTTAGAAATGAGCTCGCTCTCAGCCAACTCTTCCAGAATGACTGTAAGTCTGCTTATGGTTTCAGGCAGTACTTCTTCTTCGTTATAACAGGGAATAACTAACGTTAAAACAGGGTTACTGATTATTGAATCCAAAGAACTCTCTCCTCAAATTTTGGCTTATCTGGTACTCAAATTTCTATCTTTTTTGGTCTATAATATGATTTACTTAAATTATATAACAATGCAATGACTAAGTGCTATAATAAACTATTAGCAATTTCCAAACGTTACTCAAACTATTGAATAATTTAGTAAGATTTGTCGAAAAGGAGTTTTACCTATGAAAATCCGTAAAGCAATTATTCCTGCTGCGGGACTAGGAACTCGGTTCCTTCCTGCGACGAAAGCCATGCCTAAAGAGATGCTTCCCATTGTAGACAAACCAACCATTCAATATATCATTGAAGAAGCTGTTGCATCTGGTATAGAAGATATCATTATCGTTACTGGTAAAGGCAAAAGGGCGATAGAGGATCATTTTGACTACTCCTTTGAGTTGGAGCATAATTTGACTTCGAAGGAAAAATGGAACCTGCTCAATGAAGTACGCAAACCATCAGAGATGGCAGATATCCACTATATTCGTCAAAAGGAACCTAAAGGCTTGGGGCATGCCATCTGGTGTGCACGTAAGTTTATTGGTGATGAACCATTCGCCGTACTTTTAGGAGATGACATCGTTGAATCTGAGAATCCATGTCTCAAACAGATGATTGACGTGTTCGATGAGTATCAGCGTTCTGTAGTAGGTGTAAAGCAAGTCGATTGGAACGAGGTGCATCGTTACGGAATTGTGGAAGGCCATGCACTCACTTCCAAAATCTCCGAGGCGGAACGATTAGTGGAAAAACCAAAGAAGGTAGAAGCCAAATCCAACTTGGCGATCATGGGACGTTATATCTTGACACCTGATATTTTTGATATCCTGGGTCAGCAATCCGCAGGAGTAGGCGGGGAAATTCAACTGACGGACGCATTGTCTAAACTGGGAGAAAAGAACCCTATTCTGGCTTATGAATTTGATGGCAATCGCCACGATGTTGGCGAGAAGCTGGGATTCATTGAAACGACTATTCATTATGCTCTACAGCATAACGAGATTAAAGATGAAGTATTGGCTTATATGAGACAGGTTATTGAAGAGATTGACCAACAAAAATAAACATCTCACTAAATCGAACTATGCTTTCTCAATATAAAAAAAGAGACTATCAGTATGATGTAACGTCATCTGATAGTCTCTTTTTATTAATTATTTCTCCGATTTTAACTGAGCAATTTGCTCTTTTTCTTTTGGATCAGCCTTAATCAGCTTTTCGTACAATGCTTCATCGTTTTGGCCCTGCTGTTGTAGGGCAGCAATGTAATAGCGAGCGACCTCACGATTTGTAGCATCACTCAGGTCGTCCTTCAAGCCGCTTTTGAGGATGCTTGCAGCCTCAGCAGGCTTACCTGACATGAACTCAATTTTGCCCGTACTGAGCGCAATACCTGGAGTTACTTCAAAAGTACGTGTCAACTCGATTTCAGGTGGAACCGTCTTAAGATGAGCTACCCCATCCAGAACCTTCTGATAAGCAGTAAGACCTGCTTGGAAATACTTCTGTTCCTTGGCGGTGTCCTTCTGCTCGCGCGCCTTATTACCAATAGTGTAGGCTTGAGTAATCAACATGTTGTACCAGTCATTGTCCCAGTTGAAGTTGGAAATGTTATTTTCCAAAATGCTGAAGGCCTGCTCATTTTCACCTTTTGCTTTTAAAAGGTTAACTTTGGTGTTATACATGATTTTATTATACGGTTCTGCCTTCAGACCCGTGTTAAGTACCTCTATTGCAGCGTTATAAAATTCCTCTTTTTTCGTTTGATCATACACGTTCTTGTACAGTGCAGCCAATCTTATAACTGAATCCGGGTGCGTAGGACGAAGCTCAAGATCCTTATTAATGGCACTTTGCATTTCCTCAAATGATGTACTTACCGCCATAACTTGTTTGGCAGTTGTGGCAGCATTGGCCGATTGCACGAAACGGAGACCTGCAAAAAGCACCACAATGCT
The DNA here is from genome assembly GCF_050482105.1 of Paenibacillus jamilae. Taxonomy (GTDB): domain Bacteria; phylum Bacillota; class Bacilli; order Paenibacillales; family Paenibacillaceae; genus Paenibacillus; species Paenibacillus jamilae_B. The sequence continues at coordinate 28,123 of NZ_JBCNHI010000001.1, read as the reverse complement.
TAAAATGCCGATGACTGCACTATACATGATTCGGAATCCGGAAGCACCCATGGACAGACGTTTAAGCGGCTTGCTGTCCATAGTAGCGGCCATACCGCCAAGACTCACAAATACCAATATGCCCATGAACACGTAACTCATATTAAAGTCCAGTAAGCTATGAAGTAAGATTGAGAGTGCCAAAATGAGATACAGGAAATGAGAATCCCGTTCTTCATCATCTTGTCTAATATAGCTACGGATATATTTGTAAAAAATAAATAAGATAAATGACATGAAAATTACGAAGCCGAGAATGCCCACTTCAACTAAATACTGCATGAAAAAGTTATGGGCCTGACGGCTGGTATATGGATAATCCTGGTATTTTTCGTACAAAGTAGCCCAACCGCCGCCACCAGTACCGATTACAGGGTAATCCTTAATCAATTTGGCAGCATCCTGATAGAATACCAGTCGTTCCAGTACACTATGCTGACGGAAATTGATATTTTCTAACCGGACCTGAACGTTGTCCGGCAGTATGCTGCGCAGGCCAGTTCCTATGAACAGAAAAGCCAACAAGCCAATCACCACAACTGATCCAACAGGTAGCCACAGGTTGGATAACTTGCGGGAGGTCCACCCTTTGAGGACATTTTCCAGCTTTGGTGCCAGATAACGTTCAACAAGCCACAGTACAACAGCTACAGCCAGGGAGACACCAATAAGTAACCCCCAAGCCTTGGCAGCCTCTCCGCCGTTGTAGGTCTTATTGAGTTGCAAACCCATATTTGTAATCGGCGCCAGGATAGATATTGACGCTACACCAGCAATGGCGCAATGCAAAATCCATATAATTTGACGAGCTGGTTTAAAGAAAAGCAAAAGCAGCACGAACACGACAGGCAGCATAACCAGACCGCCCCGTGATAAGGTTAGGAATAACGAGACCAGAATAGGCACCAACATGAAGCCGTGAATAGCCTTGCCATACCATAGTTTTGATTTCATCAGACAGAAAACGGCAGCGAATAGGAAAGCCATTAGAAAGGCCGCATATGTATTCGCGTATTGAAACACTGATGTCAGCCGGAGACCATTTGTATCTGTCATAACCGCATTGGTATAGCGATATTGATACACATATTGGGTAAACCAGCCTACCATTTTGCCGGCAAGCACCCACTGTCCAAACCAGTTAATGAAGCCAAAGCCTACGATGATATAAGCAATAGTCATAATCAGGTTGTGAATAATCTTATTGCCTAAGCGATCCTGTAGTAGATAGATTGAGATAATAAACAGAGCGGCATAGATGCACTGTACCACGACCATGTTCATGGCCAGGTAATGTGAAGCTGCTGTAGTCAGTGAAAGCACATAAGACAGGGGAAGCAGTAATACTAGTAGAGCCAGCCAATCCCTTTGCTCTTCCAGCTTGAATTTCTTATAATAAGATACGATTGCCAGGATCAATAGAATCGAGGCGAAGATGACAGCCCAATAGAGCGGTTTTTCAAAATCGAGCATTTGCCCATTAAAGAGTGCAGCTTGGAAGGGAGACCAAGCAAAAAACAGAATCATGCCAACAATTAACACCCAAAACATAGCCGGCCTTTTATCGTCACGGGTCGACGTTTTGGCCTGTTTCCCGTATACTGGATTCGACAAGGTTTACAATCTCCTTTTCTTGTAGATACGTCAACATTTTAGCATATAGTAGCTGTCAGAGCCATATCGCAACAATATACTTTCCACAAAATTACATTATTGTATTGTAAGAGAATTACCAAACCATGTTTAAGGTCGTGACACACTCGTATGAATTTAAATCAAAACTTTTCAAAAAATTTAAAGTTACTTTGGGAATTGTCTAAAAAGGATATTCAATCAAGGTATCTTGGTTCGTTTATGGGGGTACTCTGGGCTTTTATACATCCCATGGTATCTATACTTGTTTATTGGGTCGTATTTCAGGTTGGGTTCAAAAACGTACCTATTGGTGATACTCCCTTTATACTTTGGTTACTAACAGGCATGGTGCCGTGGTTATTCTTTTCGGAAAGCTTGTCAACTGCAACCAATAGTATTATTGAAAATAATTATCTGGTAAAGAAAATTGTTTTCCGAGTAGGCTTGCTACCCATGGTGAAAATTTTGGCTGCTCTTTTTGTCCATGTGTTTTTCATCATCGTTCTTTTCGTTATGTTCAAAATATACAATGTTGAATTTTCGCTTTATAACATTCAAATACTTTATTATTTATTAGCCACGATTTTTCTTTCCTTGTCCATTTCTTACATAACAGCGACATTGGTTGTTTTTGTAAAGGATGTTGGTCAAGTTGTTGCGGTATTTATTCAGCTATTTTTTTGGCTTACGCCGATCTTCTGGAATTTAAATATTGTTGAGGATAAGTATCAATTTTTCTTTAAACTAAACCCTGTTTTTTATATCGTTGAAGGATATCGGGATACTTTTATTAATCACAAATGGTTCTGGGAGCATCCATCCATGACGATCTACTTTTGGGCTATTGTGATCATCGCAGGTACGATTGGAATCAAAATTTTCAAAAAAATGAAATCTCATTTTGCTGATGTATTGTGAGGAGAAAAGTATGACTCAAACGGAATCAGTTGCTGTAGAAGTTAACAATGTCACTAAAATATATAAAATATATGATAATCCCAATGAGCGTTTAAAAGAGGCTATTCATCCTTTTAAAAAGAAATATCATTCTGATTTTAAAGCCATCAATGACCTTACCTTCTCTATTAAGAAAGGACAAGCAATTGGTATTATCGGTAAAAATGGCTCGGGTAAATCTACTCTTTTAAAAATGATTACAGGTGTAATTACGCCTACCAGTGGAAGTATTAAAGTGAATGGAAAAATTGCAGCTCTGCTGGAACTCGGGGCTGGCTTTAACCCGGACTTAACTGGCATGGAGAATATTTACTTAAACGGTACACTTATGGGTTATAGCAAAACAGAAATGGATGAGAAGGTAGAAGATATCACCTCCTTTGCGGATATTGGGGACTTCATTAATCAACCAGTCAAAATGTACTCCAGCGGTATGTTTGCCCGATTAGCCTTTGCAGTAGCCATCAATGTTGATCCGGACATTTTAATTGTGGATGAAGCCTTGTCTGTTGGAGATATTTATTTCCAGGCTAAGTGTATCACCAAAATGAAAGAGCTCTCCAAAAAGAGCACTGTTTTATTTGTCTCTCATTCCATGGATACCATTAAGAGTTTTTGTGATACAGCATTGCTTATTGATAAGGGGAATATGGTCGAGATTGGCCCAGTGAAACGCGTAGCACAAATTTATGAAAATATTGTTAATCAGGAAATTGCAGATATGAAACGCGTCCAATCTTTGGATGTATTTGTGAATTCTGAAACGGATAATAAGAGTACATTGTTGTTGTTAGAAGAGGACCCTGCTTTTGCAAAACGTGCCAATGAGTTTCGCTCCGGAACGGGAGATGCCCGTTTTATAAGAGCAGACTTGTTAGTCAATGGAGAAGTTGTAAACCAGGTCCCTTTTGGCGAAATGGTTACTTTGCGTTTGCTGGCACAATATTATAAAGATATTGATTCCGAGGGAACTATTGGCTACATGGTTAGAAACCATACAGGTGTAGATGTGTTTGGCATGAATATTTATAACAAAGCAAAATTAGTCCCAAAAATGCAAGCAGGGGGCATCCTTGAGGTTAACTTTAACTTCCGCAATCTATTGTCTGAAAGTGGTAAATACACCATTTCTATTGGCTTGAAGCCTAAGCCGTTTGAGCCTCTTTATTTGGATAGCGTAAGTATAGCAGCTGTTTTTGAAGTTCCTAAGCCAGAGAATAATTACGTACCAGGTTTAATATTTGTAGATAATACAATAGATTTGCAAGTCATTAATTAAGGCTGGTGATAAAATGTGTGGGATTTTGTTTTCTAATGTAGCTATAAATAAGGAAGCATTTCTTAATTCATTAGATATAATGAAACATCGGGGGCCTACGGCCCCACTTTGTGTATATCAGCATGAAAATTTTATGCTTGGTCACAACAGATTGAGTATTTTAGACCTGGATCAGAGAAGTGATCAGCCCTTTTTTTCTGATGATGGAAGATATGCGATTATATTTAATGGAGAAATTTATAATTATAAAGAATTAGCTTCTGCGTATTCAATTCAAATGAGAACAAACTCAGATACTGAACTTTTATTGAAGCTTTACATTCAATATGGTCCCCGAATGTTGAATTGGCTTAATGGAATGTTCAGTTTTATTGTTTTAGACGTCCAGCAGAAATCATTTTTTGTAGCGCGAGATCGTATGGGGGTAAAACCGCTGTACTATAACAGGAATGGTGAAGAGTACATTTTTAGCTCTGAAATTGCTCCATTGCTCCCATTAATTCACAATGTTTCTTTAGATCAATCAGCTGTAAGACAGTATAAAAAAATGAGATGTTTTTTTAATAATCGAACTGTCTATAATGAAATAAAAGAGTTTCCGCCAGGATATTACTTTGAGAATGGCGAATTTATTAAATATTGGGAACTTGATTATTCGGAGAAAGAGCCGCCTTCTGATGAGGAACTTGAGTTTTTAATTCGTTCTGCAGTAGAGTACCGCAAGATCGCAGATGTTGAAATTGGAAGTTACCTAAGCGGAGGCTTGGATAGCACAATTATTACCGCACTTGCCGGAGTAGAGCATACTTGGACTGTTGGCTTTGAAGATTATAATGAGTTCCAGTGGTCTGAAATCGCAGCAACAAGATATAATACTATTCATCATCCGATATTGTTTGATCCTGATCGCTTTTTATCGTTAGCCCGAGAGCTTGTGGCTGTAAAAAAAGAGCCCCTGTCTGTGCCTAACGAAGTGTTGTTGTATCATATGACAAAACAAGCATCTGCTAAAAACACAGTCATATTAAGTGGAGAAGGCGCTGATGAACTTTTCTTTGGGTATGACCGTATTTTTAGATGGGCTAGTAGCGCCACAGACTTTGATATCCAAGCCTTTAGTGATCACTACACCTATGGATCGGAAGAGGATTTAGAGATTGTAGAAGATGCATTAGCGCCTTTCATGAAGCTAAAAAACCCTCAAAAAATCGTAGCTGCATTTTTTCAACAAGCCCATTTACGAGGGTTGCTTAAAAGACTGGATAGTGCCTCGATGTTAAATTCGGTAGAAGCAAGATCTCCTTTCTTGGACTACAGATTAATTGAAAGACTTGCAGGTGTAGACGCTCAGTATAAGATGAAGGATGGCATCGTTAAGGCTCCGCTCAAGAGAATTTTTAAAGATATTGTTCCTGCTGAGATTATAAACAGAAAAAAGGTGGGTTTTCCTGTTCAACTTGAAAGAGTCCTATCTTCTAAAAAAATTGAAGGGAAGACGACATTCGACAAATGGTTTAACTTCAATTTAAATACGTTAGGAGAAATCTTATGATTATCGGCTATACTTCCGGAGTCTTCGATTTATTTCATATTGGACATTTGAATTTGTTGAGAAATGCTAAGTCACTCTGTGACAAGCTCGTTGTGGGTGTGACAACAGATGAGTTGGTTTCATATAAGTACAAAAAAGCAGTAATTCCTTTTGAGGAAAGAATTGAGATTGTTAGAAATATCAAATTTGTTGATACTGTAATTCCTCAGGACTCAATGGATAAATTTGAGGTTTGGCAAAAATTAAAGTATGACGTAATGTTCGTTGGTGATGATTGGTTTCAGAATGAACGTTGGGAGCAGTATGAGTTGCAGTTTAAGGAAGTTGGAGTAAAAATTATATATTTCCCTTATACGAAGAGCACATCATCAACTTTACTGAATGAGACATTACTGAAATTAAGAAAATAAGTGGATTTTTGCCTGAAAGGAAGAGGTTTTGCAGTGAATATGAACAGATCTATAGCTTTTGTCATTCACAATCTTGTTTTATATGAAACGATTAAGCCTTTAATTGAGGAATGTGAAAAAAAGCAGATCGTTTGTGATATTTATGTCCCTCACATTGAAGAAGATGATTGGGGAGACATGTCCTTAGATACCTATCATTATTTGAAGAACAACGGTATAAAGGTGACACTAACAAGCGCTGTGCCTGACAAAACATATAAAATAGCCTTCTATCCTTATCTACCCTATTATTTGGAAGTTAAATCTGATTATAAGTTTAGATATCAGTATGGAATGGCTAAACCAAACTGGAATTTAGATACATGGAGTCGGAATTTTGATTTCATCTTTTGTAATGGGCTATATGATTCCTCGGTTCTGGCAGCCTACACTCAGACTGAAATCGTAGGTATGATTAAATACGCTAAATTTCAACGGATGAAGCGTGAAACAGATAAATATAATTTGCTTTATTTGCCTACGTATGGGAATGAGTCGTCTATTGAGCTTGTTATGAACCATATTGAAGAGATTTCAGGTACCTTTAATGTGAAGGTGAAATTGCATCATGGCACTTCCTTTTTGGAGCATGATCGGGTTAATCTAGTTAAATCTCATGTTCCTGAAGTACTTGATCACAAAGCTTCTCTTGTTAATTTAATAGAGGAAGCAGATGTAATATTGTCAGACGGCTCTGGGGCTATATTTGATGCGCTGTTTACGGACACTCCGATTGTAATATTCCAGCATCCCCAAACGGAATCGTTCGAGGGAATTTTGCCTTTGGAAGAACAAATAGTTCAGCAAAATATTGTTCCTTTTGTGAGCGATAACGGCAATATTAAGCAAACTTTACTTAATGCAATCTTAGATGAACAACTAATACAACAAAGAAGGAAATTTACTTTAGAGATGTTTCCGGTCAAAGGAAGAGAGACGATAGATAAGTGTATGGATGTAATTGATAGATTTTTAAAAGATGACGTAGACCATGCTTATAGAGCAGGGCATGCACGTCTAACAAATGAATTTAATGCATTACAAACTCATAACCAAAATCAAAGCCAAGAAATAGAACAGCAAAAACAACAAATAGCTGAGCATACGGATCAGATTGACACATTGATTCAAACGCGTAACCATCAGGAGAATGTAATAAACAGTATGTCAGCAGATTTTAAAGCTCTGTCTGAAGAGAAAGATGAATTAGAACAACAACACGCTCAACTCACACAGGATTATAATGATGAAAAAAACAACTTAGATATTTTAAATCATCAATATAGACAATTATTTGGTCAATATAATGAACTGAACACCCAGTTCAGTGAGTTGCAAGAATATAATGGAAGACTATCCACAGAGCTTCATAATATTTATAACTCTAAAAGGTGGAAAATGGCGAATAAACTTAAACATATCTTACACAAGTCCAAAATGATATATGTTCTTAAGGGATATAGAGTATGGAAAAACTATGGCACTACGATCTTACTGAAAAAGATTAAATCTAAAGTGTCGCATAAGCTTAAACGGACCAACGCAGGGAATCAGCCTGTTGATCTACGCAAAGATGAAGGAAATTACAATCAGTTATTAACTTGGTACGAGTATAAATTTTATAATTATAAAGTAGCTAAAGACAATTCATTTTCTCTGGCGCTTAATAAGTTCGAGGTTGAATTTGAGAAAGATCTGATATCAATCGTTCTTCCTGTATATAACGGTGAGGATTATGTATCAAAAGCTATTGATAGTATTTTGCAGCAATCTTATAAGTATTTTGAGCTCATCATTATTAACGATGGTTCAAAAGATAAAACGGCAGAAATTATTGATGCATATGCGAAAGCAGATCATCGTATTAGAGTCGTCCATCAGGAAAATCGCAAAATACCAAGAACATTATCCAGAGGTTTTAAACTAGCTAAGGGTGAGTATCATACCTGGACCAGTGCAGATAACATTCTTCCTGAACATTTCTTGGAGAAGATGGTCACTGACCTTAAACGTGATGAAAATATTGGCATGGTTTATGCGAATATGAGGTTAATTGACTCTGACGGTCAAGTGATTTCCAACCATGGTTGGTATGAAGAGCCACAGTTCAGTGGCAATGTTATGCTGCCTAAGTCTGCATTAGAGCTAAATGTATATCCTAACAATACGATTGGTGCGGCCTTTATGTATAGGGCCAAGGTAACTCACTTATTAGGTGACTATTCTAGCTATAAGCATACCCTTGAAGATTATGATTACTGGATGAGAGTAAACTCTTTATTTGAGCTCAAACATGTGACGTTCGATGAGCCTATATATGATTATCGCTGGCATGACAAATCATTGACTGCTTCAGATCAAGAACTCGGCATCACATCCAACAGATATAAACTCATGGTACTCGATGATTTTAGAAGAGATTTTTATCTGACCCCTTTAGTTTGGATCATTGAGGGAGACGCTGCTGAAGTTAGTGATTTTAAGAAATATGTTCTGGCTAAGGGCCATACCGTGGTTGGAAGAGATGAACTAAATACGATTATTGGCCTTAATTTGGCAACGCCTGTTTGCTATTTATATATCAAAACAGGTGAAGTCCATAATTTCGAATTTATGAATTCTAATGCTTCATCGTCTATGTATGCACTGCTTATAGATAAATCAGAGCATACCACAGATACATTCGTAGCTGATTATCCTTGGGATCTGAAAATAAAGGATAAAATGAACGGTGAGATGGATAGCAACTATGACTTTTTTGCACAGGATACGGAAGTTCTGTTCTCTCTTATAAATACGAAAATTAAAAACGATCACTTATATCGCATTGAGGCGGTAATTGAAAGTGAACCCGTCTATAAAAAGGAACTATCTGTTATTATTTGCACTTACCAGCGGAGTGAGAAACTATCCAATGCGATTAAATCTGTCATAGAGCAGTCGTTGGATAAAGCGAGCTATGAAATTATTGTTGTCAATAATGATTATCAGAATGATGAGATTCATCATTTGGTTCGTGAGTTCAGAGCAACCTATAATATTGATGAGTCCTTCCTACGGTACATGGAAGCTCCGTTAAAAGGTCTCTCCTTTGCGCGTAATGTTGGTTTATTTGGAGCAGAGGGGGAAATCATACTCTATATTGATGACGATGCTATCGCAAACTCCAACTTGCTTGAAGAGACCGTCAGAGGCTTCTCAGAACGGCCTGATATCGGAGTTATGGGTGGGAATATCATACTCAATTTATATGAGGAACGGCCTGAAGTGGTTAAACCAGGTACTGAAGCGTACTGGAGTCAGCTTATAGTGGATGGCGAAGAAATTATCGATTCTAATTTTCAGTGGGAGTTCCCTTATGGAGCCAACTTTGCGGTTAGACATGCTGCACTAATGCGAATTGGGGGCTTTAGAAGCGCTTATGGGCGTAAAGGAAACAATTACGCTGGAGGTGAAGAAATTGTTGTATCCTTTGCTATGAGAGAAATTGGTTATAAGGTTGGACTTAATCCGAAGATGAAAGTCATTCATGATGTGGATTCCTCCCGATATACGGTGGAGCATGTTAGAAAAACAATGCGAAATAGTATTTTAACTAATTACCAATTGCAAAAGGATCTGTATGCGCCAATGGAATCCGATATTGAGGCGGATAAGAATCACCTTGAAATTGTTAAAGCTGAATTAGATCATTTGCAAAAGACTCCAGCTAAAAATCGAGATGTTGAAATTGATATCTTGTATAAACAGTACACAATTGAAGCGTATGAAGAGCTAATACAAATGAAGGAAAATGATATGAACTCACGAAGACAGTTGGCAGGAGCGTATAGATAATTAATAAAACTTTAAAGGCGCCTCTTTTATAAAAATAAGGGGCGCCTTTATTAGTATGGAGCGGTTAAATTGAACATTTTATATTTCTCTCCGATCTATTGGGATGATTTAAAACAACGTCCGCAACATTTGGCTGAAGAGCTCGCCAAGCTGCCGGGGGTTCACATCACCTTTGTAGAACCTTCCATTAGCATACTCAATAGTATTGCAAGGCAGAACTCAGATTATAAACAAAGGAAACAAACCATTAATGATAGTCTTCAAATATTCAGGCCTTCGGGCAGTCTGAGGCTACCTAGAAGCTTTGAAAGCTTAGATATATTTCATTTAAATCAATGGTTTGAGAAAAGACAATTGAAAGATTTAGTTTCCAGTGCGGATATCATTTGGTTGGGGAGTCCCGTTTTTTATCCTCTTATTAATCAAGATAAGAAGAAGATTGTGTTTGATCGCATGGACGACTATGTATTTCTAACTAATAATGTATTGATGAAGAAGTTACTCAAAAAGTGGGAACTTGAATTACTTGCCAAGGCGGATCTTGTTATTTCTACAAGTAACCATCTGCATAAGCATTCTCAAACATTGAATAGACAATCTTATTTGGTGAAAAATGCTGTAGATACAGCTATACTGAATATAAATGTACCTAGCTTGGTTGTAAGTGAATTAAAACGGTTAAAGCACGAAGGCTACTATATTTTTGGATATGTAGGAGCGATTGATCACTGGTTTGATGTGGAAGCGGTTAAGACTATCACAGAATTTGATGAGAAGTTTGTTGTATGTATGGTAGGGAGAAATAACCTGGCCTATAATTTTGAGCAGCATAATGGGATCAAATACTATGATCCAGTTCCCAAATCGGAAATTGGTGCAATTATTGACGCTTTTGATGTCTGTTTATACCCTTTTTTGAGGAATTCAGATAGAATTGACACGATTAATCCAGTTAAAGTTTATGAGTATTTGAGCCTAAATAAAGTGACTTTAGCCATACAGAGTGAAGAAACAAAGCTATTAGATCAGAGAGGGCTCTATCTATATCGCAGTTTAGAAGAAATAAGGGAGTATTTGGCGAGTATAGACACCCTGGCACGGCCCTTTTATGATCAGGAGCAACTAGAACACTTCATAGTCCACAACAATTGGGAAGCTCGTGCAAAAACCATTATGGAGCTGTTATAGAAGAGCTTCAATAGGAGGAAATTAGATATGAAGGGAATTATATTAGCTGGAGGGACTGGGTCTAGATTATACCCACTTACTAAAGTCACAAACAAACATTTGCTACCAATTGGTAAATTTCCGATGATTTATTACTCTATTGACAAGCTTAAAAAGGCGAACATAAACGATATTTTGATCGTTACTGGAAAGGAACATATGGGAGATGTAGTTAATCTCTTAGGAAGTGGAGTCGACCTTGGAGTTACACTGACTTACAAAGTACAAGATGAAGCTGGGGGGATTGCACAGGCTTTGCTTTTAGCTGAGCACTTTGTTGGTAATGACAAGATGGTTGTAATTTTGGGGGATAACGTTTTTAAAGATGATATATCATCGTTTGTCGAAAAATTCAAGCTTCAAGAATCGGGAGCGAAGTTGCTACTTCATAAAGTTCCTGATGCTAATCGCTATGGAGTACCAGAATTACAAGGTGATAACATTGTAAATATTGAAGAAAAGCCTAAGAACCCTAAAAGTGATTATGCAGTAACGGGCATTTATATGTTTAACCATTCAGTGTTTGGTATTATCAAGACTTTGACCCCTTCAGCAAGAGGAGAATATGAAATCACTGATGTTAATAACGCTTATATTCAACGAAACCAACTTACATTTGATATTTTAGAAAATTGGTGGACTGATGCAGGAACACATGCTTCATTGATGCTGGCTAACAAATTAGTGAGTGAAATGGATTATGAACTGTTTTCTTAGGATGCGCGGGGTTAAAAATCAATAATGACATAACGAAAGTGAGACTGTATAAATGCAAATTGTGCATGCTCCAGCTAGAATAAAGTGGGTAGATGTATTAAAAGGACTGGCAATTATTTTTTTAGTCTTCTCACATTTAGTGCCCCATGGTTTTAAAGGGAACGAGTCGATGGATAAAAGCTTTATAATAGGGTATTTTTATTCCTTTCATATGCCTCTTTTCTTTTTTGCTTCTGGGTTTACTTCTAATTTTCAGAAGTATAAGTTTAGTAGCTTTCTGTGGTCTAAAATCAAAACAATTCTTTTACCGTATACGACTCTTTATATATGTTCCTTATTGTACTTTGGTTGGATGCATTGGATGGGAATTGTCGGAACACTTGATCCAATGGTTGTTATTGAAACCTTTTTATATGCAGATGGGAATCACTTGGGTATTCTTAATATGTCTCTATGGTTCCTACCTTGTCTTTTCTTGGCCCAAATTATTTCGTACTTAGTTTTGAAGATTTCCTCAAAGAAAAGTTATATGTATGTATTTTGGATATTGCTCACCATTCTAGGGGCATTTTTAAGTAAACTTGACACACATGCACTTCCCTGGTCATTTGGTACGTCCATTAATGCAGCATCCTTAATTATTTGTGGTTATTTATTTAAATTGAATGAACAATTTTTTATCGACAAAATCAAAATTAATAAACCATACTTTGCTTACGCTGGTGGCTTCCTCGGTCTTTTGTTATTTCTAATCAATGATAAACCAGGCATGTCAGGGAATTACTATGGACATCATTACATTTTATTTTATCTATCAGTACTATGTAGTCTAATGTTCTATATATACTTGTCCAAGAAAATTGAGTCATCTAGCTTACTGTCCTATTTCGGTAAAAATTCTCTAATTATATTTGGTCTGCATGGATTAATACTTAGCTTCTGGGAGAATGTGAATTTTTACGAGATGTTTTCTGTTAAAACAAATATGTATTTAGATGGAATTTCATTTGTTGTCATTTCTACCTTACTTGTCTTCTTAAGTTGTGTTCTCTTTATTGAATTATTTAATAGGTTTTTACCCTTCCTGATTGGCAAAAAATTTAGTTTTGGTAATTCTAAAATAACTACAATTCCTAATAAAAATGTTTAATGATTAACTAAAAAAAGCCCCCGATTTATTCGAGGGCTTTTTTATATGCGTCGGACATCTGGATTGGATTAGAAAAGATCGGGATTATCAGGATATATTTCTTTAAATTGTGAACGTATAAGATCAATTTTTTCTTTTGAGATGGATGATGTCTTTTTCAATACGATAGCTTTTACGTTATTATCAAGGGTGTAGCTTTTTAAAGGTTTAAAGTTATTTTTAAGAGATCCGTTCATGACCTCTTCTGCGAGTATACCTATAACTTTTTGACCACTTTCACCTAAATGGTATTGCGTAGGTATTGCAATCACGACATAATCGGATTCAAAAAACGACACTGGGAAGCCATCTCTTAAATCAACATGATGGGTCAAATTCATAAACGGAAGAGCGTTGCTATTGTCAGGCATTTCGATCTGTCTGAGTATATCATCATTAAGGATTCCAGAGCTCGATAGGACATATATTTTATGCTGTTCTGATGAAATTTCCTTAAGATCAGCCGTCAATTGCTTCAACACAGGTATATCTGTTCTTACTCTAGGTGTTTGTTTAAAGTCACTGAATAAAGAAGAGAAATAGGTAACCGGCCGTGCATTTGTATTTGTAAAGGTTACTAAGAAATTACAGAGCACTAAATAAGCCAGAATAACTAAGCCAATACTTTTTGCATATTTTATCTTGGATAAATAGTTTAGTATAAGAATAACGCCACTAATAAAAAGAATTAACACGTTCACTGTAAGCAGATAATAATGCTGAGATGCTAAGCTTTGGATTCTTGTAAATAGAAAGTACGTAATGAATAAGTTCGTAAGTAAAAAGATTGATATATACCTTGTTTTACTCATAAATAGCAAGCCTACGAAACCAACAAGAGCTATGATAAAAATAAAGGCCCCATAATGATAAAATAAATTTTGCAAGTTACTTAAGACGTCACCAAAATAATAAGCAGAGTAGGCGTTCTTAAAATTATTGGTCAGAGCTCTTTGAATAAATTCATTGAAGAATATGATAAGAAATAATGCGCTTGAAGCTCCTATAATGAAAAAATTCAAAATAACCTGTAAAAGCTGCTTAAAGCGAAACTCTTTTTCTAAGATCCATTTGAATATAAAAGCGATACCGATTGACCCAAAAAAAGATACAATCCAAAATCCATACCATCTTCTTGTGAATGTAAGCAATACCAGGCAAGCAGCTAAAAGTAAAATCGCTTTTACATTTAAGCGTTCAAAATCATTATTAAATAAAATAACTAAGGACAAGCAGATAAAAATAAGTCCTATAGAATCCAGGTATCCACCTAACATAGGAGCTATCATAATTGGGAAAGTAAATGTAAGTACAAAGATGATAAGAACGTTCAATTTTGTGTTTAGCTGGATTTGATCAGCAATCTTGATACATAATAAGAACAGTATCAAACAAGAAGGATACAAGAAACAGGTATAGATTGCTAACACATAGCTCATGTAGCTTGTACCTAAGAACTTTAAGGGTAGAGCAAGAAAGACTGTTGGGAACACGGAATAATCGTCTCTTAAAATACTTGCATAGATTTGTTTAGATGCTGCTATAAAATCTGTACTTAAAAGATTATTAAATTGTATGGAAGTATTCCAATAGGCCGAAAAGTCCCAATAATAAATAAAATGTTCCCTTTGGAGGAAAGCGTAAATGAATATAATCCCAACGAGATAGCCGCCAAAAGCTAGGTATTGCACCATTATTTCTTTCTTTGCATATGTTAAGATACCACTGATGTGTAAAATGTATGTAGCACCTATGACAAACGACTGAGCGATATTTAGGCTAAATAATATGGAAATATAGTAAGAATCAACTTTAAGCAATATGAAAATCGGGATAAGTAGCCACATCAAAATCAAATAGGACCAAACAAAATTTTTATTAACTCTCGATAAATTCAAAAGCATATTCCCTCCCAAAATAGTGTGCTTATTAATTTTATAGTAATCATAAATGAAAGTATATACAGAAGATGTTGGAGGTTTCGTGAATGATAACAAAGGAAGTACTTGCAGGTGCAAAAATCATTGAACCCGTGGTCCATGGTGATCACCGTGGTTTTTTTATGGAAAGCTACAATGAGCAAATTATGAAGCAGCATGGAATCAATCATGTTTTTATTCAGGATAATCAGTCCTTATCGGCAGAAGCTGGCGTGATCCGAGGGTTGCATTACCAGCTTAATCCCAAGGCCCAGACCAAACTCATTCGAGTGCTCTCTGGAGCTATCTATGATGTTATTGTGGATATTCGCAAAAGTTCTCCAACATTCGGTCAATGGGTTGGGGTAATCTTAAGCGAGCACAATAGACGTCAGCTACTGGTGCCTAAAGGGTTTGCTCATGGGTTCTGTACGCTTGTTCCAAATACTCAAGTGTTGTATAAGGTAGACGAGTATTACTCCCCCGAAAATGATCGGGGAATTCTGTGGAATGACCCTGCGCTGGGGATTGATTGGCCAACTTCTCAGGCTATTCTTTCAGAGAAGGATCAGAGGCATCCAACATTAAGTGATGCAGACATTAACTTTGACTAGAGTGATAATAGGCGACTGTTTTGTCGTTCTGTTTCAAAAGCCTATGTGATTTGTATTAATGCACGTTTAGGAGGTATTTATGAAACTTCTTGTCACCGGCGGTGCCGGATTTATTGGCAGTAACTTTGTATTGTATATGTTAAAGCAGCATCCAGACTATGAAATTGTGAATGTGGATGCACTCACTTATGCAGGCAACTTGGAGAATTTGAAATCGATCGAAGACCATCCCAAGCATACCTTTGTCAAAGCGGATATTACTGATGCACAAGTGATGGATCAGCTGATGCAACAGGGAATTGATGTGGTGGTGAATTTTGCGGCAGAGTCGCATGTGGATCGAAGTATTTTGGAGCCGGAAGTGTTTGTAAAAACAAACGTATTGGGCACACAGGTATTATTGGATGCCGCCAAAAAATATAATGTGGCCAAATTTGTACAGGTGTCAACAGATGAAGTATATGGTTCACTGGGTGAAACCGGATTGTTCACAGAGGACACTCCGTTGCAGCCTAATAGTCCCTATTCTGCCTCCAAGGCAGGCGGTGATCTGTTAGTTCGTGCATATCATGAAACCTTCGGTTTGCCGGTAAATATCACACGTTGCTCTAATAACTACGGTCCCTACCAATTTCCAGAAAAACTGATTCCGTTAATGATCTCACGTGCATTGAGCGATCAACAGCTTCCTGTATACGGGGATGGCTTGAACATTCGCGACTGGTTGTATGTGGAGGATCACTGCAGCGCAATTGATCTGGTCATTCATCAGGGCAAGCTGGGTGAAGTGTATAATATTGGGGGGAATAACGAGCGGACGAATGTGCACATCGTCAAAACGGTACTGGAGGAGCTGGGCAAGCCAGAATCTCTAATCTCGTATGTACAGGATCGTCCGGGCCATGACCGCCGTTACGGTATTGATCCAACTAAAACCATGAACGAGCTGGGCTGGAAGCCCAAACACTCTTTTGAGACTGGCATTAAAGAAACGATTCGCTGGTACTTGGACAATGAGGAATGGTGGGCCCGCATTCAATCCGGTGAATATCAGCAATATTATGCCAAGCAGTATGGTTCCCGCTTAGGGGATGTGTAAAATGAGAATATTGGTTACTGGAGCATCCGGTCAACTTGGCAAGGATGTGGTAAAGGTCTTCCAAGAGCAGGGACATAATGTCCTGGGTTACGACCGGGAACAGCTGGATATTACAGATTTGGACCAAGCGATGAAAATAGTAGGTCAATATCAGCCTGAAGCTGTAATCCACTGTGCAGCGTATACAGCGGTGGATGCGGCGGAGACTGATGTGGATACAGCTTATCAAGTAAATGCAGCTGGAACGCGTAATATGGCGCTGGCTACGGAAAAGGTTGGAGCCAAGCTGGTTTATATCAGCACAGATTATGTGTTCGATGGAACAGCCGAGCAGCCCTATCACGAATATGATAATACGAATCCGCAGAGTATCTATGGAAAGTCCAAACGTGCGGGAGAAATATTAACCGAGACGCTTTCCTCTAAGTATTTTATTGTTCGTACGTCTTGGGTATATGGATTGCACGGGAACAATTTTGTCAAAACGATGCTGAAGCTTGGACAGGAGAAGCCGCTCCTCCAGGTGGTGAATGATCAGAAAGGGTCACCTACCTATACGGTGGATTTGGCACGTTTTTTGGCGGAATTGATTAAAACGGAGAAGTATGGCGTATATCATGCATCCAATAGCGGTTCCTGTACCTGGTACGAGTTCACACAAGCTATTTTGCAGGATGCCACAGAGCTATCTGCTGTAAAGATCACTGCAAAATTAGAGCCATGCAGCACAGAGCAGTTTCCCAGACCCGCGGCGCGGCCACGTAATTCCGTGATGGAGCATATTGCGATCCGGACCAACGGATTTCACGATTTACAGGATTGGCGCAAGGGATTGCGTGACTTTTTGCAGGAGTATTTTAATGAATCTGAATAATTAAAACCTTATCATAGCTATCAACAATCTCCCATCATTTCACGATTGGGAGATTTTATTATATTTAAGACTATGTTGATTAAGGACGAAGAGCATTATAATGTATAGGCAGGTGGGGACATCCATGTCCTGTAGCCCATATTATCAAAGAAGGAGGGCATTACTCTGAACAGACCTAACATACAAGTATTATTGTCTACATATAATGGAGCAACTTACTTAGACGAGCAGATAGAAAGTCTCATCAACCAAAAAGACGTAGAAGTACAGATTCTAATCCGCGACGACGGATCGACAGATGATACAGTATCCAAGTTGATTACAGTGGCACAGCGTTATCCTGAACAGATTAGATTATGCCTCAAAAGTAATGTAGGCGTTATTGCGAGCTTTTTTGATCTGATCCAAAGATCGTCTGATACATTCGACTATTACGCTTTTTGTGATCAGGATGATGTGTGGATGCCGAACAAGCTTGCTCGGGCTGTAGCTCAGCTCAGGGAGAGGGACGAGAGCCGGCCGCTGATGTACTGTTCTGCTACCCAAATGGTTTCTCAAAACTTGGAGCCTCTCAAGGTATGGCCAGCTGATATTCCCAGACCTTTATCCTTATATAATGCTCTCATCGAGAATGTGTGTGTAGGTTGCACCATGGTGTTCAATAAACAAACACTCCAGCTCGTGAAAAAGAAAATGCCGGATACTTTGGAGAACATTATCATGCATGACTGGTGGATTTACCTATGCACAGCCTCTTTTGGCGAAGTCGTTTTTGATCCTGAGCCGTCCATTTGGTATCGGCAGCATCAAAACAATGTGCTTGGAGGTTCAACGGATGGCTGGATCAGCAAGTGGAGAAAAAGACTAAGTAGATTTGTGGAAGGGAAAAATCGCTATATTTTAAGTAGGCAAGCTCGGCAATTTCTTCAACTATATGGACAAGACATCGCCTCACCATTGTATAAAGACGCGGATCGATTCCTAGATAGCTACCAAAAGAGTGTGCTTTCCCGTATAAAATACATTGGGCAGTCTCCATTTTATAGGCAGTCACGGTTGGACAACTGGATTTATAAGTTAGTCTTTATACTGGGGAAATTATAGAAGATGGGAAGAAAAATACTGAAACTTTTTTCCATTTAGGAGCGTCAAATAATCAAAGGTGCAAATGAATGCTAGATAAAAACCCATCGAATGCATGTTCCTTTTTGGAAATATATAGTATAATTGAAACGTGCAACCGATAGAGCTGGCAAGGGCGGTCGGCTAACTCTCCCGAGGAGGGGGGTGAAGCCTGTGACAGTGTTTGAGGCGCTCAGTTTAATGCTGACGTTCGGGGCGTTAATCGTCACACTGTTAGAGTTTAGCAAACGAAAATAGACCGCCCCCGCAAGGAAGGGTCTATTTTCGGCCTGATTGTTCCAAAACCGTCCGCTCTTGGAGCGTTGGTTGCGCGGGGCTGGCTGGCACCAGCCCTTTTTCCATGTATATCTTACCACGATGAAATTTAGACCTCAACCGAGGATTTTACAAAAATCCAATAATCGACTTCCAATGAACAATATATAGATTCAGATGGTTTCGTTTGTCTATATTTGCACTTTGGAGCGACTAGAATCGAATTTTGTGAAATTCCACTAACTATGCAAGGTTACAAGTTATGTGCATTTTTGCGCCCCGTGGCGTACGGGGTATGCTATAATAGGCGATAGTAGAATAGATTACTGAATTTGTCAGGAGCGTTTTAAATATGGATGTAAGCATACTGGTCGTCAACTATAATACGTGTCGATTGACGCTGGATTGTTTGCAGTCAGTGTATGCGTCAGAGACGCAGTATCGGTATGAAGTGATTGTCATTGATAATCACTCCAGTGACGGGTCTGTTGAGGCTATTCGTGCTGCATACCCAGAGATTACATTGATAGCTAATCAGGATAATACAGGCTTCGCCAAGGCGAACAATCAGGGCATGGAAGTAGCTAGTGGGCGTTATGTATTGCTATTGAACTCCGATACGTTGGTGCAGCCGGATACGCTGGATACAATGATTCAGTTTATGGATACGCACCCGGAGATGGGGGCATCGGGCTGTAAGGTCATCCTGCCAGATGGCTCACTAGACAAGGCTTGTAAGCGAGGGTTTCCAACGCCGTCTGCGTCTTTTTACTATGCTTTCGGTTGGTCGAAGCGTTACCCGGATAACCCAAAGTACAACCAATATCAGCTTGGGCATCTAAGCCCGGATGATGAGTATCCTGTAGATGTACTGGTAGGGGCTTTTATGCTGGTGCGTCGGGAGACGATTGACCAGGTTGGCGGATTGGACGAAACCTTTTTTATGTATGGTGAGGATATAGACTGGTGTTACCGGATTAAACAAGCGGGTTGGGGCATTTACTACTACCCACGCACATATATTATTCATATCAAAGGAGGCAGCGCTCGCCGTCGTCCTTTGAAAATTATTTATGAGTTTCATAGAGCTATGTGGGTATTTCATCGTAAGCATTATAAGCAGCAGTACAGCTGGTTCACCAACATGGCTGTATATGCGGGAATTACGGTGAAGTTTGGAATGGCTTTTCTTAAAAATAAGTTGTCTGCACCGGTTAAGCCGGACAGCGGGGAACAATCTCGTACTGAGGTGAAAGCATGATACGCAGAAATCAGCGTTTTTTAACCCAATTATATATTGTGGCGGATTTCGCGGTCATTCAGTTATCCTTTCTGATCGCTTGGTTTTTCAAATTTGAAAGTGAATGGATTACTTATAAAGAGCCGCTTCCTATTCAAGTATATGGAGGATGGAGCTTAATTTATGGTCTCATTGCCGTAGTGCTGGGGATGTTATTTTCACTCTATTCACCAAAACGAAAAAAACGGTTTGCAGATGATGTATTTCGCGTTACCCAGATTCACATTGTTGGCCTGTTTGTGCTGTTGAGTGTGATGTTCTTCGTAAAGCAAATCGACATCTCTCGGTCCTACCTGGCGATCTATATGGTTGGTAATGTACTGATTATTTTGTTTTATCGATATTTTTTGAAGCAAGTTCTTAAAGTCCTCCGTCAAAAAGGATACAATAAGCAATTCATGCTCATTCTTGGAGCAGGTTCTTTGGGCCAACGATTTTATCATAATCTTGAACAGTACCCTGATTTAGGCTATGAAGTGGTGGGATTTCTGGATGATAAACGGCATTGGAGTGAAGAGGAAGAAGCTCATTTTCGCCCAATTCTTGGAGGGTTAGACCAGTTGGAGGCAACGCTGTCGCGCCTGATGATTGATGAAGTCATTCTGGCGTTGCCGCTGGATGCCCATGATAAGTACCCCAAGATTATCAACATGTGTGAAAAGGCTGGAGTACGTACGCTTATTATTCCCGACTTCTTTGATTATTTGCCTGCACGGCCTTACTTTGATAACTTTGCAGGTATGCCGATGATCAATGTGCGGGATATCCCACTGGATGTAGCAGGGAATCGTTTGTTTAAGCGCCTGTTCGATATTTTATTTTCTTTATTTGCGATTATTCTAACCTCTCCGATTATGCTGGCCGTGGCGATTGGTGTGAAGGCCACGTCGAGAGGCCCCGTTATTTTTAAGCAGGAGCGGGTAGGCTTGAACCGTCGCACCTTCCGGATGTACAAATTTCGCTCCATGAAGGTACTGCCGCCAGGAACTGAAGATACGGGCTGGACGACTGCTAATGACCCAAGGCGCACGCGTTTTGGTACTTTTATTCGAAAAACGAGTCTCGACGAGCTGCCACAGTTTTTCAACGTACTGTTGGGTGATATGAGTGTCGTTGGTCCACGTCCGGAACGGCCCTATTATGTGGATCAGTTCCGTGAGGAAATTCCCAAATACATGGTGAAGCATCATGTTCGTCCCGGGATTACAGGCTGGGCACAGAGTAACGGTTTGCGTGGAGATACATCTATTGAGGAACGAATTAAGCATGACATTTTCTATATTGAGAACTGGTCGCTCTTATTCGATATTAAAATTATTTTCCGTACGATTCGCAATGGTTTCAAAAACGCATATTAATCCGCGTCACCCTTCGGCTTAGTCGGAGGGTGTTTTTGTGTCTATATAGCTGATTTTTTAATTCAGTTGATATAGAACTGTTTTGAGTAGGTGTATGTAGGGTATTGTCCTGTACGAAAAGGATGTGACACCCTATGAAACGATGGATTGCTGCGATTATTCTTTTAATGTTATGTGGCACATTTTTACTGGCTTACAAAGGACAATCTACAGAAGAACATACTGGCTTTACCACACACCGTGTGATTTCGCATGCCATGGGGGCCGTTGATGGTTTGGCCTATACCAATGCGCGTGAAGCGTTTGTGGAAAATTATAAAAAAGGCAGCCGTGTATTCGAGGTCGACCTGATGTTTACTTCGGATGGACATTTGGTGGCGCGCCATGAATGGACAGAATCGTTTACAAAACAAATGCAACAGGAATACGCTGTTGCTACAGAGCAGGGCGGAAAGCCTTGGAGCTATCATCAATTTAAAAACACTCCCATACACGGTTCCTATACTCCGATAGATTGGAAGGATGTATTGGATTTATTGGAAAACTACCCGGATGCCTATATTGTGACCGATACGAAAGAGCAGGACCCTGCTCGAATCAAGCAGTTGTTTGCGCAACTGACCCGTCAGACCCAAGAGAAAAATCCCGAACTTTTGTCTCGTATTGTCCCTCAAATTTATAATGAAGAAATGCTGCAAACGTTGCGGAGTATCTATCCTTATACATCCATTATTTATACGCTCTATGCTACAGAAGATACGGATGACCAGATCATTCAATTTGTCCAACAATATGATATAACGGCAGTGACTTTACCAGAAAATCGCGTAAGTGGTGCCTTAGTGGAAAGTTTGCGTCAGGCGGGGGCGGTGTGCTACGTAAATACGATTAACGAGTTGCAGGATGCTACGGAGTACGAACAGATGGGTGTAAGAGGTTTCTATACAGATGTTTTAACGGAAAAAGAACTTAGTAGACGCAGTTGGTTGTATGCGCTAAAACCATGAGCTGTCTGAACTCGGTGTTCCCATTTGATACGAACATTGACACCTTTTAAGCACTGTCATAGACTTAGCATAGAACGCTTTTGGATATTGGAATTCGGCTCGTCTGGATGATGACAAAAGCAATGGATGCTGGAGGAATGTGTGTTGGCAGATTCAATTCAATCATGGAGGCATGTATTTAAGCTTGATCCTGACAAGGAACTGAATGATGAGGTGCTGGATGCTGTGTGCATGTCAGGTACGGACGCCATTATGGTGGGAGGTTCTTCGGGCGTAACCTATGAAAATACGGTGGATTTGCTGTCACGGGTTCGGCGTTATGAGGTGCCGTGTGTGCTTGAGGTATCCGATCTGGAAGCTGTGGTGCCGGGGTTTGATCTATATATGATTCCCATGGTGCTGAATACCGCTGACAGTAATTGGATTACGGGGCAGCACCAACGTGCGATTGAGCAATTTGGTTATATGATTCCGTGGGATTTACTTGTGACGGAAGGATATATTGTTTTGAACGGTGATTCTACCGTCGCTAAGCTTACCAGTGCGGATACTTTGCTGAGTGCCTCTGCTGCCGCCTCATATGCACAGATTGCTGACAAGCTTATGCATCTGCCGATCATATATGTGGAATACAGCGGTGTCTTTGGAGATATGGAGCTGGTGCAAAAAATACATCGTGCTACAGAGCGATCTCGTGTCCTATACGGAGGAGGGATCGTGGATAAATCTACCGCGTTACAAGCAGCAGCTGTTTGTGACACCATTGTAGTAGGAAACATTATTTATCGTGACTTGGCGAAAGCACTGGAGACGGTAGTTGTGAAGGATAGAACGTGAATTTTATGAAAGTTTAGGGAAAGGAGCATGCACGCATGCAATCAATAGATATACACGAGGCGGTAGCTCGCCTTAATCAGCCTCAGCGGCAGGCCGTGGAGGCGGTAGATGGTCCGTTGCTGATTATGGCTGGCGCGGGCAGTGGTAAGACACGGGTGCTTACGCACCGAATAGCTTACCTCATCGCAACCCGCAAAACGGCCCCATGGGGGATTTTGGCGATTACCTTTACGAACAAGGCTGCGCGTGAAATGCAGGATCGCGTATCCAAGCTGATTGGCCCGCAGGGGAAAGATGTGTGGGTATCCACCTTTCACTCCATGTGTGTGCGTATTTTACGCCGCGATATCGAGCGAATCGGATTTACCTCCAATTTCAGCATCTTGGATTCTACGGATCAATTGTCTGTCATTCGGAGCTGTATGAAGGACCTGAATATAGATACCAAAAAGTTTGAACCCAAAGCGGTTCAGTCTATGATGAGTACGGCTAAAAATGAACTGGTCACACCCGAAATGTATGAGCGCAAGATTGGCGATTATTTTGAAGGAATTGTGGCGAAGGTATATACCAAGTACCAACAACGGCTCAGAAACAACAACTCTCTTGATTTTGATGATTTGATCATGGCAACGATTCAGCTCTTTAAAGAAGTACCTGAGGTACTTGATTTCTATCAGAAGAAATTTCAATACATTCATGTTGATGAATATCAGGATACGAACCGTGCGCAGTACATGCTGTGCAAAATGCTGGCCGACAAGCATCATCGGCTATGTGTTGTAGGTGATAGCGACCAATCCATCTATCGGTGGCGGGGTGCGGATATTAGCAACATTTTGAACTTTGAAGAGGATTACCCGGAAGCACGCACGATTTTGCTGGAGCAGAACTATCGCTCAACTTCAAATATTCTTAATGCAGCTAACGAAGTCATTGGCCAAAACACAGGCCGCAAGCCAAAAAAACTATGGACCGACAAAGAAGGCGGCGCCAAGATTAAGGTTTATCGTGCTGACTCCGAACATGACGAAGGCTATTTTATCGCCTCAGAAATTCATAAGAATATTAAGGCGGGCAAAACCTATAGCCATCATGCCATTTTGTACCGTACGAATGCCCAGTCTCGGGTGGTCGAGGAAATTTTGATCAAATCGGATATTCCTTACCAAATCGTGGGCGGAATCAAGTTCTATGATCGTAAAGAGATTAAGGATTTGCTGGCGTATCTTCGCCTACTGTCCAATCCTGACGACGATATCAGCCTGATCCGAATCATTAATGTACCCAAACGAAGCATCGGCGACACAACGGTTGGCAAATTACAGGCAGCCGCGGCGGAACGTGGGGTTTCGATTTTCCGTGTGCTTCAAGTGGTTGATGATTTGGGCTTTGCTGGACGCACGCGCAATGCGCTTGTAGAGTTTTACGATATGATTGAAGGTTTAAGTCGGATGGTGGATTACCTGTCAGTTACTGAGTTGACCGAAAAAATGCTGGAAACCACCCAATATCGATTGGAATTGCAAAACGAAAATACACTTGAGTCACGCTCGCGTTTGGAGAATATTGATGAGTTTCTGTCAGTAACTATGGAATTTGAAAAAGGGACCGAAGACAAATCGCTCGTCTCCTTCCTGACTGATCTTGCTCTCATTGCCGATATTGATTCCATGAATGACGATGAAGAGGAGCAGAGTGATGCGGTTGTATTAATGACCATGCATAGCGCCAAAGGACTGGAGTTTCCTATCGTATTTATCGTTGGTATGGAGGAAGGGGTATTCCCTCACAGCAGGGCCTTTTTGGATAATGAAGAGCTGGAGGAAGAGCGTAGATTGGCGTATGTCGGGATTACCCGTGCTGAGGAGCAGTTGTTCCTCACATGCGCTCAGATGCGCACTCTGTTTGGACGTACCACAGCTAACCCGCCTTCCCGCTTTCTCGAAGAGATTCCGGATGAGTTAAAAGAGGATACGGTCATCAAGCGCGACCGCTACCGTCGTTCAGGCAATGTAGGCGGTTCTTATGGTGGTCGCGGACTGGGTAAAGGCGGCGGCAGCAACTTTGGCGGAGAGCGCTCGTTCGATACGATGAGTCGTAGTGGTTCGTCTGCTTCCGCGTCGCCTCGCGTCACAGTAACCACTTCTTCACCGGCAAAACCAACTACGACTGCTTCGACAGGAGGTTCATCCATTTTTGCTGCTGGAGATAAGGTGCAGCATGGCAAATGGGGAATTGGAACTATTGTAGCTGTAAAAGGTACAGGCAATGATATGGAACTTCAAATTGCTTTCCCGGCTCCTGTAGGAGTTAAACGACTGTTGGCTGGCTTTGCGCCGATTACAAAAGTAGAATAAACCTAAAAAGTCATTAAATCTCGAACCTCATAGGGCAGCTTGGCTAGGCCTCTGCTCTAATGAAGTTCCCGGAGGGATACGCCTGCATGAACCCAATGCACAGGATGGAGCAGCTTGTTGCTGATCTGAACACATGTAACTATCACTACTATACATTGGATGAGCCCCAAATCAGCGACAGGGAATATGATGTGCTTTATGACGAACTGGTAGCGCTTGAGCAGACAAGCGGTCTTGTGCTGCCGGATTCGCCAACACAACGTGTGGGCGGGGAGATCCTCAAGGGTTTCACACCGCATCGCCATCTCGCCCCATTATGGAGCCTTGATAAAGCTCAGAATATGGAGCAACTGCGTGCATGGAATGCGCGTGTCGTGAAGCTGATCAATGATTATAATACCAAGAACCCGGAGCAGCCATTGCCGTCTCCAGGCTATGCAATAGAATTAAAATTTGATGGACTGACACTAAACCTGACGTATACGGATGGACAGCTGGTGCAGGCTTCCACCCGCGGTAATGGTGTAGTAGGTGAGGGGATACTGGCACAGGTCAAGACGATTAAATCCGTCCCACTTAAAATTCCTTTTCAAAATGGAACTATTGAGGTGCAGGGAGAAGGGATCATGAATCTCTCTGTACTGTCTAAATATAATGAGACTGCTACGGATCCTCTTAAAAATGCACGGAACGCCGCGGCTGGGGCTTTGCGTAACCTGAATCCCAAAGTAACAGCAGAACGGCGATTGAATGCTTTTTTCTACAATGTGGGTTATGCGGACCGTATTCAGTTTAACAGTCATCAGGAGATGATGGCCTTCCTGCGTGAAAATCATTTCAAGGTAAACCCATACCTGACTTACTTTGATAATTTTGATGATGTGATGGATCAGCTGATTGAGATTGAAGAATCCCGTGCTGGATTGGATTATCTTATTGATGGGGCAGTATTGAAAATTACAGATATGCGCATACGTGAGGTTCTCGGATATACCGATAAATTCCCACGCTGGGCGGTGGCCTATAAGTTCGAAGCAGAGGAAACGACTACAGTGCTTAACTCGGTCGAGTGGAATGTAGGAAGAACCGGGAAGATCACTCCACTGGCTAGGGTAGAACCGGTAGAGCTGGCGGGAGTCACTGTGCAAAATTGTACGCTGAACAATGCTGGCGATATCGAGCGTAAAAACCTGAAGTTTGCTTTGGGGACACGTGTGTTTATTCGTCGCTCGAACGATGTTATTCCAGAGATTTTGGGAAAAGTTACATCTGAGAATGACGGGGAGGAAATTGTTGTTCCAGATCATTGTCCAGCCTGTGGGTTTCCGCTGCAGCAGCGAGGCGCCCATTTATTTTGTGACAATAAGCTAGGTTGTAAGCCACAAATTGTGGCCCGCATTTCCCATTTTGCTTCACGTGATGCTATGGACATTGAGACGTTCAGTGACAAAACAGCCATCCAATTGCATGATGAACTGGGAGTTCGTGAACCTGCGGATCTGTATACACTGCAATATGATGATCTTGTGAAGCTGGAGCGCTTTGGTGAGAAAAAGGCCAATAACCTCTTGGCGGCACTTGAAAAGAGTAAGGAGAGTGACCTGGCTTCTTTCCTTTATGCACTTGGCATACCGAATACCGGCAAAGCGACGACACGCATGTTGGCTGAGCACTATCGTGATTTGCACAAGACGATGTCCGCTACGGTGGATGAATTGATAGAACTGCCGGATGTAGGTGGGATTGTAGCTGAAAGCATTGTTGCATTCTTTGCCGATCCATTTACTCAAGCAGGGATTGAAAAGATGCTGTCCCTAGGGGTGAAAGCTCAGGCTCCCGAAGCTCCACAGGCGAAAAAGACCGACAGCTTTTTCAGTGGCAAAACGGTTGTGCTTACAGGTACCTTGCATCAGCTTACGCGTGATGAAGCTGCATCGAGGCTGGAGGCGCTGGGAGCCAAAGTTGCCGGATCTGTATCGAAGAAGACGGATCTAGTCATAGCTGGTGAAAAGGCTGGGAGCAAGCTGGCCAAGGCACAACAGCTAGGAATCGACACCATAGAAGATGAGGATGAATTCATCAGACTGTTAGAACAAGAATAATAGTTTGTGCAATGAGGGCAGCCATTCCGTTCCAGAGCGGAGTGGCTGCCTTATTATCTGTTATGTAGTAACGAACAATAATATAAAAAAGTGCTTGCTAAATAACTTTAGGCGTGATATATTATTAGACGTTGCTTTGAGAATGACATTTCTTGAAGCGAGGTTGCAGAAGAGATGATCAAAAAAAGATTTGACAAGAAAGCAACTAACATGATATGATCTAATTCCTGGCTTGTTAAACAAAACGAAGTCAGACAAGTTCTTTGAAAACTGAACAAATGGATGATGAAATAAAGATTACTTCTTTTATAAAGAAGAATCGCTAGCATTAAAAATGAGCTAATCGCTCTTTCTATAAACCAGCTTCGGTTGGT